>JBCDCB010000001.1:0-118766 GCA_039182735.1 Planctomycetota bacterium
GCGGGTCGCGCACGAGTTCGATGCCGGTGGGACCGTGCGCGCCGTCGCTCGCGGTGATCACGGGCATCTGCGCGGCGCTGGCGGCGGGGATGAGCCAGTCGTCGTGCTTGCTGGCGGCTTCGGGCGTCGCGATGAGGGCGTCGCACGCGTGCAGCAGCGCGAGCGGGTCGTGCGTCTCGCCGACGCAGCGGACGTGCGCCTCGATGCCGAACGCCGCGGCGCGGTGCAGGAACCGCACACCGGCGAGACCGGTGATGACGAGCACCGGCGGCTGGCCCATCCGCGTGGTGGCGTGCGCGAAGGCGCGCAGCGTGCGCTCGCTGTGCGGCATGCGGGCGAGCGAGAGCGCGCACAGGACGACGCGGTCCTCATTGCGCAGGTCGAGCGCACGGCGGATCGCGGCGCGCTGCGAGGTTGTGCGCGACTCGGGCGTGAGCAGATCGTGCGCACGCACGCGTGCGATCAGTGATGGCGGCACACCGAGCAGAGACGACATGGCGGCGGCGTGCGCGTTCGTGAGCGCGAGGCGCTGCACCGTGCGGGCGCGCACGATTTCTTGCGTGGCGCGGAGCAGCTTCTGGCGTGGACGATCGTGGCCGAACCAGACCTTGGTGCCGAGGTAGGTGCCGTAACGCGAGCGGTGGCGCGCCAGCGGCGCGCGTGTCACGGGCATGGGCAGCCACGCGTCGCCCGGCGCGACGCACGAGAGGCTGAGCGACGCATCGAAACCGTCGAGCCATCGGATAGCGTGGGTGTGGACCGCGTCGTCTACGTGGCGCTCGTCGCTGAAGCCGTGGATGGCGTCGATCGCGTACGCCTCGTGCGCACAGGCGGGGTCGGCGCTGGCGCACAGCACGGTGATGTGATCGATGCGTTCATCGCGCGCGAGCGCCTCGGCGAGGCGGCGGGTCGAGAAGCCCGCGCGCACGGGGTGGTCGTCGAGACGATCGCAGACGAGCGCGATGTTCACGAGTCACCCTCTGTGCGCTGGCGTTCGAGGAGGATGGTGTGCTTGGCGAGTGCGGCGGAGGCGGCGCAGGAGGCGGCGACCCAGCCGCGCCAGCCGTCGAGGAACGCGCGCCGGATGACCATCTCCTTGAGCCACGCGCCGAGGGGCGAGAGCGCGACGCGCAGCGGGTTCGTGCGCTTGCCGAGACGTTCGTAGGAGGCGGCGGCGATGCGCCCGTGCGCGACCTGGCGCGCGAGGAAGTCGGCTGCAGAGGGCATCGTGTCGTGGCGCATGACGCCGATGATCTTCTCGACGCGCAGGCCGCGTGCGCGCGCGTCGTCGGTAAGGCTCAGGTGGTCGTGCGGGTCGTACCCGCCCCAGGCGGCGCTGCCCGTGCGCACGAGGCGCACGCGCCACTCGGGCTGCCAGGCGTGGTCGAGCAGGCGACCGGCGTACCAGACCTTGCGGATCATGGCGCAGGCGCCGACGGCTGGGTCGTTGCGCGCGATGACATCTCGGATCGCGTCGCGCAGGTCGGGCTCGAGCGATTCGTCGGCGTCGAGGTGCAGCGCCCACGGCTGCTCGCAGCGTTCGAGGGCGAACTGCTTTTGCTTGACGTGGCCGAGGAAGTCCTGGTGGATGGGCTCGATGCCGCGGGCGCGGAGGATGCCGAGCGTGGCGTCGGTCGAGCCCGAATCGACGGCGACGACCTGCGAGGCGAGGCCCTCGATCGAATCGAGCAGGCGCTCGATCGTCGCAGCGCTGTTGAAGCACGTGATCGCGACGGAGAGGGGCGGCGGGCTGGGCGGTGCGTCGTTCATGCGCGCGGCATGGTCGGTACGCTCGCGCCGTGACGCAACTCCAGCGCGACATCCCGCGGCCCGCGTTCGACGGGCGTGTCGTGCGCACGGACGTCGACGATGGGCTCACGCGCGTGCTAGGCGAGCACATCGCGAGCGACGCGTTCCGCCGAGAATCGAGCGTGCTGAAGGGCGGCGAGCGCTCGGCGGTGTGGCGCGGGCCATCGGGGCAACTCGGCGAGACGCTCGGGTGCGAGGAACTCGTCGTGAAGACGATGCGCCTCGACGGGTTCAAGGACCGCGTCAAGATGATCACGGGTGCGACGCGTCACGTGCGGCAGTGGAGGGGTGCCGAGACGATCGACCGGGCGGGGCTCTTCACGGTGCGCTGCTTCGCGATCGTGCGCGGCACGGACGATCGCGGGCGGACGATCGAGTCGCTGGTGATGGCGCGCATGGATGCGCCGACGCTGCTCGAACAGATGGCGGACGACACGATGACGCTCGACCATCGACGTGCGCTCGCGAAAGCGGTGGGGCGGAGTGTTGGCACGCTTGCGATGCGCGGCGTGCGGCATCGGGATCACAAGCCGTCGAACGTGCTGGTGCGCTGGGAGGGCGATGTGCCGCTGCTGTTCCATGTGGACACAGTGGGGGTGTCGGGGCGCGTGCGCGGGCGGCACGAGGCGGAGGCGTTCGTGCGGATCGAGGAGATGCTCTTTGCGCTGCACGTCGAGAGCGTTGGCTGCGGCGTCGAGGCGAGCGTGTACGACCGGATGCGCGCGACGCGGAGCGCGATCGTCGCGACGGGGCCGAGCGCGGTGGTGGAGGGTGCGCGCGCGGAGATGTGGTCGCGGTTGGGCGCGCGGCTGGCGGCGCACGGCGACCCGAGGCCGAGGGTTGATCCGCTCGGGTAGGGCGTGGGAGGAGACGGGCAAGATGCCCGTCCCACGAGAAGAAGAAGGGAGAGGAAGCCCGCTCCCTCACGGTCGCGGCTCGTCAGACGTCGCGGCGCGTTTGGAGACCGCGGCTCGTTAGACGGGCGCTTCGGTGAGGAGCTTGGCGCAGGCGGCGCAGGCGTCGCCCAGGCCGATGTTGTCAATGGCGCAGCGTTCGGGGTGGTCGTTGGCGACTTCTTCTTCGGGGAGTTTGGGGTCGGCGAGGAGGCGGATCTCTTCGTCGAAGGGGATGGTCGTCCAGCGGTGATCGGTGGGGCCGAAGAGGGTGACGACGGGCACGCCGAGGGCGGCGGCGATGTGTCGCGGGCCGGTGTCGTTGGTGACAACGAGCTTGCAGCGTGCGATGACCCCTTTCAACGCGCCGAGCGACATGCGGGTGCTCGTGAGGTCGAAGGCGGGTGTGTCACTCGCGCAGCGCGACGCGACGTCGGCGACGAGTTCGGCTTCGTTGGGTGCGCCGGAGATGAGCACGCGCGCGCCGCGGTTGCGCGCGAGCCAGTCGGCGAGGGCGGCGAAGCGGTCGGCGGGCCAGCGCTTGGCGGGGTTGTTGCCGCCGGGGATGAGCAGGACGTTCGGGCGTGTGCTGGATTGATCGAGCGCATCGGGGCAGACGCGCGCGAGGCAGGCGTGCGCGTCGAGTTCGTCGCTGGCGGTCAGCGCGAGTTCGAGGGGGCCCATCGCGGGGGGATGCTGACCGAGTTCGCTGAGCAGGTGGCGCGAGAGGCGGTCGTAGTACTCGCACGCGGGCACGGGCGCCCACGCGCCGGGGTTGGTGGACGAACGGTTATAAGGGGTGACGTCCTTGCGTTTGAGCGGTTGGAGGCGTTCGGTGAGGAGGATGCCGCGTCCGTCGCGGTCGTAGCCGATGCGTCGCGGGATGCCGGCGATGCGTGTGATGAGCGCGGTGCTGAAGGAGTTGGTCATCAGCAGGGCGATGTCGTACCGGCGTGGCCGGAGTTTCTGGGCGACGCGTTTGGGGCCCATGACGCCGACGGCGCGTCCGACGTGCTCTTCGTCGAAGAGCTCGATGCCGGCGAGGAGCTGGTCGATGCCCGGGCGCATGAGCCCGCCGATGAACCAGCCCGGGAGGCACTCGCGGAGGAGCCGGACGCTTGGGGTTGCCATGACGGCGTCGCCGATCCACGAGGGGAGGACGACGAGGAGGCGCGAGCCGCGGCGTTCGGGCTGGGCGTGCGCGTCGGGTTCGCTGGTGAAGTCGCTCGGCACGTCTCGGGCGTTCAGTCGCGGAGCCAGGGGAGGTCGCTCAGCCAGTCGGGCTCGTCGTCGCTGGCGGGCTCGCCCCAGAGGGTGGGGGCATCGTACTTGCGGGTGTACCACTGGGTGGTGAGTCGGCGGAGCTCGGCGGCGAAGCCGATGGCGGCGAGGCGGGGCGCGTCGACGAGGGCCGTCACGCGATCGGGTTGGGTGGCGAGTTCGAGGACCTCGACGCCGGTGCGTTCGGCGATGGCGCGGGCGGTGGACTCGACGATGGAGCGGACGTGCGGATCGGCGAGGGGCGTGCCGGTGAGCGCGCGGAGTGTGACGGCGGCGGGCATGAAGACAGGGTATGGGGTCTGGGGGATGGGGTCTGATCCGTCCTGAGGGGCGGATTGCCGAGGAGGGGGCAACGCACGACGCGCCTGCGGCGCGTCGTGGCACCTGTGACGTGACGGTGACTCGATCCGGCTTCCTCTCCCCGCGAGTGGGGCGAGGGAGCCAGGCTCGTTCCCAAAGGGGGCGGATAGATGACGGGCGAGATGCCCGTCCCGCTAGGACGAGGAGGGGTGGGAGAGGACGATCTCCGCGGCGGCGGCGATGTCCGGTGCGAGGTGGTCGATGCCCTTGTCCCGCTCCCTCACGGTCGCGGCTCGTTCGGAAGTCGCGGCTCGTCCGGAAGATCCCGCTCCTTCACGGTCGGGGCTCGTCCAGAGGTCTGAGATGAGGATCGTTGTGATGGGCCCGGCGTTCTTGGCGGCTTGGCAGTCGCGGGGTTTGTCGCCGATGGCCCAGGAGCGGGCGAGGTCGATGTCGAGGGCTTGGGCGGCGTCGCGGATCATGCCGGGCTGCGGCTTGCGCCAGGGGTGCTCGCGGGTGAAGTCGGGGAGGGTGCCGCTCGGGTGGTAGGGGCAGTAGCGGAAGGTGTCGATGAGCCCGCCGAGGAGGTGGTTGAGGCGCTCGTGGCAGGCTTCGACGGCGGTGGTGGGATACCTGCCGCGGGCGACGCCGCCCTGATTGGTGAAGACGACGAGGGCGTAGCCGGCGTCTTTGAGGCGGGCGCAGGCGTCACGGGCGCCGGGGAGGAGTTGGACGAGGTCGGGGTCGCCGAGATCGCCGTGGGGTGTGATGGCGTTGCAGGGGATGAGTGTGTCGTCGCGGTCGAGGAAGACGGCGGGCTGGGGCATGAAGTGGCGTATCCGGGAGGTTGGAACACTTGTCCGGCGTGGGGGTGTGGGCTACATTGACGGGCCGCGCGGCGGGGTCGTCGCGCGGTGTTTGCCATCGTAGCTCAGTGGTAGAGCACACCCTTGGTAAGGGTGAGGTCATGGGTTCAAGTCCCATCGATGGCTGTCCGTCGCTCGCGTTTGCGGGCGGAGGGGATTGGTGTCGGTCGCGTTTCGTCGGTGGGACGATCGCGGTCGGCGGGTCCGCGCGGGTCTGCACCTGCAAGGGCGCAGGTATCGTGTTGGATCGCGTCGTGATGATGGCGCGGCGTTCGGCGAAGGTCGCCGGGCGTTGGATTGGTTCATTCGATTGATGGACCGGGCGGCGGGTGATGAGCCCGCGGGCCCGGGCAACCGGAGGTTCTGGCGAGATGGCCAAGGAAACCTTTGAGCGGACGAAACCGCACGTGAACGTCGGAACCATCGGTCACATTGACCACGGGAAGTCCACGCTCACGGCGGCGATGGCGGCACGTTCGGCGGTGAAGAGCGGCAAGAAGGCGAAGTCCTATGCCGAGATCACCAAGGGCGGCACGGTGCGTGACTCGTCGAAGACGGTGACGATCCACTCGTCGCACGTCGAGTACGAGACGGACAAGCGTCACTACGCGCACGTGGACTGTCCCGGTCACGCCGACTATGTGAAGAACATGATCACGGGTGCGGCGCAGATGGACGGCGCGATCCTGGTGGTGTCGGCCGCGGACGGCCCGATGCCGCAGACGCGTGAGCACGTGCTGCTCGCTCGTCAGGTGGGCGTGCCCTACATCGTGGTGGCGATGAACAAGGTTGACCTTGTTGACGACCCGGAGCTTCTCGAGCTCGTCGAGATGGAAGTCCGCGAGCTGCTCAGCGCGAACGAGTTCCCCGGCGATGACTGCCCGGTGGTTCACGTGACCGCGAAGGCGTGCATGGAAGATCCCTCGAACGACGAGGGTTCGAAGGGTGTCGATGAGCTCTTCCAGGCGCTCGACGACTACATCCCCGATCCGGAGCGCGAGGTTGACAAGCCCTTCCTCGTCGCGGTGGAAGACGTCTTCTCGATCAAGGGTCGCGGCACCGTGGCGACCGGTCGTATCGAGCGTGGCGTGGTCAAGGTCGGTGATCCGGCCGAGATCGTCGGTCTGATGACCGAGCCCAAGGCGACGACGATCACCGGCGTCGAGATGTTCAACAAGTCGATGGACCAGGGCGAGGCCGGCGACAACTGCGGCGTGCTCCTGCGTGGTATCGAAAAGGACGACGTGCAGCGCGGTCAGGTGATCGTGAAGCCCGGCTCGATCAACACGCACTCGAAGTTCGAGGGCGAGGTCTACATCCTCTCGAAGGAAGAGGGCGGTCGTCACACGCCGTTCTTCTCCGGCTACAAGCCCCAGTTCTACTTCCGCACGACGGACGTGACCGGCGCGGTGACGCTGACCGGCGGCGCCGAGATGTGCATGCCGGGCGACAACGTGGGTATCTCCGTCGATCTCGGCGAGAAGCCGATCGCGATGGAAGAGGGCCTGCGCTTCGCCATCCGCGAAGGCGGGCGCACGGTCGGCTCGGGCGTGGTGACGAAGATCCTCGAGTAGTCCGCTCGAGGTGACGCAAGCATGATCCGCTCCTCGCGGGGAACCGCGGGGAGCGTCTTTGCGAGGCGATGCCGGGGTCCGGCGTCGCGAACCGAAAGGCAGGGACCGGCGTGGCGAAGAAAAAGGGCGACGCACGCGAGTACGTGTGGCTGCAGTGCGAAGAGACCGGCGATCTGAACTACCGCACGTCCGTGAACGTGAAGGGCGGTCTGCCGGAGAAGATCAAGGAGAACGGTCTTCGCAAGTACAGCCCGCGTCTGAAGCGTCACACGGTGCACAAGATCAAGCGCAAGTAAGCGCAGCAACGAAAGCAGGCTTTGCGTCGTCGGACGCGGGCCCGTGGACGCCGGTAGCTCAATTGGTAGAGCAGCGGATTCCAAATCCGCAGGTTGAGGGTTCGAGTCCTTCCCGGCGTGCGTCACACCCGCTCAGCGCTCACCTGATTGAGCGAGAGGGAACGGAGGACCGATGGCCAGCGCGGTCTACAAGTCGGGTCAGGGGTACTGGACACGCCTCGGGTCTGCCGTGGGCGCGGGGGTTCTGGTGGCGTCCGGCGCAATGTGGCTGTGGAACCAGCTCTCCGCGGTGAGCCTGCCGACCAACGACGCGGGCGCGCCGCTCTTCGAGCGGATCTACCTGCAGGGCGGCGTGGCGGCGCTGGTGATGCTGATCGGCGCGCTGCTGGTGTTCCGGTTTGTGTACGCGAGCCCGAAGACCGGTGAGTTCCTCATCGCGACCGAGGGCGAGATGAAGAAGGTCAACTGGTCCACCCGCAAAGAGGTCTTCGGATCGACGTGGGTGGTGATCCTGATCAGCATGGTGATCGCGACGATCCTGCTGATCGCGGACATCGGCTTCTCGACGATCTTCAAGCAAGCGGGCGTGCTCAAGTCGGACGAGGCCGAAGTCAACCAGGTTGACGGTGCCACCTCGGGCGCGGGCACGGGCAACGGGACGGGGACGCTTCCATGAACGAGCACAAAGAGGACCACGCCGACAGCGCGAGCGCAACGGAGCCCGAGTCGCCGACGTCTCCCGAGGTGCAGAGCGCCCCGGCGACGCCCGCCGAGCCCGCGGGCCCGGCGCTGGACGGTCGCCTCGACGAGCGCGCGGACATCCTCGCGGGCGAGGACGAGCCGCTGGTGCAGCCCGGGATGAACTGGTTCGTGCTGCGCGTCGCGTCGAACAAGGAGTACTCCGTCCGCGACACGCTGCTGCGGAAGGTGCAGATCGAGGCGCTGACGCACCTGGTCGGGCGCATCCTGGTGCCGACGGAGAAGACCAAGACCATCAAGGGCGGCAAGCAGCGCATCACCGAGACGAAGCTCTACCCGGGCTATGTCTTCGTGGAGATGGCGCTGGAGGACGACGGTCGCATCCCGCAGGACGTCTTCTTTCTTATCAAGGAGACGACGGGCGTGGGCGACTTCGTCGGCGCGACGGGCCGCCCGTCGGCGCTGCCGATGCACGAGGTGGAGAAGATGCTGCTGGACTCGCGCAAGCCGGAAGAGCTGCCCGAGGTCCGGATGGTCTTCGAGAAGGGCGACGCGGTCACGATCAAGGAAGGCCCGTTCGAGAACTACGAGGGCACGGTGGACGAGCTGATCCCGGAGAAGGGGTTGGTGCGTGTGCTGGTGACGATCTTTGGCCGCCAGGCGCCGATCGAGCTCGAGGAGTGGCAGATCGCCAAGGACGACGAGTCGTGATCGCCTGAGATCGCACTTCGCTTCCTACAGATGAACAGATGAGCACTTGTGCCCTCGCCGTGGCGCGGTAGGGTTGACGTGTCCCGTGCGCCTGCGCCGGGCGGAAGGATGACACGTCACTCGCACGCGCGAGGTTGAGAGAGGAAACACGCTATGTCTGTCGCTTTGCGGGGAAGCTGCGCGCTTGTGATCGTGTGCGCGCTGGGTGGTACGTCGATCGCTGGAACCGGCATTCAGTTTATTCCGTTTGCGGGGAATGAAAACGCGACGGCTCGCGGGATGTCACGAGACGGGTCAACCTATGTTGGGTCAGGTGCGTTGAACAACGGTACATCTGGAGCGATCCTCTGGCGAGAGCCCGGTGAAGGGACACTGCTCGCCGATGGCTGGAACTCGCTCGCAACGGACGCCTCCAACAATGGCTCCGTGATCGTGGGGCAGAACAGAGGTCAGCCGTTTGTGTATTCGGTCACCGACGGTCTTATTGAAGTTCCGGACATCCTCGGTTTCCCCGTCAATAAGCATGTTCGCGTTTCGGCAAACGGTACAACCGTCGTCGGTGGTTCTCTCAACGGCGCGTTCCGTTGGACTCGTGAAAGCGGCACCGAGATTCTGGATCCTCCGGGTACTTGGGATGAAGCACGGGCGACCGCGATATCGGCCGATGGTTCGATCGTCGCGGGGTTCGGTGAGACAGACGGGCTTTCAAGCCGACAGGCGTGGACATGGACCGAGTCGGGCGGATTCGATGTCATCGGGCGGCCTGGGGACACAATCACGGAAATGACTCCGAACGGTCATGTGGTTGTTGGGCGTGGCCCGAATGGGGCGTTTCGCTATTCCATCGGGACGGGCAAGAGAGTCGAGCTCGACGGGTTTGATTCAATTCCTGTGATCGAGGACGTCACCGGCATCTCAGCCGATGGATCCATACTTGTTGGCTCGGCGGCAGATCCACTGCAAGCCGATCCGACGCTTGGTTTCATCGTTGCGACGATCTGGTTCGGCGAAGATCCATCACCGGTCCGATTTCAGGAGTACCTAAACGATCTCGGAGTGAACACGGATGGTTGGTTCCTTCAAGGTCTTTCAGCGATTTCTGATGACGGACAAACAATTCTAGGATGGGGAGTCAATGACGCGCTTGAAGGACGCCCGTTCGTCGTGATTCTCCCCGCGCCGGCGAGCGCGTTGGTGCTCGCTGTGTTGCCGTTGGCGGCACACAGGCGTCGCTGAAGACGAGTCGTAAGGGCGTGCGCTCGGCTATTCCTGCTCGGACAGCAAACCGAGGACTTCAGCGATGCGATCGTTGGTTGCGCCCTCGAAGACCGCGATCACGGCGATCTTGTCGCACTGATCGTCGTCGATGTTGCCGGTCGTCAGAACATATGAGAGCGTGGTCGATTCGTCCCCCCAGCTCCCGATCGTGCCCTCGTGCAGGAGCACCGTGACCCCGTCGCCCAGCGCGGCGAAGGGCTCGTCGAGCGCCACACGCTCGCCTGGCAAGAGGACGGAGCCGCCCGGGTCTCGCGGCGACGCGGCAGGAAGCCGGAGCAGTTGGTGCCCGTGGAGGCCCAGCGGGTCGCGATCGGACGAGTCGAACGGGATCGTGAAGCGGGATTCCCCGTCGGGCATGTTCTGGCCCCGGTCCGTCTCCCGCTTAGGCCCGACGGCGTCGGCGATCGCGTACGCCATCCACGAGCGGCGCTCCGACTCCGTCGCGTAGACGACGCCCGACACCACGGGGTTGAGCGGCAGCGACCACACGCAGCCGTCGGCCCCGAACCCGAGCTTCTTGAGCGTCTCCTGCAATACAGGTTGGAAGTTCAGATTGGGACGCTTCGGGTTGACCAGGTCCGGTCGTTGAGCTGCACAGACCACCAAACGTCCCATCTCGAGCCAAGGACGGCCAAATCTTGCGACACCTGGCGCTAACGCGGGTCGGGCGACGGGCGACGGGATGTAAAGGCGCGCCTTCCTGCCCGACTCGCGGGGTTCGAAGAGCAGCGTGACGGCGGCGTGCGCCAGCCGTCCGGCCGCGACACCGACGGGCTGATTCGTCAGTCCGCGTTCGTTCCAGGCGCCGGCGATCGCCGCCTTCGTGCGATCGGGACCCGGCAGCAGGAAGACCCGGACGGGCCGGCGCTCGGGGTCTTCGTCGTCCTCTTCGTTCGTCTTGTTCTGGAACAGCCGCAACGCCGGCACGTTGCCGAGCGGCTCCGTCTGCTGGTACTCGAACCCGGCGCCGACGAGCAGGGATTCGATCCTCGAGAGCATGGCGTCGGCGCTGGCTCTTTGGACTCCTCCGAAGGCCGCGGTGTTGACCTCGACAACCAGATCGCCGCACTCCCAGACGGAGACCACGGCATCATCGGGCTCCGCCGGCGCGACGGGCGCCGGCGCGGTCCCGTCGGCGAAGGGCACGCCGAGTTCATAGCCGGGGAGTTCCCGCGCTGTGTTGCCGTCGCACGCGCCGAGCGCCAGGCTGCAGAGCGCGGCGAACATCAGAAGAAGGCGTGACGTCATCCGGAGAAGCTCACTCACTGGTGTTGTGGCGGGATGTAGTCGTTGGGATCAAGATTCTCGTCGTTCTCGAACATATCTCGGATGTCGGGGTTGTGGTACCAGGGATCCGGCTCGCTCCACGGGCGCCACCCAGGCTCGTGGATCCGCTCCGCGGGAACCAGAGGTCATCTCGATTCCCGTCATAGTCCTCGCTTATGATGTTCCAGCCACCATTGACGGCCTGCTCGCGTGTGTCGAACGGCCCTCTCGTTTGCCCTCCGAACTGTGCATCGATCACGTAGTACTTGCCATTGACGCGGATCACGTTGATACGTGCCCGTCGCCGTACCACGTCATCCACAGCGTGTAGTTCTCGAAGTCCGGGTGCCCCTCGTAGTGCCTGCGCAGGTACTCGCCCATGCAGTCGGCCCAGTCGTCGCAGTCGAAACCGGGCCTGAAGAACCAGCCATCAGGTGGTAAGTGTGGCGGCGGGAAGTGCTTGAGGGGGAAGTCGTCCACCGGGTTCTTGACGTCGTCCGGCAGGTTGTCGGTGGTCGGATCGTCCGGGTCGATGGTGTCGTCGGGGTCGTCGGGCCCCGGCCCGCTGTCCGGGTCGAGGTCGGGATCGACGTACGGGTCGAGATCATCGCAGTCGTCTTTCTTTTTCTTGAGATCGAAAGAGGTCAACTCGAAGTTCTCAGACACCGTGATGTCGCTGATCTCGTAGCACGGATCGAGAAGATCGGGATCAAGATGTTCTGTGTTGACGAGCATCCCGAGGTGGTTCGTGAACGCCGCGCCATTACCGTCTTCGGGGCCGATCGTCAGTTCGCCCGTGAGCGTGAAGTGCCTGAACTTGTCCATGACTTCGGGGTCGTCTTCGAGAAGATCGTGAATCGTGTAGTAGCCGGGCGAGTCCGGGTCGTTGTCGAGCAGGTGCGCGTAGACCTGCTCGAAGACGATGTACGCGTTGAAGAAGACCACGGCCCCGCTGCCGAGCACGTCGGGCTGCCCGAAGGAGAAATCGTCGGCGCCGTCGAGCAACTCCCCCGTGTCGCGGTGGTGCCAGTAGATCTCTGCGAACGCGGCAACCTCCTCGACCGAAAGGTCGCCGGGCTGACCGACAACGACCGGCACACCTAGAGTTGCCGAGAGCGCGGCGCTGCCGGTGACCGCGAATGAAACGAACGTGGCGAAAGCCGTACGACCGAGTCTCCTGCTCATGTTTCCCTGCTCCTTGCGAGCATCATCGTTGGCAAAGAGGCAGAATACGTCCTTTGAATAATGTACCACCTTGAAAATGCGATTGTTGTAAAAATTCTGAGAAGTATCTTGATCCCTCCTCGCCGGGCGGAGTTGATCGTGCTCACGTGTTGCCGCTGGCGCTCAGAGGCACTCGAGCCCGAGGTTGCTGACGACGACGGTGAGGTCGTCGGTGGTGGTGAGGCCGTCGGCGTTGGCGTCGCCGGGTGTGCCGGTTGCGCCCGCGTCGCCCGCGTCGCCCGCGTCGCCCGCGCCGAGATTCGACACGACGAACGTCAGGTCGTTTGTGGTGACGGTGCCGTCGCCATCGACGTCGGCGCGGCAGGCGGGCTTGGACTCCAGCACGCGCAGCGAGAACGTCACGAGGACCTCGTCGTCCACATCCGGGATGGTCGGCAGCGGGGCGTTGACGGGCGGGAGCGCGACGAGTCGGTCGCGGTCGAGCACGATCTCGCTGGTGTCGAAGCCGACGGCATCGACGAGGCGGAGCGAGCGGGACTGCGGCGCTTGTTCGAGCGTGAGCGCGTATTCGTCGAACGGTGCGCCGTTGTAGAAGAGTTCGAAGCGGAGCGAGAGTTCGGTGAAGTCTTGCGTGTTGGTGGCGTCCAGCAGGGCGCTGCCGAGCGTGTCGAAGGCGAGCGTGACGGCGGGTTCGGGCTGGCCGGCGCGGGGGCTGGTGTCGCCGAGGACGAATCGGAGCGAGCCGGTTTGGGTGGTGGCGATGCTGTTGCCCTCTTGCGCGGTGATGGCGGCGTTGAGTTTGAGCGACATCTCGTTTGCGTCGCGGCAGATGATCGCGGTGGCGTCGGCACCGCCGAGGCCTTCGCTGGGGATCTCGGCCTGGGTGGCGCGTGCGAGCCCGTCGGCGTGGAGGATCTCCGGTGCGAACTGGCTGTCGATCTCGCCCTCGGCGCGTGCGACCTCGTTCTCGGCGACGGAGTAGACGAGGCGGACGAGCACGCCGATGACGGCGATCACGACGAGCAGTTCGACGACTGTGAACGCGCGGCGGGTGGTTGGCCTTGGCAAGGTGATGCTCCGCGAGGGTCTGCTGAAGGGTGCGGTACGACGCGGGGGCTGTCCAGCGCGCGCACGCGACATCGGGGCGAACCCCGGGGTGTTCCGCGGGCGGCGGTTGTTTCTTGCAGCGCGACTTGTGAATCGAGCACAAAGAGACAACCGGCCCGGGTTTGAACCCGGGCCGGTCGGTCGTGTCGAACGAGGTGTGGTCGTTCTCGCGGTCGCGTGCTCCCCCGATCACGCGGCCGCGTGGTTCATCAGTCGTTGACGGGCACGTCGGTGAAGACGGGCGCGTTGTTGAAGGTGTTGGGGTTGAAGTCGCTGTTGTTGAAGATGGGCTGGTTGTTGAAGGTGGGGTTGGTGCCGTTGGGCTGCTGGAAGTTGACGAAGGTGGGCTGGGTGGCGCTCTTGAGCTGGTTGGGGTTGTTGGGCGTGGGGAAGGGGGCGGTGAGGGCGAGGCGCGAGTACCAGTTCTGCTGCGCCGCGATGTTGAAGTCCTGCTCCTGCTGGTTGAGGACGGCGAGCGCGTTGTTGGTGAGTTCGTTGTAGGCGTTGGCGGCGGCGCGGGCCTGACGGAGGCGTGCGTCGTCGTGGAAGTTGGCGAGGTACTGCGCGGCGAGGGCGCGGTTGCGCTCGCTGTTGGTCTGCGCGATGCGGGCGTTGAACTGCCCGAAGGTGGCGTCGTCCTCGGTGTTGGCGATGCGGAACTGCTCTTCGACGGAGGCGAGGGCGATGGCGACCTCGGCGCCAGTCTGGGCACGGTTGAAGTTGATGCCGGCCTCGTTGAGGGCGAGGGTGTGCTCGTTGTCGGCGACCATGCGTGCGATGGCGGCGTCGGCGAGCAGGCTGTTGACGCCGTTCATCTCACGCTGGTATTCGACGTCGGCCATGGCGATCTCGGCCTGCGCCTGGTTGGCGGCGGCGAACTCCTCGCTGGTGGCGTCGTAGATCGAGGCGAGCGTGGAGGCCTGGCTGACGGCCTCGTCGAAGGTGGCCTCGGCGATCTGGAAGAAGCTGGTCGAGGACTGTTCGAGGCGGGCGAGCTCGGCGTTGAGCACCTGCCGGGCCGCTTCGATTTCCTGACGCATCTGGGCGACGACGGCGCGCTGGGTCTGGTCGTACGCCGAGGCCTCGGTCTGGAGCTTGGCGACACGGGCCTGCCCGCGCTGGCGGACGGCGGCGAGCTGCGCCTGCAGGGCGCGGACCTCGCTCTGGCCGTTGCGTTCGGCGGCGTCGGCCTGAGCGATCAGCTGACGCGTCATCGCGTGCGCCTTCTTCTCCTCGGTGTCGGCGTTGGCGCTGAGCTTGGCGATCGAGGCGATGGCTTCGCGACGGTCGGCCTCGGCCTCGGCGGACTGGCGGTCGAACTGCGCGGTGGCCTTGGCCATGAGCGTCTCGGCGGTCCGGACGGCCTCGTTGATCTCGGCGCGCTTCTGCGCCTTGAACGTGCCGGCGGCGGCGAGCGCCTCGGTGTGGCGCGCCTCGCGGCCCTCGAACCACGCGCGGAACTGCGCGAGGCGGTTGCCGGCCTCGGCGAGCAGCGCGTTCTCCTGGGCCTCGGCCTGGCGGCGGAGGCGGGAGACCTCGGCGAGCGACGTCTCGAACTTGGCGATGTAATCGGCGCTGGCGTAGGGGGTCTTGGGATCGACCTCGGCGAACTCGGGCTCGGGCGTGTCGCTGCTGGGGATCTCGGTCGTGCCCGGACGGATGTTGGCGTCGAGCGTGACGTCGTTGCTCGACTCCTTCTGGGCGATGGCCTCGTAGAAGCTGCTCATGCGGCGGGTGGCCTCGGCCTCGGCCTGCGACTTGATCCGCGCGAACTCGGACTCGGCGAGCACGAACTGGTGCAGCGAACGCTCGCGGATCGCCTCGGCGCGGGCTTCGGCTTCGGCGGCGACAAAGTCCGCACGCGCCTCACGCTCGATGGTCTCGGCGTTCACGCGGAGCAGCGAGATCTCGGCCTTGCCGGTCTCGACGAAGGTCTCGATCGACTGCTGCGCCGCCTGGTAATCCTCGAAGTCGATCGTGCGCTGCTGCTCGGCGTCGGCGAGGCGACGGGTCACCTCGGCGTCGAGTTCCATCTCCGTCGCGTCGGCGATCTGGTAGAGGCGCTGCGACTCGGCCTCGGCGCTCTGGAAGCGCGCGTCGGCGGCTTCCATCGAGAGGTTGTAGGTCTGCTCGACGCCCTGCTCGGTGAGCGACTGCGCCTCGGCGCGCCACTGCGAGACGTTGGCGCTGGCCACGTCGCCCAGCGACGAGGCCTGCTGACGCAGGTCGCGCACGGTCGCGGTGAAGCGCTCGGAGGTGGTGGAGATCTGCTCTTCGAGTTCCGACGCGCGGGCGCTGGTCTGCTGCTGGATGGACTGCGCTTCCTGGTGGATCTGCGCGAGCTTGGCCTGGGCGCGGGCTTCGGTGAGCTGCGCGACGCGGCTCATCTGCTGGATGCTGGCGTTGCCGCGGTTCTCGACGCCTTCGCGCTCGGCGAGCATCTTGCCGTAGGTCGCCTGGGCCTGCTGCCACTCGGCGTCGGCGAGGGCCTCGAGGCGATCGACCTCGGACTGCCACTCGAGCTCGCTGGCGTGGAGGAAGCGGTCGGCGCGTTCGGCGTCGGCGATGTTTGCGAACTCCTGCGCCGCGGTCGCCGCGTCGATCTCGCTCATGCGGGCGGCGTAGACCTCGGCCCACTTGTCGGCGGTGGCCTCGCCGGCGGTTGCCTCGGCGATGGCGCGCTGCATGTCGGCGTCGGCGTTCGCGAACTCCTCGAACATGTTGTTGCGGGCGATGACCTCGTAGGCCTGCGCCGACGCGCGGCGGGCCTCGGTCGATGCCGTCTGCTCCTGCGCTTCGCTCACCCAACGCGTGGGGAGGTTCACCTGCTGGGCCATGGCGTTGTAGTCGGCCTCGGTGACGCTGCCGGTGGCGGCGGCGGGGTCGATCGTGATGTCCGACTGCGCGGCGAGCGTGTCGCGGGTGATGTTCTCACCGGTGCGGAACTGGGCGCTCTTGCTGCTGCTGCATCCGCCGAGGGTAAGCCCGGCGAGCGCGGTGACGAGGGAGGTGATCACGACGGGTCGCGCCGCGGCGCGAAGCGGGGACTGGCTGGACATGGGAGTTCTCTCCTGCGACTTGGGGGTGTTCGACTCTGACGATGGTGCCGCCCGCGTCGGCGCGAACGGTTCCTCCGTCTGGATCGACCGCGAGGCTCCGCGACTCAACTCGTGCGTGTCTCTCGCACGTCCGAATCCGCGTGTTCTGCGCACTTTCCCCGCCGAGCGCAGGTGATCGGACCATGACGCACCCCTCGGCACGCACGACCCGAACCCACCTCTATACTCACACCGGTCCGAACCCGTTTCTGCGAAAGGACGCGCCCGGTGGCCTACACCCTCAAGCCCGGAACCGACGGCTACGACGTGGACGTCGAGAAGACCGACTACCTCAAGGGTCACCTCGACACCGGCGACCGCTGGACGCTCAACTTCGGGCCCCAGCACCCCGCCACGCACACCACGCTGCGCCTGGTGCTCGAGCTGGACGGCGAGCGGATCGCCCGGTGCACACCCCACATCGGGTACCTGCACTCGGGCTTCGAGAAGCTGGGCGAGCACCTCGATTACAACCAGTACGTGACGATCGTGTCGCGGATGAACTACCTGTCGCCGATCTCGAACGACATCGCGTGGCACCACGCCGTCGAGACGCTCTTCGACATCGACGTCACCCCGCGCTGCAAGGTTGTGCGCACGATCATGGCCGAGTGCGGGCGCATCATGGACCACCTGCTGTGCTGCGGGGCGGCGGCGCTGGACCTCGGGGCCTTCACCGGCTTCCTCTACGGGTTCAACGTGCGCGAGGTGATCTACGACATCTGCGATTACATCTCGGGGCAGCGCTTCCACCCGGACTGGACGCGCGTGGGCGGCGTCATGCAGGACCTGCCCGATGACGAGACGTTCCGCACGATGGTTTCGAATCTCGTGAACAAGGAAGTGCCGCGCGCGATCAAGGACCTCGAGGATCTGGTGCTGCGCAACCGCATCTTCCTGGATCGCACGGTCGGCATCGGGACGGTCGAGCGTGACGACGCGATCGCGTGGTCGCTGACGGGGCCGATCGCGCGGGCGGCGGGCGTGGAGCGCGACATCCGCAAGGACGAGCCCTACCTGTGCTACGCGGACAACTGGGACGGACAGGGGCGCGACGCGGTGAAGTTCGCCGTGCCCGTGCATACGGAGGGCGACGTGTACGCGCGCTTCCAGGTGCGTCTGGAAGAGATGAAGCAGGCGTGCTCGATCATCAACCAGCTGCTGCGCGATGACATCTGGAAGCAGATCAAGGACACGCCGATCGACACGTTTGCCGACGGCAAGTACGTGAAGCCCAAGAAGGAAGAGGTCTACGGGTCGATCGAGGGGCTGATCCAGCACTTCGAGTTGATCATGACCAACCGCGGGTGGGACGCGCCGATCGCCGAGGCGTATGGATGTCAGGAGACGGCGAACGGCGAGCTTGGGTACTACGTGGTGTCGGACGGCACGCCGCGCGGGTTCCGCACGCGGACGCGCCCGCCCAGCTTCATCAACTATCAGGTGATGAGCCGGCTGACCGAGGGGCACATGCTCGCGGACGTGGTGGCGATCCTGGGCTCGCTGAACGTGATCGCGGCGGAGCTGGACCGCTGACCGCAGGCACCTGGCGTGCCTGAGGTTTGGCTTCCTCTCGCCCGTTGTCACGGGGGCGAGGGCGCCGGGCACGACGCGCCTGCGGCGCATCGTGGCACCTGAGATCTCACGGCGGACCATGAATCGCACGGCTTGTCCCACGAGGAGCGGTAGGAACGAAGCCGCCTCACCCCGACCCTCTCCCGCCGCGAGCGGGGGCGAGGGAGCCGGGCGCGACGCGCCTGCGTCGAGCGTTGAAACCCTCTGTCTTCGAATCGGAAACAATGGGACGCCGGCGCGGTGATGCCCGGCTCGCGGAGGTGGACCATGCTTGACGTGACGGCGTTTCTCGCGGGTGAGCTCGGTTCGTCGCCGAGCCTGTTCGACCAGCAGTGGCACGAGACGTTTCGGGACGTTGCCACGATCGCCGCACTCGCGGCGGTGGGGATCGTCTGGATCGGGTTCCACTACTGGCGCCGGGCCAGCAAGGTGAAGCAGCAGGAGATGTCGCGTCGGGAGGTCGCCGCGTACGTGGCGGAGGGCACGATCTCGGCCGACGACGCGCAGAAGCTGCTCGTCGGGCTGGAAGATTCATCGGATGCGGAGGCGTCGATCAAGCGTCAGGTCGCCGAGGGGCTGCTTTCGCCGAAGAAGGCGGAGGAGCGCCTGCGGGTGCTGCGTGCGGGGCGGGACGGCCTGCTGTCCTGACCGGGATCGGCCCGGCTCGGCTTGTTGGGGCGCGATCGGGCGGAAGCCGACGGATTTTGCTTGGGTTTCGGGCGGGTCGGCGGTAGCCTGCGTTCACGGTCCGCTGGGCGTGCATCTCGATTCTGCTCGTGGCCGGTCACGCGCTGGCCGACGACGGCGACGCGCGCCACCCGACGATCAGCGAGGTGCTCTTCGACCCGCCCAAGGGCGGCGCGGGCGACGCGAACAGCGACGGCGAACGCCACGCGACGGGGGACGAGTTCGTCGAGCTCGTCAACCCGCACGACACGCCGATCGATCTCACGGGGTACACGATCTGCAACCGGATCGCGGCGGCGGATCCGACGACGCGGCGCGGCGTGCGCTTCCAGTTCCCCGCCTTCACCCTCGGGCCGGGCGAGGTGGTCGTTGTGTTCAACGGGTGCGAATCGTGGATCGACGGCCCGGTGGGCACGCGCGACGCGGCGCCGGACACGCCGAACGACGCGTTCCACGGGGCGTGGGTCTTCGATATGGGCAACTCTTCGAAGAACAACACCTTCGCGAACAGCGCCGACGCGGTGGTGCTCTTCGATCCGGAAGGGCGTGCGGTCGAGGTGGTGAAGTGGGGGTCGCCCGATCCGGCGCCGCCGCGGGTGCGCGCGACGTCGATCGCGAAGAAGAACGCCAAGGGGAGCGTGCAGCGCGCGAAGCCCGGCGGGCCGCTCGAAGACCACATGCGGCTGGACCGGCGCCCGCACAGCGCCGGCGAAGTGCCCAAGGTACTGCGCGGCGGGTGAGGCCGCGGGCATGGCGATCTTCCGCTGTGGCACCGGCATCTTGCGAGCCGGTGCTCGCTTCACCGAGCCTTCCTCAGCCACTGCCGGGCGAGCCAGCAGTGCCACACTCGGAGGAGCTGCTTCGTGGCACCTCGCGAGGAAACGCTCTCAGTTCTTCTTGACCAGCCGCTTGAGCGCGCGGCTGTTGACCGTGTCCCACGCCACGCCCTTGTCGTTCTCGCCCTTGGGTGTTTCGAGGATCATGGGGGTGCCGGCGAGTTCCGATCGGTTGACGATGGCGGCGAAGGCGCCGAGCGCGACGTTGCCCTTGCCGATGTGCTCGTGGCGATCGATGTGGCTGCCTCGCGCGCCTTTCGAATCGTTGAGGTGGAACGCGCCGATGCGGTGGAGCCCGATGGTGGCGTCGGCTTCGTCGAGCCACGCGCTTCCGAGATTCTCGGCCTCGGCGCGGGTGCGTTTCTTGCCGGTGCCGTCGCCGCTGGCGTGGGAGGCGATGTCGTACCCCGCGGCGAGGGCGTGGCAGGTATCGAGGCAGAACCCGACGCGTCCGCCGGGCTCGTTCTGGCCCGGCAGGTCGGCGTGCGCGCCCGCCTCCTGAAGGATCAACTCGCGCAGGCGCGCGAGTTCTTCGAAGGTGCGACCGAGCGTGGTCCCGCCGCCGGCGGTGTTCTCGAGGCACATCGTGACCTTGTAGCCGGTGGTGTCCTTGAAGAGCTTCTTGTACGCCTTGGCGATGCGGACGAGCCCGGGCTCGACGCCGTGCTCGTAGGCGTTGTCCTTGAGCATGTGCGCGCCGGGATGGCTGACGAGGTAGGGGATGGCGAGGGCGGCGCAGCGTTCGATCTCCTCGCGCATGAGCGCGATGGACTTGTTCCACATGGCGTCGTCTGGGCTGGCGAGGTTGATGAGGTAGGCGTCGTGCGCGACGACGCGCCCACGCCAGCCGAGGGCGTCCATCAAACCGAGCCACGCGTCGCGCGCGGTCTCTTCGAGGGGTTTGACCTTCCACTGTCGCTGGTTCTTGGTAAATACCTGCACCGTGTCGAGCCTGAGGGCCGCGGCTTCGTCGAGCGCGTTGGTCATCGAG
Organism: Planctomycetota bacterium; assembly: GCA_039182735.1. GTDB lineage: Bacteria > Planctomycetota > Phycisphaerae > Phycisphaerales > UBA1924 > JBCDCB01. Next base: position 20,453 of record JBCDCB010000001.1, read on the forward strand.
CCGGCGATGGAGAGATGTGAACCGAGGAGCATGGGGACAGGGTACGCGAGGGGTAGGATTGACGCGTGTACGACGAGCTGCGCAGCGAATGGAAGTGGGTGGTCGGGCTCGTCATTCTGGGGCTCGTTGTCGGCGTGATCGCGACCAGGTGGTTCAATGTTCCGCCTGGCTGGTTCTTCGTCTTCGTCACCCCGGTGTACGTCTGGCAGATTATGTCGGGTCTCAAGCAGCGTCGTTTCAAGAAGTACGTGCAGCAGCACGGCGATGAGATCTGCCCGTGGTGCGGGTACCCGCTGATGCGCGTCGAGGGACGCGACGGCGACGCCGCGTGCTCGGAGTGCGGCGATGTGTACGAACTCGCCGCGGCGACCAAGTACACGTGGAACGTGCGTCAGGGGGTTGCGAACGCCTTCAATCCGCGGCCCAAGCCGGTTCGCAGATTGGATGACACCCTAGAATAATGCGATGTTTGATCGCCTCTTACGAACTCGCTGGTGGAACGTGTGGGTGGGGCTTGCCGGCGTCTTCGCGATGATGGGCGTGGTCTCGATGGTCAACCCGCTCGGGTGGCTGCCCGCGTGGGCGCTCTTTCCCGCCGCCTTCATCCTGTCGCTGCCAAGTATCGCGATGATCAACGTGCTGGGCGAACATCAGACCGCGCTGCGCGAGCACATCGACGCGTACAGCGACGAACTCTGCCCCGCGTGTGCGCAACCGCTCGAACTCACGACGATGCGCGACGATGAGGGGCAATGCCCGGCGTGTCGCAACATCTACTTGCGCCACGAGACTCGCGACTTCGCGCGGCGAGCGCTGAGCCGCAACACACTCAGCCTGCGCCGTCCCAAGCCGCTGCCGAAGGCGCAAGAGCTTGTGGGGTGACGCATGCTTGCGAGGCTTAGGCTCCTGCACATGTGCTGGCTGTCTCTTGTGCTCGTTCCTAATTTTGTATTGCTGATGTGCATTGGCATAGGCTTGAATCAGAGGTTATCGATTCTACATGTTTCGCTACTGCTAGGTATGTACTACATCCCGATTGTTCTCCTGCTGAAACAACTCAAGAAACACGCTGCCCAAGAAGCGGCGCGTCATGAGAGTCGACTGTGTCCGCGCTGCTTCCATCCCCTGTCCTCAGAGCACCCCGCCACACATTCGGACCACGAAGGGGTGTGCACTGAATGCGGTGACGTGTACAGCGTTCCTGCGGCACGGGACTATGTCCGGCGTGTGCTCCTGAACGACAGGGCATGGCGTTCTCGCCCGAAGCCTCTTCGTCATGCCGGCGACGAAGTAGAGTGAAGCATGCTCACACGCCTCGGCGATACGCTCGCACGCTTCTTCCGCGCCACCGCGCCCGACCCGTTCGTCATCGCTATCCTGCTGACCGCGTTTGTGTTTCTCGTCGGCGTGGTGTTCGTCGGGATGGACGGCAACAGCGGTGTGGCGCTCGCGCAGGCGCCGGGCTTCATGCTCGACGCGTGGCAGGGCGGGCTGTGGGATCTGCTCGCGTTCAGCATGCAGATGTCGCTGATCCTTGTCACCGGGAGCGCGCTGGCGAGTTCGCCGCCGATCGCCCGGTTGATACGCGGTGTGGCGCGATTGCCGCGTTCGGGGCCGCAGGCCGTGGCGATGACGGCGCTGGTCGCGATGAGCGCCGGGCTCATCAACTGGGGTTTCGGGCTGATCGTCGGCGCCATCCTCGCGCGTGATGTGCATGCGAGCCTGCGCGAGCGCGGCCTGTTCGCGCCGCGCGGCTTGCTCGCCGCGGCGGGCTACGGCGCGATGCTCACGTGGCACGGCGGGCTCAGCGGGAGCGCCACGCTCAAGGCCTCGACGCTCGAAGGGCAGGCCGGCGTGCTGGGCGCGGACCTGGCCAACGAGATCGGCGCGATCAGCACGAGCGTGTCGATCTTCGGCACGCTGAACCTCATCACCACGGGCGGGCTGCTCGTTGCGACGCCGCTGCTGCTGATGGCGATGTGCCCGAAGGTCGCGCGCGATGAGTCGGCATATGAACCCGTGCGCACGGAGCCCGTGCGCACAGAGGATGATGATGAGCACGGCGCGCTGCCGAGGTTCTTGGAGCGCTCGCCGATGGTGGTGTGGCTGCTCGCGGCGCCGGCGTTCGTGTGGCTGAGCCTGGACTTCGGCACCAAGGGGCTCGGCGGGCTGACGCTCAACACCGCGATCCTCACGTTCTTTGCGCTCGGGGTTGTGCTGCACAACGGTGCGCTGAATTACATGCGCGCGATCGAGGATGGTGCGCGCGGGTGCGCGGGGATCATCATCCAGTTCCCGCTCTACGCCGGCATCATGGGCATGATGAGCGCAAGCGGTTTGAGCGTCGCGATCTCGTCGCGGTTCGTGAATGTCGCCGGCGGGTCGGAGGGTGCGCTCGCGTCGATGACGGTGCTGAGCGCAGGGCTGGTGAACCTCTTCGTGCCGTCGGGCGGCGGGCAGTGGGCGGTGCAGGGCCCGATCGTGATGGAGGCGGCGGCGCAGTCCGGCGCGAGCCCCGTGCGCCTGCTGATGGCGGTGGCGTACGGCGATCAGCTGACGAACATGCTGCAGCCCTTCTGGGCGCTGCCGCTGCTGGCGATCTGCGGCGTGAAGGCGCGCGACGTGGTGGGCTACACGGCGGTGGTCATGGTGGCGGCGCTGGCGTGGGTGGTGGTGTGCGTGAGTGTGATTTAACCTGCCCGAGCGGGGTTGACACGTGCCTTACATTGCATCAGACCCCAACCGGTGGAGGTGAGGCGTGCCGAAGCAGAAGAAGCCGCGCGAGCAGTGGATGTGGCCGTTCAACCGTGTGTTGATGTACGTGCTGATCGGGCTCATCGCCGTGTTCGCGGCGATCCGATGGGTGCGCATGCTGCTCGCAGGCGACACACCCGCTCCGGAGTTGTTTGGAGGGTTCGGGGCGATCGTGCTGTCGCCGTTGATCTTCGCGGGCGTGCTCATCCTGCCGGGCTGGCTGTTCGGGCGTGTGTTCCGGCTGCGGACGTTCGGAAACGTGCTGGTGACGCTGATGTACCTCGGCGTGCCGCTCGCGATGGGCTCGCTCTTTGTCTACGGCGTGATGCAGCGCGCACAGGAGCTCGCGCAGGAGCAGAGTGCCACTCAAGCAGCGATCGAGCACGGGGACGTCGATTCGCTCGAAGCGGTTCTTGAGGATCGCGCGGACTCGGCACGAGCGTCCCTTCAAGGCTTTGCGAGCAGCAGCGATGAGCAGATGCGCGTCATCGCGCGGGTTGTCCAGCGTGAGCAGAGCGCGATCGACCGGGGCATGTCGCGGCTTCGCGCGGGACTCGATGAGTTGGAGCGGCTCGGAGGGCTTGACCCGGACGCCGAAACAACCCGGCAAGATCTCGAAGCGCGAGCGGCGCATCTCGACGAGATCGTCAGCGCTTCGCGCGAGGTGCTCGACGTACTGGATGGGTACGTCGAGCGTTGCGTGCAGGGTCTTCGTGATAGCGGGCTCCCGCAGCAGGTTGTGCGAGACTTTGCGCAAGGGATGCGGGAGGGCAATCAGATCGACGCGGTCACGCGCTTCCGTGAGTATGACGAGAAGATCTACCCGCTCGCAAAGAAGCGCCTGCTGCTGCTCGCGGAGCACTTCGACGATTGGGTGTACCGGGGCGGGATCATCACGTTTTTACAGCATGCGCCGGGGTCGTTCACGGATTCATTTCATGCGATGACCGACGAACTGAATGAGCTGGTCTACGCGCAACAGCGTGTGCAGTTGGAGATCGTGGCGGGGGGTCAAGATGATGACGCGATGCTTCTCGCGGAGGAGCGGCGCAATCAGGACGCTCTCGCACGATCGATTATCGACGCGTTCGACGAAGGGGTCACGAGGCGATTTGGTCAACGTGAACGTGACTTTGCATCGCGTGAGCCGGATCTTTTTCCGAGCGACTTACGCGTGCGTTCGCGCGACCAAGCGACACGAGCCGCGGAGGCTTGGGCTGCGCAGCTCCAGACAGAGCTGGGGCTCCGACGGACATGGGAGGGGTACCGGGACTCGCTCGGGCAGCGCCTTCGTCATGCGGGCGTCTCCGAAGCCCGCGTACAAACGCTTGTCGAGGACGAATACCAGTTGTGGGGCGGTGATCAGCGATTCGAAGTGATCGATCCGGAGATCGAGTTCGCGAAGAATGCGCGTGCATACTTCGCGGTGCTCGACGAGTTGTGGGGGCGTTGGTCGTACGCCGACAACGGAGACGTCGTCTTTGTGAACGACGTGAACCCTTCGGACGTCGAAGCCTTCCGGGCTTCGGAATCCGCGATGTGGACCGCCATCGAAGATGAATCGGATGATCTCATCGATTCGTTCGACGACGAGGCCCGCGACATCGTGCGTGCGATCGAGACGCCGCTTGACGATGCGATCGCTGCGAGCACGGATTTTTCCGCGAGCAACGACGAGGTGCTTTATCCGGAGGCGTATCGCGTGGAGGATCGCGCGCACGCCGGGCGTGTGCGGGACGCGTGGCGGGAGCTTGTTTCTCTTGATGAAGCCGTGCTCGCCGAGTTTATTGCGAGCGATGATCGGATCGAGGCCGAGTTGATCGACGCGGGTCGCGAACCCGAAGAGGCGTCGAGCATTGCCGCCGACGTGTTCGAGTACTGGGGCGGGGAGTCGGCGCGGGTGTCGTTTGTCCGCGAAGTCGAGGCCGGGTGGATCCTGCACGACTTCTACGCCTTCAAACACGAGCACTGGGGGCGATTCGAGTACGACGACGAGGGGACCGTGATCTTCACGTCGGATCCGTCGGGCATGCTCAGCGACAAGTACGACGGGATCATCGCGCGCTGGGACGAGTACATCGCGCGCGGCGAAGCGCTGAACGCCCCACCCGACCCCGTTGAAGAACTCGAAGAGGACACTCGGCTCAAGATCCGCACGATCGAGGCGGAGTACGACGCGGCGCTGGCGGCATCGAGAGACTTCGCGTACGAGCACACCGGCGCGCTCTACGCGGACGACGACGTCCCGCCGTCGCGGGCATGGGCCGCTGCGGCAGTTGAGGCATGGCGAGGGATGCTGCCGCTCGATCGCGCGGTGCTGGAGGTGTTCGGCACGTGCCGATCACGGATCAAGACGGCGCTGCTCGAGTCCGGACGAAACGAGGAGGTATCGAGCCGGATTGCCGAGCAGATCTACGAGTATTGGGGGGTCGAGATCGTGCTGGAGGCGTTCTCGCACGACGTGGAATGGTGCGAGTCGCTGATCGAGTGGTACGCCTTCCATCGTGACCACTGGGACGACTTGGTCTTTGATGAAGAGGGCGGAGTCTCGGTGCGCGAGAGTGCTGCACTGGATTTGCGCGAGGAGTTCCGGCGGCTTCGGACACGCCTCGACAAGGGCCGGGAACGGATCGCGAGCGTGCGGGCGCGGTACGAAAACTCGCAGTAGGCACTCCCCACTTGCCCCACGCCCACACTCTGAGACAATGCCCGCGGGTCCTCGAATCGGGCCGGGCGGGTCGCTCGGTCACCCTCCAGACGCCGGGAGCGTGTCGTCATGGCGAGCGTGTGCTTCTACTTCCAGGTCCACCAGCCGCACCGGTTGCGCCGGTACACCGTCTTCGATGATGACCCGTTCTACTTCGATGATGGCGCGAACAAGGAGATCTGCCTCAAGGTCGCCGACAAGTGCTATCGACCCGCCACCGCGCTCATCGCGGACATGGTCGAGAAGAACAGCGGCAACTTTCGCTGCTCGTACGCGATCACCGGCACGGTGCTCGACCAACTCGAGCAGTGGGCGCCGGACGTCATCGATCTGTTCAAGCGCCTGAACGATTCGGGCTGCGTCGAGTGGGTCGGCGAGACGTACCACCACTCGCTCTCGTTCCTGCAGAGCCGCGAGGAGTTCCGCGAGCAGATCGAGATGCACACGCAGAAGATCCAGGACCTCTTCGGCAAGACGCCCAAGGTCTTCCGCAATACCGAGCTGACGTACAACAATGATGTTGCGCACTTCATCAACGAGCTGCGCGACGAGCACGGCAACAAGCGGTTCATCGGCATGCTCGCCGAGGGCGTGGACCGGATCCTCGCGTACCGCAAGCCGAACTACGTGTACCGCCCGCCGAACACGGGCGAGGGGCCCGTCGAGGGCAAGCCGTTCGCGCTGCTGCTGAAGAACTACCGCCTGAGCGATGACATCGCGTTCCGCTTCGGGAACAAGGGGTGGGAGGAGTGGCCGCTGAGCACGGAGAAGTTTGCGCAGTGGGTCCACAACATCAACGGCGACGGGTATCTGTGCAACCTCTTCATGGACTACGAAACGCTCGGCGAGCACCAGTGGGCGGACACGGGGATCTTCGACTTTCTGGCCGACCTGCCGCGCGCGTTGTTCGATGTGGCGCGGAATCACAGCGGCGAGAGCGAGAACCACTTCATAACGCCGACCGAAGCGATCGAGCAGTTCGAGCCGGTGGGCGTGTACGACGCGCCGCACATGACGAGTTGGGCGGACACCGAGCGCGACCTCAGCGCGTGGCTCGGCAACGCGATGCAGGTCAACGCGATGCAGGAGTGCTATCGCCTGGAGCGCCCGATCAAGGAGGCGCTGGCCGAGGCGCAGAAGTCGGGCGACAGCGGGCGCCTCGAGCACCTCAACTACCTGCTGGGCGACTGGCGGAAGCTGACGACGAGCGACCACTTCTACTACATGTGCACGAAGTGGTTCGCCGACGGCGACGTGCACAAGTACTTCAACCCCTACGACTCGCCGTACGACTCGTACATCAACTTCATGAACGTGCTCGACAACGCGCGGGCGCGTCTGGAACACGCCGGCGCGGCGGTTTGAGCATCTTGCTTCCCCAGACTTGCTTCAGTTCAAACTGGGCTTGACACGTGTGGTATACTCAGATTGAACAATGTCGCTTTCCGCATTTACGCGGAGATCTGACTCGGCCAACTGGAGGTCATCCGATGCGCACTGCGACCAGAACGCGAACAGGCCGCATCGCACGCTTCGTTGTGGCACTCCTGCTGTCGCCGACACTGCTATTAAGTGGCGCCCGTACCGCCGAGGCAAGAATTGAGACTGCGGTGTGTGCGCAACTGTTATGGATAAATATTCGCACAGAGCTCGGCATAGACGATTCGATCGATCTCGAATTCGAAATCGCAAAGTACATCCGCGAGACATATTCATCAAAGAGCGAGTTCGACAACGGGCTTGAGCTTGGCATCACCGTGCCAATGAAGGGCGTTCCAGTCGGCCTTGGCCTCGATCTCTCTGCGAGCGATGCTAACGAACTTTATTCTGAATCGATCAATGAAGAATTCGTTTCTTACTCGGCGAGGGTGTCACGGGCTCTTTCTGCCAGCTTCGTTGACAATGAAGCGTTGAGCCGAGTGCTAGAGTCGTTCGACCGTTGTCTAGAACAAGTTAAAAGCCAAGACGGCCTGTGGATTCACCACAGAGATCTGAACGATACGCTCGCAACCGTCTCGATGGTTTGGAGACCTGAATCGCTCCAGGCCCACGGTGAGCCAGCGGCTCTTGTGATCGAGAGCATTCGGTGCATCAACTGCGAGATACAAAGCGACAAAACCAGCAAATGGGCCAACTCACTGTCCTTTGAGGGAGAAGGTCAAGAGTTGCGTGTTGGTGGCGTAATGACCCACGCTGTGAAAAGACTCAGCTGTGAAGAGCACGCAAGCGTTGTCATAACAACTACAGTTGGCGAAGGTGACCCATACATCCTTCCCTCGACGTGTGCGGCCACTCAGCCTCCGCCAGAACGTATTGCCGAGCCCACAATCAATGAAATGACCAACACGATTGATTCAAAAGAATTTGATCTAATCTACGAGCACATCCAAGGTGACGGGGACATTGGCGGCTATGGTCCGTATGTTGAGGTCAACGCTGAAGCTTCTCATAATACTCAAGTCGTATTTATTTCGGTCGATGCCGAGTTGTACCAGTACCTGAACAGAAGCCCTAGGGATCGCGACCCAGAGATGCACCCGAACGCGAATGTCGGGCGGGCTCAAATTCCTCTGCAACGTATCTGGACGGCTCCCAAGGGATGGGAGATCGTAGATATCTCTCCGAAGACCGGAACAGCTGTCGTAATTCATCCGTGGCGCGGCAAGCCCGCCACGCACCGCGCTTCTTCCGAGAACCCGGAGGGCTTGGTCACACGTCTCTTCTCGCAAGGCAGAACCCGAGGCGATCAGGACCTACCCAGCATCAGAGGCATAAAGACAGAAGATGGTCGGGTATACGGTGAGGTCACCCTCTCGCCGATTACTGTGACGCTGCGCAGGAAGTAGCTGGAGCGCCTGGTTGCTGTAGATTTTTGTGTCAGCAACCTCGCCCGCTTTCGCGCTAAAGATTTGAGAACATAATGTCATCCATGAGAGTGGGAAGCGGGATTCGGCGCGATACCGCCATTGCGGCGACGAGCATCGACGCGGGTGCCTGTTTCAGCAGTTCTTGTACTTGTCGTGCAGCCCGGCGCCGGCCTCGATCATGGGGATGATCTTCTCCAGTCGGCTCTGCTTCGTTGCCTCGCGCTTCGCGCTGGCGATGTGCTCCGCGTAGTCGCGCTGCTTGCCCTTGGTCAGCGCGTCGAACGCGGCCTTCGTCTTCTTGCGCTTCTTGAACACCGCGTCGAGCTCAGGTGGAATCGTGACGGGCTTGGAGCGGTCCGCCTTGATCTCCTTGCCGGCGTCCACGTGCTCGATCGCCTCTTTCACATACGCCTTGATCGTGCGCACCTTGATGTCGCTCATCTTCTCGAAGCGCATCTGGCGCAGCGCCTTGGTCTTGCCCTCGCTCGCGTTGATGAGGAGCTTGTCGGGGTCTTTGAGCAGCGCGCCCTGGTGGAACCAGAGCCCGACGTACGACTTGAATGCCGCGAGCCCGACGACGTTTTTGCCGTTGTGCGTGTAGCACGGCGCGCCCCACTTGACGGTCTCTTCGAGACAGGTCGCGTTCAACACGCCGCGCAGCTTGGTGAGTTCCGCGTGGTACGTCTCGGACTGTTCGATGTACTCGTCAACCGTGGTCGCGCGTGGCATGGGTGTGCTCCGTGTCTGATCGACCGCAGAGCCTACCGCGCGGGTCAGCCATCAGATTCTGCCTGGATCGAAACGATCGCGTCTGAGAGTTCAGCGGATTGCTTTGCGCTGCGCAGGCTCTCGGGGTCCGGTTCGGCCATCAATGCCGCGGTGGTGAGGTACGCGGCGACGGCGGCGATCGCCGAGACGCCGATGAGCAGGCGCACGCCGTCGGAGGTTCGGATCGGGCGTCGGAGTGGTCGCATGGTGGGTCTCCGATGTGTCTTTCGAGATCGCGGGCGCACGCTTTCACGCCCGCCCGCTACGCTCCGCGCATGGGCGATTCCCTCACACGACGGCTCCGAACGCCGGGCGCGGTGATCACCGGGCTCGGGTCGATCCTCGGGACCGGGGTCTTCGTGTCGATCGGCATCGGCGCGGGCATCGCGGGCAGCGCCGTGGTCCTTGCGATCGCGTTGGCGGCGTGCGTGGCGGTCTTCAACGGGCTGTCGTCGGCGCAGCTCGCCGCGGCGCATCCGGTCGCGGGCGGAACCTATGTTTATGCGCACCGGTTCTTCGGACCCCAGTCCGGCCCGATGGGCTCGCACGCGATCGGCAACACGCTCGGGTTCACGGCGGGGTGGACGTTCCTGATCGCCAAGTCGCTCAGCGCCGCGACGGCCGCCCTCGGGTGCGCGGGGTACATCCTCCACGCGACGGGCTTCGGCGGCGCGGGGCGGGATGGCATCGTTGGGCTCGCGCTGATCGTGGTCGTCGCGCTCACAGGTCTCGTGCTGAGCGGCCTTCGTCGCACCACGCTCATCAACGGCTCGATCTTGTTCGTGACGCTCGTGTCGCTCGGAGTATTCGTTGCGTTCGGGTTGCCGCGTGGATCGGGCGAGAAGACGTCGATCGACCTGATGCCGGCGGACGGCCCGACGGCGCTGCTGCACGCGACGGCGTTGATGTTCGTGGCGTACACCGGGTACGGGCGGATCGCGACGATGGGCGAAGAGGTGATCGAGCCTCGGCGGACGATCCCGCGCGCGATCATCGCGACGCTCGCGGTGAGCGCGCTGCTCTACATCACGGTCGCGTTCGTGAGCGTGCGCGCGGTTGGGGCCGAGCAACTCGCGCTGATGACGAGCCGGGACGCGGCGCCGCTGGAACTGGTCGCGCGCATGTTCGAGGTGCCCGGGCTGGGTTTGCTGCTGGCGATCGGCGCGGTGAGCGCGATGTTGGGCGTGCTGCTGAATCTGTTGCTGGGCCTGTCGCGCGTGCTGCTGGCGACGGCGCGCGAGGGCGACTCGCCGCGCGCGCTCGCGCGACTGACCGCGGGCAACGAGCCGGCGCTCGCGGTGGCGTTCATGGGGCTGGTCATCGGCGGGCTCGTGCTGCTGGGCGACGTGCGTACGACGTGGACGTTCAGCGCCTTCACGGTGCTGGTGTACTACGCGATCACGAACGCGGCGGCGCTGCGCCTGCCGCGCGAGCAGCGCCTGTACCCGCGCTGGCTCGCGTGGGCGGGGCTGGTGAGCTGCCTGGGTCTGGCGTTTTTTGTGCCGGTGCGGGTGTGGGCGATCGGGCTGGGGATCATCGGCGTGGGGCTGGTGTGGCGAAGCGCGTACCGATCGCTCGTTGGTGTTTGGAAGCGCCGGAAATGCGACGTATCGTAGAACGATGCGGATGCCCGATGGCTATCTCTACCTCGACCAGGCCGCGACGAGCTGGCCCAAGCCGCAGCGCGTGGTGGACGCGGTGCGCGAGGCGCTCGAAGGCGAGTTCGGGAACCCGGGGCGCGGTTCGCACCGGGCGGCGGGGCGTGCGCGGACGGTGATCGATCGCGCGCGCGCAGGAGCCGCGCGTCTGCTGCACGAGCCGGACGTTCGGCGGATCATCCTGACGCCCGGGTGCACCAACGCGCTGAACATGGCGATCGACGCGGTCGTCACGTGGGTCGAGCGCGACCGCGCACAGCGGGGCGATCGCGACAAACTCCCGCCGAAGGTGGTGACGTCGCACCTGGAGCACAATGCGGTGGGGCGACCGGTTGCGGCGATGGAGTGCGCCGGCCGCGTGCGCATGGCGCGCGCCGCGTGCGACGAGATGGGCGTCACCGACATCGACGACCTTGTTGAGCACGTCGATAGCACAACGGTGCTCGTGTGCGTGATCCACGCGAGCAACGTGACGGGCGTGATCCAACCGATCGAAGAGATCGCGCGACGGGTCAAAGAGAAGAACCCCGAGACGCTCATCCTCACGGACGCCGCGCAGACGACGGGCGTCATCCCGATCGATGTGAACACGCTGGGCGTGGACCTGCTCGCGTTCGGCGGGCACAAGGGGCCGCACGCGCCGACGGGGATCGGGGCGCTGTGGATCGGCCCGCGCGCGTGGCCCCGCGCCGATTCGGACGAGGGCGTGCGCCTCGCCGGCGGTCCCTGCGGGGGGACGACCAGTAGCGCCGCGGATCGGTTGGGAGACGTCATGCCCACGCGTCTGCCCGAGCGGTTCGAGGCGGGCACGCCGAACCTCATCGCGTGCGCCGGGCTCGCCGCGGCGCTCGAGGTGGAGTACGACGACGCGTGCGTCACGGCGCGGCTGCAGCACGCGCGCGACCTCATCAAGCCGGTGCTCGAACGCTTCGCGGATGACGAGCGCGTGTGTGTCGTGACGAGCGCGCCGCTGAAGGCGCGCACGCCGGTTGTCTCGCTCGCGCCGATTGCGATGTGCCCGGTGGAGATCGCGACGATCCTCGACGCGTCGTTCAACATCGCCGTCCGCGGCGGGATGCACTGCTCACCCTGGACGCACCAGGCCCTCGGCACGCACGAGAACAACGGCGCGGTGCGCGTCAGCGTGTGCAGCAGCTGCACGCCTGAAGAGGTCGATGCGTTCATCGGCGCGATGGACGAGGTGCTCGCGAGCGTACCCGCTTGATCCGACCGACTTACTCGCCCTGATCGAGCAATTGCTCGAGGAAGCGCTGCTCCGCGTCGGCGTGCTTCTGCAGCGATCGCGTGAGCGTTTCGATCGCCTCGGCGACGTCTTCGGGCTTGAGCTGCGCACCGTCGGTGTCGGCGATGGCCTGCAGCGACGCGGTCGCCGCGGTCAGGTCGCTGACGCTCTGCGCGAAGGACCGCGCCGAGTCGTAGAGCAGTTCGTATTCGAGCTCACGGTTGTTGGGGCGGTAGAGCAGTCGCCAGGGGGAGCGCCGGATCTCGCTGGTGGTGTCGCGGAGGTTGTCGGCGGTGAGGCGGAACGACGCGATCGCGCGCCGGACGCCGGGCGTCTCGGTGGTGACGGTGGCGCGGACACGCGCGACGGTGTCCTCGGCGTTCTTGATCGCGTCGCGCCCGCGGGTGAGTCCCTCGTCGAGCAGGTCCGACCACTTGCCGTTGACGTTGTCCATGAACTCGTCGGCGTTATCAACGACGTTGTCGAACTGCGCGCGGTTCTCGTTCACGGTCTCTTGCAGGCTCGCGACCAGATCGCGCGCCTGGAGGACGCGGTTGTCGAAGCTCTCGCCGATCTCGTTGGCCCGGACGGTGAAGGTCTCGGCGTTCTCGAGGATGCGGCCCACGCGGTCGGACCAGTCGGCGTCCCACTGCGCGCGGGCGTCGGCGACCATCTCGTTGAAGTCCCTGAGCCCGCCCTCGCGCACGTCGCTGACGGCACCGCGGGCGTCGCTGATGAGCAGACGCGCGTCGTCGGCGAGGCCGCCGGACTTGTCACCCAGTTCGCTGAAGCGCGCGAGGATGTTCTGGAGTTGGGCTTTCTGGTCGTCGCCGTAGCCGGCCTCGGCAAGGAAGGAGGGGGCGGAGATGGCTCCGTCGATCTCGCCGCCCGGCTGGATGACGGGCCCGTCGCCGAGGCTGGAGAAGTTGAGCGTCCCGCTGCCGCCGAGGAGCGGTCGTTTGAGGAAGGCGATGGCGCCTTCGCGGAACTCGATTTCGGGATCGACTTCGATCTCGACGCGCAGGCGGCTGATCACGCCGCTGTCGTCGAGGACGAAGTCCACGGCGTTGATGGCGCCGGACTCGAGCCCGCCGACGGTGACGGCGCCGCCGGCACTGAGCCCTTCGACGCCCTCTTCGACGTCGAAGTTGACGACGTAGGCCTGCCGCCCCCAGCCCTCGAAGCCGCCGCCGAGCTTGATGATCATGTAGACCGCGAGCACGATCGACGCGATCACGAAGACGCCCGCGAGAAGGTTGTTGCGCTGCCCTCGGATGCTCGCCACGAACCGACCTCCGCGTCGGCGTGAAACCCCACGCCGGAATGTTGCAACTTACCTGATCGCGCGCGAGCGTGTCGTGACCACGCTCGGGGTGTTCTCGGCGAGCACCGGCCCGCCCAGCAGATCCTCTTCGTAGTTGGTGCTCGCCTTGCGCGCGGTGATGGGCCCCTCGGCGTCACCGCGGAGGAACTGGCGGATCAACTGCTTGTCGGTGTCAAGCTCGTCGATGCGCTCGATCGGATGGTCGCGCAGGCTCTCGAAGTACTCGCGCGTCTCGACGACGAGCATCCGCCCCTTGTCGAGCATCGCCATGCGGTCGGCGATGGTGAAGGCGCTGTCCATCTCGTGCGTCACCACCACGCTCGTCACGTTGAGCTTCTTGGTCAGGTCGATGATGAGGCGGTCGATCTCGGCGCTGGTCACAGGGTCGAGCCCGGCGGAGGGCTCGTCATAGAAGAGGATCCGCGGATCGAGCGCGAGCGCCCGCGCGAGCCCGGCGCGTTTCTTCATGCCGCCCGAGATCTGGCTCGGGAACTTGTCGGCGTGCTCGCGCAGGCCCACCAGCTCGAGCTTGATCTTCACCTGGATGTCGATGATCTCCGGCGCGAGGTCCGTGTGCTCCTGCAGCGGGAGCGCGACGTTCTCGGCGATCGACATGCTGTTGAAGAGCGCGCCGGACTGGAACAGGATGCCGAACTTCTTGCGCACGTCGTTGAGCCCCGCCTCGTCGAGCTCGCACACGTCACGCCCGAAGAGCAGCACCGCGCCCTCCTCCGGCTGGAACGACCCGATGATCGTGCGGAGCAGCGTGGACTTGCCCGAGCCGGAGCCGCCCATGATGACCATGGTCTCGCCGGCGTGGACGTCGAGGTTGATCCCCGTGAGGACGGTCTGCGACCCGAATCGCTTGACGACCTCGCGGACAGAGATGACGGGCTGAGGGGCGTCGGCGTGCATCAGCGCACTCTACCGCTCCGAGACCCGACCTTCTCGCTCAGAGCTCCACCACCTGCATGTCGGGTTCCTGCTTCGCCTCGACGCTCGGGTAGTGGACGTCGGTCTCGAAGGCGCTCAGCGCGTCGAACTCGCCGGCCATCTCGCGGCGCACGTTCGCCGCGTTGAAGGTCATCGCGCTCGATCGCGCCACGGCCACCGTCGCGCCGCTCGGCACCTGGCCCGGGCCCTCGTCCACCACCAGCTCGCGACCGAAGCCCGCGTCCTGCGTGCGCGGCAAGCCCTCCAGGTTCGACAGCAGGTCGAAGGCGATCTGCCCCTCGCTCCGCGCGCCGGGGCGCAGCGGGATCGCCTGCTCGAAGGCCTGCAGACGCCCGCCCGCGTTCTCGAAGACGCCCGCCTTCTCGGCCCACGTCGCGCCGGGGATCACGATGTCCGCCTGTTCGGTCAGCGGCGTCGGGAGCGTGTCGATCAGCAGCGTGAACTTGCCCTCGCAGCCGCGCTTGAACTCATCGGTGACCCATTCGCTCGGGTAGTTGCCGGTGATGATGAGCCCGGGGAACTCTTCACTCATGAGGCGGCCCTGCAGGTCTTCGTAGCTGAGGACGGGCTCGCCGCCGGACATGGCTTCGAGGACGCGTCGCACACCGCGGGCGTTGGGGGCCTTCTCGGCGCGGATGGTGTACCCGCCGGGGAAGGTCTTGTCCTCGCCCTGTCGCGGGATGGGGCCGACGGCGAAGACGGCGTTCTCGTCGAAGGCCTTGGCCATCTTGGCGAGGGCATACGCCTCTTCGCTCGCGAGCATCGGGCTGACCATCACCGCGAGGTGCTTGCCGGTGAGCCCGGCGACGGTCTCGTCGAGCGCGCGCTCGTAGTCGCACGCCGTGCGCTGGTCGAAGCGCGTGTGCTGGCACTGGCTGAGGCGGTCCTCGCGGTGGACGAACTTCCAGCCGTAGCGGATCTCGTCGGAGATCCACCACTGGTTCACGTCCATGTTGGTGCGCGGCTTGATGCGGTAGATCTGCCCCTCGTTGTGCTCGAGGAGGATGTTGTCCCCGCTGG
Source organism: Planctomycetota bacterium (assembly GCA_039182735.1). Lineage (GTDB taxonomy): Bacteria > Planctomycetota > Phycisphaerae > Phycisphaerales > UBA1924 > JBCDCB01. The sequence goes on from JBCDCB010000001.1 coordinate 35,748, forward strand.
CGGTGATGCCGTCGATCGACGGCGTGTTCTTGAGGAACCACACGCGCTGAGCGAAGAGGAAGTCCTTGTCGAGCAGCGCGCCGACGGGGCAGAGGTCGATGACGTTCGCGGAGAGTTCGTTGTCGAGCGCGATGCCCGGGAAGACGTCGATCTCCTCGCGGTTGCCGCGCCCCTGCACGAGCAGTTCGCTCGTGCCGGTGACTTCGCGCGTGAAGCGCACGCATCGGCTGCACATGATGCAGCGGTCGGCGTACAGGTAGACGTGCGGCCCGAGGTTCTTCTTGGGCTGCTTGACCTTGGTCTCCTGGAAGCGTGAGACGCCGCGCCCGTACTCGTAAGAGTAGTCCTGCAGGAAGCACTCGCCCGACTGGTCGCACACGGGACAGTCGAGCGGGTGGTTGATGAGCAGGTACTCCATCACCGCCTTCTGGTTCTGGATGGCCTTGGGCGAGTCGGTGTAGACGACCTGCCCGTCGCCGGCGGTGCTCTGGCACGTGGGCAGCAGCTTGGGGATGGGCTCCAGCTTGTTGTCGTTGCGGGGGTTGGGCGCCCACACCTCGGCGAGGCAGATGCGGCACGACGCCACGATCGACAGCCCGTCGTGGTAGCAGTACTGCGGGATCTCGATCCCGTGGTCGTTGGCGACCTGGAGGATCGTCTGACCCTGCTCGAAGTCGCACGGCTTGCCGTTGATGGTGATGCTGGGCATGCGTTGATTCACCCGTCTGCTGCTCGGAAAACGACCCGGCGCCGGGACCGATCTGGCGCGGGTGCGATGATAGACGAAGACCGGGGGATGGGGTCTCGGGTTTGGGGTTTGGGGTCTCCGCGAGCCCGTGGGACGGACATCTTGCCCGTCGCTCATCTCTCCTTCCCGGCGTGGCACTGCTGGCTCGCCCAGCAGTGTCTCCGCGCACGAGTGAGCAAGAGCACCGGCTCACAAGGTGCCGGTGCCACACGCCGATTGAAGACCCGCCGGCATCGACGCATCCAAACACGTGCGCACTCGTAGACTCCTGCAACCAGCGCGGAGATCGACCATGCGCCTCGGCACGCGGACCCGCCGGCTTCTGTGGAGCGCCCCGCTGCGGCTTGCGATTGCCGTGGCGCTGGTCGCGCTGATCTTCCCCATCCGACACGGTGCGGAGTGGCCGGGGGGACGTGGACCGGAGATGCATTGGTTCAACACGCCGGCCGAAGCTTGGCCGGGGTACTACCGATTCACAAGGGGCGGACCAGCGCTCTCGCACATTGAGGAGCGAACGTTCCTGTCCATGTTTCTGGATTCGGGTCGTTCGCCGGAGCTTCTCCATATCTCATGGGCAGAACCCACGCAGATCGTGATCTACGCTGCAGACGACGGGTATGAGGGCGCTTGGGTGCGCCCAACAACGCATCGCCGTGACCCCGCTACGGGATCCTCGTGATGTTCGTGAGGACGCCGTCGCGATCTACGACTTCGGAAGATACGTCGAGAGCTACGGCATCTTTGTGCCGAGCGTGCTCGCCGTGCATGATCACTATTCGCTCCATGCGTGCGTACCGACAAAGGACGCGTTCATGTCGAAGCTGGCCGCCTATGAGATGGCCGCGTACTACGCGAGCCGACCGGACAGTATGACGCAGGCGGCGTTTTTCCACGACGCCGACGAGACTTCACTCAACGCCGCCCGCGCCTTTCTCGACCTCGAATCCGGATGGCACTTCGGGAACCTGCGTCGCGACGCGCTGTGCTGCGCGTTCTTCCTTGGTGCCGTCGGCCTGATGCTGAGCGTGGTGTGGTCGATGGTTGCTCTTGGTCTCGCGGCGCTCCGCGGGCCGGCTCGCCCGGTGGCGGCTGCATAACAGGTGGGCGAGATTCCCGGTGTGGCACTGCTGGCTCGTCCAGCAGTGTCTCCGCGCACGAGTGAGCAAGAGCACCGGCTCACAAGGTGCCGGCGCCGCAACCTGGCACTTGAAGAATGAGGTTGTACAGGTGACGGGCAAGATGCCCGTCCCACGAGCATGAAGTAGACAGAGGCAGCGGGCGAGAGTTCACGCTCCCGCACGGTCGCGGCGCGTCAGACCCGAGACCGCACACCCAAGACCCCAGGGCATTAGCCCGAACTGCGTCCGCCCCAGCCGCCGCCGGAGGACTTGCCTTTGCCGCCGCGTCCGCGTCCGCCGCGTTTGCCGCGGGAGCGTTTTTTCTTGGGCGCACCCGAGCCGGGCGACGACGACGCCCCGTCGCCGGCATCGCCCATCGGGGCGTCACCGGCGTTCGCCGCGTCGCCCGACCGGGCGCTGTTGTTCTGGTCGTTGGAGGAATCGGTGCGTTTGCGTCCGCCGCGCTTGCCGCGCCGGCGTTTGGGCTTGGCCTCGCCCTCTTCGCCCTCCTGGGGCGGCGCGTCCTCGCGCTGCGATCGCTCTTTGTAGGACTGCTGCTGGTCGTCTTTGGAGCGTCGGCGTTTGCCGCGCCCGCGCGTGCGCTGCTCGACCTCTTCCGCGGACATGCCGCGGAGCGGGTCGCCATCCTTGGACCGCTTGCGCGAGGCGGCGCGCATCTTCTCTTTGGCTTCCTTCTCGCGCTGTTCGAGGATGCGCTCGGCCTCCTCGACGTCGATCAGTTCCTCGACGGGGAAGGCGAGGCGTTTGCGTTCTTCGCCCTCGATCTGCACGAGCACGAGCTGCGTGAGGACCTGTCGATCGACGACCTTGCCGGGGCCTTCGGGCGTGCCGACACGCTTGCGGATCTTGGGGAGTTTCTTGATAAGGGTGTTGTACGTTTCGTCCTCGTAGCGGAGGCAGCACATGAGGCGCCCGCAGCGTCCGCTGATCTTGAGCGGGTCGAGCGTGGCCTTCTGCTGCTTGGCGCTGCGGATAGAGACGGGCTTGAGGACCTTGAGGAACTGCTTGCAGCAGCAGTGCTGCCCGCACTTTTCGTAGTCGGCGACGAGCCGCGCCTCGTCGCGTGCGCCGACGTGGCGCATCTCGACGCGCGTGCCGAACTCGTGCCCGAGCGCCCGCGCGAGCTCGCGGAAGTCGACGCGGTCCTCGGCGATGAAGAAGAAGGTGATCTGCTCGCCGCCGAGCATTTGCTCGGCCTGCTTGAGACGCATGGGCAGGCGGTGCTCATCCACGAGTTGCTGCGCGCGTGTGCGGACGCGGGTCTCGTCGTCTTCGATGGCCTTCTGCTTCTGCATGTCTTCGACGGTGGCGACGCGGAGGGCGCGTCCGTTGGTGTCGAAGGGGTAGTCGGCGCCGCCGGAGTTCTCGATGTATTCGAGCATCTCGGCGCGGCTGACGCTCTTGCTGCACCCGGCGTTGGGGCAGGTGGAGGTGAGCATCTCGCCGATCTCGGTGCCTCGGGGCGTCTTGACGACGATCTTGGACCCGCACCCGGGCTTCACGTCGCCGTCGTACTTGAACTCGCCGACCATGCGCATGGCGCCGTAGCGGACGACGAGCGTTTTGGGGAGCTCGAGGCGCTCGTACAGCGCACGGTCTTCCTCGTAGGCGGCGAGGTCCTGCTCGAACTGCGGGAGCGGGAGGATCGACATCAGCAGTGGCCCGACGCGATCAGCGTCGGCGTCCGCCTCCGGCGTTGCCTCGGCCCTGGGCGAACATCTCGCCGACGTCTTGGACCTCGAAGAGTTCGAGGCTGCGGTTCCCGCTGACGCCGTAGACGTAGAGCTGCTCGTCGCGTCCGTCGAGGATCATGAGGACGTCTTCGCCGTTGCTGGCGTTGGCGGTGAGGACGACAAGGTCGCGGATGTTGGAGACGTTGCCGCTCTGGGCCATGGCGGGAGACTCGCCGAGCGAGCCGGCCTGGCTGATGAGCATGGCCCCGATGACGAAGGCGCTGGCCCAGAGGGCGGCCTTCCCGCTGTCGATGGCGTGGCGTTTCATCGGCGGCCTCCCCCTCGCTGGTTCTGGGCGGCGCGGGCGTCGTCGGCCATGTTGCGGTAGCCGATGCCGTCGATCGCCTGGCGGCTGCGGTTGAACCGCAGCGCGAGCATTTCCTGGTTGGCGGCGTCGATGATGTAGACGGCGCTCTCGGGCAGGCCCTGCACGCGCCCGCTGACCATGGTGTACTCGCCCCGGGCACGGCGCTGGGCGTTGTTGGCGTCGGCGATGGGCGCGATCGTCACCGCGAGCAGCGCCGTGAGCGCCACCGCGTTGACCGCGATGAGGTTTTGATAGGTGCGTCGTCGAGACATGTCTGACTCCGGTGGGGTCGGCTCAGTCCTGGTGGGTGCGTTTGCTGGGCATGACGGTGAGCCCGACGGCCGCCGCCGCGAAGACCAGCCCGATCGCGAGGTAAAGCGGGACGGAGGGCTCGCGCGGTTCGTCCGGGCGTTGCGGGCGGGCGCCCTGGGCGCTGGCCGCGGATGAGAGCACGATGGTCGCGATGCCCGCGAGCACGCACGCCTTGATGGTTCGCGTCTTCTGCATGAGGGGTTCGAGGATACCGCCCGGACCCTCCGGGCGAAACCGCGGTGGTTCCGACGCATCCGGGCGTCCGCGGTTCCACGTGTTTACCGCCCGCCCGCCCGCGGGTCGCCCGCCAGCGGCACGTTGATCGCCGCGAACTGTTCCGCCGGGACGTGCACCGTCCGCCAGCGGGGGCTACGGACGCGCATGTTGCTGGTGTAGTCGTCGAGCGACGCGGCGCGGATGGCGTACCACCGCCCCTCGAACTCGAAGGACTCGCGCAGCAGCGGCCCGGTCGGTGCCCGCTCGCACCAGTAGACGAAGGCGAAGGCTGAGTCGAACCCCTCGCCGAAGAGCCCACGCCAGATGCGGAGCGAGGAGATGTCGTCCTCGGTGACCCACGATTCGAGGCGCGGCATCGCGGCGCGCACCTTCACGACGCTCGAGCGCGGGCTGCGTGTGGCGAGGCGGCGCCCTTTCACGTCGATGAGCAGGTTGCTCGGCTTGCCGTAGACCACGAAGTCGAACGACTTGAGCGAGGAGCGCTCGCCCGCGACCTCGACGTGCAGCCTGGACGACGGCGTCGGGAGCAGCGTCTGCTTGGCCTCGTTCACCGCGACGTACGGCATGCGGCGGGCACGGAGATAGTGCTCGAACGCACGCTCGTAGTGGTGACGGCGCTGGGCCATCGGCTCACCCTACGACGCCCTCCGACTCGTCACCAGTCGTGACGACCCCCGGCGCGGGGGCGAGGCGATCGATGACGGCTCGCACCGCGGGCGGCGTTTCGGGAGACTCGCCGCGGACGCGCGAAAGCACGCGATCCCCCGGGCAGCGGCGCAGCAGCGTGCGGTGGTTGGCGCGGGTCTCGATGACGGTGGCGCCGGGCACCGCGATGGCGGAATCGGTGGGCACCGCGCCGTCGCCCAGGGCCCCGATCGCGGCCTGCACGCCCGCCGAGGCGGGCGTCGGCAGCCACGCGGCGGCGTCGCGCAGCGCCTCGCCCATCTCGCCCGATACCAGCACGATCTCGACGTGTTGCGTCAGCGGGCGCGCGTTGAGTTCACGCAAAAAGGCCGAGTCCGGCAGCAGGTCGCAGCCCGCCTCACCGCGACCGTCGGCGAGGAACCCCAGCAGCACGCGCGGGTCCTTCGACTCGTGCGCCCACCAGCGCTCGGCGTGATCGCGCGCCTCCATCAGCGGCTGAAACCGCGCCAGCGGCGCACCGCGGTTGGGCGTGCCCGCCATGGTCAGCGTGCTCACGGCGGGGAGGGTGTCGCTGCCGCGGGCGTCGCCGGCGTAGCCGTCGGGCCGCGAGAGCAGGTCGCGCGAGACGAGCCCGCCCATCGAGTGGGCGAGGATGTCCACGCGCCGCACGCCGCCGGCGTGCAGACGACGCAGCGCCTCGCGCAGGTCGAGGGCCGAGTCGGCGATGGGCTGATCGTTTGCGTAATCGAAGCGCACGACGCGGAGCCCGGCCTCCGAGAGCGCGGGGGCCGCGTCGTCCCAGATCGCGCCCGATTCATCCAAGCCGTGCACGAGCAGCACGACGCGCTGCGGGAGCACGTCGTTGGCGGCGGGGCGCTGCCACGATTCGCCGGTCCACACGCGCACGCCGTGCGTGCTGCGGACCGAATCGTGGGCGACGAGCAGCGCGTCGTTCCACGCGTCATTGGCGGCGTCCACGGCGCGCTGGTGGGTGTCGCACGCCCACGTCGCCGTCGCGTGGTAGCCGGTGGCGACGGCGTCGGTCGTGGCGTGCCACCACTCGACGGGGTTGCCCGCGTGCGCCGCGCCGGAGATCAGCAACGCAGAGACGGCGGCGGCGAACATCGGACGTGCGTGCATGCGGAACCCCTTGAACGACGCGGGATTGCGTCGTTCTATTATTGGGGGACCGGGCCCGAAGATTGCAACCGCTTACCGGCCCTTGATCAGTCCCGCCGACTGCCCGCCCGAGCCGAAGCCTCCGCCTCCACCGCCCGGGTTCTGCGGCGGCAGGGGCGGCGCAGGCGGTTCCGGCGGCACGAGCGTGGCGTTCGCGGCGCGGACCGAGCCGGTCGAAGCGCTGGTCTGGACGAACACGTCGCCCGTGCTGTTGCCCAGGCGGACCTCGAAGTCAGCGCCGTCGAGCAGCCTGCCGAAGTCATCAAAGACGAGCGTGGTGCGCGGCCCGGTGGTGACGGCGAGGTCGATGCCCGTCTCGCCGCCGGCGACGGAGCCGGGCGAGAGGTCCACGACCCACGCGTCGCCGCTGGTCGTGGCGATGGGTGTTGCCGGGTCGCTCTGCAGCGCGAGCCAGTAGCGCTGGGCGGCTTGGTCAAAGACGACGACCGTGGGGTCGCTCGGCGAGGCGAGCGTGAGGGTCTGCGCGGCTTCGATGTCTGCGACGACGCGCGCCGACAGCCCGATCAGGCGCATCGGCTCGCCGACGCCCGTGGTCGGCAGGACGGCGAGCAGCACGATGCCGATCACCGCGACCGCCATCGTCAGGTCCACAAGGGTGAACCCGCGTCGGGTTGAGCACCGACGGGTCATGGGATGGTGGCCTGCAGTCCGTCGTCACCTTCCATGGTGACGTCAGTCGTGCGCGGGCTCATGCCGAGCACGTCCTGCATGACCATGTCGAGGTACTCCTCGTCGGTCAGGTCGTCGTCGGTGGGATCGGTGTTGCGCATGGCGTCGATCTTGGTTTCCTGCACGAGCATGTCGAAGGATTCGCCGTAGATGTTGATGGTGGGCGTCCCGCCGGTGGGCGCGGGCTCGCCGGTCTCGGCTTCGACGAGCGCGACGGCAGCATCGACCCAGGTCTCGTCGTACCAGCCCTGCGAGTGATAGGTGCCGATCGCGGTGCCGATGCCGGGCAGCGGCTCGTACACGCCGTCGGTATCCGGGTCGTGATAGATGATGCCGTCGAGGTCGGAATACGCCGAGCCCTCGGCGAACGTGGTGTCGTAGAGGAACATCGACGCGGCGGTGATCTCGACGACCGGCGCGCTGATACGACCGCTGTGCACGCTCGCACCGGTGACGCGGACGGTGTCGGCGTTGGTGCGGATATCGCCACCGGTCAGCGCCATGCCCGAGATGACCCACTCGTTCGGCGTCGAGTCGTCGTAGCCGGAGAGGATCGTGATGCGGTCGGCGCTGCTCGACGTCGCCGATCCGTGCGCGGTGATCCAATCGACCGGGTTCATGGAGCGGTACTCGATCGGTGCGCCGATCAGACCGCCGTTGACGACGAGTTCGCCGCCCACGTGCAGCGTGAGCGAGGAATCGTCGGCGAAGAAGATCCCGCCACGGTTTGTGATCTCGACGTCGTCCCACACGTTGAGCGTGACATGACCTTCGATGTGCAGCTCGGCATTGTCCACGAGCAGGGAATCGCACGAGAAGAGGGGGCCGACGCTCTCGTGCAGGGTGAGCTTGGCGTTGCCGCGGACCTCGATGCTCCCGAACTCGCCGCGCGGGAGGTCCTCGTCGATGGTGGTGCCGTTGAAGCTCTGCTCAGAGTGCTCGCCGGTCGTGCCCGGATCGGGCCAGTGCGGCAGCGCGTTGAAGGGCGAAGGGTTGAAGCGGTGGCGGAAGCGGGGGACGTCGAGCGGCAGCACCCCGCCGCTGCGGTAGGGGATGGCGGTGTTGCCGTCGGCGGCGTCGCGCACGGCGGCGCCCGCGCCGGCGCTCGCCCACAGTTCCGCCTCGAAGACGTTCGTCAGAAGCGTGCTGATGTTGAGGTCGGCCATCGAGTCCATCCCGACCAGACGTGCCGGCGATGTGCTGACGTGGCCCGCGGGCGTCCACGTGGCGATCGTGCACAGCGTATCGAGGCGGACCGACTCGGCGACGATCGCGAACTCATGCAGGCGCGGGTCGAGCGCCCGTTCGAGCCCCGCCTGCTGCGTGATGGTGATCATGCGGAACTCGACCGACGACACGCCATCGATAACGGTGTCGGTGATGAGGATGAGCGTGTCGTCGTCCGCGGTCGGGGGCTCGCCCTGCATGTTGGTGACCTTGACGTGGACCTGCGCACCGCCGATCTCGGCGCTCGTGTTCCCGCCCCCGCTGATGAGCGCATCGATGTTGCTCGGGTTGGAGAGCGCGGTGCTGATAATCATGGCACCGCACTCGCTGGCCCAGTCGGCCTCGATGGCGCGGGTGACGTTGACCCCGATCATGGTGGACGTGGTGCGCGACGAGACGATGGACGCGCCGACGATCGTCGCGACGACGAGCGCCACCGTGACCATGAGCATCGCCGCCCCTCGGCGTGTGCGGGTTGTGCGCATGACTGCCTCCTTGGCCCGTGCTACGGGCGGGCGCGGTGATCCCGGAGCGGGGCCGCGAATGCCATGGGGACCATCTCGTCCCCCATTTCGATCTCGACTTCGAGACGCGGGCGAACGCTGTCGCGCACGTCGATCTGGTCGTCGAAGAGAAGCCGCGTGGACGCGATGCCGTCGGCCAGCACGAGCGTCGTGGTCTGGTCGAGCAGGCGCTGCGACTCCATCGCGAGGAAGGGGTCGGCGCCGTCGGCGAGCGCGGTGTCGGCCGCGGCGACCTGGGCGTCGTCCCAGTCCTCGGGGAACTCGACACGCTCGAGCGTGACGCGCTGGGTGTCCGGCTCGTACCACACGACGCGCAGCTCGGAGAGGTTCACGCTGTTGCTGGCGTTCTCGTCGTGCAGCCACAGCGCGAAGCCCTGCTGGTCGTTGCTGGCGAGCACGGCGAGCGCGGGATCGGTGTACCCGCGGACGCGCTGGCGCAGCGCGTGGAAGCGTTGCAGCGCGCTGCGCGCTTCGCTCGCGCTCTGCACGGAGCGCGCCGAGGCCACCAGCGTCGTCGCCATCGCGAGCCCGATCATCGAGGTGATCGTCAGCGCGATGAGCAGCTCGAGCAGCGTGAGCCCGCGCCGGGTCATTGGACGCCCTCCGGCACGAAGACCTCGACCCGCGCGAGCACGCCCACCTCGTCGAACGTCTCGATGGTGACCGACTTCCCGGGGACCGGGTCGGGCAGACCCTCGACGGCGACGTCGGTGCGCTCGACGCGGGCGCGCCGCCCGATCCGCGCAAAGGAGTCGGGGTACGCGCTGCCGTCGAACATCGTGAGCGTGCCGATGGGCTCGTCGCGCCCGTCTTGGAGATCGAGGTCGGCGTAGTCGATGGTCATGAGCTCGGCGGCGAGGTCGTCCGCGGCGCACGCGCCGAGCACCTGCTTCTGCGACACGAACGCCACGCGGTTCGCCGACGAAACCGCCTGGATCAGCGCGACGAGCACGATCGTGAGGATCACCGCGGACATCAGCGCTTCGAGCAGCGTGAAGCCTCGTCGCCTGCGGGTCGGGTTGTGGCTCTTGGCGGCGTGATGCATGGGGTTCTCGCGTGGCTGCCCCGGACGCGGGGCATGGGTGGAGACTCCAAAAACATCGGCACGGGGGCCAGCGATCGCGTGGCGCTCGGGCGACGATCGCCGACCCGGACCCGTCAACGCCCGCGCAGGCCCGGCAGGCGGCACGGGCCTCCCGGTTTGCCATCGGGGCGTGGCGCGCCGACCATCTCGCTCGATGCCCCGCCTCCCGGCCATCCTGTGGGCCCTGCTGACGGGCGACCTCGTCAAGCTGCTGCTGCTGACGACGACGGTGCTCGTGGGGCTCATCGCCTTCGTGGCGGGGCTGCAGCCGCTCGCCGACGGGAAGATCGGGCCCGATCAGGCCGTGCGCTTTATGGGGCTCGCGGTCGTCCCGATGCTGCAGTTCGCGCTACCCTTCGCCAGCGCGTTCGCGGCGACACTGACGTACCACCGCTTCTCGTCCGAGAACGAGGCGCTGGCGGCGCACGCCGGCGGCGTCCCGCACCGCAGCCTGCTCGTCCCGGCGCTGCTCGTGGGGATCGCGCTGACGGGCGTCACCGCGCTGCTCACGCAGCAGGTGATCCCGGGGTTCCTGCGTCAGATGGAGACGCTCATCACGCGCAACGTTGCCGCGGTGGTGGAGGGACGCATCGAGCGGGGCGAGGTCGTCTCCTTGGGCGGGTTCGCGCTGAGCGCACGCGACGTCAGCCGAATCGGGCCCGACCCGCAGGTCGGCGCGGTGGACCGGCTCTATCTCAGCGGCGTGCTCGTCTCGATGCCCGATAGCGACCCGCAGACCTTCGACCCGTACCTCAACGCGGAGACCGTCGGCGTGTGGTTCTTCGAGGAAGCCGACGAGAACGGGCCCTACACCGCCGTGCAGCTCGTCGCGGAAAACGCGAACTACGACGGCGAGCACGACTTCAACCGCTCACGCGGCAAGCTGCACACCCGGCGCGTGCGCGTGCCGGGATCGTTCAGCGACGACCCGAAGTTCTACACCTCGGCGCAGCTCGACGAGCTCGACCGCGAGCCGGGACGCATCAGCCAGGTCAACGCGCTGCGCGTGCGCCTGGCGCGAGAGCTGGCGCGGGCCGAGGCGATCGACGCGCTGCGCGCGCGCCTCACGCAGCGCAACGAGGCGCTGCTGCTGCGCGGCGATGAGCGTCTGCTCGTGCGCGCCGCGGACCTCGTGCCCGACGAGCGCATCGACGGCGCGTTCCGCTTCCGCCCGCTGGTCGCGGGCGATCCGGTTCGGGTCGAGGCGCGCCTGGGTTCCGGCGCGACGCGCGACCTGCAGGCGCGGACGCTGCGCCTGCGCTTCGACGACGCCGCGTCCGCCGGCGCGGGCGTCGAGTTCGGGCTCGAGTACGAGGGCGTCCGCGTGGTCGAGGGCGACGAGGGCTCGGCGCCCGCGGAGCGCGATGCGCTCGAGCAGTCGGGCGTCTTCATCGAGGGCGACCCCGGCGCCGACCTGCTGGCGGAGCGTTCGAGCGCGTTGCTCGCGCGTGCGTTGGACCACCGTCAGACGAGCCCGCGCGCCCCGATGATTGCGCAGGCCGCGACGAGGCTGTCCGATCGCATCGATGATCTGCGCCGCGAGGTGCTCAGCAAGCGTCACGAGCGGATCGCGTACTCGGGCGCGGCGGCGTTGATGGTGCTGATCGGCGCCGCCGCCGGTCTGCGTCTGCGAGACGCGATGCCGCTGCCCGTGTACCTGTGGTCGTTCCTGCCGGCGCTGGCGTGCGTGATCGGGATCGCGACGGGCCAGAGCTGGACGCATGAATCGGGGGCGATCGGCCTGACGGTCACCTACGGTTCGGTCGAGGCGCTCGCCGCCGTGGCCCTTGTTGAATTCCTGAGGCTGCGTCGCCACTGACGAGTTGTGCCCGCGCGGAGACGCCCCCGCTTGCCGCTGGAACCGACGCCCTCAACCCGAGTCGATGCCAACGCCCCGTGGGCGGGGTGGCGCGGTGCGCTCGCGCTGATCGTGCTCGTGCTGCTGGCGCGCGTGGTGTTCCTGGTCTTCGCGGGGCACGAGCTCAGCGCCGACGAGGCGCAGTACTGGGACTGGTCCCGCCGGCTCGAACTCTCGTACTACACCAAACCGCCCGGCATCGCGTGGGTCATCGGCGCGACGACCGCGCTCTTCGGCGACGGCGCGTTCGGGGTCCGCCTCGGCGCGCCGCTCTTCGGCGCGCTCTTCATGCTGGCGAGCGCGCGCCTCGCGGTGGATCTTTCGCGCAACGAGCGCTCGGCGGTCTACGGCGCCGCCGCGCCACTGCTCGTCCCGATCTTCCAGGCAACGGGCCTGCTCATCACGATCGATGCGCCGCTGCTGGCGCTGTGGTGCGTGGGCTTGCTCGCATCGCTGCGCTTCGTGCGCGCGATCGAAGAATCAGGCAATGTGCGCGACACACTCGCGTGGGGTGCGCTCACCGGCGCCGCGCTCGGCGCGGGCGCGCTCTTCAAGTACACCGCGCTCTTCCTGCTCGTGTCGGTCCTCCTCTGCGTGCTCACGCGCGTGCGCCGCTGGAACGCCCCGGCGTGGAGCGTGCTCGCGGCGCTCGTCGCGATGCTCGGCGCGATCGCGCTCACGCTGACTCCCGTCATCGTGTGGAACGCACAGCACGACTGGGCGAGCCTCGCGCACCTGCTGCACCACGTGGGGATCGAGACGCCCGACGCGCTGGCGCCTCCCGCGCACGTGCCGGTTTACGACGCGCCGCCGTGGGCCTACGACCCGAGCTGGACGCTGACGTTCATCGGTTCGCAGCTCGGGCTCGTGGGCTCGGCGCTGGCGCTGATGATCGCGGGGTTCCGCTCGACGCGCCCGATCCTGACGCCGCAGATCGATGAGCCGACGGGCCCGTCGCCCTCGCCCGCGAGCACCAAGCGGCGCGTGCGCGGCGCGGGGCTGGCGCTCATGCTCTACGCGGCGCTGCCGATCCTCTTGGTGTACCTCGGCGTGTCGCTGCTCTCGGACGCGGAGGGCAACTGGCCCATCGCGGGGTACATCTCGCTGCTGGCGCTGGCGGCGGCCGTCGCGCCGAGCGAGCTCGACCGTCACCGTGCGCTCGTCGAAGAATGGCGCACGATCGAACCCAACGACAAGGGCAAACGCCCGCGCATGGGCTACCTGCGGCGAGCGCCCGAGACGCTCTTCCAGATCTCGTGGCACTGGTCGATCGGGTACGCGAGCGTCGCGGCGATCGCGCTCGTGGCGCTGCCGATCCTCGACCGCGTCCCGAGCATCGACCCGCACGTCCCGATGCACCGCCTGCGCGGACACACCGACCGTGCGATGGTGCTGCACAAGCTCGCCGAGGAACTGCGCGAGAGCACCGGCGCCGAGCCCTTCTACGTGACCAATCACTACGCGAAGACGGCGCTCATGGCGTATCACCTGCCCGGCGAGCCGAACGTCTACGACGGCGCCTTCCGCCTGCACGCGAGCGAATCGTCGTACGCCTTCTTCGACGATCAGGACCTCACCGACCCGTCGCTGCTCGGTCGCCCCGCGATCCTCTACGGCGGCGAGATCGGGCACTGGCAACGCTCGTTCCGCTTCGACGCCGTCACGCCGATCGACATCGAGACCGACCTCGCGCGCCTGCACCCGATCTATATCGGCATCAACTATTGCGGGGCGACGCCGTGACGCGCGACGGGTCCATCCTCGCGCCCGCGCGTCCGCTCGGCGTGCGCACGCTCGCGCTGATCGGCGCGGGCGCCGGGGTGTCGCTGGTCGTGGCGCACGCGCTCGACCCGCTGGTACACGAGCACGTGCGCACCCGCGATGTGTACGGCGATGACCTCGGACGCGCGTTCCGCGTCGCGGGGTTCGTCCCGCTCTGGCTCGTCGTCGCGCTGGGCATGCTGCTGATCGACGCGCGCACGCGCCGCGCGGGCGGGTGGCGCGCCGTGGGCGAGCGCGCGTACCTGCTGAGCGCATCGGTGATCTCGTCGGGGCTGGTGGCGGAACTGATCAAGCTGCTCTCGCGCCGCCTGCGTCCGGACGATGACCTGGTGTACCGCTTCCGCCCGTTCGACGACGCGACGTGGTCCACCGGCGGGATCGGGTTCGTGTCGAGCCACGCCGCCGTCGCGTTCGGCGCGGCCTTCGTCCTCTGCCGGCTCGCGCCGCGGCTCGCGCCGATCTGGCTGCTGCTGGGCATCGGGTGCGGCGTCACGCGTCTGCTCGACGGCGCGCACTGGCTGAGCGATGTGGTCGGCGCCGCGATCGTCGCGCTGCTGTGCGTCGAGACCGTCGCGCGCACGCACCGGCGCCCCGACGCGTACGATCCGCCGACGGGCGACCAACCGTGAACCTCCTGACCCGCTACATCGCGCGGCAATACCTGGTGAACATCGGCGTGCTGCTGCTGGTGCTCTTCGGGTTCGTGATCTCGATCGACGTGGTGACGAACCTCGATCGTTTCGCCGGCGCCGCGGAAAAGATCACCGAGCAGGCGATCGCCGACGGCGCCGATGTCGAGCGCGGTCCGGTGCGCGACGCGGTGCTCACGGCGCTGCTGATCGTCGATCTGTGGTGGCCTCGCCTGCTGCAGCTCTTCAACTTCCTGATCGGGATCGTGCTCGTGGCGGCGATGGGCTTCACCTGCGCGCAGCTCGTGCGCCAGCGCGAGTTCGTGGCGATCATGGCGGGGGGCGTGAGCCTCGGGAGCCTCGCGCGGCCCTTCCTCATCGTCGCGATCACGCTCACCGCCCTGCAGGCGCTCAACCAGGAACTGGTGATCCCCCGCGTCGCCGTGCTGCTGGCGCGCAGCGCGGGGGACAGCGGCACACGCGACCTCGAGGGGTTCGCGGTGCGCCTGGCACCCGATGCGCGCGGCGGGGTGCTCAACGCCGACCACTTCGACCCGCGCACCAGCACGCTCGAGGGCGTCGTGCACTTCGCGCGCGACGACGCGGGGATCGTGCGCACGCTGACGACGGCGAGCCGCGCCGAGTGGACCGGCGAGGTGTGGGCGCTCGAGGGCGGCCGCTCGTACCCGCCCGGTCGCAGGCCGCTGGCGACGAGCGTCGCAACGCTGCCCGACGCGCCGGCGCCCAAAGCGCTGACCGTGCGTCACCTGCAGGGCTTCGGGCAGAACCTCTCTTGGGCGCAGATCGGCCGGATGATCGACGCCGGCGCGATCGACGCGGGGGGCGTGCAGCGACTCGAGCGCGTGCGCTGGGGGCGTGTCGCGGCGATGGCGACGAACCTGCTCGCGCTGCTGGCGGCGCTGCCGGCGTTCCTGCGGCGCATGCCCGGGCCGATGCTGGTCCCGGCGCTCAAGGCGGCACCGGTCGCGGCGATCGGGCTGGTCGGGTCGGGGCTCGCGTCGTCGATCGTGCTGCCGGGCATCCCGACGCACGTCGCGGTGTTCTTGCCGGCGATGATCCTCGCGCCGCTGGCGATCGCGCTGCACACGGGCGTGAAGACCTGAGGGCGGTCAGCCCTCGCCGCCGGCCTCCGCGTCGGCGTCGTCCGACGCCTGGGCGGCTTCGGCGTCGTCCTCGATGCCCTCGTCGCGTCGGATGATGCGCAGCTTGTGTACACGCGTGGGCTCGGCTTCGAGGATCTCGATGGTGTGCCCGTTCTGCGCGAACGTCTCCCCGGGCTGCGGGATGTGCCCGAGCACCGAGAGCACGTACCCGCCCACGGTGTCGTAGTCCTCGCTCTTGGGCAGCTCGATCGCGAGGCGCTCGAGCGCGTTGTTGGCGTCGTCGATGTAGGCGCGCGCTTCGATCTCGGCACTGCCGGCGTCGGGGCTCACCTCGATCACGGGCGGCTGCTCGTGCTCCGGCTCGTACTCGTCCTGGATCTCCCCGACGATCTCCTCGATCAGGTCCTCGAAGGTCACGAGGCCGGTGGTGCCGCCATACTCGTCGAGCACGATCGCCAGGTGGATCTTGCGCGACTGCAGCACCGTGAGCAGTTCGTCGAGCGGCTTGGTTTCCGGGACGAAGAGCCCCTCGCGCAGGATGGCGCGCAGCTCGAACGTGCCGCGCTCGGCGCGCAGCAGGGGGATCAGGTCTTTCGCGTAGAGGATGCCCACGATGTGGTCGAGGTCGCCCTCGTAGACCGGGATGCGCGAGTGGCCGGCGGTCTCGATGAAGTCGCAGATGAACCCGAGGTCGTCGGTGAGCTCGAAGCCCTCGATCTCGGTTCGCGGCGTCATGATCTCTTCGACCGTGCGCTGCGCGAACCCGACGACCGCCTCGATCATCGCGCCCTGCTTCTGATCGAGCGCCCCTTCGCGCTCGCCCTCGCTCACCGCGCTGAGGATCTCGTCCTCGAGCTCCTCCTGCTCGGTCACCTCGGCCTGCCCGGCGAGACGCTTGATCGCCACGTCCATCACGTGCAGCGTGCGCAGCGGCGTCGCGATCACGTACAGCCCGTGGATCGCGCCGGCCGACGCGTGGATCAGCCGCTCGCCCGCGTGCTCGGCGAGCGACGCCGGCAGCACCACGAGGAAGACATAACTCAGCACGAGCGCGATCGGCCCGCCCGCGTACCACGGCAGCAGACCCGCGCCGAAGACGAGCACGAGCGTGACGGAGCAGAGCGCGCGCAGCGCGCCGAGCGCCGCGGCGTGGTCCATCGGGTCGTCGATGATGCGCTGCAGCTTCGCGACGCCGCCGTTGGAGTTGGCGATCGCCTCGAGCTTGCGCAGCGAGAAGTCGCGCAGCGCGTCGTACAGCGTCGAGGTGAGGCACCCCACGATGAGCGCGAGCAGCGCGACGGGCAGCAGGAGGTCGGCGGGTGCGGCGCTCATCGGGCGTCGTGTGGCTCCGCGTCCGGCGCGAGCGAAGCGGGCGCGAAGACCGCGCCCACACCGATCGCTCGGAGGACCTCGTCCTCGCGCGCGTGCATGCGCCGCGAGGCGTCGTCTGTCAGGTCGTCCTCGCCCAGCGCGTGCAGCACGCCGTGCAGGACGTAGAGCAGCAGTTCGCGATCCGTCTCGCGCGGCGCGTGCCGACGCGCCTCGTCCACGCACACGAGCAGGTCAAGGTCGAGCGCGTGTGTCTCGGCGGAGGCGCCCGCCGCCAGATCGAACGTGATGACGTCGGTCGTGCTCGGGTCGTTCATGTGGTGCGCGTGCGCGCCGGACATCTCGGCGTCGCCCACGAAGCGGACACGCAGTTCGCCGGTGAGGCGCAGGTGCTCGCCGATCGATTCGACCCCCGCGCGGATCCACCGCAGCGACGCGGCATCGAGCGAGCGCGTCGCGTCGAGCGGGTCGAAGCGCAGCGTCGTACTCGGGGGTTCGTCCCCGTCGGCGGCGATCGCGAGTTGCTGAGCGGTGTCGTCCATGTGCCTGACCGCGGGGAGGACCATCGCCCGCGCCTGATACTCTAGGTCATCGGGGCCGGGACGCCAGCGCGACGGGCCCGGGTTGAACAAATCGGCCCGCCGACGACGCGGGTCCATACCGAACCGGGCGGGAGGTCCGAGATGTCGATGGAACAGGTCGAAGTCTTGCGAGCGGCGGTCTGCCTCGCGGCGAAAGACGAGCGGATCTCGGAACGCGAGGGGCAGATCCTCCAGAAGCTGCGCGAGGCGGCGGGCGTGGGCGAGGCCTCCTTCCGCGCCATGGTGGACATGGCCCGCGAGGACCCGGACTACCACGAGCGCCAGCTGCGGTTCATCCTGGGCGATCCTTCTCGGACGTGGCGCGTGCTGCTGCACGTGGCGAACGCGGACGGCCAGATCACACAGGAAGAGCACGACACGCTGCGGATCTTCGCGGAGAAGCTGGGCGTCCCCGCCGAGAACGTCCCCGATGTGAGCGACTGAGGGCCGACTGCGGGTCGCGAAGGTCCGAAAACGGTATTCTGCCCCGGCTCGCCGCAACATGCCTTGACGGCATGCGAACAAATTGCATGTTGGGAGTAGCAAGGTTATTGAGTGCGGGCCGGAGCGCTTGAGGGAGCGCGACCGCCTCTGAGGGATTCACGTCACGAAGGACATATCGAAATGCGTTCATCCGTTTTTTGTGCATTCGCTCTCGCGATGGTTGCCGGCGGTCTCACCACGACCGCGACGGGTGCCATCATCGCCGACACCCCGGGTCTCAACGGCATCGATGACCGCTTCGAGGCCCGCATCCGCCTC
The DNA here is from genome assembly GCA_039182735.1 of Planctomycetota bacterium. GTDB lineage: Bacteria > Planctomycetota > Phycisphaerae > Phycisphaerales > UBA1924 > JBCDCB01. The sequence goes on from JBCDCB010000001.1 coordinate 53,638, forward strand.
GATCAGGGCAACAGCCGGACGTGGAAGTCCGCGTACTGGGAAGACAGCACGCTGATCAAGACCAGCGGCAACTTCTCGAACCCCGACGTCTGGAACGACGCCCAGACCTACGACTTCACTTTCAGCTACACCGCCTCCACCGGTGCCGCGTCGCTCGTCGTCGAGGGCCTCAAGCTCGGCAGCACCATCGGTGACCTCACGCTCACCGAGACGATCAACCTGACGCCCGGCGAAGACTTCGCCGGCTTCCGACTGCTCGCCCGCTCGAACAACGACGGGAGCGTCACCACCTTCGCCGACCTGCAGGCGTCGCTCGACGGCGGCACCGCGCAGAGCGTCCCCACGCTCGTCTCCGGCGCCGGGCAGTCCTTCGTCGAGCCCAGCGTGTGGTACTACTTCGACGAAGCCGTGGACAACCTCACCATCACCGGCACGGTGAACTTCGACTGGGCCGACGGCTCGAACCTCAACAACGAGCGTTTCAAGGTTGGCATCAAGGTGCTCGAGGGCGACCTGGTCCCCGCGCCGGGCGCGTTCGCGCTCGCGGGCATGGCCGGGCTCGTCGGCATCCGCCGCCGCCGCTGATCCACGCGGCGCACACAAGCAATCGACCGGGGCAGCGACCCCACTGATCGAGAGAGAGAACCGTCGCGCGGGCCAACGCGCGTGCGACGGTTTCCGTTCGCGCACGCTCGCCCGCACCCACCTCCCAAGGGCGATGCGCTCGGCACCTCCCGCCGGCGCGAGCGAGAACCTCCCGCCTCGCACCGGCGAAGGCCCGTGCGAGCGCCTTACTCGCCGGCGTCGGGTCGCTTCACCACGGTGTACGTCGCGAAGAGATCGCCCTCGACGTTCATCCCCATCGCGTCCCACCCGAGCGCGACGCCCATCGCGCGGGCCGACTCGGTGTCGTCGGCGTTGTACGCCAGCACCTCGAAGCCAGCCTCCTCCATCGTCTCGCGCGAGAAGGGGCAGCGACCGTCGGTCCACGGGCGGAAGCCGGGACCGGGGGGATCCGTCTTCGCGTGCAGGTTGTAGATCACGAACAGCCCGCCCGGCACGAGCGATTCGCGCACCGCCATGAGGTACGCCTCGTCGCTCACGCGCAGATCGACCCGCGCCTCGACGCCCTCGGGCGGGTGGATGAACCCCTTCTTCAGCGTGTTCTTCGAAGTAATGAGGTCGTAGCCCGGCGCGCCGTCGAGCGCCCCGCGCACGTCGTCGGCGATCCGCTTCTCCGCGGGCCAGTACCCGTCAAAGACCGCGACGCGACCGGTGTTCGCACCGAGTTCGGCGCCGGGTTCCTTCTCGTTCACCCCGTCGCCGTCGGCGTCGAGCACGTCCGCCACCGGATGGCGCGCCACCGCCCCGGTCTGCCCGTCGTACAGCGCGGCGAGCAGGTCGTCGATATCCACGCCCACCGCGGTCGCGCCGAGGCTGGCCATCGCGCGCAGCTGGCCGATCGACCCGTACCCGAAGTCGAGCACGTGCGCGCCGTCGATGCTCTCCATCCCGTGCTTGCCGGCGACCTCGAGCGTGCGCACGTACGCCACCGGCGTGCCGTAGCTCGTGAAGTAGAAACGGAACGGGTTGAAGCGCTGCAGCGCGAGCCCGGCCTTCTCCTCGTCCGTGGCCTGCGCGTGCTGCGCCGCGGTGAGCGCCCGGCGCTTGTTCACGTCGCGCTCGCGCGGATCGAACCAGATCGAAACCTCGATCGGCTCCGGCAGGCCGCGGATCGCCTCGAGGAAGCGGATCGACACGGGCTCCTCGACCTGGTTGAGCACGCGGTCGGCCTCGGTGCTGATCTGACGCATCACCAGCTCGCCCGGCGAGGGGCGGTCTTCCGCGTCCAGCGTCTGCTGGGCGTGCGCCATCGAACCCGCGGCGAGCGACACGGCGCCAGCGAGCGCCAACTTCCACGTTGAACCGGTCATCGAGTCCTCCACGATCTGCCGACGAACCCACCTCATCGGCGACGAGGAGCCTATACCGGGAGCCACGATCGCGGTTTTTCGACGCGTCAGCCCGGCAACCCCGGTGGGTCCACCACCCGCGCCGGCTCGTGCGCCGCATCAAACTGCGGCGGTCGGCTCAGCCAGATCGACCACACCTCCCGCGCCAGCCCGACGTAGCGCGCCGGCTCGCCCGCGTGCCCCCCGTGCAGCTCGCCGAACGCGTGGCACAGCAGCACCTTGAGCATGCCCTCTGTCGGCGCCTCGCTGGCGGCGGCCATGGCGAGGTGCGTCTCTTCGAGATAGGCCGACTGCTCCGATGCGCCCTGATCGATGAGGCGGATGGGGTCGTAGCGGAGGATCGCGCGGTGGATGCGCTCGTGCGCCGACGACGCCCACTGCGCGACGATCGGGTCTTCGGGGCTGTCAGAGGGCGTGAGTTCGGTCATGGCCACCTCGATAGTCCCATTGCACCACAGATCGAAGAAAGGTCAACCTTCTACGGGGCACAAGGCGATTCATGGGAACCGCTGGCGGTACGCCCGGCAAACCGACTGAATGAACGAGTCGTAGTGCAAAGGATCCCCCGTAGAAAGAGCGACGTGGGTATCCGCATACGACGCCGCATCGAGGATTTGATTGTCGGTATCGACGACGAGGACGCAGCACGCTTCGAGCCCGTATCCCGTCTTGCCGCCTCGCGTCGCGATCGATCGCGCTTCATCGATGCAGTGTCGCACAAGACGCTCCGGATTTTTGTGTTCGGTGACTTCGCCGCGACGAAGCGGGGACGCGAAGCGTGATGCCGCATTGACGATGATGACACCACCGGCAATGGTCTGATTGTCGTAGTTGTGGACGTGCTCGTGATGCGCTTCGAGATCTCGCTTTCGGTTCTTGACGGCCTTTCGGTGTTCCGTCATCACCGCCTTGAGTTCGATGGCGATCTCGACATAGGACGGCTCCGCTTCGACGATTGCGACACCAGCAGAAGGCTCAACAACCTGCGGGGGCGAGCCGAGCACCAGATCAACATTCCAGTCGGCACGACCCGCACGAAGGGTGAAGTTCAGTGAGAACACGACCTCGCCCCGGCTGGCACGCTGAGCGAGCGGATCGCACGTCACGACCAGATCGTCAACGATCGCACGAGCGAGCGCGTTCGAGTGCTTGTCCGAACGGGGGTGATACCCGTGCTCGCGGAGATGATCGAGGAAACTTTCGGGGTTCGGACTCATGCGGCGCTCCGCTACCGCTCGGCCGTGAAGTCGCACCCGAGTGGGGGCGTCCCGATTCGATTCCGGGCAATATCGAAGTATTCAGGATCGATCTCGATTCCGAGTGAATTCCGATGGAACTCCATCGCGGCAAGCATCGTTGTTCCGGTGCCAACAAACGGATCCACAACCGTGTCGCCTACGAACGAGAACATGCCAATGAGGCGCCTGGCGATCTCGACCGGATACGGGGCCGGATGCAGACGCTGCGACTCGCCGGCGACATCGGTCCAGACCTGCCGGAACCAGCGCCGGTGATCTTCCTTATCGATCATCGAAAGATCGCGCTGCAGCTGCGATGGCTTGCGATACCCACCCGGCTTGCGGAAGAGCAGAATGAACTCCACATCGTTCTTGATGATCGCATTCGGTTCGTAGGGCTTCCCGAGAAAGCCGCCCGGCCCCGCGACCTCGGTCGCCATGTTGCTGATCTTGTGCCAAAAGATCGGAGCCAGAGGATCAAAGCCAAGCGCCTGACACCGCACCTGCAAGTATGCGTGTAGCGGCTCAACAACGTGTCTACCGTGCGCCTTGCGGGATCGGCACACGTCGCCGACGACGATACACAAACGACCGCCAGGATCGAGCAGGTCGTAGCACGCCTGCCAAACTCGATCGAGCTCATCAAGAAACCGCTCACGCTCTGCGATGTGCCCGAGCTGATCACCATCCAAGTCGTCTCTGTATTCCTTGAGATCCCAGTACGGCGGGCTGGTCACAATCAGTTGGACACCGTTCTTGCCTCGGATGGAACGCAGGTCGCGCGCGTCACCAAGCACAAGCCGATGAGCCGTTTCAAGGATGTCCGGGCTGGAAGCCCACGCGAGGCGCTTGGCTTCAAACTTTTCGTCCAGCGGACGTTCCGATTTTCGAGCGACTGCCGCGGTGTTTCCCATGCAGCAATCTTACCCTTTCACAGCGCAGCACACCGCGGCGATCAACACGGTCATCCGCTTCATCATCCCGCCTCCCCGATGCCGAGCGCTTGCTCAAGGCGCGCGCGCAGGTCGCCCGCGTCGTGCCCGGCCTTCTCGATCTCTTCCATCAGGTGCAACGCGTCGTTCGTCGGCGCGCCGGACTTGATCGCGTACTCGATCAGCGCGATGCGCATCTCGGGCGAGTCATGCATGAAGAGGGCGTAGCGCACGATCTCATGAGCCGTCTCGAGGTTGCCCGACGCCAATGCGCCGGCGTATTGCTCGCCAGTCCAGCCCAGTGCGGCATCACGCAGCGTTGAAACGTCGGTCAACTCTCCACGGCGCACCATGCTTTGCATTTCCTCGACGGGCTCTGGCACGATGAGCGGCACATCTTCCCATCGTTCGGCGGCCACAACCGCCTCGTACGCGAAGTTTCCGCATCGCTTCAGCAGCCTGTCCCTCGCAGGGCTGGCTTTGGCTTCATCCAACCAGTTGAGGATCGCCTCATCGTCCCCGATCACCTGATTCAGTATCAGCCACGCGCGCAGGTCTGAGATGCGCTTCCTGCCATCCGAACGCACGACTCTTGTGAGTGCATCGCGACGCTCGGTGAACGCGGCTCGTGCCGATTCATGCCGCTCGATCAGGTACTCGACAGAATGGTGCCACATCATGCTGTGAAGACCGACTGCGATCGACGAAGTGAGATTCGGGCTCGCCTGATCGAAGAGCCATAGGTACTGCTCCGTCGCGATGTCGAAGAGTCCGGCGCTGAGGGCATCGGAAGCGAGGCGCGAGCGGGCCGACAGGTCGGTGCCCGGCGAGTCTTCGATGTTGGCGGCGCGCTGTCGGATCTTCGCGAGTTCCCCGCCACCGCCTTCGACCGATCGTAGCCATTCCACAAACTGATCGGCCTTCCGGGCGCCGGTGATCCGGTCGGCGGTCTCGCCGTCCCTGATGAGCACGATCGTGGGCATCGCGGAGACCGCAAACGCCTCCGCGACCTCGTTCTGTTCGTCCACATCGATCTTGATGCTGAGCGCGTTCGCGTGCAGCCACGCGCTGACCGAGGCGTCGGGGTAGACGTCGCGCCCCATCATCTTGCAGGGCCGGCACCACTCGGCGGTGAAGTGCAGCAGCGCGAACCGACCCGACTCGCCTGCAAGCTCGATCGCGCGGACGTGGTCGATCTCTCGCACCCAGACGCCGTCGAACTCGAGGCTGTCGGGCAGAGGCTTCGGGACCAGCGGATCCACGTCCGCCAAACACACCGGCGCGATCAGCAGCGTCAACGCAACGATCAATCCACGCATGAGAACCTCCACCGCTATTGCAACACAAGTCGGGCGGAGGTCAAGCGGATTGTGCGAACTCGGGGTCTGAGGCCCGCGGCGGGGCATCTTCACGCCGCCGGGCCGTCGCGCAATGTTCGTCGCAGACGTTTACGCACGTCGGTGACATCTCGCCCCATCGCCTCTGCCTCGTCGAGCAGCCCCGCGTCTCGCTCGGAGGGACAGCCGCACGCGATCGCGAGTTCGACAAGCCAGCAGCGCATCTCGGGCGTGTCGTCGTGCGCGATCGCGAACTCGACGAGCGCGCCCGCCTTTGTGTCGTTGCCCGTCGCGAGCATGCCGGCGTAGTAATGCGCTGCGTACGTTCTCAGTCTGCGCGCATCGCGTTCGAGCTGGCGCTCTCGATCGCGTTCGGATCGATCCGACTTGACCAACGTATTGCGTGCGGCAAAGAGATCAAGTTGACGTTGAAGGCGTGAGATCGGATCCGGAATCAGCCTGCCGAGGTCCGCCCACCGCTCGTTCTTCGCGAGCAGTTCTTCGATGTCCCGCGACATACCATCAAGAACCTCTTGGTAGCGGATGTTGCCTTTGATGCCGTCGTACCATTCCAACACGACATCCGTGTCGCCCAGTCGTTCACTCAGTTCGATCCAGTCTCGATATGCGTCTCGCTGAGACATTCGCCCTGCCCTTTGGGCTCGTTCGAGCAAGGCGTCTCGCTTGGCGGCGAATGCCGCACGCGCGGGCGGGTGGCACTCGATGAGTTTCTCAATCTCACTCGCCATGAAGGAAGACCGCACGCCGGACATGGACAGCGCGTACTTCAGCATGTTGTCCCACAGCCATTTGAACTGCGACAGCGCGAGATCGAGAACGCGCTCGCGAAGTGCGTCACGCGCGAGCTGAAAACGCTCGTCGACCATCGGCTGGTCCGACGCCTCGATCTCGGCTGCTCGTTCCTGCAAGTCAGGCATCATCATCCATTCGGACGAGGCAGCTTCACGTTCCGAAGAGTTTCGCGATCGAGTGCCTCGAAGCGCGCATGGACCCGGGCGCGATCGAAGTGCATCGGCCGCTTCGCGCAGTTCACATGCGACGACCAATCGCACCTGCCGCACACGAACCAGATCCAGTATCGATCCGTCGCTGGATTCGTGAACCACACTTCAACGGAATTCGCGTCGCAGGATGGGCAGGGAAGCCCCGATGTCGTCCCGGATTCCTCGTGCAGTTGGAGGAACTCGATACTCACCCGTTCGCCGCGGCGCCCACGCTCATCGTCACCGGCACGAACGTCCGCTCCACCCGGCTCTCGAACTCCTCCGGGAACTTGTTCATGATCGTGCGGATCGCCCAGTTGTTGCCGTCGGCGAGGCCGCAGATCGTCGTGCCGGGCATCGCGCCCATGCTCGTCGCGATCTCGAGCGCCAGATCCAGATCCTTCGTCTTGCCGTTGCCGTGCTCGATGCGCGTCAGCAGTTGGTACAGCCACCCGCTGCCCTCGCGGCAGGGCGTGCACTGCCCGCACGACTCGTGCTTGAAGAAGCGTGCGATGTTGCGCGCCACGGCGACCATGTCGGTGTCTTCATCGAAGATCGTCGGGCACGCGGTGCCGAGGCCCAGCACGTTGTACTTGCCGATATCGAAGTCCATCGGCGCGTCGAACTCGTCGGTGCCGAGCACGCCGGTCGAGACGCCGCCGGCGATGGCGGCTTTGAACTTCCTGCCGTTCCGCATGCCGCCGCAATAGTCGTTGACAAGCGTGCTGAGCGGGATGCCGAGGTCGAACTCGAAGAGGTCGGGCGCGGTGACGTGCCCGGAGACGCCGAAGAGTTTCGTGCCGAACGAGGGCGGCCCGCCCGCGCCGGCGGTGCCCTGCTGCTGGAACCACTCGACGCCGTGCTCGACGATCGAGGGCACGTGGCAGAGCGTCTCGACGTTGTTGATGATCGTGGGCCTGCCGAAAAGGCCCTTCACAGCGGGGAAGGGCGGCTTGACGCGCGGCCACCCGCGTTTGCCCTCGAGCGATTCGAGCAGGCCCGTCTCTTCGCCGCAGATGTACGCGCCCGCGCCGCGGTGCAGGTGGCACTCAACGCTGAAGGGCTCGCCCGTCGCGGTGTTCGCGCCGCTGAGCAGTCCCTTCTCGCCGAAGACGCCGTGCTCGTAGGCCTCTTTGATCGCCTCTTCGACGACGGCGGCCTGGTGGTGGTACTCGCCGCGGATGTAGATGTACGCGCGATCGAGCCTGCACGCGTAGCACGCGATCGCGATGCCCTCGAGCATGAGGTGCGGGTCGAAGTCCATGAGCAGGCGGTCCTTGAAGGTGCCCGGCTCCGACTCGTCCGCGTTGATCGCGAGATAGCGCGGCTCGCCCTTGTCAAGGCGTTCGCGCTGCGAGCCTTCTGCCTTCGGAAGGAACGTCCACTTGAGCCCGGTGGGGAAGCCCGCGCCGCCACGCCCGCGCAGCGCGCTGTCCTTGACCGCGCTGACGACATCGTCGGGGTTCATCGAGAGCGCTTTGCGGAGCGCCTCGTAGCCGCCCGTCTGGACGTATTCGTCGTAGCGGACGATGTGCCGGTCCTTCGGATCGCCGAAGGGCCTGCACGGGATGCGCTTGGTGAGGATGGGGAAGTCGGTCTTGGGCTGCCAGGACATGGCGTGTTCCTTCACGGAGGACCTATTCGTGAACGCATGCAGTCTAAGCGGAGGAGCACGGCGGGAACACGTTGCCCGACATGGGGCTTGATGCGCGGGTCTGGGGGCTGGGGTGCGGGGTCCGGAAGAACAGCGGCGTACGACCGAGCGTATCGGAGACATGCGACTGCCCCGACCGCCTGCCATCCCGCTCATCCGTATCGCGTGCATCGGGCTCACGACCACCCTGTTCGTGATCGTCGCGTTGATCGCTTGGGCGCTCTTTGCGGGCTCATCGGTTCGCGGGCCGCGGCACCCGCCCATCGCGTTCGATTCCGCGATCTGGAAAGCGTGGGACGATACACATCAGGACGATCGGCGCTGGCTTCGCCAGCAGATGCTCGACGACCTGCTCAGGAACGATCGACTCGTCGGGATGAGCGAACCCAACGTCCGCGATCTGCTCGGCGAAGGGCAGCGCCTGGACTGGGAGTCAACCAACACCTGGACGTGGACCTACTTCCTGGGCTCGGACATGATGCCCGACGGGTATTACCTGGTCTTTCTCGAAGTCGAGTTCGACGCGCAGAACGTGGTGCGCTCGACGCGCGTGTTCCGAGACTAAACCCCAGACCCCGGCCCCAAGACCCCGGGCCCCACTCTCAGTCGGCCCGGTTGTGCTGGTTCATCGTGTCGAGGCTGAACGCCTCGTTCTCCACGGGGTATCTGCCGTAGTTCCCCGCGAACCGCTCGCGCACCGGCACGCTCGCGAGGCTGCTCTCCTCCCGCACCGGCTCGAAGGCGATACGCAGCGCGTCTTCGCCCAGCGCGCGCACCTGGTAGGGCGGCGGGCCGCCCAGCTCGAACCACACCGGCATGTCGCGCCCTTCGACACGCACCTCGGCGCGGACGACGCCGTCGGCCGCACGCGTCACCCACCCGGAGATCCCGACGGAGTTGAAGGCCTTCTCGCCCGGCGCGATCGCCACGGGGCTCAGCGGCGTGCGCCAATCGGTCACGCCGGTCGGCGCGGTCTGATCGATGCGCCCGATCCAGTAGCGCACCTCGATGGGCACGTCGGACTCGTTGCGGAAGGAGACGGTGGGCCCGTAGTCGCTGTTGGCGATGATGAACATCCCCGTCGCTGCGAGCGGCCCCGGGGCGATCAGCTCGTGCCCGAGAAAGCTCGTGAGCATGGCCGGCTGAGGGTTCTGGCACCCGCCCATCGCCGCGGCCAGGGCAACCGTGGTAGCAATCGCGAGCGTGGCGTGACGCATCACCCGTTCTCCCCTGACGGGCCGTCCTTCGGGAGGATGACCTCGTCGATCGTCGTTCGGCGGAGGATGACCTTCCCGGACGCGCTGTCCATCTCCGCCTCTGTGGTCTGTCGGTTCAACTCCACCCGCTTGTTGACCGCGGACCCGCGAAGCGACGCCCGGAAACCACCGAACGCCCGCCCCAGGCGGCGCGCCCAACCCGATGCGCCCGGCTCAGTGCCCATGCCCCGGCTCGTCCGGCGCCGTATCGATCAGCTCATCGATTTTCTCGGGCGTCGCGTTCTCGTGCAGCGTCTCGTTGAAGAGCATCGCCGGCGCCGTCCCGCACGAACCGATGCACTCCAGCTCCACCAGCGTGAACTTCTCGTCGTCGGTCGTCTCACCGATCTCGATCCCCAGACGCTCCCGGCAGCGCTGCGTCAACGCCCCAGCGTCGCAGAACTCGCACGCGATCGAGCGGCACACCGCGATCACGTGCGTGCCCTTGGGCTGCAGCCAGTACTCCTCATAGAACGACGCCGTGTCGATCACCTCGCCCGGCGAAATCTCCAGGAACTCCGCGATCTCGATCAACGCCTGATGCGGCAGCCACCCGTGCGCGTGCTGCACCTCGTGCAGCGTCGGGAGCAGCGCGCCCTGCTTCTTCTCGTACCGCGGAAGGTACGTCTCGCTGACGTGGCGCTTGATCTCGTCCGTCAGATACGGCTCGTCCCGGCGGTCGATCTGCGTGTTCGCCGAGTCCTTCGTGATCCAGGCCATGCGCTGAGACTCCCAACTCCGCCCGCGGACCTCGTGCGGGCGAGCGGCATGGTAGCGGGCCAGCGCCGGCCATTGGGCCCGCGCCGGGGTCGCCGGTCATGCGAATCCGAGCGAGTGTCCGATGCAAGGCGTGTGCGTCGCACGCTTCGCCGATCGTTGAAGTCTCAAAGGAGCCGTCCGCTGTTCCGGGTCCCGGACGCGGGGTGGCTGTACCTCGTGGCGGGGCTGGCGCTGCTCGCGACGACGTACCTCATCCCGGCGCAGGACCGACTCCGCGAGACGCGCTACCAGCGCGATCGCGCGATCTCCCTCGAGAAGCACCACGAGCAGCGTGTGCGGAACTACGGCGAGTTCCTCGATCGCCTGGCCTCGAAGGACGAGCCGCTGGTGCGATCGCTGGCGATCGTGCAGCTCAACCGGACCCCGCCCGGGACGCGGGCGGTGCTGGGCCCGGACCCGCACACGATGGACGCGGGGGTGCTGTCGTGGCTGGAGCCGGTGTGGGTGGAGCCGCCGCCCCCCCCGACGCCGGACTCGAAGCTCTATCGCCTTGCCTCGGCTGGGAGCACGCGCCTGTGGATCTTCGTGATCGGGGCGACGCTGGTGCTGATCGGGCTGCTCCCACGCTCGGGGTCGGGCCGTGGTTCGGCGTGCGTCGAATCGCCCGAATTCGCGGGGGAATCTGGCGTCGAGCCCATCCCGGCGTAGACTGCACCCGTGGGGCCCGCACACGCCCCCGGAGGAGTCAACATGCGATTCAAAACGGGCATCGGCGCGGCGGTCGCCGCGGGTGGGTGTGTTTCAGCCGGCGCGAGCGCGGGCACCTTCTCGGCGGAGTTCGCGCCCTCGCGCGATGCCGTGCTCTACGAGAGCGCCACGGGCAGCCTCGCCAACGGCTCGGGCGACTACCTCTTCGCCGGACGCACCCTGCAGGGCAGCGGCGCGATCCGCCGCAGCACCATCGGGTTTGACGTCTCCAGCATCCCCGCCGGCTCGACGATCACCGGCGTGACGCTCCGCCTCTTCATGTCGCGCTCGCTCACCACAGCCAGCGTGGACATCGGCGTCAGCCGCGTGACCACCAACTGGCGCGAGGGCGCCGCCGACCCCGGCGGCAACGAGGGCGGGGGCACCGCGCCCCTCCCCGGCGACGTCACGTGGACCGGCACCGGGCTCGCCGACAACCCACTCTGGAACACCCCGGGCGGGGACTTCTTCCCGGCCCCCTCCGCCGTCCAGAGCGTCGGCGGGATCGACTTCTACCAGTGGTTCAACGACGGGCTCATCCAGGACGTCCAGGCATGGGTGGACGGGACCGCCGACAACTTCGGGTGGATGCTCACCGGGATCGACGAGTCGATCCTCGGCAGCGCCAAGCGCTTCAACTCGCGCAACTCCTTCGAAGAGGGCGAACAACCCGTCCTCATCGTCAACTACATCCCCACACCCGGCGCGGCCAGCGCGATGGCCCTCTTCGGGCTCACCGCCTTCCGGCGACGGCGCTGATCGACCCTCGCACGCGCGCAAGCCGTGAGACCGATCGCCCAAGAAGCGGTACGGTTCACCCATGAGCGATGCGTCCAAGAAGTCCGGCGAGCAACCCGGCGGGATCAAGGAAACGATCACCTCCCTGCTCATCGCGTTCACCGTCGCGATGATGTTCCGCTCCTACGTCGTCGAGGCCTTCGTCATCCCCACCGGCTCCATGGCCCCGACGCTCCTCGGGCAGCACATGCGCTTCCAGAGCGATCAGACCGGCGCCGAGTGGTCGGTCGATCCGTGGACGTGGGTGAGCGATCAGGCCCCCGCGCCGCTGCAGGGCGACCCGCGATTCCGGACCTCCTCGTCGAACAACCCCAGGCCAGTGGTCACCGATCCGATGTCCACGAGCGTGCCCCTCGGGGCGGGCAACGGCTCGCCGGGCACCGCGCGCTTCGGCTACCAGCTGCCGCCGGAGATCAAACCCGTGCGCATGGGCGACCGCATCCTGGTGCAGAAGTACCTCTACGACGTCGTCCCCCCCGAGCGGTACGACGTGGTGGTCTTCAAGAACCCCGAGCGCACATCCCAGAACTACATCAAGCGACTGCTCGGGCTGCCCGGCGAGGAACTCTGGATCGTGGACGGCGACGTCTTTGCGCGCTCCGCCGACGTCTCGGTGCAGGACGGCGCGCGCGCGGCCCAGCCCACGGGCGAGTGGCAGATCCAGCGCAAGCCCAAGCGCGTGCAGAAAGCCGTGTGGCAGACCGTCTTCTCCAGCGAGTCCACCCCCGTGCGCCCGGTGCGCGACGGCGTGCGCTGGTTCGTCTCTCCCTGGTTCGGCGCCAGCTGGGACATCCGCGACGACGGCGTCTACCGCCTCGACGACACCGCCGGCGCGACGCTCGCGTGGGACACCGCCCGCTGGCCCGTCACCAACTGGACGCCCTACGACGAGACACCGCGCATCGTCGGGCAGCATGCGCAGGTCCACGGCAACGCGTTCTTCCCCGTGGGCGACCTCCGCGTCCGCGCCGGCATCAAGCCCGATGCAAGCGGCGCCCGCGCCGTCGTGCAGGTCCGCTCGCACGGGCACGACTTCCAGTGCGTCATCGAGAGCGGCACCGCCACGCTCCGCATGCGCCCGCGCATCGTCGGCGACGGGCCGGGAGACTCCTGGTCAACCATCGCCAGCGCCGAGGGCGTCAGCCTCCCCGCGGGCGAGGTCACCGATGTCGCGTTCGTGCGCGTCGATCAGTCGCTGCGCCTCTACATCGACGGCGCGCTCGTCACCTCGGGGCCCTACGACTGGTCGCCGCAGGAGCGCCTGCGCCACGCCACGGGCCTCGAAGCCGAGCGCCTCGAAGCCGACTCGGCGGGCGTGCGCCAGCTGATCTCCGCGGCGACGTACCGCCCCGCGACGCCGAGCATCGAGTGGACCTTCAGCGGATCGCCCGTCACGCTCTACCGCGTCGGGCTCGATCGCGATCTGTACTGGCAGCCGACCCGCTACCTGAACGGCCCGCGTGCCGGCAGGCCAGCGCTCGGCTCACACCCCCGCAGCACCGTCAAGCTGCGCGAAGACGAGTTCTTCCTCTGCGGCGACAACTCCATCGCCTCCCTCGACGGACGCCTCTGGACGCGCATCGACCCCGAGGTCGCCAACCAGCTCTTCGACCTCGAACTCGACTACGAGACCGCGACAACGAGCGAGATCCAGGCCGCGATCGAGCCGCACCTGGGCATCGTGCCCGGCGAACTCGTCCTCGGCAAAGCCTTCTTCGTCTACTTCCCCTCGCCCGAGCGCTTCGGGCGGATCCCGATCCCGAACTTCGGCGAGATGCGCTTCATCCGCTGACCCGGGTCGGTGCGCACACCCCGCGCTCGCGCGCCAGGCGCGCCCCCTAAACTCCGGGCATGACCACCGCCGCCTCCAACCCGCTCATCGACCGCACCGATTCGCTCATCGCGTCGCTCCGCGACGCGGGCGAGCTCAAACGCCTCGAAACGATCCTCGGGCCCATGGACGCCCGCGTCATCCTCCGCGATCAGTCCGGCGGCTCGCGCGACGTCCTCAACTTCTGCTCCAACAACTACCTCGGGCTCGCCAACCACCCCGAAGTCGTCGAAGCCGGCATCGAGGGGCTCAAGACCTACGGCGCAGGCACCGCGAGCGTGCGCTTCATCTGCGGCACCTTCGACTGCCACGAGCGCCTCGAAGCGCGCATCGCCGAGTTCCTGGGCGTCGAGGTGTCGTACACCTTTGTCTCGTGCTGGAACGCGACCGAGGCGCTCTTCCCCACGCTCTGCGAAGCGGGCGACAGCATCGTCAGCGACGAGCTCAACCACGCGTGCATCATCGATTCGATCCGCCTCGCGACGGTCATCAAGAAGGGCACGCAGAAGTTCATCTACAAGCACGCCGACGACGAATCCCTCGAGACCGCCCTCAAGAACGCCCGCGAGAAGACCACCGACCACAACGTGATCTTCCTCATCACCGACGGCGTCTTCTCTATGGAAGGCTCCATCGCCGACCTGCCCAGGCTCCGCCGACTGTGCGACCAATACGGCGCGGTGCTCATGGTCGATGACTCGCACGGCACGGGCGTCATGGGCCCCACCGGGCGCGGCACGTACGAGCACTTCAACATGGCCGGCAGCGACATCGACGGCTTCACCGGGACGCTCGGCAAGGCGCTCGGCGGGGGTGCGGGCGGCTACATCGCCGGGCCCCGCAACGTCGTCGAGACCATCGTCCAGCGCGGGCGCCCCACGCTCTTCAGCAACGCCCTGCCCGCGACCGTTGCCTGCAGCGCCGACAAGGCGATCGAGGTGCTCATGCGCGAACCCGAACGCGTCGAGAAGCTGCGCAGCAACGTCGCCTACGCGCGCACCAAGATCGGCGAAGCCGGCTTCGAGGTCATGGACTCGCCCACCGCGATCTGCCCGATCATCATCGGCGACACCAGCGAGGCCATCCGCATGAGCCACCGCCTGCTCGAGCTCGGCGTGTACGTCATCGGCTTCGGCTACCCCGTCGTGCCCGAGGGGACGGCGCGCTTGCGCGTGCAGATCAGCGCCGCGCACAGCGAATCGGATCTCGATGAACTAGTGGGCGCGCTCAAGAAGCTGTGAGCCGCGCGAGGGCGATCGACTGACGACCTCTCCCGGTGTGGCACCGGCGTCCCAACGAGCCGCGCGTGTCAGCAGCGGGTCTCCTGCCTTCGCGGTCGCGGCACATCAGACCCCGGACCCGAGACCCCTCGGCCGTTCCGCGTCTCCGCGGCGCGGAACGGGTTCAGTCTTCTTCGTGCAGCGCGTGGATCGCCGCGATGGAGGTCAGCGTGCGCTGCTGCTCATCGGTCGGTTGCACGAACGCCAGCCCCAGCAGGTGGGTGAACATGCCTTCCTGGCGCGACCACACGCACTGGGCTTCGAGCGCGAGGCGCATGCCGTCGGCGGTGATGGCGACCTGGCGGATCTGCCCCTCGTGCCAGCGCTTGCGGGAGCGGAGGCGGATGCCGCGGTGGGAGAGGTCGATGACCTCCCCGTGATCGCACTTCACGTCGCTGTTGACGGCGGATCGCGCCGACTGGCGTCTGCTCGCCGAGGGCGAGGAGGAAGCGCCGGATTGGCCGCGCGGCCCGAGCATGCTCACAGGATCGGCGCGCCCGCAGGCGAGCATGAGGAAAGAAGTGTGGCATGTGGGGGGCGCCGCGGTTCCGAGAACCCGTGTCGTTCGGGAATAGGTTGAACTTCGGAGCGGTTCGACGCGACGACAGGGAAGACGGTCGCTCGAAGGAGATCCACCGATGGGAAACAGCGTCACCAACTTCGCGCTCGCGCTCGTGGTCGCCGGGGGCTCGTTCCTCGGCCTCAAGGCGTACAACGCGTCGGACCGCGGGGGCTCGGGCGGCGGCAACGCGCCCGCGTGGATCAGCCACGCCGAAGACCTCGGCACCGCCATCGAGCGGAGCAAGGCCGAGGGCAAGCCCGTCTTCGTGGTGACCTCCGCCTCGTGGTGCCCGCCCTGCCGCCAGTACAAGAAGGGCGCGCTCTCGGACCCGTCGGTGACGGCATTCCTGCAGGAGAACGCGATCCCCGTCTACGTGGACGTCGATCAGCACCCCGACCACGCCCAGGCCCTCAAGGTCCGCTCCATCCCCACCACGTTCGTGCTCAACGGCGATGAGGTGGTCGAGCGTCGCGGCGGCGTGCTGGGCAGCGGGGAAATCCGCTCCATCGTCCTCGCCGCGGGCGGCTGAGGACGTCCGCAGCGGCAACCCACCGAGTTTTCATGCCCCGCGCGGACCGTGTCCGATAGGTGGACAACCTGTCGATGTGCTGTGCCGTGCGCCGTCGCACGCCAGCCTGCGGGCACAGGTCGTGTGAGGGTCTGCCAAATGGCACGAGAAACCGACACGAAAAGTCCGAGACACGTACCCGAGAGGGTCCGAGAATCTCGCGGTTTCTCTACGCTGTGCGGGCACGCCTTCGAGGGCGTTGAGTCGTGCGTGTTGTCGGGAATGTCAGAACCCGACACGCGCGGTGGCGTGAGCCTGTGTGAGGACGTTCGGCTCGCTCTTCGTTTGCCACGAGAGGGATGAGGACCCGCGGGGTTGAGTCCGCGGGTTCGAACCGGTTGTGTCTGGGCGATGCCCGCGTTCAGTTTGGATTCACGAGGCCGGGCTGAACGCGGGCGATCCAGATCTTCACTCCCCAAACACGCATCGCGCGGCAGCCGATCCGCAATGCCCCACTGTGGTCGTTTGCGTCTCGGCGCTCGCGTACGCTCGTCGAGCCATGCCGCGGCACCACCGCACCATCCGGGTCATCGAACGCGGCGACGACTGGGTCGTCATCGACAAGCCGCCCGGCTTGCTCAGCGTCCCGGGCAAGGGCTTCGAGACCGACCCGCAGAAGGCCGACTGCGCGAGCGCGCGCGTCGCGGCGATGTTCCCCTTTGCCGAGGGCCCGCTCGTCGTACACCGCCTCGACATGGACACCAGCGGCCTGCTCGTCTTTGGGCTCACACGCCGGGCGCAGAAAGACCTCTCCATGCAGTTCCAGTCGCGAACGGTGGACAAGCGCTACGTCGCGCTCGTGCGCGGCGACGTCCCGCGTGAGTCCGGCGTCATCGACGTGCCGATCCGCGTGGATCTCGACAACCGCCCCGTGCAGATCCCCGATCGTGCGCACGGCAAGCCGAGCGAGACGCGCTACCGCGTGATCGGGCGCGAGGTGGATCGCACGCGCCTCGCGCTGACGCCGGTGACGGGGCGCTCGCACCAGCTGCGTGTGCACTGCGCGCTGCCGACGAGCGAAGGCGGGTTGGGTCATCCGATCGTGAACGACCCGCTGTACCCCGCGCCGCCCTTCGGCGAGCCGGAGGTGGACGCGCACGAACTCGGTGGGCGGCTCGCGCTGCACGCGGAGTGTCTCGCGTTCAACGAGCCCGGCACGAAGCGACGCGTGGAAGCGGTGAGCGAAGCGGAGTTCTGATCGTGCTTACTCAGAAGAGCGAGGCGGAGATGTGCGATGCT
This sequence comes from Planctomycetota bacterium, assembly GCA_039182735.1. Lineage (GTDB taxonomy): Bacteria > Planctomycetota > Phycisphaerae > Phycisphaerales > UBA1924 > JBCDCB01. The sequence continues at coordinate 70,777 of JBCDCB010000001.1, forward strand.
CCAGAAGACGCATGATCGATTCGTGAGGTACATCACTATTCCCGTCGTCATCGAGGAACAGCGTGAGCTTTGGTGGCGACTCTTGATCCACGAACTCGCCCGCGGCGACGCGGGGCAGGAAAGGCTGGAACCGATCGAGGATCTCGCTGTCGTTCAACAGTGCATCGTTCGTGACGCGCGTGCGAACGACGAGCCGCCTATCCCTGTCGCGGTATACGCCGCGCTGGTCCTCGGCGGAATCTTCCGACAGGATCTGCTTGGCTGAGAGCGAGGTCGGGCGCCCGTCGGTGTAGCGCCTCAGCCGGACTTCTGTGCGGCCTCGCTCATCGGTCGGCTCTGATGCAGACCCACGACTGCTGTAGAAGTAGTACCAGTGCGGGTAGACGACGACGTCCTTGCGAGGTTGCAGCGTCTCGGCGTCGAGGACTTCCACGCGGAGTGGGTAGGTCGTGCAGCCCGCGACGAGCACCAGCGCGAGCAGCGCGATTGCGAGCGGTGTCCGCATCGAGACACGATATCAGCATGGCCTGCTCGCTCATCAGACTTCGGGAGAACCCAACACCAAGCCGCTCCGCTACGCTCCCCGCATGAGCACCGCCGACACCAAGCCCAACAGCGCGAGCGCAACGTCCTTCCCGCTGCACAAGATCAAGGTCGTGCTGCTGGAGAACGTTCATCCGCTCGCCTCGGAGAACCTGTCGGCAGAGGGCTACGACATCGAGTGCGTCAACGGGTCGCTCGCGGGTGACGAACTCGTCGAGGCCTGCCGCGATGCGCACATGATCGGCATCCGCAGCAAAACCCAGCTCACACGCGCGTTCTTCGAATCGTGCGAGCGTCTGTGGGGCGTCGGGTGCTTCTGCATCGGGACGAACCAGGTCGATCTGCCCGCCGCGAGCGAGCTCGGCGTCACCGTCTTCAACGCGCCCTTCAGCAACACCCGCAGCGTGGCGGAGCTCACCATCAGCGAGATCATCGCGCTGCATCGCCGTCTGCATGATCGCTCGCGCGCGATGCACGAGGGGCGCTGGGTCAAGAGCGCCGCCGGCGCGCACGAGGTCCGCGGGCGCACGCTCGGCATCATCGGGTACGGGCGCATCGGCTCGCAGGTCAGCGTGCTCGCCGAGGCCATGGGCATGCGCGTGCTGTACCACGACGTGATCGACACGCTCCCGCTCGGCAACGCGAAGCTGATCGCGTCGATCGAGGCGCTGCTCGGGGAGAGCGACGTCGTCTCGCTGCACGTGCCGCAGACCGACGGCACCGCCGGCATGATCGGCGCGCGAGAGATCGCGCAGATGAAACCCGGCGCGCTGCTCATCAACAACGCGCGCGGCAACGTCGTCGATGTGGACGCGCTCGCCGAGGCGCTCACGTCGGGCCGTCTCGGCGGCGCGGCGGTGGACGTCTTCCCGGAAGAGCCGGCCAGCAACGACGCGGAGTTCATCACGCCTCTGAAAGGGCTCGAAAACGTGATCCTCACGCCGCACGTCGCGGGCAGCACGCAGGAGGCACAGCGGAACATCGCGGCGGAAGTCTCGGGCAAGCTCGCGAAGTTCATGAACGTCGGCTCGACGACCACGAGCGTGAACGTGCCCGAGGTTGAACTGCCGCGGCTGCACGAGGATCACCACCGGATTCTGCACTACCACCGCAACGTGCCGGGTGTGCTGAGCGCGATCAACGACGTGATCGCGAAGGCCGGCGCGAACGTGGCGGCGCAGCACCTGCAATCGAACCCGCACCACTCGTACATGATCATGGACGTGTCGAGCGGCGAGGCGGGCGAGATCGCGAGGGGCCTGCGCCGGATCGAGGAGACGATCAGGGTGCGGGAGGTGTGGTGAGGAGAGAGCTTGACCACAGAGGGCACAGAGATCACGGAGTGGGGCCTTGGGTCTGGGGTCTGGAAGAAGAATGGTGTTGCTGGGTGCCACGGTTTGATCCGCCGCAGGCGGACAAGCCGTGCGGTTGATCGCTTGTTGCGCTGAATCGGATCCGGTGCCACGATGGGCCGCAGGCCCGTCGTGCTCGGGCTCCCTCGCCCCGCGCGAGCGGGGAGAGGGGTCTGATCTTGTGCGGCTTGCAGAATGGTTGCCGCTCAAGAACAGGAAGACGCTTCGGTCAGTACTGACTGCGCGTTAGAATCCAGCCACTCGATGTACCGAGCATCAAACGGAAGTGCCGCAGTCCGTGCAGACATTTCGATCTGCGTGCGGACCACGCGATAGAGTTCGAATGCGAACTCACCATCTGACTCCACTGAGTCAAGCCAAACCGGTTGCGCAGCACCATTCGCGCGTTCCAACTCCACTCGGATCTCATCCCATCGAGCGGGTTCATCAAAATGATCTTGCGCAAATGACATGCTCGCATCAATCGTTTTAAGCCGTTCAAAGAGCACCCGATCGTCTCGCACGGATTCTCCGAACGTGTGTTCGACGGGCCCTTCCAGTACGGATCGCACGACTGTCTCATGTGCCTCAAGTAGCGAAGACTTGAATCGCGCGTCAATGATCCTGCGAGCCTCATCCAGAACAGATACGAGCCGATTCCTGTCATGTTCGGCGATATCAGAGTCCAAGTCGGAGACTGTCAATGTGATATGGAGCAACGCAATGACCGCATTCGTCATCGGGTTGGTTACGCCGGGGCTCATGGAACCAGCCTCGCACAGTATGATCATCGATTCCACACAGTCGACCGCTTCGCCTGTGCGCCCTTGAGTCCGGCAAGCGATAGCGCTCACCTTCAGGTATCCAAGCGCAATGATGCTGGCGCACCAGTCCTCGTGCACACGAGAATCCCAGTCCTGCAATGATTCACCTCGCCGGCGGATGAGCGGTTCATAATCGCCCTCAGCAACCGTGCGCAGCATCGCTCGCGCGCTTTCGGACTCCTGCAACACCGTCGCGACGCCTCGCGTCGCAGTCGCGGAGCGGCCGAGTAGCTCGTGCCCGTCAGGGACATGCGCCGCGAGCTGCTCGATGACGTGAAACACTTCGTCGAGCGCTTGGCTGCGCGTGAGTGGACTCGTCGATTGTGCGAGAGCGGTGTTCGCGTGGGGCAAGACCGAGATCGTGAGCAGCAGTGCTAAGGCAATTGTTCTCATAACATCAAGTCTACTGCGCATCCAGCAGCAGCCGAAGTACTTTTTAGCAACCCAGCACCGCCGCCAACCGCTCCGCGATCTTCCGTCCCGCCTCGGCGCGGTGGGAGCGTCGGTTCTTCTCTTCGGGCGTGAGTTCGGCGCTGGTGCGTCCGTCTTCGAGGATGAGCAGCGGGTCGTAGCCGAAGCCGTTGCTGCCGCGGGGCTCGCGCCCGATGACGCCGGCGAACTCGCCCCGGCTCGTCGCGCGCACGGTGCCCTCCGCGTCAGCCACGCAGATCGCGCACACAAACCGCGCGGTGCGCTCTTCGTCGGGCACGTCCTGCAGCGCGTCGAGCAGCTTCGCGTTGTTCGCGCCGTCGCGCGTCGCGCGGTCACCCTCGACGCCCGCGTAGCGCGCGCTCCGCACGCCCGGCGCGCCGCCCAGAACATCGACCTCGAGCCCGGAATCATCGGCGAGCACGGTGCGCCGCGTCGCGCGCGCGTACGCCACGGCCTTGATCTGCGCGTTGCCCTCGAAGGTGTCGGCGTCTTCGACGGGTTCGGGGATGCCGGCGCCGCCGGAGATATCGTGGAGTCCGATCGCGCGGATGCCCAGCGGCTCGAAGATCGCGCCGAGCTCTTCCAGCTTGTGCGGGTTGCCGGTGGCGATGAGGATCGTGCGCGCGCTCATTCCATCTCCCCGATGGGCAGGGCGCGTTCCATGCCGGAGCCGAGCTCCTGCCGGCTGGTCTCGATGATCTCGACGAGGCGCTGCGCGACGAGGATCGTGGCGACCATATTGACGGTGTAGATCAGCAGCAGCAGCAGGAAGAACGCGGTCGCGCGCCCGAACTTCGTCTTGGAGGTCTTGCCGGTGATCCACCAAGCCCACACCGCGCACGCGAGCACGAACGCGACGCCCGCGATGTTGAGGATCGTGCGGAACTCGAAGTACCCGCTCAGCGCGATCACCAGGAACGCGAAGACGAAGCCCGGCGCCACGAACGACAGCGCCCGAGCCGACCACACGAGCAGCAGTCCACGCGGCGTCCCCTTCATCCGCGCATGCTACCACGCGCCGGCGCGCGCTCAGATGACCAGCATGATCAGGTAGATGACGAGCGCCCACACCACGATCAGCACGAGGTTGAGCACCGCGATCCACGCGGTCGCGCCGACCGCCGCGGCCAGCGCGTGCTTGATGCCCAGCCTCAGCTCGCTCAGCAGCAGGAACGCGAAGATCAGCGCGAAGCACACGCCCGGCGCGACGAGCCACCACACGGCGTCGATCGCCCGGTACCCCTGCGTGCTGAGCGCAAAGCCGATCCAGAAGAGCGCCACCCACGAGAGGCTCGGCGTCGCCGCGCCGATCCACAGCAGCACGAAGATCGGCGCGGGCAGCCTCTCCCCCGCGCCGCGATCGACGCTCGCGATGTCCGGCGCCTCAGTGACCACGGAAGTGCTGCGGCACGTCGCCGTGATCGGCGCGGATGATGCTGCGGATCCCGCCGCGACCGCGCCAGTTCGTCACGATCTGCAGCCACACCGGGCGCATCGACTCGACGAGGTGATCGCGGATCGTGTTGGTGACGGCCTCATAATAGATGCCCTCGTTGCGGAACGACTGGTAGTACATCTTGAGCGACTTGAGCTCGACGCACGTGCCGCCGTCGGAGGCCGGACGCGGCGTGTAGCGCAGCGTCACCTCGCCGAAGTCCGGGTGGCCGGTCTTGGGGCAGACGCTGGTGAACTCCTCGGCGACGTGTTCGATGACGAAGGGCGTGTCGCCGGGCGTCGGGAAGGCTTCGAGGAGCGATGGGTCGGGCATGGGGAGAGGATAGGGAGGTGACGGAGAGACGGAGTGGGGATGGGGTGTGGGGGGGTTGGGGTCTGACGAGCCGCGACCGTGAGGGAGCGGGTGCTTCTACTTCACCTCGTGGGACGGGCATCTTGCCCGTCTGCTACTCCGCCTCGCCGGCGCGGAGGCGTTCGATCGCACTCATCATGCGTGGTCTGTGGAGCTCGTTGTACTTGCGATGAGTTCTGCCGAGCATCGATTCCTCGGAAAGCGCCCAGTCTGGAAAGAGTCGCTCGTGCATACGCTCGTCGATCTCGACGATCTGATCGGAAGCCGACGCGTCGGGCCACAGTTCGATGATGTCGGCGTACCGTTCGTTCAGGACGCGCGTGGCTTTCGCTTGCTCAAATTTCGACGGCCCGATTCCTGGCGAGGCGCTCTCGGTGAACATCGCGATCATGTGATCACGCTCGCCTTCGAGCATCGGCGTGGCGTACGACTCGAAAAATCGCACCTGAGATTCCAGCATGTCGGCGAGGTGCGTGAGTCGCTGCGGGCTGAGCTCGGCTTCGGCTTCCACCTTCTCGAGCGTGTCGAGCGCTTCCCGGACGAGCGATATCGACAGGAGATGCCCCTTCACCGAAGGATCGATCTCGGCGACGGTGCGCGACATCGCGAGCAGGTCCGCGACACGGTCCGCGGCACCGTCGATGTCACTGGCCTCGAGTCGCATCATCGCGTCGATACGGATGGGATCCCTGACCTTGGAGAAGCTCCCGGTGTGACGCGTCAGCGCGAAGCGCATCTCGCTTGCGTTGACATCATCAGGGACTCGGAACGGCTCATCGCACGCGCGGGCGAGCGCTACAAGCCGATCGACACTCCCCGGGTGCTCCTCAATGACCGCCCGCAGGCTTGCTTCGTGGGCTTTTCGGCCTTCGCCGTCCGGATGACCGGCTTCGAACGCCTCCCATCGTTGCAGGTGCTCATCGTTGAACGCTTCCGTCGCCTCGTAGAAGTCCACGAGATCGGCGGGCAGCGCGGCTTTCGCCTTAGCGACCTGTTTGTTGTGCCACGCCTCACGCTCTTCGGGCGAGAGGGTGGCAGGATCGCCGATGGCGATGAGCGTGATCGCCCACACCGAAAGCAGCGGAAGAAGTCTCATGTTTACATGATATGCGATGCCCGCCTGCTCACGGGGCCCAAACCCGTGAGACTAAGACATCACGCCCGGCTGTACCGCGAAATCAGATCCGTGATCCGCGGCTGCACGCGGTTGATCCGCAGCGAACGCCGGAACATCTCCATCGACTCGTCGCGCACCGCTCGGTCCTTGCGCCCGTTGAACAGGTAATCGTTCAGCAGGCACACGCCGAGACCGTTGAGCGCGGGGTAGTACCCCGGATCGAGCGCGATCGAGCGCCGGAACGCGCGCTCGGCATGTTGGTACTCGCGCAGGCGGAAGTGCGCGAAGCCGAGGCGCTCGTACGCGTCGGCCGACTCGCCCAGCGAAACCGCCGAGCTCAGCGTGTTCGCCATCTCGCGGTAGCGCCCGATCTTGCCCTGGCTCTCGGCGAGGTTCAGCAGGAGCGCCGGCGAGAGATCGAGCAGTTCCAGCGCCGCTTCATACTGCTCGACCGCTTCCGCGTGCCGGTCCAGCGCGCTGAGCACCGCGCCGAGGTTCGCGCGACCCGCGCCGTTGCCGGGATCAAGCCGGATTGTGCGGCGCGCGTAGGGCAGCGCCTGCGCCGGCTCGTCGAGCTGCAGGTACGCCGTCGCGAGGTTCAGGTTGGCCTCGACGTCGTCCGGGCGCACGGCGATCGCGCGCAGGTACGCGCGCACCGCGTCGGTCAGACGGTCGAGCAGGTGCAGCATCAAGCCGTGGCGGTAGTTGGCGTCGAAGGAGCGCGGTTCGAGGCGGGCGGCATCGCCGTACGCGTCGGCGGCGGAATCGAAGTCGCCGTTCTCGCGATAGATGTCGCCCACCGCCATGTGCGCGACCGTCAACTCCGGGTTGCGCTCGATCGCCATCGCCAGCAGGCGGAGCGCCTCCTCGTCGCGGTCCTCGCCCACGAGCAGCTCGGCGGACTCGAGCAGTTCCTCGGCTTCCGTTCGGCTCGATCGCGGTGCGGCCGCGGTGCGCGGCGTGTCGCTCGACTCCACACCGGCACCGCCGCCCCCCGATGAGCACCCCACGCCGCCCAGCAGCAGGGCACCCGCGAGCAGGGCGATGCTCGACGCGCACAGCGTGCGGCGGGCGTGGACGGGTTGAAGCCGGCGCGCAGGATTCCTCATGGTGTTCACCCTTATCGGCCTTTGGCCCCCCGCGGTTCGCCAGAAGGGGCGAGAAAGCCGAATTTCTCGGGCTCACGGGGAGATCACCCGCCAGGCCCGTGCCCCGCGCGCTCTGGATCCTCAAGCGTGAACCGGCTGCGCGTCCGTCCGTACACTCGGCCTGTGGGACTGACCTTCGCCGAACCCTGGTGGCTGGCCCTCAGCCTGCTCGCGGTCCCGCTGGGCCTGCTCGGGCTGCGCTGGTTCAGCGCGATGACACGCTGGCGCGCGTGGTCGGCGGTGATCGCCCGCTCGCTGCTGCTGCTCGCGCTGGCCGCGGCGCTCGCACGCGCGTCGATGGTCCGTTCTTCGGACGACCTCGCCGTGGTCGCCGTCGCCGACATCTCCGATTCCATCGCCCGCCTCGCCTCCGTGGACGGCGAGCCCGCCTCGCCCGCGATCCGCGACTGGGTCGTGAGCGCCACCGAAACGCGCGGCAGCGACGACCTCTTCGGGCTCGTGGTTTTCGACGACGGCGCCATCGCCGTCAATACACCCCGTGCCGCCAGCACCACCGACGTCTCGCTCGACTACACCGTCAGCCCCGAAGGCACCAACATCGCCGAGGCCCTCCGCTTCGCCCGCGCCCTCTACCCCCCCGGTGCGGGGCGGCGCATGCTGCTCATCAGCGACGGCAACGAGACGAGCGGCGACGCGCTGCAAGCCGCGCGCGAACTCGCGGGCGAAGGCATCCGCGTGGACGTCCTGCCCATCTCCTACCGCGTCGAGCGCGAGGTGATGATCGAGGCGGTCGATGTCCCGCCGCAGGCAGCCGAAGAGTCCACCGTCACCGTGCGCGTCGTGCTCAGCAGCACCCAGCGCACGACCGGCACGCTCGAGGTGCTCTACGAGGGCGACCCGCTCGACCTGGCGCCGGAGGCCACGCGCACCGGACGGCGCATCACGCTCGAGCCCGGGCGCAACGTCGAGACGATCGAGGTCCCGCTCACCGCGAACCTCAACGTCCACCGCTTCGAGCCCGTCTTCGTGCCCGACAACGCCGAGGACGACCGCATCGCGAGCAACAACCGCGCCGAGTCCTTCACCGTCACGCCCGGGCGCGGGCGCGTGCTGATCGTCGATGGCGTGAGCGACGCGCTCGCCAACGGGCAAGGCCGTCTGCTCGAACGCACGCTCGCGCAGGCGAACATCGACGCCACGACCATCGCGCCGGCAGAGTTCCCCAGCGACCCGCTCGAGTTCCAGACCGCAAGCCTCATCGTGCTGCAGAACGTCGCGAAGGAGGAGCTCACCCTGCGCTCGCAGGAACTGCTCGCCGACTACGTGCAAGACCTCGCCGGCGGGCTCGTCATGATCGGCGGGCCCGACTCCTTCGGCGCCGGCGGGTGGAACGGCTCGCCCATCGAACCCCTCCTCCCCGTCCTGCTCGACCTGCCCGAGCAGCTCATCATCCCCTCCGCCGCTGTCGTCATGGTCCTCGATTCCTCAGGCTCCATGGGCGCGCCCGTGCTCGGCGGCTCGCGCTCGCAGCAGCAGATCGCCAACGAGGCCGCGGCGCTCGCGATCCAGACGCTCGACCAGGGCGACCTCATCGGCGTCATCGAGTTCAACTCGGGTTTCGATGAAGTCGTCCCGCTGCAGAAGGCGGAGAACCCGGCCCTGCTCGCCGACCGCGTGCGCGACATCTCGCCGGGCGGCGGGACCAACCTCTACCCCGCGCTCCGACAGGCGGGCGCGCTGCTCGACAGCGTCGAGGCCAACGTCAAGCACATCATCGTCCTCTCCGACGGGCAATCCTAGGGCGTGCCCGAACAGGGCGCCGAGATCGCGCGGTCCATGGCCGAGCGCGGGATCACCGTCTCGACCATCGCCGTGGGCGACGGCGCCGACGCGCAGACACTCGCGAGCATCGCGCAGTCGGGCGAGGGTGCCTTCTACCGCGTGGTGAACCCGCAGACGCTGCCCAAGGTCTTCCTGCGCGAGATCCGCGTGGTGCGCAAGCCGCTGGTGCGCGAGTCGCTCTTCGTCCCGCGCCGCGTCTCGCGCACGTCGCCGCTGCTCGCGGGTCTGCCCGACGCCCTGCCGCAGCTCCGCGGCCTGGTGCTCACCCAGGCGCGCACCGACCCGACCGTCACGCTCGCGCTCGAAACGCCCGAGGGCGAGCCGGTGCTCGCGCACTGGTTCGCGGGGCGCGGGCAGGTCGCCGCGTGGACCAGCGATGCGCACAGCGAGTGGTCGCAGGACTGGCTCGCCAGCCCCTCGTACCGCGCGCTGTGGACGCAGCTCGTCCGCACCATCGCGCGACCCGGCGCCGAGCAGCAGTACGAACTCTCCACCGACCTCGTCGATGAACGCCTCGTCGTCCGCGTCGATGCGCTCGACCCCGACGGCGCGCCCGTGGACCTGCTCACCATCGACGGCAAGGTCTACACCCCCCGCGGCGACAGCCTCGACGTCCGACTCTCGCAGGTCGGGCCCGGCGTCTACGAAGGCTCCATCGACGCACCGCAGCAGGGCAGCTACGTCGTCGCGCTCTCACCACGCCAGGGCGATCGCGCCCTCCCGGCCATCCTCGGCGGCGCCACCCGCGCCGTCGGGCCCGAACTCCGCGTCGAGTCCTCCAACGTCGGCGTTCTCCAGGCCATCGCCGACACCACCGGCGGCAGGCTCATGACCATCGACGACCCACTCGCCGCCGACCTCTGGAACCGCGACGGCATCGAGCCCTCCCGCGCCGCCCAACCCCTCGCGCCCATCCTCCTCGCCATCGCCGTCGCCATCATGCTGCTCGACGTCGCCACGCGGCGCATCGCGTGGGACCGCTTGGTCAACAAGCACGCGCTCGAAGAGATGCGCCTGCACACGCGCGACGCCATCCGCGCCCGCGCCGACGCCGCCGCCACAACCCTCGGCGCCCTGCGCACCTCCGCGACCGCGCGCCAGTCTGGCGATGCCGGCAGGCCCGAGGCCGATACCCGCGACGCCGTCCGACGCGCGCCCGTCGATCCCGCCCAGCGCGAAGCCCGCCGCGAGCAGGTGCTCCGCGATCTCAGCGGCGATGCGTCGAAGCCCGAGTCAACGAAGCCCGCCGCCAAACCGACAGCCGATGACGATTCGGACGACGGCGTCACCGGGCTCCTCGCGGCAAAGAAACGCGCCCGCGAACGCCTCGACCGCTATCAGGACGACGAGTAGTAGGTCCTGCGCTCAATCGGCGTAGGTACCCCGCCCGAGCGCAAAGTCGATCGCGGGTGCCATGCCGATCCACGCATCGGCGAAGAGCCCAATCGCCCGCTTGCTGCGCACCACCTCGCAGTCGTACTCAAACCGCACCGTGAACCCGAGTTGCAGGTTCGACCGCTTCTTGGCGATCAGCTCGTAGACGGCATCGATCCACTGCGGCTGGTACTTGGCGTCGCGACGGCTGCCCGGTAACGCGGTGCGCAGGTCTGCCTCCAGCCGCGCATCGATGATCCCCGCGGATCGCTGACTCCGATAGTGACGCTGCAACGCGTAGACACGCGCGCGTGAGCCGCTCGAACGATGAAGAACCGGTCGCAAGCGCTTCTCAATATCGAGAATGAGCTCAAAAAACCCATCGCGACCGGCAGACTTGAGCCGGCTGCGGAACCCGCCGCGCACACCGTTGGGAACGGTGATGGAAGCCGCGCACGATTCTGCACCGATGTTCATCGTTAGATGCGGATAGTCCGTGAACACCGACGCGTCGCGCGCGAGGCGTAGAGGCAGGTAGTCCCACACACCGGCGCCGCCGCGTCCCGTGATCGCGGACCGTCGATTGCCTTTCGGATCGACACCGATGCGATGGAGATCCTTCCGACCCTGCAGTTCATCGCCGAGCAATCGGATCAGCCGTTTGCCCTCGCGCCAGGTGTACGGGCGGTCATCGTCAAAGTGAAGGCCGTCGAACATGGTCAGCGTTCCCCGGATGCCGTAACCGATCGCGATCATCTCCGATTCAAAGAGCTCGAGATACTCCGCGAACTGCGCCGCCCAGAACGAGGTCGCGGCGTGCGCGCGGAACCAGGCGTACACCTCGCGCCAGGTCCGATGCGCGGCGCGCCTCGGGAAGTTTGCCGGCGGCGCGTCCACCGAGATCACGAGCAGTACCGGGCGTGCGAAGCCACATCGCTCGGCAGTCTCAACGTGCCGGCGCAGTTGTCCGAGCGAGATCCCGGCTTGAATCTTCGACTCGATCAGCAGCGCCCAGCCCGACTCGGTCGTGAAACACGCGTCCGGCAAGCCGTCGCGAACATCCTCGTCGCCGGATACCCGTTCGCCCGGCAGTTGCTGCTGCACAACGGTGATCGCATCCTTCGGAGCGGCCGCTCGCGTGGACCACTTGACGAATGGGCGAAGCAGGCGGCGCTCGCCTTCGAGCGCGGTGATGAGCGCGTGCGTCAGCCTGTTCTCGGGCTGCTCATACTGGCAGAAGACGTTGCGCACAAATCGGTGCTCCACCATGCGTGACGCAGGCTACCCGCAAAAAGAACAACCGCCCGCGGTCTGTGCTTCCGCGGGCGGCGCTTACCGTTGGGTCCTTACAGAACAAAAGACCGGGGTGCCAATCCCTCTTACCCAGACCGGCACGCCGTATCGCCCTGCCACAGGCGGCGCTTCCGGACAACACGCCCCGGACGGTCTCCAACGGTTCCGAACCCGTCGGCGCACGCCATCGCGCCCGCCGACAGTCCGGCGATCATGCACAACGACACCCATCGGGTGGAGACCCGTGATCCGGAACTGAACACCACAGCGCGAGGCTCTCTCAAACCCCTCGTCGCAACGCGGGCAGCAAACCGCCTTCGCGACCACTCGGTCCTACTTGTCCGTTCTCAACGGGCGGCCCTGTGCAAAACCGCCACACGCGAACATACCCCCAGTCACGCCTCCCGCAAGCGATCACACACACTTTCCTGACAGACTCACCCAACACCCGCACATCACCCTCGATTTCAGACCGATAACGCCACTCAACCGCTTTACCTGTCCGGAATCCGCACCAGCCAGCTCGACTGCGCCACCGCCTCGTTCCCCGGCTGGCTCACCATCAGCGTCCGTCCGTTTACGAGGTTGTGCGGGTACCGACGCTGCAGCTCTGCGATCACCGGGCTCTGCGCCCCGAACCGCTCGTCATAGTCCGCCTCCGTGAACGCCCCGATCGTCACCATGCTCCGGTGACGACCGTGGTAGTAGTACGCCTGTTCACCCTCGCCGCGCAGGGTCATCACCATCTGCTCCGCCGCCCGCTTCGCCTCCGATCGCGCCGGCGACTCGTACACCCCCACCTGCAACGTATAAATCGCACCCGGCACCAGCGTCCGCGCCTGCAGCAGGTCGTACTCGGGCAGCAGCCCCAGATCACGCCGAGATTCCTCCGGCACCAAGAACGCGCTCGCGAACGGACGCACCCCGCCGATTGTCATCGCCCGGAAGTTGATCAACTCGTCCTGCGCCGCCCGAGAGCCCGGCTCACGGAACGACCCCGCCACCACCGCCGAACCGCTCGGCAGCGCCCGCACCCGGACGTCCCGCCGCCCCAGCTGCTCCCGCAGCCGCTGCGCCTCGGCCAGCGCCTGCGCTTGGTGCCCGCGCGTTGTGTAGCTCCGCAGCGAGATCGCCCAGCCCGTGCCGCGGTCCTCCGCAGAGCTCGTCCCGCCGGCGTTCGTGGGCACGCTCCCGCCCCGCTCGGGGAAGACCTCCGCGATCTCGTCGCGCAGGCGCTGGATCTCCTCGTCGTCGGCCCGTGCCGCCGAGTCCGACGCGCACCCGGCGCTCCATCCCACGAGCGCCAGCACCGCGACCCGCAGCAAACCACCCCGATCCGGGTGCCGATCGCTCGCGAACTTTCTTTGTGGGTCCGCAACAGAATTATCGTGATAAACCATTGAAATCAAAGCACTTAAGCCTTCCTTCATATTGTGGCAATCTTCAAGCGGACGAGCGGGGCCCGTCGATACTCACTGTGTCGCGGGACGGACTCAAGTTCACAGAGTTTCGTCAAAACACGGACCTTCGCGTTCCGAGCCCTCCCCCGCGGCACGACATCGAAACGCCCTTCCTTCCGCACCATGCTTCTCGGAGAAGCGAGTATGACGAACATCGACAACGTCGCCAACGCGAACCCGGCCCGTCTGGAACCCCTCGAAACCCGCCGCCAGGCGCGTCAGACCGCCGTCCAGGCACGCCCCGACGCGCGCCCGCAGGACCGCGTGGACCTCTCGGCAGAGGCCCGCGCCGCCAACGCCCCCATCCGCACCGAACTGGTCGAACGCGTCCGCGCCGAGATCGCCTCGGGCGAGTACCTCACCGACGCACGCCTCGACGCCGCCCTCGATGGGCTCCTGCAAGACATCGCCGACTGACCGCGCCACGCGCCCCCGAGCCCCGGCACGGTCCGCCGCGGGCTCACTCCGATTCCAGCACCAGATCCCCCGACGCCTCGAGCTCCCGACCGCTCACGAGCGCCAGACGTACGCGCACGCTGAGCAGGTCGCGCTCGATCGGGGTCACCCGCTCGGCCACCAGCCGCACGCGGTACGTGCGCGTCACCCGGTCGTAGTACCGCGCGTTCGAGTCCGGCTCGACCAGCGCGTCGCTGTTCCAGCGCAGCAGCTGGCGCCCGCCCGCGCGCTCGCGCAGCTCGACCAGCAGCGCGCCCAGCCCCTTCGTGCCGTGCCCCCACGCGTCGAGCATCTCGAGGTGCAGCACCAGCTCGCGCCGCCCATCCGCCCCGGTCTCGAACCGCGTGAGCGGGTGGACAACGAGCTCCGCCGGCATAAAGACCCCCGCCGGGGCCCCGCGCGTCACCGGCGTCGCGCCCGCGCCCTTCACCCGCACGCCGCACCCGCCCAGCCCCATCGGGAGCAGCGACACCAGCGCCAGCAGCAGGGGGGTTCGACGGTCCATCGCCCCATCGTCGCGTCACCCGTCCGCGTCTTCAACCTCGGCGTTCAGCACCAGCCGCGCCGTCAGCGCGGTCATCCCGTCCACCAGCGCCCGCTGCCCGGTCTCGATGGCGGTGAGCGCGCGCGTGTTGTCCGCAACGAGCTTCACCAGCGCATCGATGTGCAGACGCTGCTCGCTGAGGCGGTCGATCGCCTCGCGGATCTCGCGCTCGCGCACCGCCGCCGACTTCCGCTCGTTCAGCCACATGTACGCGATCAGCCCCGCCGTCCCGAACTGCGTGACCGACGCGATCAGGTCCACTTCCATCGCCAGCCCCCCAATCACGGCGCCTTGCGGTACATCAACGCGTAGCCCACGCTCCACGCGCGGCCACGATCAAAGAACACTTCCGTGTCGAGCCGCAGGATCTGCATGTCGGTGTACGTCACGCCCTGCAGGTCGGTCAGCGCGCCGACAATCCCCGTCGCCGCCCGGTCGCGGATCGCCTGCAGCTGCGCCGTCACCCCCGCGCGCGTCGTGTCGATCAGCCGCCCCTCCTGAAACACCGTCAGCGGCTGCGCACCGAACGACAAGAAGTCGTGTACCCCACCCGGCTCGTTCTCCGGGAACGAGAACACCTGCCCGCCGCGACCGAACCGGAACCGGTGCGGCCCGCTCTGGAAGTACGCCACACCGCCGAACCGGCTCACGCTCCACGGGAAACTCACGACGAACCGCCCGTCACACTCGACGTGATCGGATCCACCACGCCGTCGCTCGACACCGCGATCATCGAGATCGTCTGCGTCGTTCCCTGGCGCGAACTCACGGCATACTTCACACCCGTCACCACCGCGTCGGCCGACACGCTCACGTTCCCCACGTCACCGCTGCTCGAACTCGCGTCGAACGTCAGCGCCCCGCGATCGCCCGGCAGCACCGCGAACTGCTCCGACTGCAGGACCCGGCGCACCACGTTGATCACGCTTCGCTGCTCCGGCGCATCCACAAAGACCGCGTGCGGCCCGAGATCACCGTGTTCGATCACCGTCCTGTTCGACACGCGATCCACGCTCACGCTCTCCACGTGCGTCAGCAGTTCCCCGTCGAACGTCACCCGCTGCGGGTTCAACCAAATCATGTACGTTCCTTTCGTTCAGCGCGCGAGCTGCATGGTGTTGAATCGCCTCGTCGCGTCCGGCGTGCCATCCCCGTCCAGGTCGATCTCCGCCGACACGCGCGCCCGCTCATCGCGGAACCGCTCGCGGTACAGGCGGGCCTTGCTCCACCAACGCCCGTCCTCGCCGGCGATCGCCGCCGCCGCCGTCATCACCACGTGCAGCGCGCCCAGCGATTCGGCGCGCACGAAGTCACGTCCGTTCGTGATCTGCGACGCGTTCGGACGCCCATGCACGGTGCTCGTCGCACCAACATCAACACCCAGCGCGCGCATCAACTGCTCGTGTACCAGCGCGATCTGCGGCAGGAACGTCGTGCAGCGCACGCTCAGATCGCTCGCCGCCCCGAACGGCGACGTCGGCGTGTCGCTCGATTCCGCACGCACACGAGACACCAGCGCCGCCGTCGCGCTGATCACCTCGAGCACCTCCATCGCCACGCCGTCCACGAGCAGCACGTGCCCGACGTCGATCCCCGCCAGCGCCAGGTCACCGTCCAGCAGCGTGAGCGTCGTGCCCGAAATGCCAGCCGTCACACCGTCGAGCAGCCGCTGCCCGGCCCACGACAGCTCGTTGAACAGCGCCGGCTCGTACACCAGCAAGTCGCGGTCTCTCGCGAACATGAGTCCGTCCTTTCCGCGCCACCGCGCGTCGCGTCAATCCCCACCGAACGCGCAGCGCGCGCCCGGCGGGGTACGGGAGGAGAGAAGGAGGGGGTCCGGCGCGTCAGCCCGTCGCGAGCCCGGCGATCACGCCGTGCGCGTTCTCGTTGCGCACCTCCAGCGTGTACTCACCGATCACCTGCATGCACTCGCTGTCGCCGCTCGACGCCAGCTTCTTCGCGTGGAACGAACGCCCCGACAGGGGCAGCACATCGATGCGCGACGAATCAAGCAGCAACGCCGAGCCCGGCGGCATCCACCGGCTCAGCACCACCTTCGCCACACCGAAGTCGCTCTCGTACACACCGATCATGTCGCGGAACGCCGTGTCTTCCGGCAAGTACCCGCGCGCGTCCGTCGCGAACCCGTTGATCTTCCGCTTCTGCGTCCCGCCCACCACGATCGTGTCGATCACGCCAGAAGACTGATCCCAGATGCTCTCGAGCGCCTGGTTGAGCATCGGCTCGGTCAGGCTCGCGCCGCCCGACCCGTCGTCCGGGAACCCGCCGACGCCCGGCGTGAAGATGTTTGTCGAGAGCGACGAGATGATCCCGCGCATCGTGCGCCGCGTGCTCGCGTTGCCCTCGGGGTTCGACGCCGCCGCCACGCCGTTGATCACACAGTTCTCCAGATCACGCAGCAGCTCACGCAGGCGTTCCTGCTTCTGATAGTCGAGCTCGTCGTCCACGCCGATCTTCTGCACCGCGAGCTGCGAGCCCGACACTTCAACACTCGCGGTTAAGATCTGGCTGAAGTTCTGCTTCCGCACGCGGTTCGTGAAGCGCACCTCGGGCTTGTCATCGCCTTCGAGCGCCGCGTTCCCGATGATGTCGATCACGTCGTCGGTCTCCAGCGCCTCGGCGGTCGTTCCGCCGTACCCGCGCTGCACCACCAGATCCGTCGAAGTCGTCGCCACCGCGTGCATGACCTCCGACTTCCCGCGCACCCGCACGATGTCCCCCACGCGGAACCGCGACGGGTTGGCGACCTCGAACGTCCCCGCGCCCGTCGCCGACGGCGAGAACGTCGTCTCCGTGATCGTGTCGTGGTTCGGGAGCAGCGAGTCCTCCAGCCACTCGTGTACCGTGCTCTGCGCCGCGCGGCGCGCGTCGCCCAGGTGATCGAGCAGCGGCGTCTCGTGCGGGCTCACGATCCCGATGATGTCGCTCACGTCCTCGAGGATCTCGGGGAGCGTCGCCCCCGCGCTGTGCGTCGCCTTGCCGGTGAATGCCATGGGTGTCTTCCTTTCGTGTTGCTCGTGTCAGACCCGTCAGTTCCCGCTGCGACGCGCACGCAGGTAGCGCAGCAGAGCGCCCCGATCGCCCGAACGCGCCGCCCGCTCCGCCTCCTCCGATTCCGTCAACGCACCGGCCCCGCCGGTGCGCCCGCCCATCGCCCCGCTCGCGATCGGCGAGCGATGCCGGAACAGGAACGGCTTGCGTCGGCGCACGTCCTCCACCGCCAGCGCAACATCGCCCGTCTCCGCCTCGTCGATCGCCAGCTCCGCAAGCAGACGCGCTGTCTCGATGTCGATCACGTCCGACTCCACAAGCGCCAGGTCCAGCGCGTGCCGCCGCTCGCACGCGTCCAGCGCCGCCCGCGTCTCTTCGAGCGCCGCGCCGAGCGACTCCACCTCCGCCTCCAGCGCCGACGCGCGCTCCTCGGCGCGCTCCGCGCGCTCGCGCAGCGCCTCCGACTCGATCAGCGGCGACGCACGCGGCGCTTCGGGTTCCGGCGCCTGCGCCTGCGTCCCGCCGCCACCCTTCCCGTCGCCCTCGATCCCGAACCCGCCGCCGAATCCATCGCCGCCAGCATCCGATTGGTCCATCGCCTGTCTCCGTGTCTGTTGGTTCACGCGCGATCACTGCACGCCCGGGTCGCCCTCGCCGTAGCCGAGCTCCGCCAGCGCACGCTCCCGCCCGATGCCCAGCTCCACCTTCCGGCTTGCCGCGCTCAGGCGTTCGTTCTCGTCCACCGGCAGCGGGTCGGGCCACGCCAGACGCACACCGCGATCCGCGCGCTCCGTCCGCAGCACACCCGCGACGTCCAGCGCCTGCAGGATCAACTCGCACACACGCGTGATCCCGCGCCCGTACGCCACCCGCTTGCGCTCCGTCTTCGCCAGGATCCCGCTCATCGTCACACGCAGCGCGTTCTCGGATGACAGGTGCCCGAGCCGCTCGCGCACCACACCGATCGCCGCCGGCGAGACCGCCGACGTCTTGTCCAGCGCGTCGCGCAGCTCCTCGATGTGCGCACCCTCGCTCGGCGCGTGCGCATCCCCGCCGATCGTGTGGATCGACGCATCAAGATTGTCCGTCGCGAAGACCTGACCCGGGCCCACCGGCATCTCGGCGAACCCTTCCAGACCCTTCGCCAGGTACATCTGGAACGACTGCAACGTCACCCGGTGCGCCCGATCCGACAGCCGCGTGTTCAGCTCGTCCTGCAGCGGGATCAGCGGCTCAACATCGCTCAACCCCTCGTACTCAAACGGCTGGCTCCCGTTCTGCACGTGCACCACCGGCAGCACGCCAAGCCGGTTCACCCGGCCCTCGTGCAGCGCACCATCGACATACGTCTCGATCGCGCTCGCGCTCAGCACCTCGACCACCTCGCGCTCCGCGCGCCGCGCCTCCTCATCGCCATCGAGCGCGTGTTCCGTGCGCACCGACCGCGTGATGAACGCGTCCATCTCTCGGTAGTCACCCGGGTTCACCATCGGCACGCCGCGCGTCGGCTCGATCGCCTCCACACGCACCAGCCGCGCCAGCTCCACCGCGCTCTCGACCGACACCGACCCGCTCGACGCCAGCGCGTGCGCCGCGTCGAACATCGCCTCGGCGTACACACGCAGATCGACGTACCCGTGCACGCCGCCCAGGAGCGCCGCGTCCTGGAACAGACCGATCCCGCCGCTCGCCTCGAGCGCCGCGTCCAGCACGCGCTCGATCGTGTCACGTGTCTGCGGATCCTCCGCCGTGCTCAGCACCATCACCGGCTTGCCGAAGACGAAGTCCACCAGCGTGTCGATCCGCCACGCGATGTCGTTCTCGATCACGACTTCCGGCTTGCCCGCGCGATCATCAACGCCCACCCGCCGCGCCGGGATCCGCAACCGCGCCGGCAAGCCGCGTTCCTGCGCCAAGCGGTACTCACGACCCGCGCTCGCGCCGCTCCCGAACCGCTTCGATCGCCCCAGCCCCACGCCCGTGCGATCCACCGCGTCGTTGCGGTAGTACGACCACAGCCGCTCCAGCCTCGGCACACGATGCGACGCGTGCTCCGCCAGCAGATGCGACAGCAGCGCCGCGTCCAGCCCAAGCTCTTCAAACGCTTCGAGTTCGTACGCCACGGCGTGCCGCTCCGGGTGTCGCCGGCCCGCGTTCAGCGTTCACACGCCGAACCACGCGAGCCTCCACCCTTGGCCGGCCGTCCACCCTCCGTGCGCACACCGCGCGCCGCGAGCGCGCACGACCACACGCACCGCGCACGAGAAACCCCCGCCGGGCAGCACCAGCGGGGGCGAAGTTTTCTCGAGTTGTTCAGAGAACGCGCGTCATGCAGGCCGGCGCGTGCGCACAGTCAGCAAGACAGCCAAGGACTATTCTGAATCGCCCTCAATGAAAGCCATCGCTGGACCAGTCTTCGCCCACACGGACATCACCAGACTTATCGTCGACTCTTCGCTCATCCCAATCGCAAGTATGCTCGCCCTCGCCAACGCTTGAACACCTAGCAAGGCCGCCATTACCGACAAGGACCTCGGCGGCCTATACCGATGCGCAAAGATGATGCCCATATCGCCGTGAGCAAGGCCCGAAAGGGGTTTGTAGATGCTGCCATATAGATCAGATGATCCAGTGGGCAATTGCTCCTGAGCAACAAAGCTCTCAAACAACGATTTAGCGCTGGGCATTTTCTCGACTTTGCCGATCGCTTCGAGCACACTCTCTCGCTGCGCCTTGACCTTGGCTGCGTAATCGGCCATTTCAGGATTCTCCACAAGGGCCCTGTTCGCCCAACGTATGTGTTCTTGCGCAGTTGCAGCCCTCAGAGAATCCCAGCGTTCTTCTGAAGAGGCACACCACCAAAGGCGAACCGACAACTCGACCTGCGCACGCGCAAGGATGGCGGCTTCTCTCCAATGACCTACCTGCCCGTTTAGTTTGATCGAGCTGATCAAACTCGCACTGAATTCAAGAGCCCGGTCGAACACAGCAGCCATAAGTGTGCCGTCGTGCTGCTCATCAACCTCTTTCATGACGCGAGCGCGCAGCGAGATCATCGCGTCGTCGAGATCGCACACAATTTGCGACCACGCGTCTTGTGCCCTTTGTTCAGACGAATCTACTTCGATCATTCGACAACTCCCCGCTTTACCACCACCAGCGTCAGGTCGTCGCTCCCCGGCGCGAGCCCGGTGAACGTCCGCACCTTCCACACGAGTTGATCGATCAGCTGACGCGCATCCGCGCCCGGGTGCGTGCGCACGATCACCTGCCACGCCTCTCGCAAGCGCTGGCGCCCGAAGAGCTCACCATTAAAGTCGGCCGCCTCAACCAAGCCGTCCGTGTACGCAAGCAGGATGTCCCCCGCGCCGAGTTCGCACACGCCCGACTCGTACTCGTGCGTCATGTCGATGCCCAGCACCGTACCGCCGGCGTGCAACTCTTCAAGCTCGCCATTCGCGCGCAGCACGATCGGCGCTTCGTGCCCCGCGTTGCAATAGGTGAACCGCCCGCTCGCCGGGTCGAGCACGCCGTAGAAGAGCGTCACGAACTCGCTGCTGAGCGTCTCGCGCGTGAGGTTGGCGTTCGCGCGCCCGACGACCTCGTGCACGTGGTACACGTCCTGCGCGTGCGCGCGCAGGAAAGCGCGCGCGCTCGCCATCAGCAGCGCCGCCGGCACGCCCTTGCCCACCACGTCGCCGATCGCCACGCCCACGCTGCCGCCGAGCTCGATGAAGTCGAAAAGGTCGCCGCCGAGCTCGAACGACGGGATCCACCGCGCCGCGATGTCGAACCCGGGCACCTCGGGCGGCTCCGGGAGCATCCGGCGCTGCACATCGCCCTCGAGCGCCAGCTGGCGCTGCGTCCGCCGGTGCGCGCGCTCCGACTCGAGCAGCTGCGCCGACACGATCGACGCGCTCGCCAGCTCGCCGATCGTCTGCAGCAGCGCCTGCTCGCCCGTGTCGAGCTCGATCGGCTGCTTCGTGTACAGACGCATCACGCCGATCGGGCGGCCTCGGAACGTCAAACCGGTGGACACCATGCCGACGAGTCCCTCGCGCGCCAGCTCGTCGAGCATCAGCGCCTGCCCGTCGCGGTGCAGGTCCTCGATCTTCACCACCTCGCCGACGAGCGCGCGCCGATCCACCGTCTTGCCCAGCGGCAACACCTCGAAGTTTTCGACAAACGAATCCGACACCCCGCGCTGCGCATGCAGGCGCAGCTCGCGCGCGTCCTCATCGACCAGGTGCACCGTGCCAGCATCGGCGCGCAGCACCTCCACCGCTGACCCCAGGGCCAGCCCCAGGATCTCGCTCGTGTCGTTCGTCGCCACCAGCAGCGAACTCAGCGCAAAGAGCACGCCCAGCTCCGCGTGCCGATGCTCCAGCTCCACCTCGTGCTGGCACAGCTCGTTTACCGCGTGCGCCAGCAGGCGCACGCTCTCGTGCAACTGCGTGCCGCGCTTGTCGCGTTCGATCGTGAGCGCCCCGATCGCCACGCCGTCCACCGTGATCGGCTCGACCAGCGGGCCCTTCCCCGTCGGCGTGCCCGCGGCGCGCCCGTTGAGCAGCGCGATCGTGCAGCGCACGTCTTCGCTCGCGCCGTCGGCCTCGTGCACCGTCCACGGCGGGATCGCCACGCTCCGAGAGATCCGCTGCCCCTCCGCCGTCCGCAGCTCGACGCGCACCCCCGTCATGCTCGTCAGCGCATCGCACAGCGCCGCCAGCGAGGCATCGGTCAGGAAGTCGGTGATGGTGCGCAACCGGTTCGACACGGGCCGAGTGTAGACCGCTCGTCCCACCCTACTCGTCCGTGTCTTGTTCCGCGTCGTCGAGCCACAGCGTCCGGACGAGTTCGATCAGCGCCTTGCGTTCGCCGCCCGTTGCGTCATCGATCCGCTCCAGCGCCGCGAACCCATCGAGCACGTCCGCCCGGTTCTCGTGCTGGAACCCCAGGTACGCCAGTAGCAACGCCGCGTCGCGTCCGATCTCGGTGTCGCGCGAGGTCTTGCCGCGCAGCTGCGTCCGCACACGCTCCAAACGCTCGGCCCGCGGGAGCAGGCGTTCCTCGTATCGCTGCGTGAGCAGCTCTGGGTACGCCGTGAAGAGATTGCGAAGGTTCGACGCCGCCGATCGGTACATCCCCGCGCCGAGCTGCGCGTGGATCCGCCCCGCCGCCGCCATCGCGTCGCCCGGACGCCCGCGCAGCGCCGCGCTGAACCGCTCCTCCGCCGTGAACCACTTGCGCTCGGCCAGCGCCTCCTCGCCCGCGCGCATGTTCGCGCCGTACACGCCCGTCTCGGTGTCGAGGTACAGATGCTCCAGGCGACGACGATTCTCCTCGTCGAGCAGTTCGTTCGCCTCCTCCAACACCCGCTCGAACTCCGCGTCGCTCGGCTCACCCTCGGGATCGGTCTCCAGGTCGTCCGCGCCGGGCATCACGGGCACGACGCCCTGCAGCAGCATCGACCGGATCCGATCGAGCGACGTCTCCACCGCGTCCGCTGAACCCGCATCCGCGCCCTCGCCGACTCGGCTGCCGGCGCCCGCCTCGTTCACCGCGCCCGCCGGCCTCGGCGTCACCGGCGCACCCACCGGGCCGCCCCCCACGCGCTCGCCCAGCGTATCCGAACCGACACGCTCACCCGTCCGATCCAACCCGATGCGCAGATCGTTCACCACCCGCTCATGCGGCGTCAGCACGCGCGCCTCGCTCTCGCCCGCAACGCTAAACCCCTCGCCCTCCTCCGACGCGCCCGCCGCGTCGGCGCGATCGAGCTGCCACTGGTACGCGCCCATCGCGGTGCTGTCGATCGGCAGCGAGCGCAGCCCCATCAAGCCCGAAGCCGTCAGCATCAGCGGCTCGCCCCGCGCGCGTGGGTCGAACCCCATGAGCGCCGGGCTGTTCGCCAGCCCCAGGTTGCTCGCCGACGCCGATCGCAGCGTCCCCGGGATCGCGTCCGTCCGGTCGATCTCCGCTTCGATCAGGTCGCCCTGCCCGACCACCCGCGCCTGCGCGCCCGTGCCGGGTCGGCGGAGCACCAGCCCGCTGCTCGGCGACTGCGTCTGCCCGTACAGCGGGTTGTTCAGCGTGTTCTGCACCGAGGTCAGCCCGCGCAGGTTCCGCGTCGCGAGACCCGAGTAGACGATGTCCGCCGCCGACGTCGAATCCCGCTCGAACTGATAGAACTCCGCCCGGCTGTCATTCAGCTCGCCCGCGAAGTCGTCCGTCGCGAAATATCCCACCTCGCCGCGGAACGACCGCCCGAACCGCGCGTTGCCCGTCACCACCGCGTTGCGGAACGACAGATCGTTGTTCAGCGTCGGCAGCAGCGGCTGGATCACGCTCTGTCCGCGCGTGTTCAGGCCGCCCGAGCCCTGCTGCAGGTTGGCGTCGAGCGCCCGACCCGCGCCGAGCGCGTTCTGACCCATCGCCGGCGAGGCCGATCCGACCGCCGCCAGCAGCACGCAGACCATTTTGCAAGTGCGTCCCATCACCATCACATCGGCTCCCTGTGCCGCCACCTTTGGCCGCTCGGGATCCTACGAACGCGACGGGCTCCGGGTTCTGAACGACCCGGCGACCCTCAGGTCAGCAGTTCGCGGTTGACGGGCACGCTCAGCGGCTCCGCCGTCTCGTCGAGCGTCTCCTGATCCGGCACGACCAGGAAGAAGACCAGGCCCGCCGCCTCGTCCTTCCACACCGCGAGGGTGTGACCGGCCTTCGAGCACGTCCGCGTGTGGCACGTCCCGGGCTTCAGCGTGCAGCTGTCCATCCCTTCCGTCTCCGCCACAAAGAGCGAGATCGCCCCGTTCGACGGATCCGACGAGGTGTAAATCAGGTGCACCGAGCGGCTCGTGCCCGGCACCATGCACGGGCCCAGCCCGCTGAACTCGTACCCGAGCGACGAGAGCGAGTCCATCTTCGAGCTGATGTGCTGCTGCAGCATCTCGACCGAGGGCACGCTCGGGAGCACCTCGACCGCCATCGTGATCGCCGACGCCTTGTCCTGCGCCACAAACTTGCGATCGAAGTGATCCTCGTACATGTTGCACCGGTCGTGCTCGCCGGCGACAAAGCTCACCAGCCTCGCCGCGTTCTGGCTGGGCGCCGATGAATCGTCGATTTCGAAGAACTCGTCGCCCGCCCCCGTTGCTTGTGCTGAGTTGCCGGCGAGCTGCTGCCCACCGCCCCGGGGCCCGGGCTGGTTGGTCGAGATGACCCCGACAAGCGCCACCGCCGCCGCGATCGCGCCGACGGCCGCCGCCCGCGCCCAGAAGGACGTGCTGCGTGTGTCAGAGCCGGCGACGCGGACGACGTCCGCCGCCCCGTCGCTTTCGTCCCGCATTACCGCGAGGACAGACGAACGCAGGCCCGCGGGCACCTCGACGCCGCTCATCGAGCGGGCGACCGAGCCGCGGAGCCCCTGCTCGAACGCCACGCGTCGGTCGCGCTGCGGGTCCGAATCGGCGAGGGCCTCGAACGCGTCACGCTGCTCGGGCGTCATCTCGCCGTCCGCCGCCGCACGGATCACCGCGCCTCGGCTCACTGGGTTGTTGTGTTCATTCGAAGCGGTCATTGCCTTCGCCACCCTGCAAACGGTTGTCTGATCGCCGGTTCTCGGACCGGCACCCCCCGGTCACGCCGTCTCCTTCGACCCCGTCGGAGACTCTCGGCCTTCGCCCGACCAACCCCGCTCCCGGGCGAACTCTTCCAACGAATCCGACAGTTGTTTCCGCGCCCGGTGCAACCTCGACATGATCGTCCCGATCGGCACATCCATGATCTGCGCGATCTCCCGGTACTTCATCCCCTCCACGCCCCACAGCAGCAGCACCTCCCGGTGCTCCGGGCTCAGCGCCTCGATCGCCTGCTTGATCTCCCCGTCCACGTGCTCCCAGTCCAGGCTGGAAAGGTCCCACGCCGGCGGCGCCTCGTCCGGGGGCGTCTCACGCTCGTCCGCCTCGTAGAACTCCTCGACCGCCATCGGCCCACGGGCCTCGCGCTTCGCCTTGCTGTAGAACACGTTGTGCAGAATCGTGAAGAGCCAGGAGCGCATGCCCCCGCCCTTCTCCTCGAACCGCGCCGACGCACGGATCGCACGCAGGTATGTCTCCTGCACCAGGTCCGACGCACCGTCCGGGTGCTTGGCCAGCTGCATCGCCATCCGATACACGGCGTCCATGTGCTCGATCGCGAGTTGTTCGAACGTCGCTCGATCCATGCGCAGATCCACCCCCGGCGCCGGGCGTGCACCGACGCAACGACCCACAGCATAAGCGCCTTCAACCGCTCGCGACGCTCTTACGGCGCGCCGTCGCTCAGACGCGACACCGCTTCCTGCAAGCCGCCGCCGTCCGGCGCGAAGAACATCCCGCTCAGCGCCTCCACCGTCTGCATGAACTGCAGCATCGAATCCAGACGCTCGTTGTGGCCCTTCGTCGCCTCGTCGCGACCCTTCTGCGTCAGATCACGGATCTCGAACAACGCCTGCACCACCGGGTCGATCTCACGCTTCTTCCGCTCGCTCGCGATCGTGCGGAACATCGCCCACACGTCCGACTCCGCGAAGAAGTACTCCTTCCGATCCCCCGGCTTGTGCGTCCGCTTGATGATGCCCCAGTCCTGCAACGCGCGCAGCGACATCGACGCGTTCCCGCGCGAAATCTGCAATCGCGCCATCACGTCGTCCGTGCACAGCGACAGGCCCGTGATGTACAGCAGCGCGTGCACCTCGGCCATCGTCCGGCTGATCCCCCACGCGCTGCCCATCTGGCCCCACGTCTGGATGTACCGGTCCTGCGCCTCACGCACCGAGTCCGGCACGCCCGCGAACGGATCGCCCGCCGCCGCCTCGCTCGGGTTGGATGCCTGCTTGCCCATCTCAACAGGACGATACCGCCCCCCTCACCCCCGGACCCGACCCTTTCTAAACAAGGAGATCCAACACCCCCGCCGCGCCCAGCAGCACGCTCACCACCCCATTCACCGTGAAGAACGCCATCGGCAACCCCGCCAGCCCGCGCCTCGCCAGCACCACATGCTCGTAGATCAGCAAGCCGCCGACACCCAGCGTCGCGCACGCGACCACCGCCCCGAACCGCGGCTCCAGCACGTTCGCCCAGCACAGCAGCCCGAACGCCCCCGCGTGCATCGCTCGGCTCGTCCAGAGCGACCCCTTCCAACCCAGCGCCGCCGGGATCGATCGCAGCCCCTTCTCCCGATCGAACTCCAGGTCCTGCAACGCGTACGCCACGTCGAACCCCGCCACCCACAGCAGCACGAACCCCGCGATCGCCAGCACCGCGCGCGCGCCGGGTTCGAGCGTCCACAGCATCTCCGGCCGCACCGCGATCACCGCCGCCACCGGGCTCACCGCCAGCGCCCCGCCCAAAAAGACGTGGCACAACGCCGTGAACCGCTTCGTATATGAGTAGAGCGCGATCCACCCCAGCACCGGCAGCGACAGCACCAGCGGCCAGGGGTTCTCGAAGAACAACCAGAACCCCGCGCACACCAGCGCAAAGAACCC
This sequence comes from Planctomycetota bacterium, assembly GCA_039182735.1. Taxonomy (GTDB): domain Bacteria; phylum Planctomycetota; class Phycisphaerae; order Phycisphaerales; family UBA1924; genus JBCDCB01. The sequence continues at coordinate 97,474 of JBCDCB010000001.1, forward strand.
CGCGCAGCCGAGCGCGATGAGCCACCCCTGTTGTTTCCCCAGCCGGCCTGAGGCAAAGACCCGACCCGCCGTCCGCGGGTTCTCCGCGTCGATCCCGGCGTCCGCCAGCCGATTGACCAGCATCGCCCACGTCCGCGCCAGCACCATGCACGCCACGATCAGCCCCAGCACCCCGGCGACGAACCCCGCGGACGCCCCCGCCGGCACCGCCATCGCCCCCGCGAGGATCGCGAAGGGCATCGCGAAGACGCTGTGCGCGAGCTTGATGTCGCTGAGGGCGAGGGAGAGTGTCCGCATGACCGTGTACCCCTTCATCTCGTGTCACCGCGGCTGAGCACGGATTCCAACGCAGTTTTGAATTCGCAGAGCACTTTTAAACGATTTGGCGATATCGTTTAAATTTGCCACCAGAATGCAAAGGGAGCTTTCAAAGTGGACCCGTCCCAGTTCTCGGACAGTAGCCCCGGCAAACTCGTGCCCACGACCGCTTGGGAACAGTACATCGAGAAGGGACTCGCCCAAACGCGCGAGGCGCGGGGTCTCGCGTATGTCCCAGCCGCGCTCCCCCCCAAATCCATTCCGGAGATCCCGGACGAAAGGGCTTCACGACTGCACCTCCTCGACTCGATCCGAGAAGTCGAGGCGGAGGCGCTCCAGGTGCTCGGTCGCCTGTCGGGGCTCGCAGAAGACATCTCGATCACGCGCGTGCTCGCCGCGCCGCTCGTACGCAGCGAAGCGAGCCTGTCATCCAAGATCGAAGACACAATCGCATCGCCCAAAGCGGTCGCCCTCTTCGAGTCGGGTCAGAAACCGCGAAGCAACGACGCGATCGAAGTCTCTAACTACCGACGCGCGCTCGAACACGGGCTCCGCTCACCCCTGCCACTCTCCAAGCGCCTCATCAACGAGATGCACGCGATCCTGCTCGAAGGCGTGCGAGGCGAACAGGCCCGGCCCGGCAGGATCCGGACCACGCAGAACCGAATCGGCGGGCGCCTCGACGACTTCTCCACCGCGCGATTCGTTCCTCCACCGCCAGGCGAAACGCTCGAACGATGCCTCCACGATCTCGAACTCGTCTGGAACTACGGCATCAAGAAGTGGTCCCCGCTCGCCACGCTCGCGCTCGCCCACTACCAGTTCGAGGCGATCCACCCGTTCGACGACGGCAACGGTCGTATCGGACGCCTGCTCATCATCCTCACGCTCGTCAAACAGGGGTACATCCCGGAACCGCTCGTCTATGTCAGCGGCTACTTCGAACGCCATCGGTCGCAGTACTACGACCACCTGCTCGCCGTCAGCACCGAAGGTGCATGGGAGGCGTGGCTCCGATTCTTTGTGACCGGGCTCGCGGTGCAGGCGCGCGCGTCGGCCGAGAAACTCTCGCAGATCAAGTCGCGCCGCAGAGATGCGATCGAGCGCCTCGCCAAAGCCAAAGAAAATGCCCGCACGATCGTGCTCGTTGACCACTTCATCGAACATCTCGCGCTCGACGCGCGCTCCGTCAGCGAACTGCTCAACGTTGCCGACCCAACCGCTCGGAAAGACATCGCCGCGCTCGAACGCATCGGCTTCGTGCAAGAACTCACGGGATCGAAGTACGGACAGGTCTGGGGCCCGCAGCCCATCCTCGACCTCATCGACGAACCCTGATCAACCCCCCCGCGCCTGCTCGTCCGCCAGCTGCTGGTCCCAGCGTTTGCTCACCGCGTGCTCCACGCCCATCGAATCAAGAATCCGCGCCACCACGAAGTCCACGATGTCGTTCACGCTCCGCGGGTGCAGATAGAACCCCGGGTTCGTCGGCAGAATCACCGCCCCCGCGTCGTGCAGCCTCAGGCAGTTCTCCAGATCCACCCGGTTCAGCGGCGCCTCGCGGTGCGCGATCACCAGCGGGAACCTCTCCTTCAGGCACACCGCCGCGGCGCGCACCAGCAACTCGTTCCCGTACCCCGACGCGATCGCCCCCAGCGTGTTGCTCGAGCACGGCACGATCGCCATCCCGTCGTGGCGAAACGACCCCGAACCGAGCGACGCCCCCACGTCCTTGGCCGGGTGCAGGATCACGCCGTGCTCGCGCGGGCTGGCGCCCTCCGGCAAGCCTGTCAACTGATGGATCGTCGCGTTGGTGACGGCTTCCATCCCCAGTTCGTCCTGCAGCAGGCGCTTGCCGTACGCCGTCACCACGATGTGCAGCTCGTGCCCCAGCTCGACGATCGCGTGGCAGATCCGCTGCGCATAGAGCGCGCCGGACGCCCCCGTGATCCCGATCACCAGCCTCTTGCCACCGTCACCCATGTTCGAGGGTAGGTTCGTCATGCCCATCCCTTCGCCCCGGCGCTTGCGGCGGGCGCGACGATCGTGTGGGATAACGGCAGATTCACCCCGGTCACGCCGGCGAGGGAGACCCCATGACCGTCCGCAACCGCTTCCACCGCGTTCTCGGCCTCACCGCCGCCGCCTCGCTCACCCTCGGCGCCGCCTCCATCACCGGCTGCGCCTCCTACGGCTCCTACCCGGAGATCGGGAGCGACGCCGCCGTCAACGACACCAACGTCATCCCGATGCCCACGCTCATGCGCCTCGCCGTCACCGAGGTCGCCGAACGCTACGGCTACACCGACGCCCCCTACCTCGTGAACTGGCCCAAGGGCACCGAGATGCGCACCGCCGACCGCATGATCGAACTCATGCCCGGCGACGCCGCCCGCGCCATGCCCGGCACCCTTGATCGCCCGACCCTCCACGTCACCCGCGTCTGGCTCCGGGTCGATACCGGCACCGTCGAGGTCCTCAGGCCCATGCTCGAGCTCGGGCCAAAGGACGACGGCACCTTCGCCTACGAACCCGTCGTCGTGCACCTGCGCACCGGCGCGCTCAAGCCCTGGCGCGTCGTCGCGACGCGCGCCTGGTCGCCCGACACGCGCAACATCCCCCGCGTCCACCTCTGGGAAGACGAGTGGGCCGCCGACGAGCCGATGATCGAGTTCGACAACGCGAACGAGGACTCCTGAGAAGCACGCGCGCCATGGCGAAGAACAAGCGACCAACCAACGGCGCGCCCAAGCTGCTCTCAGGCGGGAACCCCCAGATCCCCAAGGCCGACGGCGACGATCCGGTGCAGGCCTACATCGCCGCGATGCCCGGCTGGAAGTCCGCCGTCGGTCGCGAACTCGATGCGCTCATCGAACGGCGCGTGCCGAACGTCCGCAAGGCGGTGCGCTGGAACTCACCGTTCTACGGCATCGAAGGGCGCGGGTGGTTCCTCAGCGTCCACTGCTTTACGAAGTACGTGAAGGTGACGTTCCACAACGGCTCATCGCTCGATCCGCCGCCGCCGATCGAGTCGAAGCACGAGTTCGTTCGCTACCTCAACATCACCGAGGACGAACCGACCGACGAAGCGCAGCTCTCGTCGTGGATCGATCAGGCCGCCAGACTGCCGGACGAAGAGCTGTTCTGAGTGAACGAGAAACGCCGCACAAGCGTGTGCCCGGGCGTCACCGGTTCGCACGGCTTGATCCACCGGCTCCCATCCGATCACGGCCCGCCGAGACCGCCGCCAGACGTCGCGCTCACCGTGGGCGAAGACACCAGCGGCGTCGTCCACAGCGTGCGGCACGCGTGACACTCGTACCGCAGCCGCGCCGTCGGCACCCGCTCCAATCGCGCCCCGCACGTCGGGCAACGCCGGCGGTTGTAGCGCCACCACTGCTCGACCATCCCGCACACCCACAGCGCGATCACCCCGCCGATGATCCACCCGATCCCCGGTGGCAATCCCTGTTGCGTGTGCCCGTACCAGATCACGTACAAGACGCCGGCGCAGAAGGGCGCACCAAAGATCAGCGGCTTCAGCCAGAACTCGCGCATGATGCCGGGCAGCCGCTTCGATTCGTAAGGCATTGACGCGTCGGGCTCTTCAGCGGGCGTTTCCACGCACCGAACCTACCACGCGCGTCAACGGATCAGTTGTGGAACGGATGCGGGTGCTCGTCGTCGTAGGGGTACCACTCATGGTCGGGATAGTTGAAGGGATGGCTCGGCCATCCGCGCCAGTTCGTGAGCACCGCTCCCCCGGCGCTGTACGCATAGTTCTGCCCGCCGGGATCATGTGCAAAGAGCGGCATATCCCACCCGGCATGCGACTCGGACAACTCCGGATACCCCTGTGGATTCCAGCCCGCGCGCCGCGCGTACTCCGCTTCGACCATCGCCCTCTGCACGGCAGGCGGGTAGAGCGAGACACGCGGCGGGTGCGGGCCATCATGCCCGACCTGCTCCGCAAGCGCCTGCAACTCGGGGCGCACGCCATGCCCGCTCGCCATCCAATTGTGTATAAAGGTCAGCCGAGCTTGGCGGAGCAGGTAGTCCTGCTCGCTCAGATCCGGCGGGTTCTCCCACGGCTCTTCTTCCTCTTCGTGCTCCGCCTCGGCGGTCATCGCCTGCGCTTCGGGCTCCTCCGGCTCTTCGCCGTTGAGCAGCGCTTCGAGCTGCTGCTTGCGCTCGTCGAAATCAGTGATCACGCCGTGCGCGAACTTCGTGCTCACCGTCACGACGATGAGCGCCAGCGTGATCAGCAGCATCTGCTGCACGTTGCCCGTGCCGCGCTCATCGCGGTGCAGGCTCGGGGGTGCGGTGTGGTGCGTGCCGGCTTTCGCGGTGTGTTCCATGCTGCTGCGCTCCGGGCCCCGGGGTTCCACGCCCGCGGCTCACACAAAGGAGACCCGCCGAGCACCGCCCGGCGCGACCTCCGTTCAAATCATTCGATCCACACAGACCGACGCAAACGCGAGCCCCCGCCCATCAAGACACGCTGCTACACTCCGCCCGCCATGAGCGTCCAGGCAAGCGACTATCCCGTCGGCACCCGCGTCCGGGTCACCCACCAGATCAAGTGGGGGCTCAAGACCACCACCGTCACCGTCGAGGGCGAGGTCCTCCGCGCTCGTGCCGAGAAGACCGGCTCCTGGTACGCCCACTCGCCCGACGACAAGCTCTGGATCGACCGCATCGAGATCCGCAAGGACGACGGCGAACTCGCCAAGATCAACCTCGATCGCTTCTCGCACGTCGAGATCCTCAGCGCACCCGACGCGGCGTAGCACACACCCAACAGGTGCCACGATGCGCCGAAGGCGCATCGTGCGCTGACGTCCGCCGCACCAGATCTCACGCGACCAAAGACCCCGGACCCCTCTTCTCACCAGTGCAGCACGCGCGCCAGCGTCGGCTCGCTCACATCCTCGCGCGCGTCCGGCTCATCGACCAGCGTGTACAGCGGTGCGTGCGGCGCACAGTTCCAGCGCACGTCCACGATCTGCTCGCCAAGCCCCCGCGCGATCGCCAGCCGCGTCCGCCCAAGCTGCAACAGCCCGCTCGCCATGTGCCTCGGCAGGTCTGTCGAGGTGTGCCCCGCCCAGTGATGCTTCGTCGCCGGCCCGAAGCCGAAGCGGATCTGCCCGCCGTGCGTGTGCCCCGCGAGCATCAACCCCGCACGCGCGTCCAAGCTCACCAGCGCCGCGATCGACGCCGGGTTGTGCGCTAGCGCCGCGCGGTACACCTGCCCGCTCGGCTCGCCCGCCTCGTGATCCGCGCGCACCGCGCTGAGCCAATCTTCCGGGTCGGAACATCCGAGCACACGCAGCGTGCAGCGCGACCCGTTCCGCTCGATCTCATAGTCGCGCACACCCGCGTGCAGCCACGCGACATCCGTCGCCTCGCGCACCATCTGGCGAAAGGGCATCGGGTCGTGATTCCCGAACACCCCCACGCACCCCACCATCGGCGTGACCGCGTCGAGCACGTCGCGCAGCACCCGCAGCGCGATCCGCTCATCGGGCGAGCGCGTCATCCAGTCCCCCGTGAGCATCACGAAGTGGGGGGGCTGCGCCGCCGTGACCCGCGAGAGGTGCTCGATCAGCACCCGGTACCGCGGGCGATACCGACGCGCGTGCAGGTCCGTCAGGTGCAGCACCCGCAGGCCCCGCAGCGCCGGGGGCAGCCCCACCAGCGGCAGGTCGAACCGCTCGATCAGCCCCGGCTCCGGGAACCGCTCGCCCCCCTGCGCATCGTCTTGAAGTGGCTTGCTCGTCATCACCCGCTCGGCTAGCGTAAATTCCCGTCTCGCCGGCGGAGCCGGCCTCGGATCACGGACGATCACCGGGAACCGCGCGAGCCCTTCTCGCGCACACTCGTTCGATCGTCCAACCCGGCGCACGCCCGCGCCAACATCGCCCGGAGACCCGTCGTCATGGCCAAGATGTTCTACAGCCTCGAGGAAGCCGCCGCCCGTCTCGGCAAGACCGAAGAGGAAGTCCAGCAAATGGCCTCCTCCGGGCAGATCACCGAATTCCGCGACGGCGACCGCCTGATCTTCAAGGTCGATCAGATCGACCTCCTCGCCGGCGACGACAACGCCGCCGACTCCATGGGCTCCGTCATCCCCCTGATGGACACGGGCACGGGCTCGGGCGTCTCGCTCGAAGACTCCGAACCCCCCGCCGACGACCCCAAGTCGCAGACCGGCATTTCCGTCTTCGACGCCGACGAACTCGACGACGACGACCCCGCCGCCCAGACCCAGGTCGAGCCCGGCATCGGCGGAGGCATCGGGCTCATCGACACCGGCGACGAATCCGCCATCAACGAAGAGCTCAACATGGACTCCTTCGGCTCCGGGTCCGGGCTCATGGACCTCACCCGCGAGTCCGACGACACCTCCCTCGGCTCCTTCGGGCTGGGCGAGCTCTACCCCTCGGGCGACGACGAAGCCACCGCCACCATCGCCGCCGACGACTCCCAGCTCTTCGAATCCAGCCCCGGCGACGAGGGCCTGGGCGACGACCTGCCCCCCGCCGGCGCGCTCGTCGCCGCCGAGCCCTACGACGGCAAGGGCTCCTGGTTCAGCGCCGGGTTCATGGTCGGCGCCTCGCTCGCGTGCATGACCGGGCTCGCCGTCACCGTCATGGGCATGATGGACGTCACCATCCCGCAGATGCTCGAGTTCGCCGGCGCCAACACCGCGCTCGCCTACACGGGCGGCTTCGCCGGCATCGCCATCATCCTCGGCATCCTCGGGTTCGTGGTCGGGAAGTAATCCGCTCGCGCCTCCGCTCGGCGCGTACCATCGCACATGATGATCCCCTGGAACATCTCGGTGCACGCGGAAACCGACCGCATGGTCCGCGCGTTCCTCGACCGCGGCGGCGAAGACCTCGCGGCCTTCGTCGAACAGGCCGTCCGCCGCGAGCTCTTCCTGCGCACGCTCAAAGACATCCACGCCGCGAACGAAGACATCTCCGCCGACGAGGCGGCGCGCCTCGCGGAAGAGGCGGTGAAGCAGACCCGTGCGCGTTCTGCTTGACACGAACGTCCTTGTCTCCGCACTGATCTCCGCGCACGGCGCCCCCGCCACACTCCTCCGCGCGGTTGGCGGCGCGCGATTCGAACTCATCACGTCTCATCATCAAATCGATGAACTCACACGCGTGCTCGCCTACCCGCGCATCCGTGCCCGCGTGACACCCGAGCGGGCCGAATCGCTGATCGCACACCTTGCATCCATCGCGCACGCGGTCGAACCGATGCCGGGAATCACCGACTCGCCCGATCCCGACGACAACATCATCCTCGGCGCCGCCATCGCCGGGCGCGCACAACTCATCGTCTCGGGCGACGCCTCCCACATGGTGTCGCTCGGTTCGGTCCGAGGCATCCCGATCGTCACGCCCGCCGAGGCACTCACGAGCCTCCGCCTCGACGAAACACGACGGAGCGAATGAGTCTCGAACATCGCGGGCAACACCCGTCGGAATCGACTCGTATGCCCTCGTGATGCCTACGCCCCGCACACCACGCCGGAGGATTCGACGCGTCGCGACTCGGCTCGCACTGGCGCTCGCGTACCTCATCGTTGCGATCGCCGTGCGCCACACTGCACATGCACCAATCGATGATGAATCACCCGTCGGACTCGCGCATATTCGCGTCGCTGACGAGACACTTGTGAGCATCGCGCAAGGCATCGTCCGTGATCTGAAGTACCAACTCCTCCGCAACCGTCCGCGTGACTTATTCCATTCACCTGGCTCTCGGGTCATCGTGATTGAACGAGATGAAGTCGATGGCTACGCCGGTCGCTGGGCGCACCGCTCGGAAGCCGTGATGCGGGGTGCAGAAACGTCTTTTCTGCACGACATCGACACGTACAACGGTGACGTCGTCGCCGTCTACGAGCAATCGGTACGTGTCACGTACCGAGGAATCGCGGTTCCCGCACTACGCCATGTGTCACGGGAGGTTGACCAGCGGGACATCGATCCTGAAGTTGACCAAGTGGCTATCGCTGGTTTCGATCTCGAAGCTCGTCGCGTACTGCGCGAAGTCCCGATCAAGACATACGACGAGTGGTACCCCGATAGAAAGCCACCTGCAGTTGAAGTCTCACGAGTGGCTCGCGAGAACGCGCTCCTCGCCACACGTTCCGGCTGGATCTTCCGCAACATCCCCTTCGAACTCGCTTGCACCGGGCTCCTGCTCGCGTCGCTGTGGTTCACGATCGGCGCGGGGCGTATCGCGCTTCGGCGCATGGGCGATCAAGCGTCGTAGAAGACGGGCAGGATGCCCGTCCCACGAGATGAGGGAGGTCACCAAGACCCCTCACCCCGGCCCTCTCCCCGCACGCGGGGCGAGGGAGCCAGAGACCCCAGACCCCAATCCCAAGACCCTCTCTCCGTCCCACTCCGCGCGCTCCGCGCCTCCGCGGTTCATCCCGCTCCTTCACCGTCGCGGCTCGTCAGACCCCAGACCCAACACCCCATCCCCTATCCCCCAACCCGCCGCACCACGTACACCGCCGCGTACAGACCCGCCACGTCCTCGCGCCGCACGCTCCTCGGCGGGTACTCGGGATTGATCGGCTGCAGCCGGATCATCGCGCGCGACTGCGCATCCTCCTCGAAGTACACGCGCTTGAATGTGCTCTCGCCGCCGACCGATTCATCGAATCGCACAAAGCAGTCGCTCCCGCTCGCCGTGTCGCGCAGCGGGCTGAAGACCACGATGTCGCCCTCGCAGTACTGCGGCGTCATCGAGTCTCCCACCACCCGCGCCGCGAACGCGTCCGGATCCTCGATGCCCGGCACGCTCACGTACTCATCCGCGATGCGCGCGGGATAGCCAAGATCCGTGAAGTCCGCCGGGTACCCCGCCGTCACCTTGTTGATCAGCGGCACGCGCATCGGCAACGCCTCAAGCAGCGACACGCCCGACGCGCCCTCTTCCGGCGCGAGCCTGCCGACCAGCGTGCGCAGCTCGCCCGAGGCGTGCAGCGCGTCGATGCCGTCGCGCTTGAGCAGCGCCGCGAGTTGCTGCGCCGTGTGCCGATCGCTCTCGAGATCGCGCACGCGCTTGCGCACGCTGTCGGGGGTTGTCTGCCACGATGCCGCCTCGCTCTTCACCGCCCGCGCCGACAGACTGTCTCTGGGAGAATCGGCGCGCCTCCGCCTCGCCCTGGCGATGCACAAATCCGAACGCGACAGCGCGCGACCCACGCTGCTCATGCTCGACGAGTTCGCGTCACACCTCGACCCGATCACCGGCGTCGCGCTCGCGCGCCTGCTGCGCCGCTTCCTCGACCGCACGCCTCACGTGCGCGCGATCGTCTCGACGCACCGCGCCGAACTCGCGCCCACGCTGGGCAGCCACGCGCACCTGCACCTCGACGCCGCCGGCACGCTCGCTCTCCGCGAGCCCACCGATCGTGCCGAACCCTTCGAGGTTGTCATCGAGCCGGCCCCGCGCGACGCACTCGCGCCGCTCATGCCCCTGCACTACCGATCCGGCGCGCCCGCGACCACCGTGCGCACACTCGTGGCGCGCGAGACCCGCACCGACACCATCGCCGGCGCGCTGAGTGTCTCCATGCCCACCCTCAACGCGCCGTGGCGCGATCTCGCGTGGCCCGCGCGCTACCGCACCGGCGACAAGCGCCTCGACGCGCACCGCCTCAACGACGAGGTCCGCTGCATCAGCCGCGTGATCGTCGATCCGCGCTTCCGCGGGCTCGGCGTCGCGCGACGACTCGTCCACGCCTACCTCCACGATCCGCTCACGCCGCACACCGAAGCCGGCGCCGCGATGGGCCTCGCGTCACCATTCTTCGAACGCGCCGGCATGCACGCCTACCGCGTCCCGCCCAGCAACCGCAGCACGCGCCTGCTCGACGCCCTCGCGCACATCGGTCTCGAACATCTCGACCTCGCCACGCCCGCACACGCCTGGCGACGCATCAACGCGCACGGCAACGCGTGCTTCGTCGCGCGCGAACTCCGGCACTGGGCCAAGCGCTCGCGCGCCACGTGCAACAAGCCGCGCGACGACCTTTTCGCGCTCTTCCGCGAGGCGTGCCGATCGCTCGTCTCGACTCCCATCGGCTACGCGCACGCCGCGTAGATCACCAGCCACCGGACCCGCGGGAGGAGCGCGGAGTCCCAACTGTGACCAACCATCCATCGCCGCCGATCCAACCCGCCCCCGCGCCCGAACCGGGCACCCTCCCGCAGCCGCTGACGTTCTTTCTGACGGTTGACGAACGGCGTGCCGTGCTGCGCGCGCTGCGACGCATGCATACCGACCGCCGGCGCGGGCTGCTCGTCGCGCTGCGCATCTCGCCAGCGGAGCGCGACGCGTGAGCGAGATGACACCCGAAGAGCTCATCGATCGCGAGCCGCGCACGCGCGACGAACTGCGCGCCTGGCTGCGCGACGCGCTCGCCATCCACGTGAGCGATGCGCCGCTCATCGACGGGCACCGCGCGCCGATGGACTATCTCGCCCACGCCTTCCTGCGCGACACCCGCGGCACCTTCGACAACGACACGCCCCCTGCGCATGACTGCGTCGTCTGGGCCAACCGCGGCGGAGGCAAGACCTTCTACGCCGCCGTCGCAACACTCCTCGACCTGCTCTACCGACCGGGCATCGAGGTCAAGATCCTCGGCGGGTCGCTCCAGCAAGCCGCCCGCATGCACAGGCACCTGCGCGATCTGCTTGCTCGACCGCACATCGCATCGCTCGTCAAGGGCAAGGTCACCGCGACGCGCGCCGAGCTCACCAACGGCTCGCACGTCGAGTTGCTTGCGCAATCGCACACCGCCGTGCGCGGCGCACGCCCGCAGGTGCTCCGCTGCGACGAGGTCGAGCTCTTCGATCCCGACGTCTGGCGCGCCGCCCAGCTCGTCACGCGCTCCGCGCAGTGCGGCGAGCACCACGTGCCCGGCACCGTCGAGGCCCTCAGCACCTTCCACCGACCCCACGGCATCATGTCGTCGCTCGTCAGCGACCCGCGCACACGCATGGTCTTCCGCTGGGGCGTCATCGATACGCTCGAGCACTGCCCGCCAACGCGCGCGTGCGAATCGTGCGCGCTCTTCGACGAGTGCGCCGGGCGCGCGAAGCAGATCGAACCGCCCGGCGGGCACATCACCATCGACGACGCCATCGCCCTCAAGCAGCGCAGCGACCGCGACTCCTGGCACGCCGAGATGCTGTGCGAACGTCCCAGCACGCGCGACCTTGTGTATGCGTGCTTCAACGGATCGCGTCACGTTGCCCCGATCGATCCGCCGGCGCGCGCGACGTGGGTCGCTGGGATGGACTTCGGCTTCCGGGCGCCGACCGTCATCCTCATCGGCTTCGTCGATGGTGAGGGTCGCCTCGTCATCATCGATGAGCACGAGCGGCGCGAAGCCGTGCTCGACGCGCACATCGACGCGATCGGCGCGTGGCCATGGCCGACGCCATCGTGGATCGGCGTCGATCCCGCCGGTGCCCAGCGCAACGACCAGACCGGGCTCAGCGCGATCAATGTCCTCAAGCGTGCCGGCATGCGTGTGCGCGCACGACGGCGCAAGCTCGACGAGGGACTGCGCCTGGTGCACCGACGCCTCGACCCGGCGCACGGCGAGCCGACGCTCCTCATCCACCCGCGCTGCGAGAAGCTGATCCGCGCGATGGAGTCGTACCACTATCCGAGCGACGACGGCGAGAGCCGCGAGCCCGTGAAGGACGGCCCGGACCACGCGTGCGACGCGCTGCGATACCTGGTGCAGAACCTCGACGTGGAGCCGCTGCGGACGGGGAATTATGCGTGAGGGTCACGGCGCGGGTGCGGTCGCGGCGACTGCGCTGTTGAGTGCCGATCGGACCTGATGATGGCGCGTAAACATCTCAAGGACTTCGTTGTAGTGGGGATGAGTCAGAGGTGCCATGAGGTACTGGATGTCGGAGCCGAGCGGTTCGATCTGCTCGCCGGCGTCTGGATCGGGAAAGAACTCAAACACCTCGGCCAGCAGGCGCTCGATGCGGCGCATCCGTTCCTCCGGCTCCGGCATCGGGTTTCCCTTGGCGTCCGTATCTTCGAGATGTTTGCCAAAGATCGTGGCTTCTGTGTTGTACTCGACGAAGACGGACACCGCCTGCGGCGCGATCGCACCCAAGTCATCACGCGCGGCTCGGAGCGCGGAATGCAGTTGTTCACACTGCTCCGGCTCCCAAGCGACCGTTTGAGCCACGTGCCCGAGAAGCTCTCCGAATTCGCTCAGGCACCACCACGAGTAATAGGGATCCCCGAAGTTGCCTCGCCGACTAACAAGCACAAAGACCGGTTCGAGGAGCTGGAGCGCCTGCTCCGTCTCGCCTCGGCGTCCGAGGGTTTCTGCTTGTACACACAGGAGCTCGACGGCTCGGCGGTAGTACTGCGCCTGAACGTTGCCGCGCTGGAGGAATGTGTCGCGGCTCTCCTCTGGCTCGCGAACGAACGCGGCGGTCTCAATCACGATCAGACGCGCCACTTCCTGAACATGCTCTCTGTGCTCTTCGAGCGCCTCACGAACCCAGTCTGGTGCGAGGAAGGGCGCGTCGTCTTTGCCGAGGTCGCTCTCATCGTGGTCGTACTCCGACCAGATCCAACGCCGCTCACCGTGGATCTCCCTTGCGACTTCATGCAGTCGCAGAACATGCTCGGGCACAAGCTCACGGATATTCGGGCGATCCTGCGCCAATGACCGCCCACCCATCACGAGCGTCGCCAGCACACAGGCCATCACCATGAGTGTTGGCATGGGTTATCCTAGTCGCGTGGCGATCAGCTCGATCAGCACGAAGGCGCCGGCGGCGAGGCCGATGAGCGTGCCGACGATCTGCACCGTCATCACAAGGGCCTGTCGCCAGAAGTCGCGCAGGTCGGCGAGGCGGACGGCCTTGTACGCGACCGACACGCCGAAGGCCATGGGGATGATCGTCCACCACCACCAGTCGTGCAGCGGGAGCGGGTCGAGGAAGGGCGTGTAGGCGAGGAGTGTGCTCACGGGGCGCGCTCCTCACGCCGATCGCGCACGGGGTGGAAGAGGCAGTCGAGGATGGCGATGGCGTTGAGCAGCCCGGCGAGCGCGACGCTGAGCGTGCCGACCTCGTTGACCTTGGCGAGCGAGGGGGTGGCGGCGGGCGTGGAACTGAAGTGCCCGGCGCCGGGTGTGGGGAAGACGCCGCGATGGAGGTAGTCGAGCAGGAAGGCGATGGGCCCGTTGGCGCCCTGGAGGAGGAACCACCAGCCGTCGTTGGCGCGATCGACGACGTTGATGCCCCCGACGAGGACACCGAAGAAGATGAGCCCGAGGATCCCGCCGCCGACGAGGAGGGCGCGCTGGCGCTCGCCGTGCGCGAGGTAGCCCAGCCCGGGGAGGAGCACGGCGAGGAGCCCTGCGAGGGGCGAGAAGACCTCGCGTTGGGTGTCGGTCTGGGGGGGCATGGTGCTCCGGGAACGGGTCGCAAACGCTGCGGGGTGGAGTGGTGACAGACGGGCGTTGTGCCCGTACCATCCGCGCGCACCGCGGGACGGGTCCGGGTGCGGCGGAGTGTACGCCGGCGCACACACACACGCCGAGCACGCGCACGCTGGTTCTTGGTGGATCGCAGAGACGGGTTGCAGAGGGACGACGAGTCATGCAAGCGCTGTTGGAAGAAGGCACGCTCGAGATCGAACGCGGGATGTCCGCGCCCGCGATCGCGCAGGAGGAGGCGCCCACGTTCCGCCCCCTCTCCGACGCGGACTTTGAAGACGACGACGACGACGACGATGACGACTTCATGTGGGACGACGACGACGACGATGATGATGTCGAAGAAGACCCCGATGAAGACCCCGACGAGTACGAAGACGACGAAGAGGAAGAGGAAGACTTCGACGACGACGACGAAGAAGAAGACGACCTCTGATCAGCGTCGGCCCCGATCGGAGGCCCCCGCGTGAACAACCCCGCCGACAAACCCGTCGATCACGGCGCCGAGGGCGAAGGCCCGCCGAAGGGCGTCGCCGACCGTCGCCTCGGATTCGACCGGCGCAACAACCCCTTCCGCCCCGACGAGGCCAGCGGCCTCGAACGTCGGCGCGGGCCCGGACGCCGGCGCAGCGACTTCCTCAAGTCCGCCGAGGAAGGCGAGATGAACCCCGAGCAGTTCACCTTCCTGCTCGCGATCGACACCTTCAAGCGCGCCAACCAGAAGACGTTCCCGACATGGACCGACGTCCTCGAGATCGTCCGGCTCCTGGGCTACCGCAAGGTGCAGGAGAGCCAGCTCAACCTGTCGAACGTGGATGACTGGACCGAGCGCCCCGACGCGCCGGCGGACGTGCGCATCGTCAAGGGCGACGCGGACGACGACGACGAGGGCTGACCGCCTGCGCTCCGCGGCGCTGGGCGGGGCATTGCGTCAGCCGTTCTCGCTGTAGTAGTCGATGTTGAGCTGCACGTAGTTGTTCCACTGCTCGGGCAGATCCTCCTCCGGGAAGATCGCTTTCACGGGGCACTCGTCCACGCACAGCCCGCAATCGATGCAGGTGTCCGCGTCGATGTACAGCATGTCCTGCCCCTCGAACTGCGGCTCATCCTTCGTCGGGTGGATGCAGTCCACGGGGCACACCTCGACGCACGAGGTGTCCTTGGTCCCGATGCACGGCTCGGCGATGATGTGGGGCACGGCGGATTCCTCCCATCGAGATCATGCACCCGGGGGCGCCGCCTCGGGCCCGCGGGGCGACATCATAGGGACGACTCGCGCCCCGGCAAAAACAACCGGGGCCGCCCATCGGACGGCCCCGGAGTCGCTGCGTATTCGTGCGTGTGGCGGCACGCGCCGCCGAGTGAACAGTTCGATCTGGACCGGATCAGCGCTTCTTGCGACGGACGCTGCGCTTCTTCGCGGTCTTCTTCTTGGTCGAGCGCTTCTTGGCGGTGCGCTTCTTGGCGGTCTTCTTGCGAGTCGCCTTCTTGCGCGTGGCCTTCTTCTTCGTGGAGCGCTTCTTGGTCGTGCGCTTCTTCGTGGTCCGCTTCTTCGCGGCCTTCTTCTTGGTGCGCTTCTTCGCGACGCGCTTCTTGGCGACACGCTTCTTCGCAACGCGCTTCTTGGCGGTGCGCTTCTTCGCGGCGCGTTTCTTGGTGGTCTTCTTCTTCGCGGCTCGTTTCTTCTTAGCCATGGGTGCCTCCTGAGAGTTCGGAGCTGGAGGTCAACACGCACGCACGACACCGCAGCGAACGGTGTTCATGCCAAACAATACCGCTATCGGTGCATCCATGACAACTTCTTGATCGGAAGCTGTTCGAAGTTGCGCACGAATCGTGCTTCTCAGCGCACGTTCGTCTCAACGCCGCCCGCGTCCGCCGTGCCCACGACCGGGATCGTGTTGTTCCAGTGCGCGTCGAACAGCGTCGCCACGCTCGTCCCGTTCAGCTCGTTGTAGAGCCCGATCGCGCCCCGATCGGACACGCCCGGCGCCACGCGCGCTCGCACCACACCCTTCGCCGGGTTGTACCAGAACGCCGCCGTGTCACGATCCAGCGCGATCCGCATGGGCGGGTGGTCGTACTCCGCGTGCGATTCCGGCGCGATTTCCAGCCACACGTGGCGATGGTCCACGAACGCGTTGGCCGGCAGCCGCTCGAACCAGCTCGGGTCCACACGCGCCGCGTACCCACGCGCGTTGGTCTCCGCGACCCCCGTCACCGCTCGCAATCGGAGTTCGCTCTCGATCAAGCGGATCGCCTCCCGCGTCTGCGAGACACGCGCCGCCTCGTCCTCCGTCTGATGCCAACGCAAGAGGCCCGCCGAGAGCGCGGCGACCGCCAGCACCCCGATCAGCACGTTGAGAATGGTTCGCGAACGCATGGGCACCGCTCCGTTCGGCCTCGATCCGCCTCGACTAGACAATCCGTCGGCGATCGCGGCAATCCCCCGATGCCGCTTTCGTGTCAAACCCGACCGCTCGCAACGGTCACGCCGACTGCGCGGCGCACAGATAGACTCGCCACGCAACTACCCACCGCGACGGAGGTCCCATCACATGAGCGCCATCCGATCAACCACGCTCGACTGCGGGCTCCCCCTCGTCGTCGAACGGATGACCGGCGTCCGATCGCTCGGCGTCTCCTGGCTCCTGCCCATGGGCTCCGCCCACGACCCCGAATCCAGAGTCGGGCGCGCCCCGGTCCTCGCCGAGATGCTCCTCCGCGGTGCCGGGGACCTCGACTCCCGCGCCCAGGCCGACGCCTTCGACACCCTCGGCGCCTCCCGCGGGACCAACGTCGAGACCTTCAACATCTCCATCTCCAGCACCCTCCTCGGCAGCAGGCTCTCGGAAGTCGCGCCCCTCCTCGCGAGCATGGTCCGCGAACCCCTCCTCGCGCAGGATTCCCTCGCGCCGAGCAAAGACCTCTGCGCACAGGCCGTCGCTTCTCTCGAAGACGATCCGCAGGACCGCGTCGTGCTGCTCGCGCGCGCGCACCACTCGCCATCGCCAATCAACCGCCCGTCGGTCGGGACCGAGGCGGGCGTCGCCGCGGTGACGCTCGATGATGTCCACGCGTGGCGCACGTCTTGCGCACCGGGTTCGTCGGTGCTCGCGCTGGCGGGGGACGTCGAGCTCGATCACGCCGCCGACCTCTTCAACAGGTTGCTCGACGGCTGGACCGGCGAATCGCGCGAGCTCGCCTTCGATCCCGCCGACGCGCCCCGCGGCATCCATCACGAGCACGACGACACCAACCAGGTCCACATCGCCGTCGCGTCGGACGGGCCCACCGAGTCTGACGAGGACGCGTGGTGCGAGCGCATCGTGCAGACCGTGCTCAGCGGGGGGATGTCCGGCAGGCTCTTCACCGAGGTGCGCGAGAAGCGTTCGCTCGTCTACTCCGTCTACTCGACGTACGCCGGCGACCGGCGCTACGGGCGCTGCCTCGCCTATGCCGGGACTACCCCGGAGCGCGCGCAGGAAACGCTCGACGTGCTGCTCGACGAGCTCAACAAGGTCAACACGCCCGCCGGGCGCATCACGGAAGACGAGCACCGGCGCGCGCTCATCGGGCGCAAGAGCAAGCTCGTGATGAGCGGAGAATCCTCCGGCGCGCGCGCCTCGGCGCTCGCGCACGACTGGATCAAGCTCGGGCGCGCGCGATCGCTCGACGAACTGGCGTCCGAGCTCGACGCGGTGACGCTCGATCGTGTGAACGCCTACCTCGAGCGGCGCGAGATGGGCCGGATCACTGTGGCGACCCTCGGGCCTTCGCCGCTGACCATACCGGGGTGAATCGGGTTAATAGTTGATAGAAGCTGAACTGCCGTCCGGTAGCAGGAAGTCGGTGCGCCCGTACATGATCGTCACCACCTCGGTTAGCGGAAACGCTCCATCATTGCGAGCCGCCTTCTCGTATCGGAGTTCGGCGATCGCGCAACCCGAGAATCTTGCCTGACCGGCAAAGGTACCGGCTTCGTCAAAGAACACGATCGTGACGGTGCCGCCGTCGATACCATCCCTGAAGATCCGAACAAGTTCATCGCTTGAACTGTCGTAGCGCTTCCGCACGATCAGTGGTCTCGGCGTGAGCGGTCCGATGGCACCGCCCATGCCGATTGGCACGGAACCACCAAACTCGGCTTCGAAGAAGTTCGACACGCCGGTACCGGCCGAACCGCCGACGCCCCATGCAAACGTCAGTTGACCCTCAGGAACGGAGTCGCCCGCCACCGCGGGCTGCAGGCTCGACACCGTCGTGGGCCCCATGCCCTGCGCGACGACCGCGTCGAAGATCTCCGTCGTGGTCCGCCCGGTCGGCATGACCGGGCCCGCCGGCGGGTTCAGGTCGCCCGCCACCACCACCAGCCCGATCGCCCCGACCACCAGGCCGCCCGCGAACGTCATCAACGCGTTGTGCTTCATCTGCGCTTCTCCGATGGGATCTCCGCGCGCCCGCGGCGCGGCACAGGTCAAAGGTGCGGTCCACGCGCGACGCGTCAACGCGCGAGCGCCGAACACGTTTAGAATCGCACGCATGCCACCCGCACCCGACCAAAGCCCGTTCTACATCACGACGCCGATCTACTACGTCAACGATCGCCCGCACATCGGGCACGCCTACACCACGATCGTTGCCGACTGCGTCGCACGCTTCATGCGCGCGAGCGGGCGCGACGTCTTCTTCCTTACCGGCACCGACGAGCACGCCGAGAAGGTCGTCACGTCGGCCGCGCAACGCGGGCTCACGCCCATCGAGTGGGCCGACGTCAACGCCGCCGAGTTCCAGAAGGCCTTCACCGAGCAGCGCCTCACCCACGACGACTTCATCCGCACCACGCAGCAGCGCCACACGTCGAAGGTGCAGGCGTACATCCAGAACATGCTCGACTCGGGTGACGTCTACCTGGGCGAGTACGAGGGCTGGTACGACCCCTCGCAGGAGGAGTACGTCACCGAGTCCGAGGCCAAGCAGCACGAGTACAAGAGCCCCGTCACGGGGCGCGACCTCGAGAAGCGCAAGGAGCACAACTACTTCTTCAGGCTCAGCGCCTACGCAGACAGGCTCGCGGCGCACATCGCGCAGCACCCGGAGTTCGTCGAGCCCGAGGCGCGGCGCAACGAGGTGCTCGGCAGGCTCAAGACGGGCCTTCAGGACGTGCCGATCTCGCGGCGCGTGCGCGAGGGCGACGAGGCGTGGGGCGTGCTCATGCCGGGCGACGACCAGCACCGCGTGTACGTGTGGATCGACGCGCTGTTCAACTACCTGAGCGCCGTGGATACCGACGACCGTCGCAAGTACTGGCCCGCGCAGACGCACGTCATCGCGAAGGACATCCTCTGGTTCCACGCCGTCATCTGGCCCTGCATGCTCATGGCGCTGGGCAAGGACCTGCCCGGCAGCGTCTACACGCACGCGTACTGGGTGCGCGAGGGTCGCAAGATGAGCAAGAGCCTGGGCAACTTCCTCGACGGGCCCACGATCCGCGGCTACGTCGAGGCCTTCTCGCTCGACGCGTGGCGCTGGTACATGCTCACCCGCGGGCCGCTCGGCGCGACCGACGCCGACTTCGTCCACGCCAACTTCGTCGAGGTCTACAACGCGGATCTCGCCAACGGCATCGGGAACGCCGCCAGCCGCGTCGCGAACATGATCCGCAAGTACTTCGACGGCGCCTGCCCCGAGAACACGCCCCGCGAAGGCGATCGCGAGTGGAGCGTCATCGCGCGTGCGCACGTCGAGCGCGCCAGCGAGTGCATGGCCAAGACCGATACCGCCGGCGCCCTGCACGCGGGCCTCTCGCTCTCCAACGAGGTGGACGCGTACGTCAACGAGACCGCGCCCTTCAAGCTCGCGAAGGACCCGGCGAACCTGCCCGAGGTCGGCGGCATCCTGTACCGATGCGCCGAGGCGCTCCGAATCGCCGCGATCCTCGTCAGCCCCGCGCTCATCACCAAGTCGAGCGCCATGCTGCGCAACTTCTCGCAGCCGCTGCCCGACAGCGCGGGGCGCTTCCTCGACGATGCCGGCAGCGTCATCCCGCTGCACGAACTCTGCGCGTGGGGGCGCCTCGAACCGGGCACGCCCGTTGTGAAGGGTGAGGCGCTGTTTCCGAGGGCCGACCCGAAGGACGACCCGCCCGCGCCCATCGAGGACGAGGACGCGCCGCAATGAACGACGACGAACCGCAACAGATCGACCCGATGGACGAGCAGCGCGCCGAGCGCGAAGCCCTCGAGCACGCGCGCGCGTTCCTGCACGCCAACCTCGAGGGCTCGCTCCTGCTCGACGGCGAGTTCAACGAGAACATCAAGCGCGTGCCCTTCGTGCTCGACCACGAGACGGGCAAGCTCATCGCCAGCGTGCCCGTCGCGACGTTCCACGCCAGCGAGGTGATCTTCCGCGTCCCCGAAGAGGCCGACGACGCGATGGGCCTCCTCGTCACCGCCGAGGAAGTCGAGGAGTCGAGCGCGACCGATCGCTGGATGGCCTTCCACGGCGAGCCCGACCACGTCCGCTGGGCCGCCTACTGGATCGACGGCGCCAAGCACGGGCCGTGGGTCTTCGACGGCGACGCGATGATGCGCCCCAACCCGCTCGCGCCCATCGAGCCGCGCGTCTGCAAGCTGCTCAACAGCGACGAGCACCGCGCGAGGCTTCCCGAACTCGCGCGCGCACGCGCCGGCGCCGAGATCACTAAGCCCCTCTGCGTCGGCGTCTGCCCCCACGGCGTGTGGCTCCGTGCACCCTTTGGCGTTGCGCTCGCACGCTTCGACGAACCGATCGAAGATCCCGATGCCGAGCGTGTGATGAATGCCTTGAAGTAGCGGGCCGAGTCCCTTGCTCCCTCGCCCCGCTCGCAGGGAGAGGGCCGGGGTGGGGGGTCTTCTCTCTCCTTCTTCTCGTGGGGCCGGCAACTTGCCCGTACCGATTCAACCTCGCCTCATCGCTACATTGCCCCCATGCCGGCGACGCTCCATCTCCACAACACACTCGGCGGGCGCGAGCAGCCCTTCGTCCCGCTCGATGCCGCCACCGGGCGCGTCACGTTCTACACGTGCGGCCCCACCGTCTACGACTTCGCCCACATCGGGAACTTCCGGTCGTTCCTCGCCGCCGACGTTCTGCGGCGATGGCTCGAATCGCCGCTCTGCGCGCGCGCCGATGCGCAGGGCACGCCCACCGGTGACCGCGGCTACGACGTTGTGCAGGTCATGAACATCACCGACGTCGGGCACATGACCGACGATTCCTGCGCCGACGGTTCGGGCGACGACAAGATGGCCCTCGCCGGCCAGCGCCTGCTCGAGCAGAAGAAGTCCGGCAAGCTCCCGGACGATGCAACCGGCATCGACGCGGACGACCCCTTCGCCGTGGCGCGCTTCTATGCGCACGCCTTCGTGGTGGACGCTTCGACGCTCGCGATGCGCGTCGCCGACGATGC
>JBCDCB010000002.1:0-27333 GCA_039182735.1 Planctomycetota bacterium
CGGTGCGGCCTGCTCGGCGGGCGGATCGGGCTCCTCCGGGATGTCCGCGATCGCCGCCGCCATTTCCGCCTCGAGCGCCGCCTGCGGATCGTCGGGGTCGCTCGGCGCGGGCGCGTCCGCCTCGGCCTCCGGCTCCGGTGCGGGCTCCGGTTCCGGTTCAGGCGCCGCTGGCGGCGGTTCGGTTTCGAGCGCGTCGGGATCGGCGTCGAGCGCGTCGGCCATCGCGGCGAGCTCGGCGTCCAGCGCCGCCGCGTCCGCCTCGAGGTCGATCTCGTCGTCGTCTTCGCTCGGGGGCGGCGCGAGCTCGAACGCGGGGTCGAACGCCTGCTCCGAAGCCGGCGACGGTTCCTCGCTGGCGGGCGCCTCGCTCGCCGGCTCGGGTTCCGATTCGGGCTCGGGCGCGTTGGTCTGGGGCTCTTCGGGTTCGGGTGTCGGCGTCGCGAGTGCCGCGGCGATCTCGTCTTCCGGGTCGGGATCGGGCTCGGGGCTCATCTCCTCGAGCGCGGTGTTCATCTCGGCGAGCAGTTCGTCCATCCGCTCTTCGAGCGAGGGCGCATCGGGCGCGTCGCCCCCCTCGGGCTGCGGGCCCGTCGGGGGGGTCGGGTCGTCCGGGATGGTGCTCGCTTCGGCGGACATGCTCGCTCGCGGTACCTCGACGCTGCGAATGATGATCGACGACCCATCTTCGCCACTCCAGCACGATCGCGTCGAACGTCCGATCATTGCCCTCCGAGAGCGATTGTTCGTGAATCACCTGAACAAGGTGCGCGGATTCCCAGGCCCGGGGAGTCCGCCTGGGAGAGCCCCATGCCCCGACACACCCTGATGCTCCGCGACGCCCCGACCCCCGCCGCGGGCGATCGCCTGACCATCACCGGCGACGAGGCCAAGCACGCGATCCGCGTCAAACGCGTCCGCGCGGGGGATTCGCTCACGATCCTCGATGGCGAGGGCCTGCTCGCCCACGCCCACGCCGAGGACGCCCGGCGAGACCTCGTCGTCGTGATCGACCGCGTCGAGCGGGTCGAGCCGACGTCGCCCCGCATCGAGGTCTTCGCGGCGGCGCCAAAGGGGCAGCGCTTCGAGCAGATGGTCGATTCGTGCGCACAGGTCGGCGCGCACGGGGTGGTGCCGATCGAGACGGACTTCGGCGTCGTCGAGCCCGGCGCGAACAAGATGCAGCGCGCCCATCGCGTCGCGGAAGAGGCCAGCAAGCAGAGCGGGCGCGCGTGGCTGCTGTGCGTGGGCGAGCAGATCGCGTTCGACGAGGCGCTGGCGGGCGAGGGCGTGCGCGTGCTTTGCGATGCCGACGCTCCGCCATACCGGCCCAGCGGCGCGGAGGAGATCCGGCTGCTGGTCGGGCCCGAGGGCGGGTGGAGCCCCGCCGAGCGCGAGCGGGCGGAGGCGGCGGGGGCCATGCGCGCATCGTTCGGCGTGCACACGATGCGGATCGAGGTCGCCGCGCCGTCGGCGTGCGCCATCGCGCTGCACCTCGAGCACGCTCAGCGGTAGAGTCCATCAGACACAACACGGAGGTGCCGGATGATTCGAACGATTGCAGGGGTGGTGGTGTGTGCGGTGCTGGCGGCGCCGGCGGTGGCGATCAGCCCGGAGCGCCGGGCCGAGGCGCGCGAGATGGCCGATCGCGCGATCGAGTTCCTGCGCGCGCAGCAGGACGCGGAGACGGGCGGCTGGGCCGTCAACCCGGAGGGCCCCGATCTCCCGGCGATCAGCGCGCTCGTGCTCAACGGCATGCTGCCGCACCCGCGCCTCGATCACAACGATGCGCACATCGCACGCGGGATCGCGTACGTCCTCTCGTTCAGGAAAGCCGACGGCGGGATCCACGACGGGATCCTCTCCAACTACAACACCGCGATCAGCCTCAGCGCGCTGTCGCGCGTGCCCACGCCGGAGACAGCAGAACTCGTCGCGCCGGGGCAGGACTTCCTCCGCTCCCTGCAATGGTCGGAGGAGTCGATCGACCACCCCGAGACGGGGCGCGTGGACGAATCGCACCCCTTCTACGGCGGCGTCGGCTACGGGCGACGCGGACGCCCGGATATGTCCAACCTCAACCTCATGCTGCAGGGATTGCACGACACCGGTGTGCCGGCGGACGACCCCGCTTTCGAGCGCGCGATGGTCTTCCTCGGGCGCACGCAGATGCTCGACTCGGTGAACGACATGGCGTACGCCGACGGGTCGCAGCAGGGCGGGTTCATCTACGCGACGGGCCCGACGGGCGAGGCGATCGGCGTCGGGCAGTCGTACGCCGAGGAGTCGATGACGGAAGAGATCATCAACGGCGAGCGGGTGCTGCGTCACACGGCGTACGGTTCGGTGACGTACGCCGGGCTCAAGAGCATGGTGTACGCCGACCTCGACCGCAGCGACGAACGCGTGACGAGCGCGTACGAGTGGATCCGCAAGAACTACCGCCTCGATGAGAACCCGCGCGCGGGGCAGCAGGGGCGGTATTACTACTACCTCATGTTCGCGCGGGCGATGGACGCGTGGGGCGATCCGATGATTGTGCCGCTGGACGCGGGCGGCAACGAACTGCCTGCGCGCAACTGGGCGGATGACCTCGTCGAAGCGCTCAGCGAACTGCAGAACGAGGACGGGTCGTTCCGATCGGTGCACCCGCGCTGGATGGAAGACAACCCCGTGCTCATCACGGCGTACGCGCTGATCGCGCTGCAGCACGCGCTGGGGAACGCGTGAACAAGGGGTGTGGGGTTTCGGACCCAAGACCCCAAACCCCAACTCCGAGGCCCCACACCCAACTCAACGATCCCTGCCCAGCGCGACTCGCCCAGCCCTCACCGTGAACCACAGCGACGCCAGCAGGAGCCCGGTGCAAGCGAGTTCGAAGGGCACGTTGCGCAGGATCCAGCCGGAACGCGCGGTGAGGAGGGCGTTCTCTCGGGCGACTCTCGAGACTTCAACTGCAGGCGGCTTTCCATCGGGGTACCACTCGTCGAAGATTGTGATCGGGACTTCGCGCAGCACTCGGTCGGCTTCGCTTCTCATCAGTCCGATCTCGAGCCGCGTTGCGTTGGGCGCGACGGAGTTCAGTTCGACGTCCTTGAACTCGCGCAGCAGGATCGGAGTTGTGATTCCGATGAGCTGGATCCGGACCTGTTGGCGGTAGACGGCGATGTACTCGCTGCCGTAGGCGCGCGGATCGCGGTAATGGAAACCCCCGATACCGAGCATGATGCTCTCTCTGAAGTGTGCCCATCGTCCGACATAGCTCCCGTCTTGTTCTCTGAGCACGATGACGCGTGGGTAGTCGTGTGAGGCTTGAATCCGTGGGTTGCCGCCGATGCGATACGCGGACTCCGCGAGGATTCGTCGAGCACCGGTGAGCAGTGTGAAGTCCTTGACCCAGATCCACGCATCTCCCATCGATGCGGAGCCGTATCGCGGAGGCTGTGAGTCGTGTGTCGGCCAATGCGCAACATGACGCACGACGATCGCGGCGATGAAGCACGCCAGCGCCAACGCGAGCCGGAACGCGACGCGTCGAATCCTCCGGCGTGGCGTGCGTGGCGTGGGCATCACGCGGCGCTACGCCGGTGATCCACGCGCGGTTGCCCGCAAGCGGGAGATTCAGGGAGTGTCGATCGGCTCGTCAGACCCAAGACCACAAACCCCAAACCCGAGACCCCACACCCAACTCAACTATCTCCGCCCAGCGAGATGCGGTAGCGATCGGCCTCGTCCTGCCCCGGCAGCAGCGGGAACGCCCACCATCCATCGACAAGCCGGGGCGACTCGTCCGCGATGGGCCACCCCGTCGCCTCGATGAAGACGCGTTCGAGGTCGCGTGTGATCTCCGCCGGCTTCATCTCGCGGTCGGCGTAGTCCACCAACGGCAAGAAGCGCACGCGGGCGCGGCTCGTGCGCCACAGGCTCGCGTAGGCCGGGTCCACCTGCGGCGTGCCCTCGATCACCACGGGCAGCACCTTCGCGCCGGTGCGCCGGATCATCATCCCGATGCCGTCTTTGAACGGGAGCAGGCGCTTCTCCGGGCGCTCGATGTGCGCCTCCGGGAAGATCCCGATGACCCTGTTCGCTTTGAGGTGCTTGATCGCGGTGCGCAGCGGCTCGCTGCCCGTCTCTTCGCGGTCCACGAAGATGATCCCCGCGAAGCGCCAGAACCACTCGAGGGCCGGCGCGCGCATGTCGGCGGCCATCATCCAGCGGGGCTCGAACGTGATCGCCGCCTGCACCAGCAGCGGGTCGATCCCCGCGGTGTGGTTGCACGCGACGATGAGCGGTTCGCCCACGGTGGACCAGTCGTCGCCCACGCGCGTGGGGACGTGCTCCAGGCCCTCGTAGGTCACGCGGTGCTGGAACCGCGCCATGAGCTGCATGACGCGGACGAAGAACCCGCCCCGCAGGTCGTCGCCCCGGATCCGGCACGAGGTGATCCACCACGCGACGCCGACGAGCGCGAGCCACGCGAGCACACCGATCGAAACGGGGATCCACACGCCGGGGGTCATGGGTGCGGAGCGTAGCGTTGCCGAGGCGGCGCGGGGGCGGTACACATCCCGCATGAGCGGCGAGCGAGAAGGCGTGCGGATCGGCGTGGACCTGGGCGGGACGCACTTCCAGGTGGGTGTCGTCGCGCCGGGGGGCGAACTGCTCGGGCGCGAGCGCGGCAAGACGGGCGCCGACGACGGCGTCGAAGCGGTCGTCCGCCGACTCGCCGAGTCGATCACCGCCGCCGCGCGCGAAGCGGGACTGGATGACGCGGGCGCGCTGCCCCCGGTCGGCATCGGCGCGCCGGGTGTCATCGATGCCGCGGGCGGGACCGTGGTTGAGGCGCCCAACCTTCGCTGGAACGACGTCCCGCTCGGCGCGATGCTGCGCGACGCGCTGGGCGATCGCGCACCGACCATCTCGATCGATAACGACGTCAACGCCGCGGCGTGGGGCGAATGGACGCTCGGCGGGCACAACGGCGAAACCGTCGCCGGCAGGCTCGTCCGCGACATGCTCGCGGTCTGGGTCGGCACCGGCATCGGCGGCGGGCTCGTCCTCGACGGGCACCTCTACCGCGGGCACTTCAACTCCGCCGGCGAGATCGGGCACGCCCCGGCCTTCCCGGCCTTCCCGCTCGGGCGGCGCAAGCTCGAACAGGTCTGCTCGCGCCACTTCGTGCAGAGCCGCCTGCGCGACCTGATCGCCGGCAACACCCGGAGCCTGCTCAGCGAGATCGTGGCGGACGGTGACCTGGACACCCTCACCGCCGCCGACCTCGCGACGGCGTACGAGCGAGGCGACGAGCTCACCCGACGCGTACTGGACGAGTCGGCGGACCTGCTGGGCGTCGCGCTCGCGACGACCGTCACCACGCTGTCGATCCCGCTCGTGGTGCTGGGCGGCGGGCTGGTCGAGACGATGGGCGACGCCTACGTCAACCGCGTGGCCGCCGCGCTGCGGGCCGATGTGTTCCCGGGCGGCGTGCGCGCGGTCCGCGTGGTGCCGACCGCGCTGCGTGAGAACGCCGGGCTGCTGGGCGCTGCGATGCTGGGCAAGACCGGCTGAGCAAAGGGCCGGAGCGCAATGCCGAAGGCAAAACAAACACGGGCGCCCTTTCGGACGCCCGCGCGGTGGTCAATCGGTTGTGGTGACGGCGATCAGTTGGCGTTCGGGCGGAGGATGATGTATCGCCCGACGAAGCCCTGATCGGTTTCCTTCATCCAGCCGACGGAGTCGCCGAGGTTCTGGATGAGCGCGTCCCACGCGGGGAAGTCGTCGAGCGGTGACTCCTGCATGGCGACCATGTCGTCGATCATCTGCTGCTTCATCTGCTCGTCCATCTGCCCGCCCCACATCTGGGCCTGCATCTCGACCTGGGCCTCGGCGATGGCGCGCTTGTTCTGCGTGGTCCACTTCATGTACTCGATGGCGGTCGGCATGTCGGCCCACGAGTACGACTGCGAGGCCTTGTCGATCGTCCGCGCTGCCTGGGCGTAGCCGGGCTCCTCGTTGAGCGCCGCGGCGCCGGCGCCGGCCTGGCGCATCGCGTTCTCGATGCCCGCGGTCTCGCCGAAGAAGGCGTGGCCCGCGCCGACACCCACCGCGATCTCGAAGGGCACCAGCCCGCCGGCGGGCATTTCCCAGATCTGGCCGCCCTGGAAGGCCCGGGGCTGCATGCCCATCTGCATCGTCAGCATGCTGATCGACTGCACGAGGGTGGGCTCGTCCTTGGCCTTGATGGCCACGAGGATCTTCTGCGAGGTCGCCGAGAAGGGGCGCTCGAACGACTGGGCGACGTAGGTCTCCGGGCCCATGTTCGTGAGCAGGGGCGAGAGGAACGCGCCCGCCATCGGGAGCTGGCCCTGCATCTGCATCTTCATCTCGTTGTCGTCGGGCAGCGAGGCCACCATCTGGTTGAGCAGCGGGAAGATCTGGTCGTACTTCACGCTGAACGCGGAGACCGAGGCCGCGTCGCCCGAGATGAACGCCGGCGCCGTCGTGTCGATCGGCTCGACCCCGATCAGCGAGAGCAGCCCGGTCTTCTTGGGCGCGAGGGCGGCGTAGCGGGTCTCGATGATCCCGTCGTCGGTGTCCAGCGCGAACCCGCCGCCGAACCCCTTCACGTTCGCGATCCCCAGCATGTCCAGCAGCATGATCGGGGTGAGCCCGCTCATCATCGCGCCGGCCTCATCGGGATCGACGGCGTCCATCTTCTCGAGCACCGGCGCGCTGAGCACGGCGAAGTGGCCCGCCGTCTCGCCGAACATCTTCGCGGTCGCGTTGTAGTCATCGTTCTCGGCGAGCACCCCGCCCTTGCCCCCGCCGCCGAGGCGGTCCACGGCGTCTTCGAGGGCGTCGCGCGAGGAGCTGAGCAGGACGTACCCGTCGCGCTCGGTCATGTGCATCTGCTCGTAGACCTCGCCGTCCTCCCACGGGCCGGCGCCGCCGAAGTCGTCTTCCCACTCGCCCCATTCGTCGTCGGCGTCGTCTTCCATCTCGGGGAGGGGTACGAAGGACCAGGTGTAGACGTCGCCGTCGATGTCGAGTTCGACCTCGCCGTCTTCTTCGCCGATCTCGAGCGCGCCGACGAGTTTCTCGACCATGGCCTCGGCTTCGTCCTGGTACTCGGCGACGATGAGCACGTCGTGCTTGAGGGGGATGAAGAAGGTGGTGTCGTCCACGGGTTCATCGGTGAACCACGCGGCGACGCCGAGTGTGCCCTTCGGGGGCTTGAGGTCTTCGGGCTCGAGCCCGAGGCGTTCGAGCTCGGCGGCGAAGTCTTCCGCGCCGTCTTCCTGCAACTCGGTCCACCACGCCTGCAGCTGCGGGTCGTTCCAGATGTCCGAGAGCGAGGTGCGGTCGAAGGCCGCCTTGGTCTCGGCGGCGTTGTCAACGCTGAAGACGAAGACGCTGTCTTCGCTGGCGAGGTCGGCGATGGTCATCCCGCCAAACGAGGCGGACGCGACGGCGAGCCCGGCGAGTGACGCGAGCATCGTGTTGGTGCGCATGAGGTAATCCCGTTGCATGGTTCAGCCTGTAAGAACGTTCGTTGTGCGCCCACCCACGAGGAAGAGCGCCGTCACGGATGATTGTGACTGAGAGGGTCGGCGTTTCAGCCGCCGGACTTGTCGTCGAGGAGCGGGGGCGCGCCGAACTTCTCGCGCGTGGGGGGGTCGTTGTAGTTGTACCCGGAGTTGGGGTTGTCCTTGTCGTAGGCAAAGGCGTCGCGGTTGCGGATGAAGTCCCGCACGTAGCGGGCGGGGATGGCGAACCCGAGGCCTTCGCCGAAGGGGATCTTCATGTTGGTGACGCCGATCACCTCGCCGTAGCGGTTGAAGAGGGGCCCGCCGGAGTTGCCCGGGTTGATCTGCGTCGTGGTCTGGATATAGGTCATGCCCTCGAAGTTGCGCTGGGTGGTGGCGACGACGCCGGTCGAGAGCGTCCGCTCCAGCCCGAGGGGGTTGCCGATGGCGAAGACCTCTTCGCCCGCGTCGAGCGTTTCGGCGCCCTGGACCGGGACAACCGGGAACAGGTCGCCCTCCGGGTGCTCGAGCTTGACGAGCGCGAGGTCGAGGTGGTTGTTGACGGCGATGATCTCGACGTCGTCCACGATGAACCGCTTGAAGTCCAGATCGTCCTGCTCGTACACCGTGGCCTTGAGGTCGGTCTCGCCCTGGATCACGTGCGCGTTGGTGATCGCGTAGCCGTCGGGGTGGATGATGAATCCCGACCCGAGCCCGCGCGGGGTGCTGACCTTGATGACCGCCTCGCCGATGAGCTTGGAGTGCTCCTTCGGCGCCCGCTCGCGGAACTCGCCCGCCACGCGGAAGAGGTGGCTGATGGAGGTCGCGTCGTCGGTCGCTTCGGGCTGCTCGCCCATGACGATCGAGGCGATGGTGTCTCGCGAGATTTCGATGACGGTGTCGCCCAGATCGACCCAGACGGCCTGCTGGGTCTGCTTGAGGATCGGTGCAGTGATGGCGCGCCCGTCTTCGAGGACGATCGTGTCGATCGCGGGACCCGCCGCGAGCGTCTGCGAACCCAGCACGCCGGCGAGGGCGAGCGACGTCAGAACCTTGCTGTGCATGCGAACCTCCGTTGCAACAGTCCTCTGGAGTCTAGCGGGACCGCGTGTCGTTTCGATGAACCGTGGATGATGGGCGCACGCGGCGCGTGCGAAGTGTCCCGAAACCCTCCGAACGCGACATCCGGGTGCGAGGCCTGCCGCGGGGAGGCCCGACGCCGGTACCATCGGGGCGTGGGCGTCCGGAGAGTTCTACCGGGCGTCCGCGATCGGGTTGTCGCGACGCGGCATCCCTGGACACCCACCCGAGACGGGAGACCCGCATGCCCCGCCTGATCGTTCCTTCGCTGCTCGCCGCCCTCGCCGCCCTCGCCGCCCTCGCCGCCGCCCCCGCCGCCAACGCCCAGACGAGCGATCTGGCCGGCTACTTCGGGTTCGAAGATCCTCGAATAATCGTGGTAGACGACGACTGCGGCCCGGCGCTGACCGCCGACTTCAACAACGACGGGCTCGACGACATCGCGATCGTCAACAACCGCAAGAGCCGCATCGAGGTCTACACCCAGCGCGCCACCGAGCGCACGGATGAGGAGCTCGAGCGGGCGTACAAGGTCAACGAGCTGAAGCCCAACCGCTTCTTCGATCGGGCCGACGTCTCGGTCGCGCACCGCGTGACCGGGTTCCGTGCGCACGACATCAACCGCGACGGGATGCTCGACATCATCTATGCGGGTCGCCCGAGCGAGGTGGTGGTGCTGACGCAGGAATCGATCGGTTCGTTCGAAGAGCTGGCCACGCGGCGCGTGCGCGGGCTCGCCGCCGGTCAGGACGGCATCGAGATCGCCGAGGTCACCGGCGACGACTCCGAAGACCTCCTCGTCGTCGCGAGCGGGAAGATCCTCGTCTTCGAGCTCGGTTCCAGCGGGCTGGTCGGCGAACCCACCGAGCTCGGCTCCAGCGGGGAGATCTTCGCCTTCCTCGTCGAGGACTACGACGGCGACGGGCGCTCCGACGTCATGGCGGCGCTGCCCGAAGACGCCGCCCCCGTCCGCGTCTGGCTGCAGCGCGAGCAGGGCGGGCTCGGCGCCGAGACGCGCTTCGAGATGCCGGCGATCATCGAGGCGGAGCCCGTGCGTTTCCCCGATCGTGCCGCGGCCTCCATCGCGCTCATCGAACGCGCCAGCCGACGAATTATCCTCTACGACCTGACGCGCACCGAGGTGGAGCCCAGCGCCAAGCGCCTGGGCGCCGAGCGCGACGCGCTGGCGAGCGTCTACGGGTTCCGCGGCGAGGCCGCCGAACGCTCGGTCTGCGTCGCCGACATCGATCAGGACGGGATGCTCGACCTCGTGGCGACCGACCCCGAGGCCAACAGCATCGTGATGCACAAGCAGACCCGTGGCAGCGGGCTCGGGGCGCCCTCGTCGTTCAGCGCGTTCAAAGACCCCAAGGTCGTCAAGGCCGGTCAGTGGGACGGCAGCGGGGCGCTCGAAGTCTTCATTCTGTCGGAAGAGGAGAAGGCCGTCGGCATCGCCAGCGTGGACGCGCAGGGACGCCTCGGCTTCCCGCAGCCCATCTCCGTCGCGACCGCCGGCACCACGCCCGTCGCCATGGCGCCTGTCCGCTCCTCGCTCGTCAACGTGGGCGGCAGCGAACGCCACGGGCTCGCGGTCGTCGTGCGCGATCGGCGCGACCACACGCTCGAACTCCACTTCGACGGCGCCGAGACCATCACCGTCCAGCTCGAGGGCGTGAACCGCCCGCCCCAGTCGATCCTCCCGGGCGACTTCGACGCCGACGGCAACGGGGACTTCCTCCTCTTCACCCCCAACGAGCCCCTGGTCATGGTGCACGGGGGCGACGAGATGACCGTGCTGACCGACGAGACCATGCCGCAGTTCGGGCTCGTGCAGTCGGCGGGCCCGCAGAACACCGCGGCGCTGGACATCGACGGCGACGGATACGACGAGCTGCTCATCGCGGATGAGAACTTCGTCCGCGCGTGCTCGTTCGACGGCGATCGCGGCTGGCGCGTGGTCGAGCAGATCACGACGCCCGAGGCCGACGCGAGCCTCGGGGCGCTGGCGGTGCTCCCGCAGATGGACCGCCCGACGATCGTCGCCGCCGACGCGAGCGGCGGAACGCTCGTCTTCATGTCGCGGAACGACTCCAACGTCTGGCAGATCGACGAGCGCCAGCGTCTGCAGGGCTTCGCGGTGCGCGGGCTCGAGGCCGGCTCGTTTACCGGCGATGGCGAGCCCAACGTGCTGGCGATCGGCGGCGGCGCGTTCGCCGTCATCCGACTCGCGGGCGAGCACGTCGATCTCAAGGAAGTCGCCGTGTACCGCAGCGACCTCGAAGACCGCCTCGAGCATGAGCTCGAAGTCGGCGACTTCAACAGCGACGGCTTCGTGGACATGGTCAGCCTCGATGCGCGCGAGCAGATGTGCCAGATCTTCACCTTCAGCGCCTCGCGCAAGATGTACTTCGCCAACGAGTTCAAGGTCTTCGAGTCGCGCCTCTTCGGCGCGGGCGGGGGCGCGAACTACGAGCCCTCCTACGCCACGCTCGGCGACTTCAACAACGACGGCGCCACCGACATCGCGCTCGAGGTCCACGACCGCTTCATCATCTACCCCCAGCGGGCACGCTGAGCGCGCCGACCCGCCCGGGCGGGTAGATTGTTGCGCCATGCAACGCTTCGCGGTCATCGGGCTCGGTCGCTTCGGCTCGCGCCTCGCGACGAACCTCGCGTCTTCCGGCGCCGAGGTCATCGCGATCGACCGCGATCGACAGATCGTCGAAGAGGTCCGTGACCGCGTCACCCTCGCCATCGCCCTCGACGCCACCGACGAGGGCGCGCTCCGCGCCCAGGGCATCGATCAGGTCGATTGCGCGATCGTCGGCATCGGGCACAACTTCGAGGCCAACGCCCTCGCCACCGTGCTGCTCAAGTCGATGCGCATCCCGCGTGTGATCTCCCGCGCCGGCAACGACATGCAGGCCCGCATCCTCTCGCGCATCGGGTCCGACGCGGTCGTCTCGCCCGAGGACGAAGCCGCCGACCGCTGGTCGCACCGATTGCTGCAGCCCTTCCTGATCGATCACATCGAGATCGCGCCGGGCTTCGCGCTGGTGCAAATCCCGGTGCCGGCGGCGTGGCAGGGCAAAACGCTCAAGGAACTCGACCTCCGCAAGCACCACAACGTGACGGTGGTCGCGATCCGCCAGCGGATCGACGCCTCGTCCTCGACGGGCGCCGACGCCATCGAGGAGCGGGTGCTCGACGTCCCCAAGCCCACCAGCCTGCTCGATTCGGACGACACGCTCGTCATCGCCGGCACCGACGACGACCTCGAACGACTCCCGCACTGACAAACTTTTTTCACACTCGCCCCCGTTCGTTGCAATGGCGTGCCCTCGGCGCATGCTGTGAGTGGTCCAAAAGGGAGAGCGTGATGAATCTTGTTCGAGCGATGTGTGTGGTGTCGGCGGGTTCGATCAGTGTTGGTGCCGCGAATGCGGGTGTCCCGAGCGACGCGATCGAGGTCCTGTTCACGGCGCCGGCGGACGTGGCGCCGGGCCCGCTGGTGCTCCCGCCCAGCCCGCTCAACGTCTCGCTCTTTGCCGGGCAGCCGCGCATCGCGAGCGACGGCACGTGGTACGCGCTCTACCGCTTCCCGCTGGTCAACTCGAGCGACCCACTCGAGTTCACGCGCGACTTCGTGATGCTGCGCGACGGCGCGCCCTTCATCCGCGAGGGGTACCAGCTGCCGAGCGACGCGAACATCGTGCCCGTCGCGATGCAGACCCTCAGCCAGCAGCCCTTCTTCGACGTCTCCGTCGCGCAGGACGGCGCCGTGGCGCAGGTCA
Organism: Planctomycetota bacterium; assembly: GCA_039182735.1. Classification (GTDB taxonomy): domain Bacteria; phylum Planctomycetota; class Phycisphaerae; order Phycisphaerales; family UBA1924; genus JBCDCB01. The sequence continues at coordinate 12,398 of JBCDCB010000002.1, forward strand.
TCGGGGGCACCGACGTCTTCACCACGCGTCCCGACGGCTCGCCGGACCCGGCCCTCTTCGACTTCGAGGACGTGAAGTTCGACGTGCTCGTGCTCGACGGCGCGTCGATCCTCGCCGAGGGCACGCCGCTCGACATCGTCCCGGGCGTCGTCGCGCCCGACAACGGGATCGAACGCTTCGCCAGCGTGAAGGCCGCGGACGCCGAGACGCTCGTCGTCAGCGCCACGCTGAGCGCCGGCGGCACCTTCGACGACGAGACCCGCGTCATCTTCCAGATCGACGACGCCGGGCTCATGACCCAAAGCCAAACGCTGCGCTTCACCGACGCCGAGGGGCAGCAAGTCCCCGGGCACGGCTTCGAGGCCAGCACCTTCAACGGCAGCGAAGAAGACATCGACGCCAACAGCGACGGCTCGATCCTCATCGGCGTCGATGTCCGCGGCGCGCCCTTCGATCAGGACGGCACCATCGTCTATTACGACGCGACCACCGACACCTACAGCGTCGTGGCGCGCGAGGGCCAGCCCTCGCCCCTGCCCGGACGCAACTACGACAGCCTTTTCAACAACCCGCTCGCGCTGAACGACGCCGGCGACATCGCCTTCCTCGGCTCGGTCAACGGCGACTCGCTCACCGACGGCATCCTCGTCGTCAACGGGCAGGTCGTGATGCAAGAAGCCACGACCGTTGGCACCGTGGTCGAAGGCCCGCTGCAGCTCGGCTTCGCCAACGCCAACATCGAGATGGACGCCCAGGGCAACATCATCTACTGGGGCGCGTGGAACAAGCCCAAGGCCGACGTCTGCCCCGACAACACCGACATCACCTCCACGTTCGCCATCTTCGAGGGACTCTTCTTCAACGACGAGCTCATCCTCGAGGGCGGCGTCACCGAGGTCGCCAACGTGGATATCAACGGCACCGTTTTCCCGACGCTCGTGGTCGCCGACCTGCCCAACACCGGCTTCGCCGGGTTCCACGTCTCGCCCGACGGGCGCTGGCTCATCGTGCACGCGCTGCTCGCCGAGCCCTCGCCCGATATCTGCGCCTTCTCGGTCAACAACAACGCCACGCCGCTGGCGCAGGTGCTGCTGCGGATCGATCTGGATCGGGTGCGCGCCGTGGACTGCCCGGGCGATGCCGACGGCAGCGGGGACACCACCACCGCCGACATCACGTTCGTGGTCTCGAACCTCGGCGCGGGCTCGCCCGGCGCGAGCGGAACGCCCGGGGACGTGGACGGCGACGGGCTGACCACCACCGCCGACATCACCTTTGTGGTCTCGAACCTCGGCGCCTCGTGCGGGTGAGACGGCGGGTCGCGCGGGGGTCCGGAGCGGTTATGCGGAGCGGTGAAGGTGAAACGTTTCACCTGAAAGACTCCACCCCCTTCGCGCGAACTCCGCATCCCGCACGCTCGTCTTTCCGATGGGAACCGCTATGGTTGCCGATTCCCCCCGCTCCGTGGGCGGCGCGGGAGGCGAGACGCCCGGTGGGTCGCGGCGTTCACACTTGAGTTCGCGCGCCGTTCGGCCGACCGACGCGCACCTGCGGGATCTCCTTTCCATGTCGCAAGCAACGTCCGACGTCAAGGGCAAGGCACAGGCCAACGCCAGCATCACCGCCCCCTCGCGCGAGTTCATGAACAGCCCCGTCTACGACGAGCTGGGCTTCGACCGCGACCCCGACAACCTCTACCTCCAGACGATCGACGCGGTCCTCACCGCCGCCGACATCCTCGAACTCCCGCACCACGTCCAGATCATCCTCGCCCAGCCCAAGAACGAGATCATGGTCCACTTCCCCGTGAAGATGGACAACGGGCACCACGCCCTCTTCAAGGGCTACCGCGTCCAGCACAACAACGCCATGGGCCCCTACAAGGGCGGCATCCGCTACCACCACGATGTCTCGCTCGAAGACGTCAAGTCACTCGCCGCGCTCATGACCATGAAGTGCTCCCTCGTCCGCGTGCCCTTCGGCGGCGCCAAGGGCGGCATCAAGTGCAACCCGCGCTCGCTCTCTTCGGGCGAACTCATGCGCGTCACCCGGCGTTTCGTCTCCGCCATCGCGCCCATGATCGGGCCCGATCACGACATCCCCGCCCCCGACGTCGGCACCAACTCGCAGGTCATGGCCTGGTTCGCCGACACCTACATGAACATCACCTCCGGCAGCCAGCACATCGACGCCTCCGCCTGTGTCACCGGCAAGCCCATCGAAATGGGCGGCTCCGCCGGACGCGAAAAGGCCACCGGGCAGGGCGTGATCGACGTCCTCGCCGAACTCCTCCCGGAGATGAACATCAACATCAAGGGCGGGACCTGCGCCTGCCTCGGCTACGGCAACGTGGGCTCGTGGGCCGGCAAGCTCTGGGCCGAACGCGGCGGGCTCGTCACCGCCGTCATGGACCACACCGGCGCCGTCTACAACGACGGCGGCCTCGACACCATCGCCCTCGACAACTACGTCAAAGAGACCGGCGGCGTCGGCGGCTTCGAGAACACTCACCACGGCGCCGAGGCCATCACCGAGAACGACTTCTACTCCGTCAACGTCGATGTCTTCATCCCCGCCGCCCTCGAGCAGATGATCAACGAGGAGAAGGCCAGCCTGATGAACGCCAAGGTCGTCGCCGAGGCCGCCAACGCGCCGACCACGCCCCCGGGCGAACGCATCCTGCTCGGCAAGGGCACGGAGATCCTCCCGGCGATCCTCTGCTCCGCCGGCGGCGTCACCGTCTCGTACTTCGAATGGGTCCAGAACAAGGCCCAGCAGTACTGGGACATCGAGCGCGTGGACGACGAGCTCAACCGCCACATGGCCGGCGCCGCGCGCCGCGTCATGCAGGCCCGCAGACGCTTCGACACCGACATGCGCACGGGCGCTTACATCGCCGCGCTCGAAAGCATCGGCAAGGTCTACGCGATGCGCGGCATCTTCCCGTAAACATCGGGGTCTGGGGTCCGGGGTTTCGGGTCTGGGGCCTGACGAGCCGCGACCGTGAGGGAGCGGGATTCCTGCTCCCTCTCCCCGCTCGCCGGGGAGAGGGCCGGGGTGAGGGGCTTACTTGAGCTCGTCCGCCAGCGTCGCGTGCAGCGCCTTGAGGTCCTGCGCTTTCTCCGCCGGCATCACCAGCGTCGCGTCGTCGGTGTGCACGACGATCAGGTTCTCCGCGCCGAGCACCGCCACGCGGTGCGGCTTCCCGCCGGAGCGAGCGTTCACAACGAGCGACGCGCTGCAATCGTGCAGCGTGGCCTCGCCGCTCACGCGGTTGCCCTGCTCGTCGGCGTCGAGCGTCTCCCCGTAGCTGGGCCACGAGCCGACGTCGAGCCACGACAGATCCATCCGCACGGTGCAGACCTTGACCGACTTGGCCGCGTCGGGCTTGCCCGCCACGCGCGCCTGCTCGCGCGTTGCCGGCTCCATCACCGCGTAGTCCACGCTGATCTTGGGCAGCGCCGGGTACACCTCATGAAGGACCTTCACTCGGTCGGGCGTGTCCCACGCCGCGCCGATCCGCGCGAGCCCCTCGTGCGATTCGGGCTTGTACCGACGCAAGCAGTCCATGAAGTTCGCCGCGCTCCAGACGAACATCCCGCTGTTCCACCCGAAGCCGCCGCTCTCCAGATACGCCTGCGCTTTCTCGAGGCTCGGCTTCTCGACGAACCGCTCCACGCTGTACGCCAGCCCGTCGAACCCGTCGATCTTCGCGGCACGCTCGACGTAGCCGAACCCCGTCGCGGGGTACGTCGGCTCGATGCTGAACGTCACCAGGCGCGTCGGGTCCGCCTCGACGAGCTCGAACCCCGTCTCGATGCGATCGCGGAAGAGGTCCGCCGGCTCGATGATGTGGTCCGCCGTCAGCACCGCGAAGACCGCGTCCGGGTCGCGCGCGTGCAGCACCGCCGCGGCAAACCCAACCGCGTTCACCGTGTCGCGCCCCTCCGGCTCGCCCAGGATCAGCTCGTCGGTGAACTCCGGCAGCGCCGCCTTGATCTGATCGCGGTACGCCTCGTTCGTGCAGATGTAGCGTCGCTCGCTCGGCACGAGCCCTTCGAGCCGCTTGGCCGAGAGCTCGAGCAGGCTCACGCGCCGGTCGCCGCGCTCGATGATGGGCACGAGCTGCTTGGGCGTGCCCTTCCGGCTGACGGGCCAGAGCCTGGTCCCCGCGCCGCCCGCCATGATCATCGCGTACCGCATCGGTCCCCCGCGTGTGCGTGGTGCGTCTCTCCTCAGCGCTCGGCGAGCGCCGCGGCCAGCATAGCGTCGGGCTCGCTGATCTCCGGGTCGCGCTCCGCCGCCGCCTCGACAAGCCGGCGCGCTTCGTCCTCTCGCTCGCCCAATCTCACGAGCGCCGAGATCGCCTGACGCACGACATCGCTCTTGACGTCCACCACGACCGCCGCCCGGTCATCCGCCGCGCTCGGCGTCAGGAAGTCGTCCACCTTCCCGTGCAGGTCCACCACGATCGTCTCGGCCAGCCGCTTCCCGATCTCGGGCAGCAACTGCAACGCCTTGGCGTCCTTCTTCGCGATCGCATCGGCGATCCGCGGCACGGGCATCGCCAGCGCGCGCAGCGCCTTGCGCGAGCCCAGCCCCTTCACCTTCGTGAACAGTTCAAAGAACGCCCGATCGCTCCGCGACTCGAACCCGATGACTCGCGGCACGAAGTTGTTCCCGGCCGCCGAGCCCTCGTACACCTCGACGGTGTGCAGCGTCACGCGCTCGCCCACGCGTTCGCTGAGCGTCGCGCCGGTGAACGCTGGCACGAGCACCTGGTACGCGAGGGAGATGCGTTCGCCGTGCTCGGGTTCGCCGATCACGACCGAGGCGCCCTCGACCGATTCCACAACGCCGCTGATCCGTGCGAGCATCAGCGCAGTCTATCGGAGGGCTCCCAGCACCGCGCCATGACGAGGTCGTCCTCGAACGCCCCGTCCGCCATCCGCACGTGCCCGCGCTTGCGCCCCTCGCACTCGAAGCCCATCGATTCGTAGAGCGCGATCGCGCGGGCGTTGTCCGCCAGCACGTTGAGCTCGACACGCCGGATCGGCACCGCGCACTGCGCCCCCGCACCAACGCGCGCCCAATCGAGCAGCGCCCCCATCAGCGTTCGCCCCAACCCGAGCCCCTGGAACTCGGGGCGGATCGAGATCCACAGCGTCCCCACGTGCGCGATCCGTTCGAGGTGCAGCCGTTTGATCGACCCCGCGCCCGCCGCAATGCCCCCGACCCGCGCCAGCAGCAGCACCCCGCCCGCCCCGATGCCGGGGCGGTGCGCGAGCGCGCGCTTGAAGCGCTTCCTGCGCGACTCGGCGGGCTCGTCGAGTTCATCCATCGTGCGCACGACGCCGTGCCCGAGCCTCGTCACCTCGACCTCGATCTGCCAGATGGTCTCGAGGTCGTCGAGCGTCGCTTCGCAGATCGTCGCGCGACGACCATCCTTCAGCGCGATCACGCCTCGTCCCGGATCGCGTCGAGCCACTTCTGCCGCAGGTCTTTGGTGAGTGCGCCGGGCGCGCCGTCCGCGATCGCCTTGGCTTCCATCTTCACGACCGGCAGCACACCCCACGACGCGTTCGTGACAAACACCTCGTCCGCGTCGAGTACGTCCGCAACGGTCAGCATCGTGCGCTCGCAGCCCACGCCCATCGCGTCCGCGAACTCGATGATCGCGTCGCGCGTCACGCCGGGCAGCACGGGGCTCGGCACACCGCCGTCCACCTCTTCGCCGCGAGCAATGGGCACGCGCAGCGTCCCGTCTTGCACGCAGAAGATGCTGCTCACCGACCCGCCGCACACGTGGTTCGTGACCTGCAGCACGAGCGCCTCGCCCGCGCCCTTCGCGGACGCGTTCTGCAGCTCGCGCAGGCGCCACCAGTAGTTGAGCGTCTTGTGCGCCGCGAAGGGATCGAGCGGGTTCGCCTTCGCGTCGGCGACCACGCACGACACGCCGCGCTCCATCATCTCGTCCGGGTAGCGCGTCGCGTGCGTCACCTGGATGACGATCGTCGGGTCGCTCGGCCCGCGCTGCTCGCGCGCGAGCATGTTGAGATCGCCGCCCGTGAGCGTCAGTCGCACGCGCGCCCGCCCCTCGCCCTCGGCGAGGCCCGACTCCTTCGTCACGTGCTCGACCGCCTCGGCGAGCGCGCTCGTGCTGAGCCGTTCGGTGAGCCCCAGCGTGCGCGCGCTGGCTTCGAGCCGCGCGAGGTGCCTGTCCAGACGGAAGACACGCCCGGAGGTGGCGAGCATCGTCTCGAAGAGCCCGACGCCGTGCTGGAACGCCGCATCGAACGCCGACACCCGCGCTTCGTCTCGCGGCAACATCTTCCCGTTGATCCACACCAGTTCGCTCATGCTCGCAGCCTACCCCGCGCGCCGCCCGAGCCGCTACCGTGAGGCGATGCGAATCGGCATGATCGGCTACGGCACCGTCGGGCAGGGCGTCTCGGCGCTCCTGCAGCGTCATCGCGAGGACTACACGCGCCACACCGGTGCGCCCGTGAGCCTCGCGACCATCCTCGTGCGCGACGCGTCGCGCATGCGCGACGTCGAACCCCCGCCCGGCTGCGAACTCACCGACGATCCCGAGGCCTTCTTCGCGACGCCCTTCGACATGCTGGTCGAGGTCGCGGGCGGGCTCGACCCGGCGGAGGACTCCCTCGTGCGCGCGCTCAGCGACGGGCGTGATGTCGTCACCGCGAACAAGGCGCTCATTGCGGCGAAGGGCGAAGCGCTCTTCGCGCACGCCGAGAAGAACCGTGCGCGCATCGGGATCGAGGCGACGGTCGCGGGGGGTGTGCCGGTCATCGAGCCGCTGACGTCTTCGCTCGCCGCGAACCGCATCGACTTCTTCGCGGGCATCGTCAACGGCACGTGCAACTTCATCCTCGATCGCCTCATCGCGGGCGATTCGTACGACGACGCCGTGCGCGAGGCGCAGCGTCTCGGCTACGCGGAGGCCGACCCGACGCTCGACGTGAGCGGGCGCGATTCGCTGGAGAAGCTCGCGATCATCGCGACGATCGCCTTCGTCGGACGCGTCGAACTCGACGCCATCACCACCCGCGGCATCGAGGGACTTTCCGCCAACGATGCGGCGCGCGCACGCGACGCGGGCTGCGCGATCAAGCTCCTCGCGCTCGCTCGGCGTGACGAATCGAACCGAGTCTCGCTGCACAACGGGCCCGTGCTCGTGCCGATGGAGCACCCGCTCGCGCGCGTGCCCGGCGCCGACATGGGCGTGCTCTTCGGGGGCGACGCGATGTCGAACGCCTTCATCGCCGGCAGCGGGGCGGGGCGGTTCCCGACGGCGAGCGCGGTAGTCGCCGACATCCTGCGACTCGCCTCGATGAGCGCGCGACGCAGCGGCACGCTGAACCGCTGGCCCATCGATGCCGCCCCACTCGAGTTCGTGGGCGACGGGCTCGTGGTAGAAGCGGACGACACGATCGGCTTGCCGCGCGCAGTCTTCTGACGCAGGGGTTCACGGCAGCGGCGCCACGCTCCTCGCAACGGCCTCGATTACGGCGCTCGCGAAGTCGGTGCCGGTCTTGAGCGACTGCAGCACTGTTTCCTTCTGCGCCTCGGTCATGTTGGCGAAGGCGGCGAAGGAGGTGTCGTAGAGCGCGCGCTGCGTGTCGATGACGGGCGAGGCCTTGACGCCCACGCCTTCGAGTTCGAGCGCGCGCAGGATCGTGCCGGTCTCGTCGAGTTCCACGGCGAGCCTGGCGATCTCGATATCGCGCGAGCCCCCGGCGAAGGCGCGCGCGTGCGGGCCGAAGCTCACCCCGATCCCGCCCGATGGCCCGTATCCGCCCATGTCGAGCCCGTCGTCATCGACCTGAAAGATGTGCGGCTCGGTGTTGCCGGTGCTCGTCCACGTGTCGGCGGTAAACACGCCCGCGTTCTTCGTGACCTGTGACCCGTCGAGCAGCAGTCGCGGGCGATCCACGATCGTTTCGTTGAGCAGTTGCGTGTCGTACGAGAGGTCGGTCGTCGAGGGCACGGTGCAGGCGATCGGCGCGAACGCGAGCGGCAGGAACATGAACGTGCGGTGCATGGCGGTCTCCGTGAGGGTGTCCACGGAGTCTGCGGGCAAACCCGCTCGGCGTCTGCGCGCCCCGCGCGCAGGTCCAAGATGTTGCGCACGTACCATGCACGCATGAGCAACTTTCACGCACGAACGTGGTCGGTCTATCTGGGCGGCGAGGTCCACAGCGACTGGCGCGCGCAGATCGCGCAAGGCGTCGAAGCGAAACAACTCCCCGTGGCGCTCTGCGCACCGGTGACGGATCACCCCGCCTCCGACGCGTGCGGCGTGCGCATCCTCGGCGAAGAGCCCGACCCCTTCTGGCACGATCACAAGGGCGCGAAGGTCAACGCGATCCGCACGCGCACGCTGATCGACTCGTGCGACATCGCGGTGATCCGCTTCGCGGGCGAGTATCGCGAGTGGAACGCGGCGTTCGACGCGGGCTACGCCGCCGCGAGGGGCAAGTCGCTCATCGTGATCCACCCGGAGGAGCTGCGCCACGCACTCAAAGAGGTGGACGGCGCGGCGATGGCCGTCGCGCGCACGGCGGAACAGGTCGTCGAGATCCTCGAATATGTCACGGTGAAGCGATGAGTGACACACCCCAGAACATCGTGATGGTGGACCCGCCGATGATGGGCTCGGTGCGCGGGCGCGTGCTGGGCGTGAAGGGCGTCTCCATCCACGGCGACACCTACTGCGACTGCGTCATCGGCATCGGCGATTCACCCGACGGACGCATCGAAGCGATCGGCGTGCGCATCCCGATGCACCTGCTGACGGGCGATCTCCACGGCGGCGAGACGCTGAGCGTCGAGTTCCTCATGGGGCAGGTGCAGGGGGTGGAGGTTCTGTGAATGTGTGGCACCGCCGGCTCACCGAGCAGCGGATTGTATCCTCTGGGTGCCACGGCTTGACCCGGAGGGCAAGCCGTGCTGTTGACGGTGAACCGCACGGGTTGTCCGCCTTCGGCGAATCAACCCGTGGCACCCAAGTGCGAAGCGCCGGCGCGCGAGGTCCCGGTGCCACACTCGGATAAGGCCGAGGAGGAGACGGGCAAGATGCCCGTTCCACGAGATGGGGTAGGCAGAAGAGCCCGCTCCCTCACGGTCGCGGCTCGTTCAGACCGGCACCTTGCAGCGACCGGTGTCGCACGCGTCGGGGCGGCCGGTCAGCTTGAGCCGGTGCTTGGCGAACCAGTTGTACGCCGCGTCGGCGATGGGCCTGATGATCGGCCACGTGGTCGGCGCCCACAGCCAGCCCAGCCCGACAGCGCCGTATGCGCGACGGAAGACCTCGTTGCCGGTGACGAGTGAGCCGTCCGGCAGCACGCCGTGGATGTGCCCCATGACGGTCTCGAACGTGGTGCCGTAGGCGGCGGCGTCGAAGGAGGGCTCGGCGATATCGACGAGCGCGAGCCTGCCGCGCCCGCGGTCGAGCCAGCGGAGCATGTCCGCTTCCTTCTTGCAGAGGGGGCATTCGCCGTCGATCAGGATGGTGAACTCGGGGTTCGAGGTCATGCCAGTGGGTTCGGCGATCGGGCGGCGTGGATTCACCGCGGAGGCGCGGAGAGCGCAGGGAAAGGAGCCGGCAGGGCGACCCCCAGTCCGGCTCTCTGTGTTCTCTGTGAAATCTGTAGTAGGCCTTCTTATCGCCCCGTGATCTCGCGGACGGTGTCGAGCGTCTCGCTCGGCTCCGCCCGGTTGCGGTAGTCCGGATCGACGTACGCGTAGCGCACGGTGCCCGACTGATCGATCACGTAGGTGACGCTGAGCGGGAGGTCCCAGTTGCCGGAGCCGTTCCACTCGTCGAGCTTGAGCCCGCCCTTGTTGAAAGCGTCGCTCACTTCGGTCGGGAGGGCGTACGCGATGCCGAAGTCGCGGGCGACGGCGTTGTCCACGTCGCTGAGCACGTGGAACTCGAGGTCGCTCTTCTGCTTGGTGTTGAACGAGTTGTCGGGCGTTTCCGGGCTGATCGCCACGAGCTGCGCGCCGGCTTCGGTCAGTTCGGGCAGGATGTCCTGGAAACCCTTCAGTTGGATGTTGCAGTAGGGGCACCAGCCGCCGCGGTACCACGTGATGACGACCGGCCCCTCGGCGAGGAGCGTGCTGAGCGTGACGGACTCGCCCAGCGCGTTAGGCAGGTTGAAGTCTGGCGCGGCGTCGCCGACCTTGAGCGCGGTGTCGAGCACGCCGGAGGCGGCGACGTCGTCGATGCCCTTCTGATACGTCTGGATCTTGTCGTCATCGGCGCGCTGCAGGAACGCGGCGCGGAAGGCGTCGAGCTCGTCCTTCACGGGCGTGGCGGCGGTGGTCATGTCGGCTGCTTTCTCGGGCTCAGCGCCCGGCTCCGCGTGCTGCTGGGCGAGGACGCCGGGGGCGACGCCGACGAGCAGGCCAGTGGTGAGAAGGATCGCGCTCGCGGCGGTGCGGGGCATACGCGTGGTCTCCGATCGGGATGGGTTCACGGCGGTGGTGCATGGTTCTCGGCGGGCGAACCGCCGGCGGACTCGAATGATTCCGCGTTGTTCGATTCCGCCGCGGGTTTGGGCGCGGCGAGCGATCGTTCGATGACGATCACCCCGGCGATGAGCAGCAGCACGCCCACGAGTCGCATGGGCGTGATGGGCCGCTGTGGGTACCCGGCGATGCCGAACTGATCGATGAGCAGCGCGCCGGTGAGCTGCCCGCACACGAGGCAGGCGACGAGCATCGCCGCCCCGAGTTTGGGCGCCGCGATGACCGACGTCACGACGAGCGAGGCGCCGAGTGTCCCGCCCAGCCACGCCCACCAGGGGATCTGCCTGAGATCGCTCAGCGCCGGCGGCGAGACCCGCATGACCAGCGCAACCAGCACGATCGCGCCGAGCCCGACCATGAAGTTGGTCACGCCGGCCAGCAGCGCGTGCCCCGCGTGACGCCGAAACTCCGCGTTCATCCCGGCTTGCAGCGGGAGCAGCATCCCGACGAGCAGCACCAGTGAGATCAGCGCGTAGCGCATGGTCGCGTCTCTCGCGAGCGGTTGAGACCGAGAACGGCGCGGGCATCCGCGCCAGCCGCGCCACAACCTACGCCTTCACACGCCCGCGCACACGGATCGACGCACCCGTCGTGTCCGGGCCCGAACCGGACGAGAAGATTACTTCGGGCCGCGATGAGGAGACGGCGCATGACACGGGGCGCTGGGTGGAGCAACTGTTGTGCGCGAGGACTCGCCCGGGCGTTCACGCTCGTCGAGATCCTGATCGTCGTGGTCATCCTCGGCGTGCTCGCCGCGATCGTCATCCCGCAGTTCACAACCGTCAACGATGAGGCCCGCCAGGCCACCTTCGCTTCCAATCTCCGCATCATCGAGGACGGGTGCGCCCTCTTCCTCGTCTCCAACGGCGTCTGGCCCGAGGACGGCGGCAGCGGGACCATCCCCGACGGGCTCGACGAGTACATCCCCGTCAACGACTTCGAGAACGGCACGCCCATTGGCGGCGTGTGGGACTGCGAGAACGACGACGCCGGTGACGTCGTCTTCGCCGTCGGCGTCCACTTCGACGGCACGGGCGAAACCCGCGACGACGACTACATGAACGCCATCGACGCCATGCTCAACGACGGCGACGTCGAGACCGGCGCCTTCCGACGCATCGCCGACGCACGCTACTACACCGTTATGGAGGAGTAGCGCACGCGGGCTGATACGCACGGTGCTACTCGGACGCGTGGGGGTTCTTCGACGCCCACGCCGCGTCGAACACTCGCGCAGCGTCCTCCCACGGATAGGCTCCCGCCGGTGCCTGCTCGAGCGGATGGAACATGACTTTCCCGACGCGCTCAATCATGTCGGCCTCGCCGAGCGCGGAATCCAGCATCCGTAAGACACCCTCCGCGGCCTTGTACGAGCCAGGAGCCTTCGCGTCACGCAGGAACACAGCGATATCTACGGATCCCTCGCCGGGGTAGTAAAGCAGGCGGATGTCGTTCGCCTCGACCCGCTGACCCTCGAACTCGATGAACGTCAGCGGCTCCGCGAATCGCGGCTTGAAAGCGATAATGTCCCAGCCTTCGACATCGGGTGCCGCATCGACAATGCGGCGAACCGCGGGCGCACGCTCGCGATGACCATCCGCGCTCACGATGAACTCACGGTCGTTGTCGCTCGGTTCGTTCACAAAGGCCCAGAGCCCCTCGTCCACTCGCTGCATCATGCAGCAGAGTGTGTCCACAAGCTTCGGACCCGATATGACCCGAAGTCGCTTCGACTCCGTTGCAAACCACACCCAGAACTGTTCGTCGCTGAGTGGGGCGTCGTCGGTGCGTTTCGTGCCGAAGAGACCCTTGAACATGCGATCAGTATGCCCGGCGTGTCAGCCGCTCACAGCGTCATCGACAGCCACACGCCCACGCCGATCAGCGTCACCATGATGAGCGCGATCCCCAGCGACGGGTTGCCGTAACAGAGGCGGTGCCACAGGACTTCGATCAGCACCCACGCGGCGAGTTCAAACAGACTCTTCATGCGTCTAGTATCCCACACGCCGACCACGCCGGCGTGTCCCCATCGCGTAGTCGGCGGACGCGCCGTCACGCGTTCATACGCCCTCGATGAGGCACTCGAACGCGTCTTCCTCGCCGGCGAAGCCGAGCGCACGGCGCAGCGACGCTTCCGGAGGCACGCGGAGCTCGGGGATCTCGGGCATGGGGGGAGTATGGCGTGTGGGGGAGCGATGCTGGCTTGCCCAGCAGTGGTTTGTCTACCTTTCAGGCGTGACAGCCGAACCTCGCAAGCAACTTTCGCGATTCGAGGTACCGAAGGACGCCCGCGCGTTCACGTTCTCAACGTATCGACGCGCTCGTGTGCTCGATCGCGAGGAGATCGCACAGACCCTACTGGCATGTGTGCGTAGGGCCTCCGAGACCTATGCGTGGAGCGTGCTGGCGTTCGTCGTGATGCCGGATCACGTGCATGTGCTCGCATTCCCTCGATCGGACGCACCAGATGCGTCTCGACTGCTCTTCGCGATCAAGCGTCCGGCGTCCTTCAAGATCAAGATGCTTCTGAGCGAGAAGGACATCGAATGCCTCACAACGCCACAGGGCAGGTTCCGTCTCTGGCAGGCGGGCGGCGGTCACGACAGGAATCTGCGTCGGACGGACTCGCTCATCAGCATGATCGAGTACATCCACGCGAATCCCGCCCGGGCGGGGCTCTGCGCACGCCCCGAAGAGTGGCGTTGGTCCTCTTGGCGTCAGTGGCACGGGGACGAACGCGAAGCGCACGAGTGGGAGCCCAGAGTCGATCGTTCGCGAGTGTGAAGAGGCACTGGCTCACAAGGTGCCAGTGCCACACTGGGAGTTTGAAGTTCGAGCCCGCTCCGGTGTGGCACTGCTGGCTTGCCCAGCAGTGGTTACTCGTGGCACCCGGCGCTCACGTAACTGATCCAACAGTCTTGCTTCAGCATCTGTGAGATCGCCCGACTCCTCGCGCTCCTGAAGTCCTACCGCTTGCTGTATTTCCGTGGCGAACGCTGCAGAAAACTCAGCCCACAGGGTCTCGGCGGTCCGCTGGGCGATGGCCTCAACCGTGTCTAGCGGTGACTTAGACTGCAACTTGCCGACGCGAGAAGCGATTTCACGATGGCTTGTGGTTCCGATCTGGCCCATCCCCCAAGTCACTAGACCGAGAGTAGAACCAGGTGGTCCAATCTCAAAGAGCTTTTGCGCATGGTCGAAGTAGCACAATTGAACATTGTTGCCTGTACGGCTAGCAATCGTCGTGGTGCTATCCGCACCTAAAACAACGCCCTCAGGCGATACGTGACAAGCGGCAATCGTCACTATTTTTCTCCTAGAGCGTCATTATAATCCCCCACCCACCCTTCCGGATGAGCGGGGCGTGGGTTGATCGGTCAGATCAATAATCGAAGTCGTCGTCCATGCCGCCGGCGGGCAGCTTGGACTTCTTCTCCTTGATCTCGGTGATCGCGGCATCCGTGGTCAGCAGCAGCCCCGCGATGCTCGCGGCGTTCTGCAGCGCCACACGCTCTACCTTCGTCGGCACGATCACGCCCATCGCGACCAGGTCGCCGTACTCCTGCGTGAGCGCATTGAAGCCGTTGTTGGCCTTCTTCTCGTTCTCGACGTTGTGGCAGACGACCGACCCGTCGAGCCCGCAGTTCTCGGCGATCTGCTTGATGGGTGCCGCGACGGCGCGGTGGATGATGTCGATGCCGACGCGCTCGTCGCCCGAGGCGTTGGTGCGGAGTGCGTCGAGCGCCTTGCGGGCGCGGATGACGGCGACGCCGCCGCCGGGCAGGATGCCCTCTTCGACCGCGGCGCGGCAGGCGTGGAGGGCGTCCTCGACGCGCGCCTTCTTCTCTTTCATCTCGACCTCGGTCGCCGCGCCGACGTTGATCTGCGCCACGCCGCCGGCGAGCTTGGCCAGACGCTCCTGCAGCTTCTCGACGTCGTAGTCGCTGGAGGTGTTGTCGATCTGCGCCTTGATCTGCTCGATGCGCCCCTTGATGTCGCTGTTCTTGCCGGCACCCTCGACGATGGTGGTCGCGTCCTTGGTGATGGTGATCTTCTTGGCGCGGCCGAGCTGGTTGAGCTCGAGCTTCTCGAGATCGATGCCGAGCTCTTCCATGATGGGCTCGGCGCCGGTGAGGATGGCGATGTCTTCGAGCATGGCCTTGCGGCGATCGCCGAAGCCCGGCGCCTTGACGGCGGCGATCTTCAGGATGCCGCGGAGCTTGTTGACCACGAGGGTGGCGAGGGCTTCGGACTCGACGTCCTCGGCGATGATGAGCAGGCTCTTGCCGGCCTCGGCGACCTTGGTGAGGACCGGCAGCAGGTCCTTGGCGCTGGCGACCTTCTTCTCGTGGATGAGGATGTAGCAGTCCTCGAGC
>JBCDCB010000003.1:0-168016 GCA_039182735.1 Planctomycetota bacterium
AAGGAGTCTTCCGGCGTCGTGGACGAGGAAGTGATCGCGGAGGTCGTCTCGAAGATGACGGGCGTGCCGCTGACGCGTCTGGAGAAGGAGGAGGCCGAGCGTCTGCTCCAGCTCGAGGCGACGCTGCACGAGAAGGTCATCAGCCAGGACGACGCGATCAAGTCGATCAGCCGGGCGATCCGTCGTGCGCGTGCGGGCCTGAAGGACCCGAAGCGTCCGATGGGTTCGTTCGTGTTCTGCGGCCCGTCGGGTGTGGGCAAGACGCTGCTCTCCAAGGCGCTCGCCGAGTTCATGTTCGGCGACGACGAGTCGCTGATCATGCTCGACATGAGCGACTACATGGAGAAGCACAACGTGTCGCGTCTGGTCGGTGCGCCTCCCGGGTACGTCGGGTACGAAGAGGGCGGCCAGCTCACGGAGCAGGTCCGCCGGCGTCCTTACTCGGTGGTGCTCTTCGACGAGATCGAGAAGGCGCACCCGGACGTGTTCAACATGCTCCTCCAGATCATGGAAGAGGGGCGTCTGATCGACTCGTTCGGGCGGAGCGTGGACTTCCGCAACACGGTGCTGATCATGACGTCGAACATCGGCGCCGACCTCATCAAGGGCGGCGGCGGGTTCGGGTTCTCCAAGCGTGACGAGGAGCAGAACTTCGACAGCATCAAGACGGTGCTGATGAAGGAGATCGAGCGGTACTTCCGCCCCGAGTTCCTCAACCGTCTTGATGACGTGATCGTCTTCCGCCCGCTGACGCGCGAGGACCTCGTGTCGATCGTGGACCTCGAGACCGGCAAGCTCGTCACGCGTGTGCGCGAGCAGGGCTGGGTCATGGAGTTCGACGAGAAGGCCAAGGAGTTCCTGATCGAGAAGGGCTACAACCCCGACTTCGGCGCGAGGCCGCTGCGCCGGGCGATCAGCCAGTTCGTGGAAGACCCGCTCAGCGAGGCGCTGCTGTCGGGGAACTTCCACGGCAAGAACAAGGTCATGGTGACGCGCGACGGCGAAGAAGAGAAACTCACCTTCGATGCGCAGGACGACGCGGAGATCCGCGCGATGTTCGAAGAGGAGCGCGCGAAGAAGCGTGCCGCGATGGAAGAGCGCGAGCAGAAGGGCGACGAGCCCTCCGACGACGCGCCGGCCGCCGCGGGCGCCGACGCGGGCAGCGAATCGACCTGATCTGCCCCGCCACAACGCACGGAACTTGCGAGCCCGCTGGGAGACCGGCGGGCTCTTTCTTTTGTGACATGTCCGCACGAACGGTTGCACGCCTTCTCGGTCGTGCTATGGTTATGGCACGTCGATGGGAGGGAAACCATTCGACAACAAGCGATTGCGGACGATCAACCCGGCGGTGATTGCATCGTGGGGATCGTTCGAGCACGGGCGTCCGTGACGGGACGCGGTGTGTATTCAGCGGCGCGATCGTTGCGCCGCGACAAGTCTCATCCTCCTGGGTTCGGCGTCGGCAGCGCCGGGCGCAGACACACACTCGCTCTCTCTCATGCGTACAAACAGCGAGCCCTCCGGCGCAGACCTGTGGCGGGGGGGATTCAAAGAAACCGTGCTCGCGAATGAAGGATCGCGTGGTTCGGGAACTTGCCATGCAGGGTGCCGCACACCCGATCGCACAAGGATGCCGGGAGCGTTTCGTGGAGAAGCGCTTTCGGATGGACGGTGCGGTCCCTCACGGTCCCGGGCCGTTGAAGCGGTCGAGGGCCGTTTGTCGGAGCGTTGGTTCGGCTGGATGTCGAGGAACTCCCGAAAATGCTCGGTTGATTCCTTGCATCCGTTGAAACCGGCGGTACCGTCACAATTGGAATGCGGGGAACCGCGTTCGAGGTCGAGGGAACACGTCACGCTTCGCGTCCTGTGGGAGGGAACGCGGGGCTCCAACACACGAGCTGGTCACGACAACGCCGCCGTTGTTTCCGTGTTTTCGTAGATCGCGTCTCGCTACATGCGGGACGCCCTTGCTCCGGTTGGGAGGCCGAGGCGGGGGATTGCCGAGCGTCGCTTTGTGGGTCCACAGGAGGGCCACAGGCGTGAGGCAGTATGGAGGGCCGGCGGCCTGCGGGTTGGCCGGACAGAGGGATTTCCTTCGGGAGGAACACGTTATGAAGACTGCGATCGCTGCTGTTTCTGTTCTCGCCATTTCGGGTGCCGCGTTCGGTCAGGCTTGGAACGAGTCCGGCGACGCCGGTGACGCCGTTGGCGCCGCCGCGCAGGTCGTGACCGGCTCCGGCGCGCTGACCGCCATCAACGGCTCGACCGACGCCGGCGCCGGTGACCTCACCGACGCCTACGTCATCCGCATCACCGATGGTTCGGCGTTCTTCGCTTCGACGGACAACACCATCGCCGGTGACTCGGACTTCGATACCCGCCTGTGGCTCTTCGACCTGGCCGGCAACGCCGTCCTCGGCAACGACGACAGCACCGCGGGTGCCGCGAACTTCTCGTTCCAGTCGTTCCTCTCGGACGCCGCCAACTACACGGCGCAGCCCGGTGGCGGCACGGTCGATCCCAGCGCCACCGGCGCGACGATCGCCCCCGGCGACTACATCCTCGCGATCTCCGGCTTCTCGCAGGAAGCCTTCGACGCCAACGGCGTCCGCACGATCGACATGGCCGTTGACTTCGATGCGCTGCACGGTCCCAACGCCGCCTCGACCGGCGTGCTCGACTCGTGGGAAGACACCGGCTTCGAAGCCACCGGCAGCTACTCCATCGCTCTCGGCGGTGCCGAGTTCATCCCCGCGCCCGGCGCGGTCGCGATGCTCGGCCTCGGTGGCCTCGCCGCCGCTCGCCGTCGCCGCTAATCCCGATCCGGGATACCGGCAGACTCGCATCATCTAAAGCGAGCACAGTTTGCACACACGCGGGCGGGCGCTTCGGCGTCCGCCCGTTGTTTTTGTATGAAGACAGGGTGAGAACGGTTCAGTTCGTGTGCGGCAGACTTTCACGCGATCCGAGCGAATCTCGCAACTAGATCTTGCACCTTCTTCAAAATTGGATACCATTTTCGGACGTGGGCCGGGAGGCTCACCGAAGGATGCGATTCGACACGTCACAAAGGGAATCGGGGCACAGGTCCGTCCCGTTCCCGCCGCCGAAAGCACACCTGCCAACTTCGCGTCATGTACGCGGTGCTTACGGGGTTCTCCGATCGATTCGCGTGATGTCTCGCCGTGCCGAAGGGTGCGGCGGTGATTTGTCGAGTACGCCTTGATCGCGGACGCGATCGATCGTTCTCGGCTTGAAGAGATGAGTGGCGTCTTCGGGCGTCGAGAACCCGACGCCCTTCGCGTCAGATTGCTTTAGGAGGACAGAGGAATGATGAAGACGATCGCTGCCGTGTCGGTCCTGGCTCTCGCTGGTTCCGCTTCCGCTCAGTGGGTCGAAGTTGGTGACGCCGGCGATGCCGTCGGTGCCGCGGCGCAGACCCCGCTCGGCTCGGGCACGCTCGCGAGCATTTCCGGCTCGACCGATGCCGGCGCCGGTGACCTGACCGACGCGTACATCATCACCATCAAAGATGGTGCGAACTTCTCGGCTTCGACCGATAACACCATCGCCGGTGACTCGGACTTCGATACCCGCCTGTGGCTCTTCGACCTGGCCGGCAACGCCGTCCTCGGCAACGACGACAGCACCGCGGGTGCCGCCAACTTCTCCTTCCAGTCGTTCCTGGCCTCGCCCGCGGTCTTCGCGGCGCAGCCCGGTGGCGGCACGGTCGATCCCAGCGCCACCGGCGTGACGATCGCCCCCGGCGACTACATCCTCGCGATCTCCGGCTTCTCGCAGGAAGCCCTCGACGCCAACCTGGATCGCACGATCGATCTGGCCGTTGACTTCGACGCGCTGCACGGTCCCAACGCCGCCTCGACGGGCGTGCTCGACTCGTGGGAAGACACCGGCTTCGAGGACACCGGCAGCTACACCATCGCGCTGACCGGCGCGTCCTTCGTCCCGGCTCCCGGCGCGGTCGCGATGCTCGGCCTCGGTGGTCTCGCCGCTGCTCGCCGTCGCCGCTGAACCCGATAAGGGTTCCGGCACGCTCGTATGATCTCGCATGAGCTCGTATTGCACACACGCGGGCGGGCGCTTCGGCGTCCGCCCGTTGTTTTTGGGGATTCGCTTGCCAGCCCGTGTTCTGGTGCTAGGTTGACAAGTGGAAGCACGGGCCGAGGAGTCAGAACCACAGGCCCAGACAAGTTGAGTAGCACGGGAATTTGAGAGTCCCACGTTGCAGAGAGACGTTCGGTCTTTTCCGGACGGTCGTTGCTGCGATGTCGATGAGGCTCCGCCCTTTGTGACTCGATCCGATCGACCGGCGCTCGGGAGGCTCCGCTCGAATCGGCTTCGCGTCGCACGCGATCACGGTGTGCTCGCGATCGGGTGGTCCGCGTTCATCGCATCGGGAACGTCCTTCTTGAGAGTCCGCACGGGCAATCAGCGCGATCGTTGCGCCGTCGGGGCGTGTGTAAGAGGGAGCAGAGAGATGAACAGGGCTTGCAAAAAGTATGTGATCGCAACGCTCGCGCTTGGTGCGACCGGGAGTACCGCGGTCGCGGGCGACGACATCTTCTTGAACTTCGGCAACAGCGGTGCCGACCCGGTCGAGTCATTTGGCTTGCAGGGCGATCCGGGCAACGACGTCCGCGACGTCGTCATCCCGAACGGGCGCATCATCGGCAACACCTCGTGGGACGGCATCCTGCAATCGGTCGCGCTCGGCACGCAGGGCGCCGACGCCTCCGTCCGTGTCGAGCCCAACGGGCTGCCCGCGGGCGTGGGTGTGAACATCCAGCTCGGCTCCGGCGGTACGTTCGCCGGGGAGCGCGGGTTCATGGGCATGAGCGATGCGCTGCTCGGCGTCACGGTCCCCGAGGGTTCGTGGGGCTTCGAGTTCTTCGAGCGCTTCGACAACAGCCCCGACAACGAGGACGCGCTGTGGAACGACCTCGACGTCACGCTCGACACCGCCGACGTCGCGTTCAGCACACGCTTCGACGGATCGACCGATCCGAACAACCAGTCGTTCCTCGAGGGCCCTCGGTTCCAGAGCATCTTCGATCGCCCCGTGGGCACGGGTCCGAACGTGAACCAGGCGGGCATGATCGAACTCGACGCGATCCCCTTCTTCGTGAACGAGTCGGGGTTCTACAACTTCACCTCGCTGCAGAACTACGCGGGGTACATGCACCTGTACCGCGATGAGTTCGATCCGCTCCAGTCGGTGAGCGACACGCTCATCGAGGGCGACGACAACGGCGAGAGCGGGCTGACCGCCAACACGACGTCGCAGTTCACCGACGTGTTTCTTGACGCCGATCGCACGTACTTCCTCGTCACCAGCGGGGACGATCCGGGCGATGTCGGCGAGTACTCCGTCTTCATCAGCGGGCCGGGCGAGGCGTTCCTGATCCCCGCCCCCGGCGCGATGGCGCTCTTCGGGATGACCTTCGCAACCAACGCGCGCCGACGCCGGCGCACCCTGTCCTAACCGGGACTCCTCGGAGCGTCCCCCGATACACCGGGACGCACCAATGACTCAGTGCACGGTCGGCGCCGCGGAAACGCAGCGCCGACTGTTTGAGGGCCGAAAGGTCTTCCCGGATGGTCTCTCTGCAAGGCGCGGCTCGGCGTTCTCTCCGCCGAGCCGTTCCGCTTTTTGCATCACGGGCGACGCAGCGCGCAGCGCAGGATGACGCCGATCGCCTCGACGCCGTCGCGCCAGCCGATCTTCTTGCCCTCGGCATACGTGCGCCCCGCGTACGACACACCGACCTCGAAGATCCGCAGCGGCCTGCCGTCGATTCGCGTCTGCGACAGTCGCGCGACGAGTTCCGGCTCGATGCCGAAGCCGTTCTCGCGCAGTTCGAGTTCCTTCGCGACTCCGCACGTGAAGGCCTTGGTGCAGCACTCGACATCGCTCAGGTTGAGATTCGTGAAGACATTGCTGAGCAGGGTGATCGCGCCGTTGGCGACGCGGTGCCAGAAGTAGAGCACGCGGTGCGCCTCGCCCAAGAAACGCGATCCGATGACCGCGTCGGCCCCCCCGTCAAGGATCGGCGCGAGCACCCGCGCATGGTCGGCGGGCGAATACTCGAGATCGGCGTCGTGGATGAGCAGCACGTCGGCGTCATCAGTGGATTGCTTGATCGCGTGTTCGATCGCCGAGCGCACGGCGGCGCCCTTGCCGCGGTTGCGCTCGTGCAGGATTACATGTAGATCTTCACGGCTTTGCAAGAGCTGATCGATGATGTCGCGCGAGCCGTCGGTGGAGCCGTCGTCAACGCTGATGATCCGGCGTTCGACACCGTCGGGCACCGGGTGCTCGTCGAATCGCTCGATCGCGCGCACGATCGTGGGCGCTTCGTTGTAGACCGACATGAGGACGAAGAGGGTTGGCATCGGACTAGTAGGGCCCTTCGACCTTCCACGTGCCGCCCGGGCCGAGCCACGTCAACTCAAAGAGACGGTCGGCGATCTCTTGCACATAGTTTCGTAAGTCGCGTTCGGGAATGGGACCTTCGACGCGGACCGTGTAGACCCCAACCGCATCGCACACCTCTACTCTAACACCGCAAATGTCTAGTTGAAACCTTTCATCACCTTCTTCGAGCGGGCCCAGTTCGATCCACTCAAAGGGCAAAGTCGACGGCGCAACGACCTCTCGTGTCAGGCTCGGGGGGTACACGTTTGGTTCAGAGATGCTCCACCGCACGTTGTACAGAGTTTGCGGTTCGCTCTCTTTCACGCGTATCCATCGATGCGTTTCGAGCTTGAGGCGCCAAGAAGATGTTGAGCGATCATCCGAACCATGTGCGAGCCGGATGTCGGACGAGCCTCGAACGATGATCGCGTTGTTCGTCGGCTCGTACGACGCGTGGTGATTCCGGATCCAGCCAGGGTGCTCGCCGGTTGTATGTACTCGATCGATGCGATAGGTCTCAGTGTCGAGCCGATGCACCGGAGTCGTGCCCGGCTTCCGGTGATCCGGATAGCCCCAGTTCCCGATGATGTAGATCGAATCGCCGACGCGGGTCGTCGCATGGTGGTCCGTTGGCGTGAAGTCTTCGAGCGGGTACGTGTAAATCTCGACCTTCCCGGTATCGAGCGTCACCCACGCTTCGTTGCCGTTGGGCGTCAGGACGATCACGTCGTTGTAGATGCAGAAGTCCGGGTCGTAGGAGTCTTCGTGCTGACCGGCGATGCAGATGATCCGGCCGTCCGGCATGCGCGTGCGTGTCATGCCGAAACGATCGAAGCACCAGTCCGGAAGGTTTGGGCCATACCCGAAGTCGGGCCCTTCAGACTCGAAGTGGTCGTCCTCCAGGCCAAGCGACTCCCGCGCGATGAACGGATTTCCACCGCGCCGCACCATCCACTCCCAGACAGGATTGTCCGACCGCTGCGGATTGGAGGTGCCGAACCGGCGCTTGCAGAACTTCAGGAATGTCTCGGCGGTCATCTCCATTGCGGAGATCGTAGAGCTTGACAGGCGTGCTGCGAGCTAAATCGGGATGTCGTCCGCATCGCGGTCGGGCCCGCCGCCGTCGCGGTGGTCGCTGATCGGTCCGGTCTTCTTGCCCGGCGCGAAACCGACGCGCCGCGTCTCCGGCTGCGCCGGCGAGGGCACTGCGGGCTGCGGGTGCCGCGCCGGCGCCTGCGTGTACGAGCGGAAACGCGTCGTCTGCGCATCCCACACGAGTTCGACCGTGCCGGTGGGCCCGTTGCGCTGCTTCGCGATGATGACCTCGGCGAGGTTGAGCTTCTCGCGGTTGTTGTCGTCGAAGTCGGGGTGGTCCGGGTCCCACGCCGGCTCGCCGCGGTGGTAGTACGACTCGCGGTGCAGCAACAGGATGACGTCGGCGTCCTGCTCGATGGAGCCCGACTCGCGGAGGTCGGCCATGCGCGGGCGATGCCCCTCGCGCTGCTCCGCGCCGCGGTTGAGCTGCGCGAGGCAGACGATGGGCACGTTGAGTTCGCGCGCGAGCGCCTTGATGCCGCGCGAGATCGTGGAGACCTCGTTCTGCCTGCCTTCGCGCGCGCTGCCCGGCGCGGTCATGAGCTGGAGGTAGTCGATGACGATGCAGCGCACGCCGTGCTGCGCGACCATGCGCCGCGCCTTGGCGCGGAGCATGAGCACCGTGAGATCGGGCGAGTCATCGATGTAGACGGGCGCCTCGGCGAGCACGCTGCACGACGACGCGAGGCGGTCGAAGTCCTCGTGGCTGAGCATGTTGCGGCGCATCTTGTGCGAATCGACGCCGCTGTGCGCGCACATGAGTCGCTGCGTGACGGCCTGCTTGCTCATCTCCATCGAGAAGAACCCGACGGGCGTTTTGCCGCCGCTCTCGGAATCGCCGTGCAGCGCGATCTGCTCGGCGAGGTTGAGCGCGAAGGCGGTCTTTCCCATCGACGGGCGTGCCGCGACGATGACGAGTTCGCCCTTCTGGAGCCCGCTGGTCATCTCGTCGAGGTCGTAGAAGCCCGACGCGACGCCGGTGATCGTGCGCCCCTGCGTGAAGTTCTTGTCGAGCAGGTCGAGCGCTTCCTGCAGCAGCACGTTGAGCTGTTCGACGTCGCCCGTGGTCTCCTGATCGACGAGTTCGAAGATGGCTTGCTCGGCGCGGTCGAGCACCGTGCGCACGTCTTCGGTCTCTTCGCCGACGGTGGTGTACGACTCGAAGAGGATCTTGCCGCAGGCGTCGATGAGCTTGCGGAGCAGCGCTTTGTCGCGCACGACCTTCGCGTAGTACGACCAGTTGGCGGCGGTGGGGACGCGCTCGGCGAGATCGACGATGTACTCCGCGCCGCCGATCTCTTCGAGCACGTCCTTCGTGCGCAGCGCCTCGATGATCTGCACCACGTCGCCCGTGTTGTGCTTGTCGTAGAGCTGAACGAGCGCATCGAAGACCGCGGCGTGGCGCTCCGCGTAGAACGCCTCGCTCTTGGGCACCACGCGCAGCACATCGGCGATCACGCGGTGGTCGAGGATCATCGACCCGAGCAGCGCGGCTTCCGCGTCGGGCGCGTGGGGGACCTCACGCTCGAAGAGCCTCGGCAGGTCACGCCCCGCGCCGTTGTCCCGGTCTCTTCGCCAGCCGTTCTGCTGCATCCGTGCAAAGCCCCCTTGATACGCGTGGCATCTTCACGCTTCCGTGCGCGAGCCACGAACAACCGACAGATTCCCCACGCCATCCACACGGCCTACGCTGCGCCCATGAGCAGCGACGCCGCATCGGGGCCCTACCGGGGCGATGAACTGAAGATCGACGGGGCGGCGGGCAACGCCGATCTGTCGGAAGCCTACGCCGTGGACCAGCTGCTGCCCGAGCCGCTGCCCACTGGTTCGGGCGAGGGCGGCCCGATGGGGCTCTTCAAGGCGTGGTTCGACGAGGCCCACACGCGGAAAGTCCAGCCGAATCCGCACGCGATGACCCTGTGCACCGTCGATCCCGGCGGCACGCCCAGCGCACGCATCGTGCTGTGCAAGGGGATCGAGCTCGATCCCGGCGCGATCGTCTTCTATTCGAATCGCGCGTCGCGCAAGGGGCGGGCGCTCGAGGCGAACCCGCACGCGTCGCTGGTCTTCCATTGGGACGCGCTCGATCGCCAGGTGCGGATCGAGGGCCCGGTGACGCTCGTGAGCGACGTGGAGAGCGACGCGTACTTCCAGAGCCGAAAGGTCGGCAGCCGGGTGGGCGCGTGGTCGAGCGACCAGTCGGAGCCCATCGAGAGCCGGGCGGCGATGATCGAGAAGGTCGAGCGCACCGTCGAGGAGCTTGGCGTCGATCTGACGAAGGACGACGCGGACGGGCAGCACGTGCCGAGGCCCGCGCACTGGGGCGGGTATCGCGTGTGGGCGCGCGCGATCGAGTTCTGGGTCGGCGGCCCGGGTCGCGTGCACGACCGCGCGCGATGGACGCGCGAACTCACAAGCAGTGGCGACGGGTTCGGCGCGAATGCGTGGAGCGCGACGCGCTTGCAGCCCTAGCAGGCAAATCGCCTCAACAACCCATCCGGCACGCCGATCGGGGCGGCGGTCACTTCGCCTGTGAACTCGACGCTCTTCGGGTTGTCGAAGCCGACCTTGCGACCCGCGAGGGTGATCGTGCAATGCGCGCGCACGGTGTCGATCGCGTCGCCCAGCGGCTCGCCGGTGTCGCAGTCGAGCCCCGTGGGCACGTCGATCGCGAGCACGCGCGCGCCGCTGATGCCGAGCGCGTTGATCAGGTGTACGAGCGGTTTCATCGCGTCGCGCACGGGCGACGTGGCGCCCGTGCCGAGCAGCGCGTCGAGCACGACGATCGTGTCTGGCGGTTGTTGATCGAGTGCGTCGTCGAGGCGCGCTCGCAGTGAGTCTGGGCGCGTGGGATCGACGCGCACGCCGACGAGGTCGATCAGCGGCAGACCGAGTCGTTCGACGATGTCGAGCTGCGTGCGCGCATCGCCCGTGTACGTCTCGCGTAGGGCCGCGAGGACGATCGCGATGCGCCGAGTGGGCTGTGCGACGTGGATGCGTCGCGCGACGGCAAGCCCGTCGCCGCCGTTGTTGCCGGGCCCCGCGAAGACGAGCAGCGCGGCGTCGTCGCCCATCGTGCGCAGCTCCGGGGTGGTGTGCGACTCGATGGAGGCCGCGGCGTTCTCCATGAGGAGGATCGATGGGATTCCGAGTTCGCCGATGGCGGCTTGGTCGAGCGCGCGCACTGCATCGCGGGTGAAGGTGTGGACGGGGCGATCGGGCATGGGCGAGCGTAGGTGCGTGGGCGAATCGGGGCGGGTACGGTTCGGTGCTGTGCAGGCGATCTCGCTCATCTTGACGCTCCTCGGCTGGTTGACGCTGGCGGCGTCGCTGGCGTGCGCGGTGTATTGGGGCGTGGTGAGCGCGCGGATCGCGCTGGCTCGGCGATCGCTGCCGACGTGCGCGGAGGGCGTGGCGCTGGCCGACGCGCGCACGGAGTGGCCGAGCGTGGCGGTGATCGTGCCGGGGCACAACGAGGAGGGCTCGATCGGGACGATGATCGCGAGCGTGCTGGCCTCGAACTACGGGGGGAGGCTGCGCGTGATCGCGTCGCTCGATCGCTGCACGGACGGCACAGAAGGTGAGGTGCGCGCGCTGGGCGACGATCGCGTGACCATCGTGACGGTCGATCATTGCCCGGACGATTGGGCGGGCAAGACGCACGCGTTGTGGCGCGCGGTGCAGGACACGGACGCGCTCGCGACGAGCGAGCGGCTGCTCTTTGCCGACGCGGATACGGAGTTCGATCCGGATTGCATGCGCGCGTCGGTGGCGCTGATGGAGGCGCGTGACGTCGGGTTGCTCTCGCTGCTGCCCGACTTGTCGAACACGTCGTGGTACGAGCGCAGCGTGCAGCCGGCGGCGGGGTTCGAGCTGATCCGGCAGTACCCGCTCGATCGGGTGAATCGACGCGCTGATGATCCGCGCAGCAAGCCGAGGCCCTTCGCGAATGGGCAGTTCATGCTGTGGCGCACGGATGAGTACCTGCGCATGGGCGGGCACGAGATCGCGAAAGAGCGGCTGCTCGAGGACATCGCGATGGCGCGGATCTACAGCGTGAACTTCGGGGGCAGCCTCAGCGTGCTGCTGAGCGGCGGGATGCTGCACTGCGCGATGTATGACTCGTGGGACGCCTTCGTGCGCGGCTGGTCGCGCATCTATCGCGAGTCGGTCAAGCACCGCCCGGATCGGCTGGAGAAGTTCGCGTGGCGCGCGCGCGTCTTCGGTGCGATGCTGCCCGCCGGGGCGTTTGCGGGCGTGGGCGTCGGCGTCGTGCAGGTTGCGCTCGGGGAGTCGGGCGGGTGGTGGCCGCTGCTGGGCGGTGCGTGCGCGATGGCGATCGCGCTGCACGCGTTCGTGACGATCGGGGCGCAGCAGGGCGGGCGCGCGATCGATGCGCTGCGCTTCCCCGCCGGCTCGTGGCGCGTGGGGACGATCATGCTCGACGCGGCCCGCGCGATGCGCGACGGCAACGAGTTCAGCTGGGCGGGACGCACTTACACACGGGCGGTGCGCTGATGGCGCGCGAACGGGCGCGGCGTGTCGGACCGCCGCGATACACACCGGGCAAGGGCGGGCGCGGCAAGCCTGGCGTGACGGTTTACGGCAGGCGCGCGGTGCTCGATGCCTTCGAGGCGCCGGGTGTCGTCGTCGAGCATGTCTGGGTTTCGCATGACGTACCCAACTCGCTGCGCAAGGAGCTGTTTGTGCGTTGCGCGCAGGCGAACGCCCAGTGGAGCGAGACAGACGCGCGTGTCGTACACGCCGTCAGCGACGATCCACGGCACGACCAGGGACTCGCGGCCAACGTGCGGCTCGCGCTCGTGCGCCCTGTGAATGACCTCGTGCGCGAGCAACCCGCGCGGGCGCGTGTGCTGGCGCTGGACGACGTGACGAATCCACAGAACGTCGGGATGATCGTGCGCAGCGCCGTCGCGGCGGGCATGGACGGGTTGCTGTGGCCGACCGACGGCACGCCGTGGGTGAGCGGGCTGATCATCAAGTCGAGCGCCGCGACGGTGTACCGCTGTCCGATCTGGACGTGCGAGACACTCGGCGGCGGGCTCGATGCGCTGCGCGCGGGCGGGTGGCGCGTCTACGGGCTGGCGGGCGAGGGGAAGAGTGACCTGTTCTCGCTCGACATCGAAGATCGCGGCGTGTTCGTGATGGGCGCGGAGACGACGGGTGTCGGCAAGGACGCCGGCGCGCGTGTCGATCGATGGGTCTCGATCCCCATGGAGAACGGGGTCGAGTCGCTGAACGTGGCCGTGGCGGCATCGCTGGTCGCGTTTCACGCGGCGAAGAGTTGAGCGCGATCCTCCGCTAGCCTGTGCGGATGCGCATCCTGCTCAGCAACGACGACGGCATCCGGGCGCCGGGAATCCAATCGCTCTACTCGGCGCTCGTCGATGAAGACGGCACGCACGGCGGCCCGCTCGGGAGCGAACTGCTCACCGCCGCGCCACTCACGGTGCAGTCCGCGACGAGTCACGGCGTGACGTTCCACACACCGCTCATGGTCGAGCACGCGCGCATGGGCACTGGCGAAGCGATGGGGGGCGAGGGGCTCGCGGTCGATGGACGCCCGGCGGACTGCATCAAGCTCGCCGTCAGCACCCTGTGGAACGAGCGCTTCGGCGACGGCGACCGCCCCGACCTCGTCATCAGCGGGATCAACAGCGGCGCGAACATCGGCATCAACGTCATCTACTCGGGCACGGTCGCCGCGGCGCTCGAGGCGGCGTTCCTTGGCGTGCCGAGCATCGCGGTGAGCCTGCATATCGGCAAGGGCAAGCCGGACTGGGCGCGTGCCGCGCGCATGGCTCGGCGCGCGATCGAGATCGTGCTCGAAGGCGGCGTGGGCGGCGCGTCGTGGCTCGGGCCGCACCACTGTCTGAACATCAACCTGCCGCTGTGCGAGACCGGGCCCGGTGCGGCGGGCGACACGCCCGAGCACCCCGAGCTCGCCGTCTGCCCGATGAACACGCACGGCCTGATCGATTCGTACGAGCGGCGCGAGAGCCCCGCGGGCGATGCGTACTACTGGAGCACCGGTGCCGGCTTGCGGTTCGCGAGCGAGGACCTCGGGACCGACGTGGACATGCTCTTCCGCCGGCGGATCACCGTGACACCCCTGAAGTACGACCTGACCGACCGCGACTTCCTGGCGACGTGGGCCGAGCGCGTCGGCGGGCGGCTGGCAGAGTAGCTTCCGTCTTACGAGAGCATGACCTCGACTTCTTCGAGCTCATCGGGCAGGCGCTCGGCGACGGCGTCGAACTTCTCGCGCGTGAGGCCGAGCTCTTCGAGCACCGCGCTGTCCACTTCGAGGTTCTTGACGTCGAGCGCGAAACCCTCGTCGGCGACGCGTGCCGCGAGCTTGTCGGCGACGTGGATGATCATCGTCAGCGTACGCTCGCCGGTCTGAAGGTCGAGCGGGTTGTGGTGGTAGCCGCACACCGACGCAAAGGAGGCGGGGAACTTCCACTTCTCGCAGAGCCCCTTGCCGAAGGCCTGGTGGTCGGCGCCCATGATCTGGCGCTCGAGCTCGAGCATGTCGGCGCTGGGGACGCCGTTCTCGATCTTGATCTGGTCCACGACTTCCGCGAGCTGCTGGCGGTTGGCCTGCATCTCGACCATGATCCCGATGTCGTGGATGAGCCCGGCGAGGAAGGCCTCGTCGGTGAGCGCGAGCCCGAGTTCGTCGGCGACGAGCTTCGCCGCCGCGGCGGTCGCGACCGAGTGCGTCCACAGGTCACGCGCGCTGAAGTTGTCGCTGACCTGCCCGCCCCGGAAGAGCTTGGCGAGCGAGGCGCTGATCGCGATGTTCTTCACGGCGTTGAGCCCGAGCAGCACGATCGCGCGGTTGATCGAACCGATCTGACCCGGCAACCCGTAGAACGACGAGTTCACGACCTTCAGGATGCGCGAGCACAGCGCCGGATCGTTCGAGATCACGTTGTGCAGATCCTGCGCAGTGGACGTGGGATCTTCGACCAGCTCGACGATGCGGAGGGTGACCTCCGGTAGCGTGGCGATGTGGCTGATTTCACGCAGCGCCTTTTCGACGACTTCGTGCTGCTCGGTGGTGCTCGCGTTCATGGTGTTCGACCCCTTCCCACCCGGCATGAGCGGTCCCTCGCCCATCGCCCGCGCGTGGTGATGCGGAAGGGATATCGTCGCGCGCACACGCCGACTTTCGCGCGGGCCCACGGAGAAGGAGCGCGAACAGGCGTCCGGCTAGTAGGCGTTGCGTTTTCGGACCAGCGCGGGGTCTCGAAGATCCGTTTGCGCGAGGATCGACGCGATGCGCTCGCCGGTCCGCCCATCGCCGAAGGGATGGGTGATCGAGCCGCGATCGATGGCTCGCGCGAGGCGCAGCGCCTCGCCGATCGATACGGCGTCGGGCGACGGAACATCGATCACGTTGTTGGCCCGCTCGCGCCCGCTTTGTCGCGGTCCGAGATTGACCGTCGGGACGCGGAGCGCCGCGGCCTCGATGAGCCCCGCCGACGAGTTGCCGATCAGCACGCCGCCCGATTCACCGAGTCGTCGCAGCGCTCCGACGAAGGCGGCACGAGAGAGATGGCCGCGCACGACGAGCTGGGTTCCGAGTGCGTGCCGCGCGTGTTCGATGCCGAGCATGATCGTGTCGCGCTGTGCGTCGTGGTTGGGGTGGAGCCACAGCACATGCTCATCGCGCAGCACGCTCGCAATGGTGTCGCACGTCGCCGATTCCGTGTGCGTGTCGTCGGGATGGAAGAGCACGATCGCGCTCGGCTCGCCGAGTTCGTGCCACGCATCTCCGTCGAGTGCATCGCTGTCGCGCAGCTCATCGATCGCGGGAGAACCGACCATGTGAATGCGCTCGGCATCCTCGCCCATGCGCTCGATGCGCTCGGCAGACAACGTGGTCGCTGGGAAGTGAACGTGCGCGAGCTTGGTGATCGCGTGACGCATCGCTTCATCCGCGATGCCCTCGGCCCGGTCTCCGCCGTGGAGGTGCGCAAGCGGAACACCGGCGATCGATGCCGCGCTCGCGCCCGCGAAGGCCTCGACCCGATCGCCGAGCACCAGCAACGCATCGGGGGTGTCCTTGTCCAGCGCCGACGCGGTGCCTTCGATGCCGCGAGCGAGTGCGCGCGCATCGTCGGCGCGCGTCGCGTGATCGCCATGCTGCATCGTGATCCGGGCGTGAATCTCGAAGTCCTGCGCAACATCGCGCCACGTCTCGGCGGGCTCGATCAGGTGCGAGCCCGCGACGAGCGTGCGCAGTCTCAGATCGGCATGGGCGTCGATCGCGCGCATTACTGAGCGCAGCAGACCGAACTCGGCGCGCGAGCCGGTCAGCACGGCGATCGTGCGTGCGCCATTCACGCGAGATCTCCCTCGCAGATCGGGACGTCCGCCTCGATCGCGCGCGCCAGCCTGCATCCGATCAGGTCCCCGAGCGCGAAGGGCGGCAGACCGGTGCCGGGACGTTTGATGGTCATGTCCGCGTCCGTCAGCACGTGCCCCGCGTCCATCGCGCGGGTGCTGCAGATCGACTGGCGGCTCGCGTGCGCGACGTCCCGTTCGATCTCTCGCCGGTGCTTTGTGGTGTCGCCGAGCATGGTGTGCGCGAGGCGCGCGTGCGAGACGTAGCGCGCGAAGTCGTCCGGTTCGAGCGACGCCGCGTGATCCGGCCCGCTCGCGCAGCGATCGTGGGTGACATGTTTCTCAAGGATGCGCGCGCCGGCGGCAACGGCGAGCCCCGCTGTCTCAAGCCGCGCCGTGTGATCCGAGTAGCCGATGACACGCCGCAGTCGTGTGTGCATGACGCCGATCGCGCCGAGCGACGCATGCGCATCCGGTGTCGGGTACGAACTGACGCAGTGCAGGAAGCACACATGCGGGTGCGCACGCAGCCATCCGTTCGCGCGCTCTACCTCCGGCATTGTCGCGGTGCCTGTGGAGACGATCATCGGCAGGTTCGTGCGGGCCATCGCGGCCAGCAGTGGCTTGTGGATGATGTCGGGCGACGCGCTCTTGAACGCATCCATGCCAATCGCCGTGGCGTCCTCGACGAGTTCGGTCGAGAACACGCTGAGGATCGCGTGGATGCCGAGTTCGTGCGCACGCCTGACGCATGTCCGGTGCTGATCGATCGAAAGTTCCAGGCGTCTGAGCATCGCGATGGGGTCGTTCTCGCCGCCGGCCTTCTGATACGCCGCGAGGACGGCGGCCCTGCTCATCAGGCGTTCGGTCTCGAAGTGCTGCAGCTTGACGGCGTCGGCGCCGGCGTGTGCGCACGCCTCGATGAGCGTGAGCGCTCGATCGAGCGAACCGTCGTGGTTCACGCCGATCTCGGCGATGATGTAGGGCGCGTGCGCATCGCCGATGTCGCGGCCGGCGATGTTCACGGCAGGCGCTCCGTGCGCTGCACGTTGAGCGTGTGGTGCGCGATGAGCAGGTCGATCTCGGAATCGATGTCGATGACCTCGCCGGGATCGGTCAGCACGCCGAGCCTGTGCGTACCGAAGAAGGCGTGCGGTCCGGGCGTCACCCCCGAGACTCGCAGTGTCAGTGCGCGCTTCGTGCAGACGAGCACGCCGCCGTCGGGGACGTGCGCGGGCGGGAGATCCTGCCTGCGGTAGACGTTGTGGTTGAGCACGTCGCCCTGCCACGGGCGCACGTCGCCGGCATCGTTCACGACACACGTCCACCACGGGTGATGCTTGCCGACGGTGCAGCACGACTGCACGCTGTCCGCATCGCGCTTGATGAGCAGCGTGACCGCGCGGTCGATGAGCCCGGGCGGGCGCACGGGCGCGTTCGCGTACAGGATGACAATTGGCGTGCGCGCCCTGAGTACGTCGTCCGGATCGATCGACGCGAGCGCGTGGCGCGCGGCGTCGTCCACCATCGCCGTGTCGTGCGCGAGTTCCGGCGGGCGCGCGACGACGTCGAGCCCGAGATCGAGCCCCAGTTGCTGCATCAGGGGGTCATCGGTGGAGAGCACGGTGCGCGAGACGGTGTTGGCGTCGCGAGCGTGATCGATCGTCCACGCGACGCACGGCCTGCCGGCGACATCGCGCATGTTCTTGTTGGGCACGCCCTTCGAGCCGGCGCGCCCGAGGATGATCGCGATCGCGCTCATGCGCGCCACGTGCCGTCGATGATCGAGCGTGTATTGATGAGGCGCGTGGATTGTTCGAGCTGACGGCGTGTATGCGCAGGGATCGGCAGCGCTTCGATGCGCTGGTTGATCAGCCCGGGCGGCGGTGGGTCGATCACCGCGTGCCCGGCGGCGAGCAGCCAGCGGTCGTAGAACGTCTCGATCTCCGAGTACACCTCGTCGCGGCGTGCGATCCGCATACAGACCCACGGCGTGTGGTAGCCGTGTGTGGTGTCGCGCGCTTCGAGCAGGACGTTCACGGCGTCGCGCATCGGCTGCTGCTCGGTCCCGGTCAGCATGCGGTACGTGTCGGCGTTCCACGCATGCGCATCGACTGAGACGATATCGACGAGCGATGCAAGGGCGTGCGCGCGATCCGGTGATGTGTGCAGCGCCGTGCGGAGATGGATCGCGTCGATGCCGGCATCGCGAGCGGAGCGGAGCAACGATTCGAGTTCTGGGTGATCGAGCGGATCGTGGCCGACGAGATGCCCGTCGAGCGCGTGCGCGCCGGTGCCGATGGTGAGCGTGCCCCCGTGTGACGCGGTGTGGCTGATCACGTTGTGCAGGGTGTCGAACGGGAGCGTGTCGCCGTTGTGTGTGACGTCGATGATGAAGTTGATGCGTTCGCCGCCCGGAATGAAGGTGCGGTGCGCGTCGCGGATGTGCGGTTCGATGGGTACGCACGCGTGCTTGGCGATGGGATCGGTCTGCGGGCGGACGGGGACGTAGCCGAGCAAGCCGCCGACGTGCGCGAAGGGGTTGTGCTCACGCTGCGCAGCGGCGAGCGCGCGCACGAGCATGCGATCGATGGCGAGCGGCGCGAGCCCGGGCGGAGCCTGGCAGAATGCGATCGGATTGACACTGGGGTTCTCGATGTGGCGCGCGATCACGGCCTGCGTGAGCGTGTTGTCGAGTTCGACCCAGTCTGCGCCGAGGATGAGCAGGGCCTCGGCTTCGCTGGCGTGCGCACGCAGCGCATCGTCGAGCGCGACGGGGTCGAAGGCCTCGTCGTAGCACGTAAGGTGCCCGAGCGTGCTGCGCCAGCAGGTCGGCGCAAAGGCACGTGCCACGCGGATGGCTCGGCGCTGCAGGGCTCGTGCGCCCAGGTCGTGCTCGATGATGTGCGCGTGGCGGTCGCCGATGGCGCGGCGGAGGTCTTGAGCGCGATCGGTGATGAGCACGGGCTCGTCGAGCGTGTCGATGTGGGCGATGCGATCGAGCGTGCGCGCGATGGCCGGTGTGCCGTCGATGTCCTGCAGGGCGCGCTCGTCGCAGATGATCGTCGGCGTGACGCGCCGGGTCGTTGCGGGTGTGTCGGCATCGTCGAGGTCGGGCGTGAGCAGATCGCGGGTGCGCTTCTCGCCGGTGTCGAGCGCGTGGACGCCGGCCTTGGCGAGGTCGGCCATGGACTCGGCGACGTCGCGCGTCCAATCAACGTTGATGCGGTCGCGTTCGATCTGTCGGACCTGCCGTTCGATGGCGCCGTTGCCGGTCTCGAACTCGATGCGCCGATCGGCGCGCGCACGCTTGAGCGCGCCGGTCTGATTGACACGCTGCACGAGCCACCACGCCTCGGGCATGGCTTCGATGCGCTGGCGGCAGGCGTTGACGTCTTTGACGAGTTCGTTGATTTTGGCGTCGCGCGCGGGCGGGTTCTCTCGGTGGATCTGCTTCATGCGCTCGAGCGACTCGATCGCACCGCGTGAGTGATCCGAGATGGCGTGAAGATCACGCGCGAGGTTGCGCAGGAAGAGACGCGTGTCGGCGAGCCGCTTGCGCTGCGCGGCGGGGTCGTGCGTCTCATCGTCGAGCGATGCGAAGTCCGGGGTGCTTGGTGCGCTGTCGGGGGCGAAGGTCTCGAGCGCGCTGCGCAGGGTCATCGTTTGCGTGTGCTTCTTGCGGATGCCGCCCTCGGTGGCGTCGATGATCCGCAGCCCGCTGGCTTCGTCCTTCTGGAAGTCGCGCTCGAACTGCGCGAGGTACGAGGCCATCTGGTCGTCGGTGTAGATCGAACGCCCGAGATGATCGGTGCCCTTGTGGAGGTGCGCACGGAAGCGGACGATGCGCTGCCACTCCATGGTTTCGAGCGTGTTAAAGGGGTTGAGCTCGCAGGCCCAGACGTCGTGGATCGCGGCGCCGGCGGCGTAGTACTGCCCGTCGGTGAAGGCGAGGTCCTGCCCGACGAGGATGACCGGGTCGCTGCCGAGATGGCGCGCGAGGTAGTACGCAAGGTGTGCGACGGTGGCGCCTTGTTCGAGCGAGCCGTGATCGTTTCGGAGCGACTTCGGGAGGATCGCGTCGAGCACGGGGTCGGCGACGAAGCGCACGCGCCCGGGGAACGAATCGATGATCGCGGGGTTCGCCTTGGGCTCGGCGACGAGGGTGACGCCCGCGACGTCTTCGGGCGTGAGCCCTTCATAGAAGCGCTTGGAAATCTCGTGGTAATCGAGCGCGGTGACGAAGTGGGGGCGGATGCCCTCGCGCAGGAGCGTCTTCAGGACGGTCTGCACGCAGATGATGACGCAGCGTTCGCGCACGCGCGGGTCGCGCAGGAGTTCGAGCGACCTGCCGAGCGAGGGGCCGGCGCTGACGACGATCGCGGGCGTGCCGGCGGCGACGTCTTTGAGTGCGGTGATGCCGGTGTCGTGCGCACCGGCGGCGTAGCGATCGAGGTTCATGATCCCGTTGCGGACGCTGGTTTGCGTCTGGACCATCGCGGTGATGATCTGCGTGCGCAGGGAGGCGACGGTGTCGGAGACGGTCTTTGAGAACGTCGCGGCGCCCTCGCCGAGGCGGGGCAGGCTGGGCGGGTGCTCGATGACCTTCACGCCCATCGCGATGAGCCCCTCGGCGGACTTGAGGCGTGCGCTCAGGTGCGCGCGATCGTCGGGCGTGTGCGCGAAGACGACGCGGCAGGTCGCGAGCCATTCGGTGTGATCGATCAGTTCGAAGGCGGCGCGGAGGAGCGCGAGGTCGGGCTCGTAGATGATGAGCAGCGCCTTGCCGTGGCAGGCGTCTGCGATGGCGCGGACGTGGTGCCCGAGCCCGAAGCCGAGGATGACAAAGGCGGCGTGATCGGCCGGGGAGATATGCGCGGTCTGGCGTTTGGCCTCGTCGAGGGGGCGGCGTTTGCTTGCGAGGGCGCGTCCGCCGAGCGTGGCGCTGGGGACGCCGTCGGGTGTGTCGATGGGCTCGAAGTCGGCGGGCGGGGGCGTCTGGGCGATCTGGCTGGCGAGGTGCGGATCGATCGCGGCGAGGAGGGCGAGGTTGCGCGCGAGGAGCGTTTCGGTCGCGCTCGCGCTGGCGGTGAGTTGATCGGTGGGTGTCATGCTTGAGACGCTCCGCGTGCTCGGCGCAAAGACCGCGCCAAGAGATTGGATCGGGCGTGCGCGTAGGTGCTCTGCAACAATGCGGGTGCCGGGCCCGTACCCGGAGTTGGAGGCCCGCATGGACGCACCCCTGACCGTGTTGAACCTGTTGGCATCGACGCGGGGCCTGGCGCCGCCGCTGCCCGCGCCGCCGGTGCTGGAGGCGTTGGTGCTGGAGCAGCCGCTGATCCCGGCGATCGGGCTGGGGCTGCTGGGGTTCATCGTGCTGTGGGCGATGCTGCAGCGTCAGAACCTGAAGGCCGCGTTCGGTGTGGGTGGCGCGATGGTGCTGCTGGCGGGCGTGATGCTCGTCGCGGGGTCGGCGGTGACGACGACCCGCGAGGCGCTCGCGGCGGACACGCGCGCGTTCGTGCTCGCGGCGCTCGACGGCGAGGTCGAGGCGGTCAGCGGGATGCTCGCCGATCGTGTGACCATCAGCGCGGGGGGCGAAACCGTGCGAGACGACGCGCGATCGAGCGTGCTGAGCGCGGTGTCATCGGTGGGCGGGGCGCAGGTCAGCGAGCGGAGCGTGCGCGTGCGCGGGGCGACGCTCGACGGTTCGGACCGGGCGCGGACGCAGTTCACCGCGACGATCATCACGCGCTACGGGCGCGTCTACACCACGTGGAACCTGGGGTGGTACCGCTTTGCGGACGGCTGGCGCGTGGAGCGATTCGAGGGGCTGACGCAGTACGGCGAGCGCCTCGAAGCGAACGACGTGCGGAAGTACTTTCGGTAGCGGGGGCGCTCAGGCGACGGAGGCGAGCGTGCCGCCCGAGCGGCGCATCGCGACGATGGAGGGCTGCAGGTTGCGCCCCGGGCACGCGGTGGCGGCGAGTTCCTTGTGGGTGTAGACCTGCCTGACGCCGACGCGGTGCGTGCGCATTTGCTGCGCGACGAAGTGCTCGACAGCGCGGAGCTGGGTCTCGCTGGGCCGCTGGTTTTGGTAGTTGCCGAGGACGCAGATGCCGAGGTTGCCGTCGTTTTGTGCGCCGACGTGAGCGCCCTGCCAGGTGAGGGAGCGTCCCTGCCAGACTCGCCCGGCGGGGTCGATGACGTAGTGGTAGCCGATGTCCCCGAAGTTGCGCCCGCGGTGCCCGCGCCGGATGGACTCGATGCGTGCGGCGGCCTCGGCTTTGTTCGTCGAGGCGAAGGGGCTGATCCCGTCGTGGTGGATGGTGATCCGGGTGACGGGGCGCATGCGGTTCATGTACTGCGGGACGGGATTGCCCTTGGCCCACGCGGAGCGGGGGAGGACGTTGCCGGGCAGCGGCAGGTCTTCCGGGAGGGGCTGGGGGCGGAAGCGCCGGGTGTGCGGGCGGACGAGCGCGGTGTTGGATGCCGGGTCGTCGCGGTGGACGCCGTCGATCATGCGATCGAACTCGGAGCGCGAGGGCAGGGGATCGCGGCGTGCGGTAGTGGCGCGGCGGCTGCCGGAACCGCCCGAGGCGCAGGCGGCGAGGAGCCCGGCGACGGGGAGCACCGAGCCGGCGCGGAGGATGCGCCGCATCGCGTCACGACGCGAGAGGTCTTCGGGCGGGCTCGGGTGATCGTCGTGGTGGGTGTTCACGCGGAATCCATCGGCGTGGGGCGTGGGTCGGCTTGACTCTCGGGGGTGTTTGGCACTCTAGCCCGAGACGCCGGAGTTGCAATGGAAGATGTCGTGATGTGTGGAAGGTGCCGATAGACTCGCCGCCCTCCGCGGTGGGGCGGATGGATCGAGTGATGGGACGTGCGCATGTCGAGTTCGGCGGGTGAGCATCGGGCGGGTTCGGGGGATTCGGGGCCGACGCCGCTGGGCGTGACGTACACCCCCGGGCACAGCCGATTCGCGGTGGTCGCGGAGGCGGAGGCGGTGCGGGTCCGGCTGGTGCATCCGGGCACGAAAGACCTCGTGGTTCGGGATCTGGAGCCGGTGGCGGGCGAGCGCCTGGTGTGGGCGTGCGATATCGACGGCGACTGGGCGGGGTGGTCGTACGGCTACGAGCTCGAGCGTGAGGGGCGCTGGATCGTGGACATCCTCGATCCGCGGGCGAAGGTGGTCCGCGGGACGCGCGGCTTCGTGTGCGGCCCGATCTGCGCGGAGAAGCACCCGGTGGTCGCGCGGCCCACGCTCGACCCCTGCGACGCGGTGATCTACGAGCTGCACGTGCGCGACTTCACGCGGGATCCGCAGTGCGGCGTGAAGCCGGACTGGCGCGGTCGCTATCCGGGGCTGGCGCAGCGCGGGACGATGCTGGAGGGGACGTCCTTCTCGACGTGCCTGGACCACATCATCGAGCTGGGCGTGAACACGGTGCAGCTGATGCCGGTGCACTCGTTCGCGCTGCCCTACAACCCGGAGTACGAGTGGGGGTACATGCCCAACGAGTTCTTTGCGCCGCACGCGGGGTACGCGGCGGGCGTGAAGACGCTTGCGCCGCTGGAAGAGTTCCGGGACATGGTCTCGGCGCTGCACAAGGCGGGGCTGCGTGTGACGGTGGATGTGGTGTTCAACCACACGGATGAAGATTGGCCACACGGCTTGCGGAACTTCATGGCGCTGGCGCCGCGGGAGTACTACCGCTTCCGAGACGATGGCCGGCCCTACGACGGCAGCGCGTGCGGGAACGAGTTCCGCAGCGACAGCGAGCACGGCAGGCGGTACATCGTCGAGGCGTGCGAGTATTGGGTGCGCGAGTTCGGCGTCGATGGGTACCGCTTCGACCTGATGGGCCTGATCGACGAGCAGACCATGCGCGAGGTCGCCCGGCGCGTGCACGCGGTGGACCCGACGATCATGGTCTACGGCGAGCCGTGGGCCGCGGGCGAGACGCCCATCGAGATCAACCGCAAGGGCGTGCAGCGGAGCAAGGGGTGGGGGGTCTTCAACGATGAGATCCGCGACGCGCTGCGCGGCGAGGTCTTCGAAGAAGACGACCCGGGCTTCCTGATCGACGGGCGCCACGTCGAGGCGCTCAAACGCGGCGTCGAGGGCTCGATCCACTCCTTCGCGGATTCGCCGGCGGAGGTGATCAACTACATCGAGTGCCACGACAACCACACGCTGATGGACCGGCTCGAACTGGTACACAAGCGCAAGAAGCGCAAGGCGAGCGACGCGACGCTCGAACAGATGCACCGCCTCGGGGCGCTGATCCTGTTGACGAGCCAGGGCGTGCCGTTCCTGCACTCCGGGCAGGAGTTCGGTCGGAGCAAGTTCGGCTTCGACAACACCTACAACCTGGGCGACACGATCAACAACATCCGCTGGCGCGACAAGGCGGAGCGGGAGGAGCTATACGAGTTCCACCGCCAGTGCATCGCGATGCGCGTGCAGCACCCGATGTTCCGCCTGCGGACGCGTCTGGAAATCGAGTCGGCGGTCTCGTTCCTCGGCAGCGGGGAGGGCGAGCCCAAGATGCCGGCGGGCGTGCTGGGCGCGCGCGTGGACGACCCGACCGGGACCGATCCGTGGTCGAGCGCGCTGCTGCTCTTCAACGGTTCGGCGCGGGCGGCGAGCGTGGTGCTACCCGAGGGCGATTGGTGGGTGCGTGTGCGCGACAGCGTCTTCGACGACAGCGGGGCGAGGGCGGAGGGCTCGCTGGCGCTCGCGGCGCACGGGGGCAGCGTGCTGTTCCGCGCGGCGGGGCGCTAGATCACGCTCGGCTCGTCAGAACTCGAGGACCTCGCCCTCGTGCAGCGGTTCGATGTCGCTGGAGGCTTCGTCGAAGTCGTCGATGACGTGGGTGACGCGCATCTTGTTGCGGACGTCGTCGGGCAGGCTGTTGAGCAGCTCGATGTTGGTGTGCGCGGGCCCGAGGTTGGCCTCGTGGACGATGAGGTCGGCGTCGCTGAGCCAGTCGATGTGGTCGAGATCGAAGACGGTGTCTCCCGACCAGCCGAGCGTTGCGCGCTCGTTGCTGATCTTGAGCCCGATCGTGGGGATCGGGTGGATGCTGTAGCGGCAGTGGACGGTGAGCCCGGCGATCTCGGCGGGTTCCTCCGGTTGGATCACGTGGAGGTCGAAGTAGTCGGCGAGGGTGGCCGGCTC
The DNA here is from genome assembly GCA_039182735.1 of Planctomycetota bacterium. GTDB lineage: Bacteria > Planctomycetota > Phycisphaerae > Phycisphaerales > UBA1924 > JBCDCB01. Next base: position 25,095 of record JBCDCB010000003.1, read on the forward strand.
GCCGCCGCGGGTGAGCGGGGCGTCCATCGCGGGTGCGAGGCGTTCCCAGACGCGTTCGGCGGCGCGGGGGTGGGTGTGCAGGCGCGGGAGCGGTCTGCCGGTGCCTTTGAGGCGATCGACGAGGCGGGCGAACCCGAAGGATTCGAGCCCGTTGCAGTGGTCGCCGTGGAGGTGGGTGAGGACGATGTCGGTGACGTCGTTGGCGTCAACGTCCCAGCCGGCGGCGTCGGTGGCTTCCTTCATGGCCCGATGGATGAGATCGGGGCAGTCGATGAGGAGATAGCCCTCCGGCCCCTTGATGAGGGCGGAGGTTCCGAACCCGCGGGTTGTGAAGGCATCGCTCGTGCCGAGGATAAGGGCGCGCATCGAGATCCGGCTCCGCGTGGGCAGCATACCCAGAGGGCTTCGCGAGTCCGGGGAACGGAACCCGATGTGGGCGTTTCAGGCCGATTCCCAACCACTGTTCTGACAGGACAAGTGTACCCCGGCGAGCGCGTGCCGCAACATGCGAATCGGATCGAACGGTCAGGTTGATGCGTTGGGTCGTTCGTCGCCCTCGCCCAGGAGGCGCGCAACGAGGGGCTGCGCGAGGACGATCAGGTCGTGCTCGGAGACGATGCCGACGAGCTTGTGTGACCCGTCCACGACGGGGAGGCAGCCGACCTTGTGCTGGCGCATGAGGGAGATGGCGTCGAGCGTGCTGGTCTTGGCCGAGACGGTGACGGGGTCGCGGGTCATCACGTCGCGGACGGGGACGGCCTTGGGGTCGGTCTCGTGGCTCGCGCGCGCCAGGTGGCGGATGATCGCGCGCGAGGAGACGAGCCCGACGAGTTTGTGGTCGGCGTCTTCCACCGGGACGTGGCGGATGTGCTTCCAGTCCATGATCGATGCCGCCAGATCGAGGATGTCGCCTTCGTGCACCGTGAAGAGGTCCGTCGTCATGTACTGCCCGACGAAGCGGAACTGCTCGCGCCAGTCGTCGGCGTCGTCGTGCTCGGCGAGCTCCCACTCGTGTACCGGCATGCCGGTGGCCTGGCGCTCGATGAGCGCGGCGGTGAGGGTCGCGGTGCGCTGCGATCGTTTCTGCGCTTTCGTGCGCGCGTAGGAGCGGAGCTGCCAGTCGGAGCCGGTGCGTCCGGTCGCGACACGCCGCTCGACCACGCCCAGGTAGCGTTCGATTTCCTGCGTGTCGAAGCCGGCGGCTTCGAGCCCGCGGTGCGCGAGGGGCAGCATCTTGAGCGCGAGCAGTTCGCGGGCGGGCGTGGGCTCCATGCCCGCGAACGAGAGCTGCGCTTCGAGCCCGTAGCGGGCGGCGGAGATGAAGTCGTTGAGCGCGTCGTCGAAGTCCATGTGCTGGGTGATGTCGCCGAAGCGGTCGCGCACGCCCCGGATGAGCCCGAACCAGAAGGCGGCGTTGGCGACCTCGTCGATGATGCTGGGCCCCGCGGGGAGCAGGCGGTTCTCGATGCGGAGGTGCGCGACGTTGTCCACGCTGCCGTAGCAGGCGCGGTTCCATCGGTAGACGGTGCCGTTGTGGAGGCAGAGCGCGCGGAGCTTGGGGCGCTCGCCGCGTTCGACCATGTCGAGGCTGTGCTCGTCGATGTGCGACGGGAAGAGGGGCTTGAAGCGCGCGATGTCTTCGCGGTAGATCTCGAGGACGGAGTCCTCGGTCCATGAGCTGCCGAAGGAGACGCGGGCCATGAACTCGCGCAGGTGATCGCTCTTGGCGCGCGTGTCTACGGACTGCTCGAAGAGCGCGATGCGGGTCTCGCGCCAGAGCCGGCGCCCGAAGAGCAGCGGGGAGTTGGTGCACGACGCGAGCATGGGTGCGGCGATGGCCTTAGCGATGTTGTGGTATTGCGCGAAGTCGTCCGGGTCGGTCTGGAAGTGGACCTGGAAGGAGGTGTTGGAGGCTTCGAGCATGACCGAGTCGTGGATGACGCTCAGCTCGTCGATGCCGTTGATGCGGAGTTCGTAGGGCTCCCCGCCGCGGAGCTCGCGGAGGACGGTATCGAGTTGGTGGTAGCGGGGTCGGTCGGTGAGGTTGTCGCCGGAGAGGTCGTCCTTGGTGAGCGAGGGGAGGATGCCGCAGAGGACGGGCGTGGCGCCGAGCGGCTCACAGGCGAGGCGGAGGTTGCTCATCGCGCCGGTGACCTGGTGCTCGAGTTCGGCGAGGCACCCTGGCTCGAAGGGGAGCGGGTCGAGGTTGAACTCGATGTTGAAGCGTCCGAGCTCGACGGTGAAGCGTGGGTCGTCGAGCGATTCGAGCACGCGGTCGCTGATGGGCGTCGGGCGGTAGTTGCGATCGACGAGGACGACTTCCTGCTCGGCGCCGATGCGCCGCGCGCCGGACTCGATCATGCCGCGTTCGAGCATGAGTTCGAGCGCCCGGACGTCGCGCAGCAGCGCTTTGGTGAACCCGCGGCGGAGCTCGTCGCTGTTCTCGGTTTCGACGCGCTGCTCGCCCATCGATGCGCTCCCACGCGGCGGACTCGCCACACATCTTGAGCATACCGCGCAACGCACGGATCCCGAACGGGATACGCGGATCCGGCGCGCAAGAGGTTCAGGACGCGCGGACGAGGTCGAGGAAGCGCTGCAGGATCGTCGCGGCGACGGGCGTCTCGACGAGGTCCTCCTTCATCGCGCCGAACTCCTCGTCCGCCGGCACATACTGGCGGTAGACCGAGAGACGCTCGATGAGGCGACCGGGCGTCAGCTCGGCGTGGAACTGCGTGCCCCACACGCTGCGTCCCACGACGCGGAAGGCCTGATTGCGGCAGCGATCGGAGTACGCGAGCTCGCGGCACATGTCGGGCAGCGCCGCGACCCGGTCGTGGTGCCCCATCAGCACATCGAACGTCCCGGCGATGGGCTCGAAGAGCGCATCGTCATCGGCGTGCGCCGTGGTGGTGACGCTGAACCCGCCGACCTCGCTGGTCGCGTGGTCGGTGATGACCTCGCCCCCGAGCGCCCGCGCGATGATCTGGTGCCCGTAGCACGAGCCGAACATGGGGATGTCGAGGTCGATCGTGCGGAGGATGGCGTCGATGAGCGGCTGGACGAAGGGGTCGTTGTCGGTGGCGGAGTGCGCGCCCGCGCCGCCGACGAGGATCGCGTCGTGCGCGCGCAGGACTCCCGCCGAGAGGTCCGCGCCGCGGACCACGTTGACGGTGGTGATGGCGTCGATGGGGAGCTCGAGACGCTCGCGGAAGCACAGCAGTTCGTGATCGGCGACGTGGTCGTCGTCACGGATTTGGATGAGCAGCACGCGTGGGTGGCTTCGCGACATCACGCGGAGAATAGGTCGGGCGGGAGTCGGTGGCTATGCGCCGGCACGCTCGCCCGAGCGGTTTCCGCGTGTGGTGACGTCCGGCAGTTCGCCGCCCACGACCTTGACCTCGATGGCCCCGGGCACGTGCAGGTCGCGCTGGGGGAAGGGGATCCCGATGCCGGCGTCGTCGAAGCGGTGCTTCACGGCGCGCGTGAGGTCCCAGTACACATCCCAGTAGTCGGCGGTCTTGGACCACGGGCGCGCGACGATGTTGACGGAGTTGTCGGCGAGCTCGTGGACGCGGACGACCGGGGCGGGCGTGTCGAGCGTCTTGTCATGCGCGTGGATGCACTCGTTGATGATGCTGATGGCGCGCTCGATGTCGGCGGTGTACGAGATGCCGAAGGTGAGATCGACGCGCCGGGTCTTCTTGCCGGTGACGTTGGTGATGACACCGTTCCAGATCTGGTTGTTGGGCACGAGCATGAGCTGGTTGTCGAAGGTGAGGACGGACGTGGAGACGAGGTTCATAGCCTCGACCTTGCCGAGCACGCCGCCGGCGTTGATGACGTCGCCCACGTCGTAGGGCTTGTTGATGAGGATGAGGATGCCGCTGGCGAAGTTGCTGAGCGTGCCCTGGAGCGCGAGACCGATGACGAGACCAGCGGCGCCGATGGCGGCGATCAGCGGCCCGGTCTCGAGTCCGAACATCGTCAGCCCGATGATGAAGCCGATGATGAGCGTCACGCGCTTGACCGTGCCCGAGAGCACCGGGGCGAGCATGGTGGAGGCCCGCGGCATGCGCTTGACCGCGGCGAAAACGACGCGCGCGAGCGCTCGGCTGAGCAGCCAGAACGCGACAACGATGCCCAGGAACTTGAGGAAGTTGAGCCCGATCTCCACGCCGCCCGCGGGGCTGGTGAGCCACGCGAGGACCTGCGCCTGCAGGATCGACGGATCGGTGATGTTGAGGCGCTGCCCGGTGGTGTTGGCGACGTACGCGGCGGTCTGGCTGGGGTCGCCGCCACGCTTCTTGATCATGCTCGCGATGAGGTTCACGCGATCGGTGATCGCCGAGACGATGAGCTGGCGCTGCTGCGACTGCGCGGCGAGCTGGGCCTTGAGCGGCGCGGGTTCCACGTCGGCCAGGCCGGACACGGCGACCTTGGCGCGCTCCTCGGCGAGCTTCTCCTCGAACTTCTTGTTGTCGCTGAGCAGGATGTCGATGCGGCTGCGCTGACGCAGCTGGCTCTGCAGCATCGCGCGCCAGATCTCGAGACGCTCTTCCAACGACGCGCGGGGCAGCGGCTTGAGCTCGACCTCCAGCTCGGCGAGGGGGACCTCCCACGGCACGGCACGCTCGTGAACCGGTGGCTCGTCGCGGATGCTCGCGATCAGGCGCGCGGTGAGTTCCTGGATGCGTACTTCCTCGCTCGTCTCCGCGGGAGCGTCCGCGACGGGCTGCGTGATCTCGACGGGGTCGAGCGCCGCGATCGACGCGAGGTACGCGCGCTGCGAGGCGATGTCGCCGCCCTTGGTCTCGATGGCTTGCAGCATCGCCGCGGCTCGGTTGGAGAGCTGCTTGAGGCGAGCGCCGAGGTCCGACGCGCGCTGTCTGGCGCCGTCGATGCCCTCGGTGTTCTGCGCTTCTTCGCGTTCGAGGCGGACGAGCTCGATCAACGCCGACGACGTATCGCTCGCGGCGGCTCGCACCTCGTGCATCAGCGCGCCGGCGAGGCCCTCGACCTCTTCCAGCTCCAGCGGTGCGATCCGCAGACGGAGCTCTTCGATCGGGATCTCGGCGATGGCGGCCTCGGGGGAGACAGCATCAGCGGCGAGCGGCGCGGCGGATTCCTGCGCGGACGCGCCGGCGGCGATGAATGTGATCGCGAAGAACGCGACGGCGCAGACGATCGGTCGGTGCATCGTGCGGAACCTCTCTCCTGTGGGGCGGCGGTGCCGACCCGTGACCCGTGGGGAGGGTAGCCGCTGGGCACGGCGGGTGTGGGGCGTTCGGCTGTTCGCGCGCGGATCGCTCCTTGCCCGGTCTCCTTGTGGGGTTCATGCTTGCGTTCGGAGAACCGCTGTGCAGCCCGACGAGACGCCAACCGAAGACCTGCTGAGCGGCGCGATCGTTGATGGCGATGCGGGCTCAGTCGGCATGCGGATCGGTCCCTACACGCTCCGCGCGGTGCTGGGCGAGGGCGGGATGGGTGTCGTCTACCACGCGGAGCAGACGGAGCCGGTGCGCCGGAGCGTGGCGCTCAAGATCATCAAGCCGGGCATGGACAGCAAAGCGGTGGTGGCGCGCTTCGAGGCGGAGCGTCAGGCGCTCGCGCTCATGGACCACCCGTGCGTGGCGAAGGTGCTGGACGCGGGCGTCACCGAGCGCGGCCTGCCGTACTTCGCAATGGAACTTGTGAAGGGCCTCCCGATCACGGAGCACTGCGACACGCACAAACTCTCGGTGAACGAGCGCATCGAGCTCTTCATCAAAGCATGCGAAGCGGTGCAGCACGCACACAACAAGGGTGTGATCCACCGGGACCTGAAGCCGAGCAACATCCTTGTCGAGTACCGCGACGGGAAGAGCACGCCCAAGGTGATCGACTTCGGCGTCGCCAAGGCGCTCAACCAGCGTTTGACCGAAGCGACCGTCTTCACACAGCAAGGCCAGCTCATCGGCACGCCCGAGTACATGAGCCCCGAGCAGGCGGAGATGAGCGCGCAGGACGTGGACACGCGCAGCGACGTGTACGCGCTCGGGGTGCTGCTCTACGAACTGCTCACGGGCTCACGCCCCTTCGACTCCGAGACGCTGCGCGCGGCAGGGTTTGCGGAGATCCAGCGCGTGATCCGCGAGGTCGAGCCGCCCAAGCCGAGCACGAAGCTCAGTTCGCTGCGGACAACGCCGGGTCACGAGACGGACGCGACGCGGATCGCCGACGCGCGCCGCACGGAGGTGCGTTCGCTAACGGGCGTGCTGAAGCGTGACCTCGACTGGGTGGTGATGCGCTGCCTGGAGAAGGACCGCGAGCGGCGCTACGAGACGGCGAACGCGCTCGCGGTGGAGCTCGGTCGGTACCTGAACGACGAGCCGGTGCTGGCGGGCCCGCCGAGCGTCGGGTACCGGGTTGGCAAGTTCGTGAAGCGAAACCGCGCGGGAGTGACGGTCGCGAGCGCGGCGTTTGTGTCGCTGGTTCTGGCGCTCGGAGTGATGGGCGGGTTGTACGGATGGGCGATGGAAGAGCGATCGTCGGCGATTCAGGCGCGGGATGAGGCGCGGCAAATGAGTGCCAAGCTTTCTCAGCAAGCAGAGATCGCTCGCAGTGGCCTCGCACAGGTGGTCACGACGGCTGGCTTCGTGATCTCCGATTCGGAGCACGAGCTCATTGTTGATGTTGGCGATGCGTCGCTTCGTGTCACTCCGCCCGAACCCGCGGACAACGGGATCGAAGCTGAGTCCACTGCAGGCATGATCCGAAGCTTGGTCGAGCAGGCAATTTCGGCATCGACTCACGCAAGGCAATCGGCCGAGTCAGCGCGGCTCGAACGAGACGAAGCTCGCGTGCAACGAGAACTCGCGGATCGACGACTCGAAATCAGCGAGAAGCTCGTAGAGCAATACGATGACTTTATCTCAATGGCAGAGGCTACGATGCTCGCGAACCCGCTGCCTGCCGGAGGAAGCCGTAGTAGCTACGTGGACACGATGCGTGTGGGTATGGCCGGTCTGCTACGCGCCATAGACGAGCAACTCGATGACACCCCAGAGCGTCGAAGCGGACTCGCTACTGGCATGGCGATGTCAATGTCTTTCTTGCAAGAGATGTTTTGGCATGTCGGAGTCACGCATTACACAGCCTCTGAGCGAGAGAATCTCGATGATAATCTCGTTGAGCTCGGGGAGTTCCTGCTTGACGAGTTTCTACCACCGGTGATGACACTTGTGATAACCGATCGTTTCCTCGAAAATGAGCAGCGGGATCGACTTCTATCGAGATGCTATATCGTGCAGGCATCGGCAGCAGTGGCAAGCGGTCGGTTGGAAACGGCGCGATCGGCAACCGAGAGCTACCGCGATCTGAATGAACCGGCAGGGTTGTATGCGGAGTGGATCGAACGCTCCCTGTCGATATCCATCGATGTCGCCGAGGGAAAGCCGGATAGCGCGGAACAACTTGTTGCGCTCGTCCAGGAGCAAGTGGACTTGATTGGGGAGCCCCTTCGAGCGACGGATTCACTGCTGCTTGTGCTCGACCTTCCGGCGCCGCGATGACGGCGAGAGCTCCCGAATTGGCCTCGAGACTCACCGATCCAGCCGCAGTTCGATCGCGCTGCCGAGTGTGAGTTCGACGTCGCGTCGCTCGTCCGTCGCGTCGTCTTCGAGCGTGACGGTCACGGTGTCGCCCTCGACGTAGTCGGCGAGCACGGCTTGCAGCTCGCGCAGCGAGTCGATCGGCTTGCCGTCCACCGCGACGACGATGTCGAAGAAGACGGGGCGCCGACTCCGTGAGCCCTCGTCGCGGACGCCGGCGCGGATGCCCGCCGAGGCGGCGCCGCCGCCCTCGCTGTTCTCGAGCACCGCGACTCCGCGCACGCTGAGACGTCGGCGTGCGTCGTCCGGCAGGGGGATGATGCCGAGCGTTGGGAAGGTGACGCGCCCGAATCGGATGATCTGCGGGACGACGTGGTTGACGGTGTCGACGGGGACGGCGAAGCCGATGCCGATGCTGCCGCCGCGCCCGCTGCCGTCAACGGGGACGGTGCGGATGGCGGTGTTGACGCCGATGAGCCTGCCCGCGGAGTCGAGGAGGGGGCCGCCCGAGTTGCCGGGGTTGATGGCGGTGTCGGTCTGGATGACATCGAAAATGGTGGTGCCGGCGATGGACTCGATGGTGCGTCCGAGCGCGCTGACGATGCCCTTGGTGAGGGTCTGGTCGAGCCCGAAGGGGTTGCCGAGGGCGTAGACGGCTTGCCCGACGCGGAGGTCTTCGGCTTCGCCGAGCGGGATGGGCTGGAGGTATTCGCGGTCGGCGTCGATTTTGAGGACGGCGATATCGCGTGTCGGTGCCACGCCGACGAGCTCCGCCGACCACGCGGTGCCGTCACCGAAGAGAACATCGATGGAGGAGCCGTCGGCGACGCGGGCGGCGACCCTGCCGGCGCGATCGCGCACGAGAGCGGGAACGATGACGTGGAAGTTGGTGATGATGTGCCCGTCGTCGTCCCAGACGAAGCCGGAGCCTTCGCCGAGTTCGCGCTCGAGCGTGACGGGGTTCATCATGCGCCGGCTGAAGCGCTGCTCGAGTCGTTTGGTGGTGATGTAGACGACGGAGGGGGCGGCGTTCTCGAAGAGGGTGATGGCGGATTGCTCGTCGGACGTCAGCGGGCCGCGAGGCGTGATGTCGCGCGGCCCGGCCTGGGCGGAGGCGGGCGCGGAGAGCAGATCGGGCGAGTTCTGGATGACAAACGCGGCAAGGATGCCGAGGGCGAAGGCGAGGATGACGAAGGCGCGGGTGCGCATGGGATCGGCTCCGGGGTGCGTGCGGTGCTGATTCTGCGGAGTTGTACCGCGTCGGCAAGTAAAGCGTTTCACTGCCCTGTGATGCGCGGATACACGGGCCTGCGAGGGCGCAGGCCTTCCCGCGGCGAGCGCGGCAGCGCCGCAGCCGGGGTGGCGGCGGCGTCTACGCGGTGGTGAGCATGGTGGTGGTGCGTGCGGTGCCCGGGCGGCCGGTCGCAGCGGGGGGTCGGGCCCACGTTGTTCGGGTTTGCCCGGATCGCGCGAACAATCCCCCGGGCGCGGGGGTTGAGTCCCCGACAAGCCGGCGGCGAGCCCGGCGTGAGCGAACCGCACGGACACCGACCATGGGCAAGAGCATCCCGCACCCGGAACTCGAGGGCGTCACGATCGACGACGCGTTGAAGGCGCTGGCCGATCCGGTGCGTCGAGAGATCGTGCGTCTGGCGTCCACGCAGGACGAACTGCCCTGCAACGCGTTCACGTCGAAGATCCCCAAGAGCACGATGTCCTACCACTGGCGCGTCTTGCGCGAATCAGGCCTGATCCGTCAGACCAGTGCGGGGACGCAGCGCCTCAACACGCTCCGGCGTGAAGAGTTCGCGGCGCGCTTCCCCGGCCTGCTCGAAGCCGTGCTCGCGTCGATCGAACGGGACACGGGCCCGATCGAATCGGGGCACGCCCGGGTCAACGGCGTGCGCGCCGGCGCCGCCTGAACGCGCCTGTTCCGAGTAGCGGCAACAGCGCGAACGCGCCCGGCGCGGGGATGGCAGCGCCGCGGAGCACGATCTCGATGTTGATGGGCACGTCCCCGGACGATGACGATGCGCGCGAGGCTTTGAACGTGGTGTTCTCGCCGTCGAAGACGAAACGCTCTTCGACGGACCAGAGGTTGCTCATGGCGACGAGCTCGGACATGCCGGAGCCGGTGCCCTCGTTGGACCAGTCGCCGGGGATGACGAGGATCCACTCGTGCAGCCCGATGGGGTTGATGAACGAGGAGGCGCTCGACGTGAGACGGAGCGTGTAGAGGTCGTCCTCGACGGAGACGGTGTGCTGCCCGCCGGAGACGTCGCGCCAGTCGAGATCGACGCGTGCGATGCCGGTCTCGTCGAACTTGGATTCCCAGGTGGTGCGATTGGCGTTGCCGACGCTGACGGTCTGGATGTTGTTGGCGCGGAGGTTGCCGAAGTTGGTGATGGTGTGTCCGAAGGACGTGGCCGGCGTGAAGAAGGTCCAGTCGATTCGGTCGCCCGAGTCGCTCTTGACCGTGTTGCGGATCGATCCGAAGAACTGCGAATCTTCGAAGCGGTCGTTCGAGAAGTCGAGTTTGTAGTCGTTGACTCGCGCGAGATACTCGAAGCCAGCGCCGGCGTGCGCCGCGGCAGAGACTCCGAGCGCAACGATCGCGCCCGTGAGGAACGTCTTCATTTTCTATTACTCCCTGACTCTCAACTGGCCCGCTGTGCGACGGGCACTTTCTCTGTGCATCTGAAGCATGCGCCGCATGCAAGGCGAGTCCAGCAGAAAGTCCGAAAAGTCTCGATGACACCGGCGGATCCGCGCGCTGGGCCCTCGTCCTCATGCCCCGTTGCGGATGAGTCGCAGGCGCATGTGCCGCGACCCGTGGGGCGGTGGGTCGATCTGTCGAAGCTCGTCCGTATGGTTGCGCATGGCTGCATCGCGCGGGTGGATCCGGGAGTTCGTGTACGGGGCGATCGACGGGACCGTGACCACGTTCGCGGTGGTCGCAGGTTCGGCGGGGGCGGACCTGTCGGCACGTGTCGTGCTGATCCTCGGCGTGGCGAACCTGCTCGCCGACGGGTTCGCGATGGCGTGCGGGAACTACCTCTCCACAAAGGCGGATCATCACGCGGGCGCGAATCGCACCGGCGGCACGCTGAGCGACGCGGACCACGCGGAGATCGAGCGTACGGCGCGGCGCGAGGCGCTCACCACCTTTGTCGCCTTCGTGGTGGTGGGGTCCATCCCGATCGCGCCCTTCGTGGTCGCGGTCGTGGCGGGCGTGGACCTGCCCGTCTTCTGGGTGAGTCTCGCCGGGTCGATGGGCGCCTTCGCGCTGATCGGCTGGGTCAAGTCGCGCGTGACCGGGCGCGGCGCGCTCCGCGGCGTGGTGGAGACGCTGCTCATCGGCGGCGCCGCAGCGGGCGTGGCGTTCGGCGTCGGATGGCTGCTGCGCGGCGTGGCGGGGGCGTGACCGGACACCGGCTCGATCGAACAGAAAAACTCGAAGTGTGTGTCGCGCAGCCCGCGACCCGTGCGTCATCATGCGTGCGGCGTACCCGCACCGGAAGGTTCACCACTGGCTGGAGCAGCACTGTGAAGTACGCACTGATCATTCATGAACAGCCCTCTGAACTCGCGAAGCGTGCCGGGCCCGACGCGCCGGCGTACTGGGCGGCATGGAAAGCGTTCTCGGAGGAAGTCGAACGCGGCGGTGTCATGGCAGGGGGGGCCGGGCTCGAGTCCCCCGATTCCGCGGTGACGGTGACGCTTTCGCCCGACGAGCCGCGCATCGAGGATGGCCCGTACGCCGACAGCAAAGAGCTGTTGGGCGGGTTCTACATTGTGGACGTCTCGACGCGGGAAGAGGCGATCGAGTGGGCGCGCCGGATCCCATCGCCCGGCGGGAAGATCGAAGTGCGTCCGCTTCTCAGCATGGATGCCTAGCGCCCCGTCGGGGCCGCATCGACGTGCGGCACCGGCACTTGATGAGCGAACGCCCGGATCTCAACGCGGACCTCGATCGCGTGATGCGCCGATCGTACGGCAAGCTGCTGGCGTTGCTGGTCGCGTACTCGGGTGACCTCGATGCTTCGGAAGACGCGCTCTCCGCCGCGCTCCTCCGCGCGCTGGACGTCTGGGCGCGCGGCGGTGCGCCCGACAACCCGGAAGGATGGTTGCTCGTGACAGCGCGTCGAAGGCTGCTGGATGACAAGCGTCGCGCTTCGCGCCACCGGTCCTTGCTCCGCAAGATGGGCACGCCCTCGGACGCGGATGCCTCCGAGTCCGAGGTGCAGATCCCTGATGAGCGGCTCCGGCTGCTGTTCCTGTGCGCTCATCCTTCGGTGGACGCCAACGCGCGGGCGCCGTTGCTGCTCCGCCACGCGTTGGGTCTCGAGAGCGACCGCATCGCCGGGCGGTTCTTGTGCAGCCCGGACGCGATGCGTCAGCGTCTGTCGCGGGCCACGCGGTCGATCCGTGACGCGGGGGTTCGATTCGAGGTCCCGGGCTTCGACGAGCTCGCCGAGCGGGTCGGCTGCGTGCTGGATGCGGTGTACGGCGCCTTCGGCGCGGCGCACGACGAACTGCATCTCGAGGGCGCCGTGATCGAGACCGGAGCGACGGACGCGTTGGAACTCGCGCGAGCGTGCGCGGAGTTGATGCCGGACGAGGCGGAAGCGCACGGTCTGCGTTCGCTCATCGCGGCGTGTCTCTCGAGACGCGCCGCGCAGCGTGACGAGCGAGGCGTTTTCATCCCGCTCGACGGGCAGGACACGGGCCGGTGGGATCGCGCGCTGCTTGACGAGGCGGAGGCCTCGCTGCGTCGAGCGAGCCTCACGCCGGGTGCCGGCCCGTACCGCGTCGAGGCGGCGATCCAGTCCGCGCACGCGTATCGACGCCTCTCCGGATCCGACAACTGGGCAGATATTGTTGACCTGTACGACTTGCTGGTCCGCTTGCGGCCATCGGTCGGTGCGCTGGTGGGCCGGGCCGCCGCGATCGGAGAGCATCTCGGGCCGGACGCGGCGATCCGGGCGCTCGACGAGATCCCCGTCGCGCGTGTCACGCGCTACCAGCCCTACTTCGCCGTGCGGGCGCACGCGTTGCAGCGGCTCGGAGATCGCGACGCGAGCGCTCGGGCGCTCCGCTCGGCGATCGGTCTGACCGCGGACGCCGGCGTGCGGGCGTACCTGCTCGATGCGGTGCGCGCCTGACGTCAAGCCGGTGAGCGGTTCTGGCCAGCACGTCGGCCCCTCGGCGCAGGGTGGCGCACGGCCCCGTGGGGGGCGGTCCGAGGTGAATGAAGATCAGATCTCGAACGCCGGCAAGGCGCGGCGTCTTGCTCAGCGCCGCTTCTGTTCGAGGCGTTCGCCGGTGGGGACGCGGACGTCATAGACGAGCCCGACTTTCGACATCGCCCAGATGACGATCCAACTGGCGTCGAACTCCCACCAGCGCAGCCCGTGGCGGGCGGAGGTGGGAAAGGCGTGGTGGTTGTTGTGCCAGCCCTCGCCCATGCCGAGCACGCCGAAGATCGGGTTGTTGCGGCTGTGGTCGTGGCTCTTGAAGGGGCGCGTGCCCCAGATGTGACAGACCGAGTTGATGCTCCACGTGACGTGGTGCACGAGGAAGACGCGGACGAGCCCGCCCCACAAAAAGCCGAGCAGCGCACCGGTCCAGGTCATGGTGACCAGCCCGCCGATGAGCGCGGGGACGATGAGCCCGATCGCGGCCCAGAGCGGAAAGAGGCTGCTCATCCTGCGGATGAGCTTGTCTTTCTGCAGATCATGGGTGTACTTCTTGAGATGCTGCGGCTTGAGGCTGAACATCCATCCGACGTGCGCGTGGATGAACCCGAGGAAGACGCCCTTGATCCCGCTGCCGTGGCTGTGCGGCGAATGGGGGTCGTGCTCGTCGTCGCTGTGTTGATGGTGCTTGCGATGCACGGCGACCCATTCGAGGACGGGACCTTCGACGGCCATCGATCCCATGATCGCCAGCAGCGCGGCGACCGGCTTCGAGGTCTTGAACGACCGGTGCGTGAAGAAGCGGTGGTACCCGATCGTGATCCCGAAGGCGGTGATGACGTACATCACGACCAAGAGGATGAGGTACGTCCAGTTGAAGGCGATGCCCCAGAGCAGGATGATCGCGGCGATGAGCCCGAGGAAGGGGACGACGACGCCGATGAAGTTCGCGACCTTCATCGCGATCGGCGCGCGGTCCGGGTCGTCCGCGGAGACGGGGTTGATGGGCTGTGTGACAGCGGTTCGTGGCGCGTGAGCGGTCATGTCGCGAGTCCGTTCGCACATTCGTGCGCCGAGGTCTGTGTGGAAGCGGACGTCGTCGTCCGCGCGGGCGCGAGTTTACCGGCGGCACGCGCGCGGTGCGATCGCCCGATTCCCGTGTGGGGCATGGAGAACGGCGTGTCGTTGGTGCGTCGGAGCAGAGTTTGGGGAAGCACGCCGACCACTGATTGGGCGATCGGCGTGCGGAGTTTTGAGGTCGGTTCGCCCCGGTGGGGGGCGAGTTGATTACCAGCGACCGCCGCCGCCGCCGCCTCGGCCGCCGCGGTATCCGCCGCCACCGCCGCCGCGGTCTTCGCGGGGCTTGGCTTCGTTGACCTTGATGTTGCGTCCGCCGATGTTGGCGCCGTCGAGGGCCTGCATGGCGTTGCGTGCGTCGTCGTCGCCCATTTCGACGAACCCGAAGCCGCGGGGGCGTCCGGTCTCACGGTCCATCACGAGGACCGCGCTCTGCACGGCACCGTGCTCGGCAAAGACGGACTCAAGCTCCGATTCGGTGGTATCGAACGACAGGTTTCCGACGTACATCTTCATGGAGAGGTCTCCGGCCCGATTGTTCAGCCAGCGGAGATCCTCGGGATCGATCTGCGTCGGGCTCGTCGGGACGGGCGTCATCGCCTGCTCGCCGACGGATCAGGAACGTTGCACCGCAAGTCTATCTCGGGTCCGGCGAGATGTCACCGGGAAATCCGTCCGAGTTCACGGGGGTCGCGAGCCCGGGTCAGCGTGCGCCGAGCGCGTCGGCGATCTCCCCGAGTCGGATCGACGCACCGAGGCACTGCCGGTCGGTCGGGGTGAGGCTCCCGTCGCCCGAGACGTCTGCGGGCGAGGCGTTGAAGCGGTAGAGGTCTTCCACGTCCGCGGCGCCGTCGCCGCTCAGGTCGATCGCGCACGCCGAGACGTGGACGATCGAGAACCCGTCCACGAAGAACGCGCGTTCGGCGCCAACGCGGAAGCGGAGCGGCTCGACCGGGCCGCGCGGCGCGCCGGTGTCCGCGTTCGCGTAGTTGCCCGTGTCCGACACGTTCGTCAGCGTGTTGTTCTCAACCTCGACGGCGCTCACGGCAGGGTCCGAGCTGTTGCGGATCAGCGGCCTCGAGAGCCCGTTCATCTCGATGATGTTGTCGCGGATCGAGAGGGTCGCCAGCGCCGGCACATCCCCATCGTTGTTCGCGTTCAGCTTGAAGCCGAAGAGACCCTCCGTGCGCGGCGTGACGGTGGTGTTCGTAATGATGTGGTTGTTGAAGAACTCGGCGGCGTCGTAGATCGGTGCGGACCAGAAGACGCCCCGCCCCGGGTTGCGAACGTTGTTGTTGTGGAACGCGGTGGGCCCGGGCGTGACGGGCGAGCCGTTGTTCCCGAAGGTGGTGATGAGGTTCCCGCCGTCGTCATCGAGTTGGAAGTCGAAGAGGTTGCGGTGCACCTCCAAGCCGTTGCGCGGGCCTTCGATCGAGTAGGTGCGCTGGAAGTAGTTGCGGTGGATGTCGAAGGACTCGCCCAGCGCGAGCGTGGGGCCGCCGGCGAACTTGGGGATCGAGACGACCCCGTCGAGCCAGTTGGCGAAGATCTCGACGCCGTCGTCGTTCTCAAAGGGGAGCTCGATGGAGAAGGAGACGTCGATGGTGTTGTGGTAGATGCGCGTGTCGTTGAACTTGCGCCCCTTGACGCCGAAGACGTTGCTGGGGGCGGAGGGCGAGAGCGCGAAGGTGTTGTTGAAGATGTCGGTGGTGGTGTGGAAGGTGCTGAAGATGGATCCGCCGGTCGGCCCGCTGGTGACCTGCGCGCGCCCGCCGGCGTCGATGAAGGTGTTGCCGTGGATCGCGCCGTCGTTGACGCGGAAGAGGCGGACACCCGACCAGAGGAAGGAGTCGATCGTGCAGTCGCGCACGACGAGCCCGTCGGAGTTGTTGCCGAAGATCGCGCCGTGGAGTTCGGGCCCGATGAGCGTGAGGTTGGCGATGGTGACGCCTGTGGTGTTGTTGTCGAGGTTGATGAGGTAGGCCGAGCGATCGACGGAGTTGCTATCGACCGCGTTGTCCGGGAGCCCGGCGTTGCCGACGTTCCAGATGGCGGCGTCGTTGCGGATGATCGACTCGCCCGGGCCGGTGCCGATGATCGCCATGCCCTGCTTCGGCAGGAGCGAGGCGCCGATCGAGTAGGTGCCCGGCGCGACGAGGACGGTGTCGCCCGCGTCGCCGTTGGTGACCGCATCGACAAGTTCCGCCGGCGTGCTGACGTGCGTGGCGCCGAAAGCGGGGGCGCTCAGTGCGAGCGTGATCGACCAGGCCAGTTCGAAGCGTGTCGCGCGGTGCATCGGTCGATCTCCGGAGACGTGCCGAGGGATTGTTGGCGGGTCCGAATCCCTATTGCGGGGTATATGAGCGGGCGTTGTCGAGATTTTTGCGGGGCGCGAAACTCGGTTAGGGTTCTTGGTTGTTCCGCCGCACGCGATCGAAGGGACCTCAATGACCTCACTGCCCGCGACGGGGACGGCCCCCGAGTCCGCCGACCCCGACGCGCACGTCTCGCTGCCGCTGCCAGACATGGTCACGCCGGGCAAGGTGCTGTGGCCCTACGCCATCACGATCGGGCTGTTCCACGTGATCGCGCTCGGCGCGTTCGTGCCGTGGCTCTTTACGTGGACCGCGGCGATCACGATGGTCGTTGGCGTCTTTGTCTTCGGGCAGGGCATCAACCTGTGCTACCACCGGCTGCTCTCGCACCGCAGCTTCGTGGTGCCGCTGTGGCTCGAGCGGTTCTTTGTGATGATCGCGCTGTGCTGCATGCAGGACACGCCCGGCAAGTGGGTCGCGATCCACCGCTACCACCACAACCACTCGGACCATCAGGAGGACCCGCACTCCCCGCTGGTCAACTTCCTGTGGGCGCACGTGGGGTGGCTGATCATCCAGAACCCCGGCGCGCACAACGTTGGCGTGTACCGCAAGTTCGCGGGCGACGTGCTCAAGGATCCGTTCTACCTCAAGCTCGAGAAGACGCTGCTGTGGGTGTGGATCTACATCGCGCACGCGGCGCTCTTCACGCTGATCGGCGCCGCGGTCGGGTGGTTCGTCGAGGGCTCGCTGGCCGGCGCGCTCCGCTTCGGCATGAGCATGCTCGTGTGGGGCGTGATCCTGCGCACCGTCGTCGTGTGGCACATCACGTGGTCGGTGAACTCGCTCACGCACCTGTTCGGCTACCAGACCTACAAGACCGGCGAGAACAGCCGCAACAACTGGCTCGTCGGGCTCCTCGCGGTGGGCGAGGGGTGGCACAACAACCACCATCACGACCCGGCGAGCGCCAGCAACCAGCACCGCTGGTACGAGCTCGACTTCACGTACTACGTGATCAAGGCGCTTGAGGTCGTCGGGCTCGCGAAAAAGGTGACGCAGCCGCGCCACGTGCGCCACGCGGGGCGCGACGCGTCGGCCGCCTGACTCACGCATCGACCGCTTCCTCCGACATCGAGGCCCGCATCGCCTTGCGGGCGCGGTACGCGCGCGACCAGACCGTGCCCTCCGGAATGTTGAGGATCTCGCCGACGAGGGCTGCGGGCAGGTCACGCAGGTTCATGAGGATCACCACGAGGCGGAGTTCTTCGGGCAGCCCATCGATCGCGCGCCGCAGCGCGTCGAGCTCGCCCGTGTCGCTCGCGTGTGCGTCTGAGCGCACGTGCGATGCGTCTCGCCTGGCGTTCGCGTCCTGCTTCAGCCGGAGGCGGTTCGCGGCGCGGATGGCGATGCGGTAGAGCCACGTCTCGGGGGAGGACTCGTCGCGGAAGGACTTCGCGGCCTTGTGCGCCGAAACGAAAGCTTCCTGCACGGCGTCCTCGGCGAGCGCGTGGCTGCCGGTGAGCTGCAGCGCGACGGCGACGAGGCGCTTGGCGTGGGTGCGGTAGACGGCGTCGAGATCAGGCGGTGTCATCGCTGCCGCCCTTCTTGGAGATCGGGCGACCGGTGCGGTCGAGCACGCCGAGGCGGAAACCTCGCATGCGGTCGACATGCCTTCGGCTAAAGGCGTAGTAGAGGTTTGCGATACCGCTCGCGAAAATGGCACCGTGCAGCATGAGGCGTTGCCCGGTCTGCAGGCTCTCGATCAGCAACAGCGTGAAGCCGATCATCATCAGGATGGCGCAGGCCCGGTAGACAACCACCCAGTTGTTGACGCGGGTTCTGTGCTCGGCGTACTCCAGCCTGAACTCTTCGCTGGTGTGCTGAGCGCCGGCGAGCCGGTGCGCGCCGCGGACCCACGGGATCCACACGACAAGCATGCTCGCCACCATCAGTGCCGCGATCAAGACAAAGAATGGGGATTGGAGCGACGCGAAGCCGCCCGAACTCCACACGAACGAGCCGATGATCAGCGCGGTGAGGAGCGGGGCGAACCAGATGAGTCGTTTCGTCGCTTCGACCTCTGCCTTCACAGCGTTCTGCGCAGTTTCTTCGTCGAACTCGTTCATCGCGCGTTCGACGAGCGCGTGGATGTTCGCCGACTCGTCGATGGAGCGATCGAGTTCCTTCTGCAGGCGCGGGTCGGCGGCGAGGGCCTCGCCGAGCTCGCGCTGCTCGTCCTCGCTGAGGGCGCCTCGCACGCTCTTCTCGATGAGGATGCCGATGCGTTCGTCCGGGTCCAGTGGGGGGTCGATGCTGGTCATTCGTGCCTCCATCATGTTGGAGGCGGCCCGGCGGCGTCACCTTCACACGCTTGGCAAAAAATCTTCTACCCGGATCCTGCTCGCAGCCGTCTCGATCGGCCTTGCCGAGCGATTCGTCGCGACGGGTATCCTGTGCCTCGCCCACTTCGGACGAAACGGGAGCGACCCATGCACGTTCAGCCAACACCGCAGCACGAATGGCTCAGGCAGCTCGTCGGCACGTGGACCATCGAGTCCTCGTGCGACATGGGCGACGGCAGCCCGCCGATGACGAGCACCGCCCGCGAGGTCGTGCGCGCGATGGGCGAACTGTGGATCATCGCCGAGATGACCGGCGAAATCCCCGGCGGCGGCGCGTTCAACTCCATCATGACGCTCGGATACGACAGCGCGAAGGAGCGCTTCGTCGGGTCGTGGGCGGGCACGCCCATGACCAACATGTTCGTGTACGACGGCGCGCTCGACGCGGCGCAGAAGACTCTGACGCTCTCGACGCCGGGCCCGGGCATGGAAGACCCGACCAAGACGTGCAACTACGAGGACGTCATCGAACTCGTCACGAACGATGAACGCCTGTTCCATTCGCAGATGCAGCTCGACGACGGCACATGGAACCGCTTCATGACCGGTGTGTACCGGCGCGAAGCGTGAACACCCGGAAACCGAAACAAGGCCTAGGCGGGGACCCGAGCCCTGCGCAACCGATCACAAGTGGACTGTGATCGTCGGTTCTCGGTATCCGCGTCAGGAGCCGCTTCGATCACGACGTCGTGCTCGATCTGGAACGTGTTGCCGCTGCGGAACATGAAGACGTTGAAGCGCGCGCCGAGCGCACGACGTCATGCGAGCTTCCTGCGACGGACGCGACCCGCTCGCCGCTCACGCCCACCGAAGCACGGCCTCGACGGTGCTCGGTGGATCCTTGTTGAACGCGAACTTCGCGTTTGGTGCGTGCGCGTGGCAAGTGTTCACGAGCTCCTCGAAGAGCAGCAGGTGATCCGGGTCCGCCCGCACGCCGGCACCGATCGAGATGATGTCGGGCGGCGACTGCCCGATCGCCGCGACGACCTCGTCGCTGGCGCGTGAGACGTCACGGATGAGGCACCACGTCGGCTCGAAGCCCGCGTCTTCGAGGCGGGCCTTCACCTCGCCGAACGCATCGACGAGCGACTCCGGCGAGAGCCCCGGCCACTTGGAGAAGTCCACCGCCGACTGATGAAGCCCGATGAGCAGAACGTTCTTCGAGGTCACTGCTGTACGCTCCTGGCCGAAAAGTTCTCGATTCGGAGGAGCACCACAAGCGAAAGGCTCCCCGAGTAGGACTCGAACCTACAACCTAGCGGTTCATCCGCGTCCGGCGGACTCGCTCTATGAAGAGCCTGATCGAGCCAAGCCCTTCCAACGCCGGACTTGAGCCACTTCTCACGTCTCATCGCCTCGGCACGCGTCTGAAACCGCTCGGAATGGAGCAGCACCCAAGGGCCGGCGTTTCTGGACGTGTGTTTCCGTGGGTTGTTGTGACCGGGACTGTTGTGCTCGGCGATACGACGGTCGAGGGCGTTCGTCTGCCCGATGTATCGCTTGCCGGTTGACTCGCTGACGAGCACATACACCCAAAACACCGCAAAGCTCCCCGAGTAGGACTCGAACCTACAACCTAGCGGTTAACAGCCGCTCGCTCTACCATTGAGCTATCGGGGACCGAGATTGAGCCCGCCGCCGGCTCTCCGGATCGCGGGACCGGCAAATGTAGCCGCTCCGCCGCGGGGATCAAGCCCGGGGCTTGCCCCACGCGTGAACCGGGCTATCCTCTTCCCTCGCGATCGGACCGGGGTGGGTCTTCCCGGACGGCGAGCCAGCACACCCGAGCCGCACACCGTGCGCACGACACGAAGCGAGACCGCGATGAAGGCCGATACGCACCCCAAGTATTACCCGAACTGCAAGGTCTACTTCAACGGCGAGGTCGTCATGACCTGCGGCGCCACCGTGCCGGAGATGCACGTGGACGTCTGGTCGGGCTCGCACCCCTTCTTCACCGGCAAGTCGTCGTTCGTGGACTCGGCGGGCCGTGTCGAGAAGTTCCAGCGCAAGTTCGCCGGCGACTACTTCAAGAACAAAAAGAAGAAGTAGCTACTCGCGACCGCGGTCCGCTTTAGGCATCGTCGTCAAGAGCACCGCGACGGGTGCAAGCGGCACGCCGAGGAAGACCGTCCAGTGCCAGTTCGCGCTCGACCAGTGCGCGACCGCAGCGCCAACGATGAGCGCGAAGATTCCGATGAACCTTCGCCACCCGCGGTTTCGCGGACCGCTGAAGGCCAGTTGGAAGCCGGGTTTGCGATCACGCTTCGAGTCGGATTCGCCGAGCGTCTCAGAAGCGAAGATCAAGACGAGCGCGCTGAGCGCCACCCCGAGCAGTCCGAAGCCGATGCCCGCCAGCGGTGCGACGCCCGTCTGTTCCAGCGCGTACCACGCGGCGAAGAGTCCGACCAGCAACCCGAGGTTGAGGGCGACGTCGAGCAGCCCGGACCCAAAGCCGAGCAGAACCGCGCCGAGGCATCCAGCGGCTTCCTTGGCGACCGAGCCCTCCGATTCCTTGACGTCGGTCATGCGACGGTCTCCCGGGGTAGAGGCTGTCCGCAAGCATACGTCCGTCCTCGACGCGATAGGCTTTCATGATGCCGGACGTGGTGCTGACCCCTGCAATCATGGACACGCTGCGCGACATCGCCGCCCAGCGTGATGCGCTCGCCGAGCGGCTCGGCGATGCCGACGTGCTGAGCGATCATCGAAAGGTGCGCGAACTGTCGATCAAGAAGGCGGCGCTCGACCCCGTTGCTGACGCCTACGCGCGCAGCATCTCGCTGGATGTTCAGATCGACGAGGCGCGTGCGCTGATCGACTCCGGTGGCGACGGCGACGCGGAGATGCTCGAACTCGCACGCGACGAACTCGCCAGCGCGCAGGCCGAGCGAGAGACGTCGCTCTCGCGTGCGCTCGAATCGCTGGTCAACGCCGACGACAACGCGATCGGCTCGGTGATGCTCGAAATCCGCGCGGGGGTGGGCGGCGACGAGGCCGGGCTCTGGGCGCGAGACATCCTTGAGATGTACCAGCGCTTCGCGAGCGCGCGCGGGTGGAAACTCGAAGAGGTCGAGATGCACAGCGACGAAGGCATGGGCGGCGTGCGCTCGTGCGTCTGCAGCGTCTCGGGCGAGGGCGTCTGGACCGCGATGGCGCACGAAGCCGGCACGCACTGCGTGAAGCGCGTGCCCGCGACGGAATCGCAGGGGCGCGTGCACACGTCCACGGCGACGGTCGCGGTGCTGCCCGAACCGGAGGCCGTCGAACTCGAACTCGACCCGGCAGACGTGGACGAGCACGTCACCACGGCGCAGGGCCCGGGCGGGCAGAACGTCAACAAGGTCGCGACGGCGGTGCACCTGATCCATCGGCCCACGGGCGTCGAAGTCCGCATGCAGGAGACCAAGAGCCAGGCGCAGAACCGCGAGAAAGCGTGGCGACTGCTGCGCGCGCGCCTGTACGAGCGTCAGCTCGCCGAGAAGCGCGCGGCGGAAGCGGAGGCGCGCAGCGCACAGATCGGCGCAGGCGGCAGGGCCGAGCGCATCCGCACGTACCGCTACAAGGACGGCATCGCGGTGGATCATCGCCTCGGCGAGTCGTTCGCGTTGCAGGGCGTGCTCGCGGGGGGACTCGACGAACTCGTGCGCGCGCTGCAGGCGCACGAGACGGCACGTCGCCTTGAGTCCCTTTGATCGGGTGGACGCGTCACGGTCGGCCGCGGCGCGCACGAACGAGCACGATCTCACGCTGCAATCACTCGAATCGGGTGAGCACATCGATCTGATGATGATGGACCTGCGTATGCGGGAGTTCTTGGCACGGGCGCGGTGCGCACGCTGCGCGACGCAACAACGCGTCGCCCGATAACGCCACGGTCGATCTGAGTCGTGTCCCATATGCGCCGGGAGCGACGCCCGGATTGTGTCGATCGCGTAGCACGGCGTGTGGTGCGCCGTGGAGGAGACCTCGCCGGCGATGCCGTCCCCATTGATCCCAAGAAACGACGAGGAAAGGCTCCGCGCGATCGCGTCGTACGCGTGCCTCGACCGCTGCGCAGAGGCGTGGGCGGACGACGTGGCGCAGATCGTCGCGTCGCTGACGGGCTGCCCGATCGGGCTGGTGAGCATTGTCGAACGCGAGGACCAGTGGTTCAAGGGTGTGGTCGGGCTGGCCGCACGCGGGTCTTCGCGCGACGACGCCTTCTGCGGGCACACGGTCCTCTCGCGCGAACCGCTCGTCGTGGAGGACGCGACGAAGGACGAGCGCTTCGCGGACAGCGCCCTCGTGACCGGGGAGCCCGGCATCCGGTTCTATGTCGGCGTGCCGCTGATCGACTCGGACGGGTTCGCGCTCGGGAGCCTGTGCGCGATCGACACGACGCCGCGCACGATCGAACCGCTGTACATCGACGCGATGCGCCGGATCGCGTCGCTGGTGGTGACACGCATCGAGTCGTCGCGCCGGGGCTCCCAAGCGGAGCAAGTGGATCGTGCGCCGCTGCCGACGATCGAGAGCGTCGAGCAGGCCAGCGACCTGCTGCGCGAGCAGCGGCGCGAGCGCGACGATCTTGAGCACCGTCTGCGGAGCGCTTCGAAGCGCGCCGCGACCGCCGAGCGCCTGGTGCGTGACCAGCAGCACGCCTTCGACATGGTGGGCATCGTCGCGATGACCGATCGCGCCGGGATCATCACGCACGTGAACGAGAACTTCTGCACGATCTCCGGCTACTCGCGCGAAGAGCTGCTCGGGAACACGCACCACATCATCAACTCCGGTGCGCACGACAAGGCGTTCTTCAAACACATGTACGCGACGCTCGCGTCGGGCACACCCTGGCGCGATGAGATCTGCAATCGCGCAAAGGACGGCTCGCTGTACTGGGTCGATACGACCATCGTCCCGCTGATGGGCGACGACGGCAGGCCCGAGCGGTACATCGCGCTTCGCATCGACATCACGGATCGCAAGAACGCCGCCCGCCAGCTCGCCGACACGCAGGAACGCTTCGACCTCGCGGTCAACGGGTCCGCCGACGGTCTGTGGGACTACGACCCGCGCTCGGGCGAGGTCTGGTACTCCGACCGGTACTGGCAGCTCCTGGGATACGACCCCGAGCGCATGGGTACTCACGTCGATGCCTGGGCCGAGCTGCTGCACCCCGCGGACAGAGAGCGCGCGGTGAAAGCGGTCGCCGATCACATCGAGAAGCGGTCGCCCTACGACGTCGAGTACCTCATCATGACCGGGCGGGGCGAGTACCGCTGGTGCCGCTCGAAGGGGCAGGCGGTCTGGGACGAGCACGGCGAAGCGCTGCGCATGGCCGGGTCGATCAGCGACATCCACGAGCTCAAGACCGCGCAGGAAGAACTGCTCCGCAGCAAGGCGCTCATGCAGCACGCCGGCAGGCTCGCGCGCGTCGGTGGCTGGTCGTACGACGTCGTGAACGACCATCTCACGTGGTCCGACGAGGTGAAAGAGCTCCACGAGGTGCCCCAGGACTACGTCCCGAACCCCGAGGCGGGCATCGCGTTCTACGCGGAGAAGAGCCAGCCGATTATCCGAGAGTCGTTTGAACGCTGCGTCGAGACGGGCGAGCCCTTCGACGTCGCGGTGGACTTCGTCACCGCCACCGGCACGGTGCGTCGGGTGCGATCGATGGGCTCGGGCGAGTTCGAGGGCGGCCGCGTCGTCCGCGTCTCCGGCGCGTTCCAGGACATCACCGAGAGCGCGCAGGTCGAACGCCGACTGGAGCTCGCCACCACCGCCGGCAATCAGGGCACGTGGGACTGGCACATCCCCAGCGGCGAGGTCGTCGTGAACGATCTGTGGTGGTCGATGCTCGGGCACGCGCGCCCCGAGGGCACATTGACGATCACAAGATTCGAGGAGATTGTCCATCCCGATGACGTCGCGAGCGTGAGGCGTGCGCTCAGCCGCCACTTTGAGGGGCGCAGCGACGGGTACCGCGTGGAGTTCCGCATGCGCCGGGGCGAGGGCGACGCGTGGACGTGGGTGCTCTCCACCGGGCGGGTCATCGAGCGCACGCGCGATGCCGAGCCGCTGCGGATGGTGGGCGTGCACACGGACATCACCGAGCAGCGATGCGCGCGAGAGGAGCTCGAAGCGCTCGAAGAGCGGCTCCGGCTCTTCGTCGAGCACACGCCCGCCGCCGTGGCGATGTTCGATCGCGACATGCGGTACCTCGTCGCGAGCGAGGGGTGGTTCCGCGAGTATGGGCTCGCGGAACAGGAGCTCATCGGGCGGTCGCACTACGACGTTTTCCCGACCGTGCCCGAGCGATGGAAGCGGTTGCACGTCCGTGCGATGGGCGGCGAGGTGCTCTCGTCCGATCGCGACTGCTTCGAGCGCGAAGACGGCGAGTTCACGTGGGTGCGCTGGCAGCTCCGCCCGTGGCACGACGAGCGCGGCGAGATCGGCGGCATCGTCATGTTCACCGAGGTGATCAACGAGCAGGTCGAGCATGAACGCCGACTCGAGGAATCGATGCGCGCCGCCGAGAGCGCCAGCCTCGCCAAGAGCGAGTTCCTCGCGAACATGAGCCACGAGATCCGCACACCGATGACCGCGATCCTGGGCTTCGCGGACGTCCTCCGCGAGGACAGGGAGCTCGGCCTCGCGCCGTCGCGCCGCCTGGAGTGCATCGACACCATCCGCCGCAACGGGCACCACCTGCTCGCGATCATCAACGACATCCTCGATATGTCCAAGATCGAGGCGGGCAAGATGACCGTGGAGCGCGTGGAGACCTCGATGGTCACGATCGTCGAAGAGGTCGTGTCGCTCATGCGCGTCCGCGCCGCGGGCAAGGGCGTTGACGTGCGCGTGTCGTACCGCACGGGCATGCCGGACTCGTTCCGATGCGATCCCACGCGGCTGCGCCAGATCGTCATGAACCTCGTGGGCAACGCGATCAAGTTCACGGAGGTCGGCTCGGTCTCGCTCGTCGCCGCGTGCGACCCGCGCGAGGGTTCGATCTCGCTCGACGTCATCGATACCGGGATCGGGATGGACGAGAACCAGCTCGCCTCCGTGCTCGAGTTCGGCGCGTTCAACCAGGCCGACGGCTCGATGACCCGGCGCTTCGGTGGCACCGGGCTCGGGCTCCGGATCTCGCACGCGCTGGCCGACATCCTCGGCGGGCGGATCACCGCGGCCTCGAGATTCGGGACCGGCAGCACATTCACACTGACGCTGCGAGACGAATCGCTCGTCGGCGCCGCGCTGCATCATCCGGGTGGGCGCAAAGCCGAGCCGGCGCACGCGCTGCACGCGGGCGACCCGCAGCGGGCCGACACCGATGCGCTCAAGGGTGTGCGGGTGCTCCTCGCCGAGGACGGCCCGGACAACCAGCGGCTCATCAGTTTCCACCTGCGCCGCAGCGGGGCGGCGGTGCAGATCGCCGAGAACGGTGCGCTCGCGGTCAAGGCGGTGCACGAGCGTGCGGTCGCGGGCCAGCGCTTCGACGTGGTGCTCATGGACATGCAAATGCCCGAGCTCGACGGCTACGGCGCGTCGCACGAGATCCGCCAGCTGGGGCACACCATGCCGATCATCGCGCTCACCGCGCACGCGATGGAGGGCGACCGCGAGAAGTGCCTCGCCGCGGGCTGCAACGACTACCTGACCAAGCCGATCGACAAGGTCGAGCTGATCGAACGCTGCGCGCACTGGGCGGGCCGAGAGGGCGATCGCTCCGCCGCCTGATCCGGCGCGTCCGCCCCGCGGTACACTCGCCGCCCACGACAGGAGGCGCGCATGGGCGAGGCATCGTCGGACATCGGGCTCATCGGACTCGCGGTCATGGGGCAGAACCTGGCTCTGAACATGGCCGACCACGGGTTCCGCGTCGCCGTCTACAACCGCACCACCAGCAAGACCGACGAGTTCGTCGCGGCGCACCCCGCCGACTCGTTCGGGGCGCTCGGCGGTGGGCTCCACGGCGCGCGCACGCTCGAAGACTTCGTCGCCGCCATCAAGCAGCCACGCCGCATCGTCATCCTCGTGAAGGCGGGCGGCGCAACCGACGCCGTCATCGACGGTCTTGTCCCGCTGCTCGACGCCGGCGACTGCATCATCGACGGGGGCAACGCGCACTGGGAAGACACCATCCGGCGCGAGCGCGACCTATCCGCGAAGGGCCTGCTCTTCGTCGGGTCGGGCGTCTCGGGCGGGGAGATCGGCGCACGCTTCGGGCCCTCGCTCATGCCCGGCGGCAAACGAGAATCCTGGGAACTGCTCCGCCCCGTGTGGGAGGCCATCGCCTCCAAGGTCGATGCCGACACCGGGCGCGAACTCACCGGCGCCGAGCCCGGCAAGCCGATCACCGGCGGCGTCCCCTGCGCCGCGTACATCGGTCCCGACGGCGCCGGGCACTTCGTCAAGATGGTCCACAACGGGATCGAGTACGCCGACATGCAGATGATCTGCGAGGCATACGAGCTGATGCGCCGCGCGGGGATGCAACCCGCGGAGATCGGTGACGTCTTCGCGTCGTGGAACGAGGGCGAGCTCGATTCGTACCTTATCGAGATCACCGCGGACATCCTCAAACAGGCCGACCCGGAAACGGGCAAGCCCTTCGTCGATGTCGTGCTCGACGCCGCGGGCCAGAAGGGCACCGGGCGCTGGACGGCAAAGATCGCGCTGGACATGGGCGTGCCCGCGATGACCATCGCCGAGGCCGTCTTCGCGCGCGCCATCAGCGCGCTCAAACAGGAGCGTGTGCACGCGAGTTCGACGCTCGGCGGGCCCGGGCTCGATGCCGCGGGCGAACTCGTGCGCGAACGCTTCCAATCGCGCGATGAGTTCGTCGATGCCGTCGGGCACGCGCTGCACTGCGCGAAGATCGCGGCATACGCGCAGGGCTTTCAGCTGATGGATGCCGCGGGCAAGGAACATGATTGGGCGCTCGACTTCGGGTCGATCGCGATGATCTGGCGCGGCGGGTGCATCATCCGTGCGCGCTTCCTGCAGCGCATCAAAGACGCGTACGATCGCGACGCCTCCCTCGCGAATCTCTTGCTCGACGAGCACTTCGCCGGCGTCATCAACCAGAAGCAGGGGGCCTGGCGCCGAGTCGTCGCGCTGGGTGTCGAGAGCGGCGTCTCGCTGCCGGGGTTCGCGAGCGCCATGGCTTACTACGACGCCTACCGCACCGAGACGCTCCCCGCGTCGCTCCTCCAGGCGCAGCGCGACTACTTCGGCGCGCACACCTACGAGCGCACCGACCGCCCGCGCGGCGAGTGGTTCCACCTCGACTGGCCACACCCGGACCGCCCGCAGGAGTCCGCGTGAGGCGCGCTTAGTCCAGCGTATTCATCCGCGGCGCCGCCGACGCGACGAGACGGATCGTCTGCGGGATCGAGTCCGACCCCACCGTGAGATCACGCGAATCGTTGGGCTCGACGATCAGGTCGATCGTCGCACGCACCAGCGACGGCCCGCGGTCGTACCGCAGGATGAACCGCGCCTGGCGAACCTCGTTCAGCAGCGGCTGCTCGGTCACCACCGGCGTGTCCGCGATCGTCGGGTCGAGCAGCACGAACCACAGCTCGCCCGGGAGCCCGCCGTCCGGGTACTGCGGCATCGACCCGTCGGCTTCCTCGAGCTGGCCCCACGACTGCAGCAGCGCCTCGCCGCCGGCGGGGCGGAACTCGATACGCGTGATCTCCGTCGCGTTGCCGTTGGCGTCCCGCTCGCTCACCCACTCGACGTAGTCGGCGTACACCGGGTTCTCGTTGGCGTCGAAGACGAAGTTGGGGAAGGGCCCGAACTCCTCGCCGGTGCGGATGAGCCCGAGCAGACGCGTCATCACCATGCGGCTGACGAGGTGCGTCGAGGCCGACTCGGTCGTCTGCTTGTACCCCTGGAACATCGCGTCGAGCGCGACGAGCGCCGCGGTGAGCAGCGTCGAACTGATCGTCAGCGCGACCAGCATCTCGACCAGGCTGAACCCGCGCCGGGCGGTGCGTGTGCGCGTGCGCATCAGTTCTCCTCCTCGTCGGCGACCGTCACGGACGCCACCTCGAACTTGCCCTCCGCGTACGAGTTGCCCACGGCGCGCATCGTCACCGGCGCCAGGAACCCGTCGGGCAGCGTCACGTCGGGATCCCAGCGGATCACGATCTGCCCGAACCCGTTGAAGGGCACGTCCTGCGAGACCCAGTCGCCCGCCGGCAGCGTGGCGGGATCGTCGGGCACGCCGTCGTAAATCGCGGGTGGATTGACGCCGTCCCACGTGCTCACGTCGATGAGGTTCCCGTCGGGGTCGCGCGCGAAGTCGGTGCCCAGGATCCCGCCGTTGGCGAGCACTTGCGAGAGGTCGATACCCTCCTGGTCCCCGTCCTGCGGCCCGAAGTACCCGAGCGTCACGTTGAAGTCGGCGGGGTTCCCGACGGGCGTGTCGTACATCGCCAGCGGCTCGACGCCGTACGTCGGCTTGTAGCTCGTGAGCATCACGCCCTCGATTGTCGCGTTCCCGCGCACGTCGATGATCCCCGCGATGATCGCGCCCTTGAGCTGTACGTCCTGATCCGGCGGCGAGTTGTTCGTCCCGATGTCCACCGAGTGGTTCGGGAGCATCAGCGAGCTCTTCTTGATCGCCGGCAGGTCTTCCGAGTCCGGGTTGAGCTCCGGGTTCAGCGGCTCGTCGGGGTGCTCGGTCGCGAACTTGGTCGCGCCAGTAAACGTCGCTTTGTTGCGCAGCTGGTTGAAGCGCACGGGCGTATCCGACACGATCGAACCGACGAAGAGGCAGTCGTGGAAGCGGAGGTTGTTGGAGATGCGCTTGGTGTCGGTGCACTGGTCGCCGCCGAGCCCGTCGCCGTCCAGATCGACGTCCACGATGAGCGGTTCGGGCAGGTTGTCGTACCCGATGTCGCCCGGGAGCGCATACGACTTGTCGAGCTGCGCATCGCTGTCCGCGGGCGGGGGCGGGAAGGCCTGTTCGAGCTGCCCCGTCGCCGGGTTCACGACCAGCTGCCCGTAGAAGTTCCACGACGGGTGCGTGTTGTCGGTGTACGTCTCGATACGCGTCACACCGACGAAGGTGCAGTCGATGAACAGCGCGTTCGTGCCCATCGGGATCGTGACGTTCTTGAACGTCACGCCTTCGTAGACCGGGCGGATGTACCAGTCGGCGGGCGAGGGCGAACCGAAGGGCACGGGCTCGGCACGGGTCGCGCTCGGCGCGCCGGCCTGCGACGCGAACGACGACGGGGGGTCGGCGATCGCGCGCAGCTCGTTGGTCCCGTCCGCGAAGCTCTCCGCCGTGATCTCGGGCAGCTCTGAGTTGTCAACGGAGAACTCGACGGGCGACTCGTCTCGACCGGCGAGGATGGTCCCCTCGTTGAACTTCTGGTAGTCGTCCACCTGCTCGCCCTGCCACTGGCTGGCCTCCCAGTCGGCGCGATCGACGCGGAACTTCACACTGCCGCGGATCTTGGCGTAGGGGTCGCGCCAGTCGAGCACGCCGTCGCGGTACCCGAGTCGGACGTCGTCCTCGTCCACGTCGAGCACGTCGAGCAGCCCGTCGTTGTTGTTGTCGGGGAAGGTCTCGAAGTCCCAGTCGCCCCCGATGAACTCGCCGTTGAAGCGCGAGTTGCCGTTCCGATCCGGGTCGCTGGAGTCGATCATGAACGCGAGCGCATCGTCGAGGTCGAACTCCGCCGAGCCGCCGCTCGCGGGCGTGCCGTCGGTCAGCGCCGCGCTGAGGATGATGCTGCTGTCATTCCCGCCGAAGTGGCGGAGGAAGATGTCGTACTCATCAACGATGTTGTCGCGCGTGCCATCAACAAAGGCGTTGTCAGGACCGGGCGGGTTCTCGATGTCGAGCCCGTTGAGCGCCTCGACGGCCTGCCCCTCGATCTTGTGCAGCACGCGCAGGCGGTTGTCACCGTTGACATCGGCGGCCTGGCACGCCTGGAAGAACGCCTCGAGTTTGTCGTCGAGAATCGGATCGAGGCCCATGAAGTCGCTGCGCACCACCAGCGGGGGGCCGTCCTGCGAATCGAGCGCGTCGCTCACGTACGCCGCGCCCACCGGCCCGCTGATCTGCACGTTGCGCCCGACCATCACACGCGCCGGGCTCAGCACCGCGTGCTCGATGCGCTTGGTGAGCTGGAAGGCGCGCTGCGCCGTCCGCGTGACCCAACGCTCGCGCGAGAAGTCCCAGTCGTACCCCGTCACGATCGTCAGCACGCGTCCCTCTTCGTCCGGCGGGACGTACGTGATCTGCGCCGCCGTCGTGATCTGGCCGCCCTCGTTCCGTTCGATCCCGATGGGCGGCGCCACGACCCAGCCCGGGGGCGGCGTCGGGAGCGCGATGTCGCCCACGATGTTGTCCGCGTCGTCCCACGCGTGGTGCGCAATGAGAATGTCCATGATGCTCGACGCGACCGGGTCCTCGTCACGACCGTCGGGCGGCGGGATGATCACCACCGCCGGGCTCGCGCCGTACGTTCCCATCCACAGGTCCGTCGCGTAGTCGGGATCGATGTCTCCCCGCGCCGTGATGACCCGCGTCGCCGCCTCTTCGAGGCGCGCCCGCGCGATCTCCAGGCCCGTGTCCACCGCGCCGATCGAACGCGCCACGCGCATGTGCGTGTCCGCGGTCCGCAGGTTGCCCTGGCTCACCACCGCCATCGCGACGGCGAGGGATCCGAACATGACCAGGAACATCATCGAGAGCACGCCCGTCACGCCGCGCCGGCCCGCGCGTACCGCACGCCGCGCCCTCGCCAGAACACCTTGTGAAACCTGTTGCATCGCTCGCCCTCCAGACGTTCCCGAGCCCGACGATCCGCTCCGCATCGCGTTGCTGTTCAAGGGGTGACGACCCACGTCGAGCGCGCGACCTCGAGCGTCGTGTCCGCGTCCTGCTCGAAGAGCACCCGCACCGTCACGCGCAGCGGGTAGCGATCGACCTCACGCACCACGACCGCCCCGTCCAGCTCCCGCGCGTTGTCGGCGACGCCGGTCGTGTAGTTGTCCGGCGCGACCTTGTCCACCTCGACGATCTGCGTCCACCCGCGCATCGAAACGGGCACGTCTTCGCCGTCGATCTCGACCGTCTCGATCGTCCCGTCCCACAGCGTCTGCGTGAGCACCTCGCCGAAGGCGTTGATCGGCCCCTGGTAGCGGCGGACGAGCGTGAAGTCGTCGGGCAGGTCGGTCGCATCGCCGAAGACCGTGCCGTCGAGATCGTCGAGGTCATCGATGTCCTCGATGTCGAGCTCGAAGGGCTGCGGCCCCCACCCGCGGAGCGTGCTGTCGTCGTCGGGGTCTTCGAGATAGATCCCGCCGATTTCGGGATCGTGACGTTCGAAGGAGCGCGACATCTCGCGGATCTCGCTCGCGAGGAACATCCCGGTCGCCGCGTTCGACGACCACGCGTTCTTCACGATGAAGGCCTGCTGCGCCTCGATGATCGCGAGCACGCCGACGCCGATGATGACCGTCGCCAGCGCCGTCTCGATGAGCGTGAAGCCCCGCGAGACGCCTCGTGTTGTGCGCCGAACTCGCCGCATCGTCGAACCTCCTCCGCGCGGGCGGACCGCCCATGCGTCGCGTCGGCCCGCCGCCGTTCTCATCGGCTACTGGACGATTTGGCTCATGCGGAAGATAGGCAGGATGATCGCCATCGCGATGAAACCCACGATCGAGCCCATCACAATGATCATGATCGGTTCGATCATCCCCGTCACGGCCTTGATCGCGTCGCGCAGCTGCTTCGAGTAGTAGTCCGAGATCTCGTCGAGCACCTCGCCCAGCTTTCCGGACTCCTCACCCGCGCCGATCATCTGCACCACCGCGTGCGGCAGCAGGTTCGACTTCTCAAGCGTCGTCGCGATCTTCCGACCCTGCTTGATGTTCGTGTAGACGTGCCGCCACATCTTCTTGTAGAGCTGGTTGCCCGAGATGTCCCCCGTGATCGCGATCGTGTCGAGCATCGGCACGCCCGCGTTGATCAGCTCGCCCATCGTCTGCAGCGAGCGGCTGATGTACAGCGCGCGGAACATGCGGCGCATCACCGGGACGCTCAGCTTGCCCGTGTCGAACCACCAGCGCCCCATCTCCGTCTTCGCGAAGAGGAACAGCCCCGCCAGCACCACGATCAGACCGACGATCAGGAAGGGCCAGTTCACGACCATCCAGTCCGACAGGCCCATCAGGAACGTGGTCGTCCAGGGCAGCGCGTCCTCCTTGCCCTCGAAGACGCCGGCGAACTTGGGCAGCACGAACGTCAGCAGGAACACCGTGACGCCCACCGCCATCGTCGCGATGACGCCCGGGTAGATCATCGCCCCGACCACCATCTTCCGCGTCTCGATCTGCTGCGAGGTGTACGACGCGATCCGGTCGAGCATCGTCCCGAACGAGCCCGACATCTCCGACGCGCGCACCATGTTCACGTACAGCGGGTTGAACAGCTTGGGGTGACGCCCGAGCGCCTCCGAGAACTGCTTGCCCGACTCCACGTCCGTCTTCAGGCCGTTGATGATCTTCTTGAACTTGTACTGCTCGGTCTGCTCGGCGATCCCCTCCAGCGCCGAGCGCAGCCCGATGCCCGCGCGCACCATCACCGCCAGCTGCGTCGTGAAGTCCAGAACGTTCTTCAGGTTCGGGTTCGGGCTGTTGGCCTCCTTGAGGAACTGCTGGAACTTCGAGCCGCCGACGACGCCCTTGATCGGGTTGATCGCCAGGACGTGCGAGCCCTGCGAGCGCAGCGCGGCGGCGGCGCTGTCCGCGTCGGTGGACTCCACCACGCCGACCACCACCTGCCCCGACGCCGACCTGACCTGATACCTGTACGCGGGCATGCGTCTGCCTCTCCCGTTCCGGCGCGCTGGCGCCGATTAGGCCGCGATCTGCTGCTTGAGCTTGTCGGGGTACGCCGCCTGTGCGAGCGCGTCGTCCCTCGAGATCAGTCCGTTGAAGAACAGCTCCGCGATGGCGTTGTCCAGCGTGCACATGCCCATCGAACGGTTCGTCTCGATCACGTTCGGGATCTCGAACGCCCGGCCTTCGCGGATGATGTTGCGCACCGCGGGCGTGCACAGCAGCACCTCGACCGCGGGCGTCATGCCCTTCTGGTCGATCCTCTTGAAAAGCGTCTGCGACACCACCGCCTGCAGCGTGTCGGCGAGCATCGCGCGCACCTGGTTCTGCTGCGACGCCGGGTACATATCGATGATGCGCTCGACCGTCTGGCTCGCGTTCACCGTGTGCAGCGTGCTGAGCACGAGGTGCCCGGTTTCCGCCGCCGTCATCGCGAGCTGCGTCGTGTCGAGGTCGCGCATTTCGCCGACCAGGATGATGTCCGGATCCTGACGCAGCGCGTGCTTCAGCCCCGACGCGAACGACGGGATGTCCATGCCCAGCTCACGCTGTTCGATCAGGCACTGGTGGCTCTGGAACGTGTACTCGATCGGATCCTCGAGCGTGATGATGTGCTTCTTGAAACGCTCGTTGAGCGCCTGGATCATCGCCGCCAGCGTCGTGGACTTGCCCGAACCCGTGTCGCCCGTCACCAGCACCAGCCCGCGCGGCAGGTAGGTCATCCGGTCCACGATCTCGGGCAGGTTCAGCTTCTCAAACGGCGGGACCTTGCTCTTCACCGCAAGGAGCGAGATCCCCACCGACCCGCGCTGCATGTGCGCGTTCACGCGGTACCGACCCAATCCCTTGATCGCGTACGAGAAGTCCGCGTCCTGGTGCTCACGGAACGTCTCCAGCACACGCTGGCTCGCCATGTGCTTGACCATCTCGAGCGCGTCGTCGGCCCGGATCACCGGCATATCCAGCGGCTGCAGCACCGTGTGCACACGAACCACCGGCGGGTGACCCGTCACCAGGTGGATGTCCGAAGCGTCCATCTCGTGTGCCTGGCGCAGGATCGCATCAACATCCATGATTCGCTCGCCCTCCCCAAGCCGATCCGACCCAAGCGGGCCCGGCCGAGACGTGTGATCGACCGATCCACCCCCCTCGCTCAGCCCATTCCTCTGCCCCGGGCCCCCGCATCGACGCGCGCGTTCCGGTCGTAGCGGTCCCGATCCCACCCAGGTCCGGTAAACGTGCGGGTCTCACCCGTCGTCGTCATCGCTGATTTGGGATGAATCGGGTTGCGGTTGGGATATGCAGCGGTATCTTCCGTTTGTGCAATGACTTATGCGACTTCGCGTGCGGCGGGCCGTTTCCCGCACGCGACCCAACCAACGGCGAGGGAGACCCCCACGATGTCCGCTCCGTCCGATTCCGTCGCGCGAACCCGGCTCGAACGCCCGGATCGCCACGACGCGCCGCTCGATATGTCCGATTCCTGTATCACCCCGGGCGTCGTTGAACTCACACGCGACGAGCGCCGATACCTCGCCGACACCCTTGCGCCCCTCAGTCCCAGGGAGGTAGACGTCGTCCTCGCCGTCTGCGTGGGCGGGAGCAACGACGAAATCGCCGATCGTCTCTTCATCGCCCTCGCGACCCTGCGCACCCACCTCATGCGCATCAATCAGAAGTTGGGCACCACCAGCAAGAGCGACATCGTCCGCCTCGTCACCACCTCGCTGCTCGAGGGCTATCGGACCGGACGCCTCTCGGCCCCGGATCCGGTGCTCGAAGAAGTCGACCTCGGGGATCTGGAGTCCGTCCAAACCCCGATTCTGTCAGGTTTCTGACCGGAAATATGCGAATCGTGCCCTGAAATCGGCCCGGTTCGACTTGCAAAGTTTGTGAGTGCAAGCAAAACTGTCGCGCACGCCTGCCATTGCGCCGATAGCAGGTACTGACTTGGCACGTCGCGCCCGCGGCGGGTGCCATTGTTTCTCTCCCGTTTGCACGGGTCAGAAGCATTTCGTAGGTTTGGGCTGCGTCCGAGAAGACCGGCGGACGCAGAGAGCCCCACGGGTTCCCGGTCACAGCAGTTTCGTCCTTGAGGTCGCGCGGTTCACTCGCCAACGTGGCGTGTGCCGCCTGGAAAAGTTCGGAGACTTCCGGGCCGAGACCTGCTCGGCGACTAGGTGAGCCTCCAAGACACCCTCGTTGACCCCATCGCCGCAAACGGTTTGCGTCGACGAGGGTCGTTGGATCACAGGACGCTCAAGATCAATCCTCTTTACGGAGAAGGAAGGACAGATGAGCATGAGTCGGATGAATAGGTACACGGCACTCGGCGCGGGAGCGATTCTTTCGCTCGCGGGCTCGGCCGTCGGGCAGTCGATCACCCCCGTGGCGCCCGTCGTCAACTCGAGCGCCTCGGCGAACCCCATCGAGTACATCAACGCCGGCGACAACGGCGCCAACGGCAGCGAAGCCTTCGTCGTTGTTCTGATCAACGCGCAGACCAACGATCAGGACGCCAACAACCTCACCGTCCTCTGCCGCTTCTTTGATGCCACCGGCGCGCCCCTCCTCGGCGGCGCGGGCATCCCCGTGCAGGACGAAGACGGCTCGGCCGTCACCGGCGCCTTCCGCGTCGTCAACGATGCCGCCGGTTCCAACAACGGCGACAACAACATCGAGAGCAACGAGGTCTGGGCCTTCAACATCGAGTCGGCCATCGGCGCCGTCACCCCGACCGCCCGCTTCGTCACGATCGAACTGATCGTTGACGCCGACGACAACGGCGCGATCGACGGTGGTGGCAACACCGCCGCCTTCCCCAACGGCTTCAACGCCGACGCTGTTGGCGGCACCAACGCCACCAACCAGGCCTACGAAATCGTTCGCACCAACACCTCCATCGCGCAGGCGCTCTTCAACGTCGAGTCGCCCACCACCAACAGCACGATGACGCTGACCTTCAACCCCCCGACCGTCGGCTCGCTCATGGCGGCCGGTGAGTCGGTCAGCATCCCCGTCGTCGTGAACGCCGGTGGGCCCAACATCAACGCCACCCAGGCCGGCGGCGGTGCGCCCACCGACTTCGAGTTCACCGACATGGCTGCCGGCATGGGCACCCAGTTCAACAACGGCGGTGCCGTCGATATCAACGCCGGCTCCTTCGCCAACATCGCCACCGGCACCGGTCTTCAGTTCACCTTCGACTCCGCCAACTCCACGCTCGATAACGGCGCCCCCTTCCGCGTCGATCCCACCACCGGCGTCGTCCGCGACACCGCGGGTGGCCTCGTCGGCGGCATCGCCTCCCCCGAGCAGCAAGAGAACCTGACGATCGACGACGTCCGCTTCCTCACCGGGAACCAGGTCGCCGTCCAGTTCAACGTCAACCTCAACGACGCCCAGACCAACGGCGCCAACGCCAACCTCGACCTCCAGATCGACGGCACCTCCGTCGGCGGAGCCGGGGCGATCGGTGGCGGCGGCAGCCTCTTCACCAGCATCCAGGCCCCCGGCACGATGTTCGTGGACGGCGGCGGCGACATGGTCACCGACAGCGTCAACGACCAGTGGGTCGTCATCAACTACAACCCCGCGCAGTTCAACGACGCCACCCTCCGCGTCGCCGGCGACGCGACCGCCAACGACACCAACACCGCGGACGCGAACTCCATCGCCAACGCCGAGAACTCCGCCTTCAACATCGTTGTTGCCGAGAACGGCGGCGGCGTGGCCTTCCAGTCGCCCTTCGCGGCTGGTGACGGCACCCTCGGCGGCGACGGCAACGACGACTCCCAGACCTTCAACGGCATCGGTGACAGCATCGCGCCGCAGCTCGCCGACCTCAACGGCCCCGCCGCGGGCGGCCAGGCCCCCTCGTTCCACGACCTCACCGGCGACGACTTCAAGCTCGACGCCGTTGCCCTGGTCTACGACGAGCCCATGGCCACCGGCTCCGGCGGCACCGGCGTGACCGTCCTCCTCGTTGACGGTGTCTTCTTCGAAGACCCCACCACCTTCGACCCCACCACCAACTCCTTCGTCCGCACCGAGGTGGACATCGCCGAACCCGTCGTTGACAACGACGACATCATGGTGACCACCAGCGTCGCCAGCATCGACGTCAACAACAACGGCATGATCGATCCGCGTGAAATGAACAACGCGATCGTCTTCAGCCTGCCCACCGGGCTCGACTACACCAACGGCGGCGACGACCTCTGCCCCGGCACCGGTGGCGGCTTCGCCGCGATGACCGGTCCCGCCACCGCGGCCCTCTACACCGTCGCCTACGACAGCAGCGTCGCCGGCGCCAACATCGCCGATGCCTCCGGCATCCCGGCCCCGACGCTCGCCGCGGCCGGTGCCACCAACGACGAGGCGGCCCCCGGCCTCCTCTCGGCCAACTTCTTCACCGGCGACAACCAGCCGCCCTTCCCGGCCAACCAGAGCAACAACCAGCTCCTCGTCGAGCAGCCCGCCGCTCCCGGCGCGCCCGCCGCGGGTGACCTGGGCGACCAGCGTGCCCTCGACCGCGTCGCCCTCGTGGCGACCGAGGTCCTCGCCGGTGGCTCCAACGCCATCATCGAGCAGGCCGTCCAGTTCACCGCCCCCGACGGCACCATCTTCATCCTCAACGACACCGACGATCCCACCGGCGGCGGCGTCGGCGTTGCCGCTGACGGCGCGTCCGACTTCCTCTTCTCCATCAACAACACCTCGACCTTCGGGTTCGAGGCTGGTGCCGGCGTTCCCGGCCCCGGCGCTCGCCCCGGCTCCTCCGCCTTCGACGTCGGCTCGACCGTGAACGTCGCGCCCGGCTCCGGCCTCATCGATACCGCCGGCAACGAGCTTGTCTCGTCCTCCGGCATCGAAGTCACCGACGCCGTCGCCCCCT
Source organism: Planctomycetota bacterium (assembly GCA_039182735.1). Taxonomy (GTDB): domain Bacteria; phylum Planctomycetota; class Phycisphaerae; order Phycisphaerales; family UBA1924; genus JBCDCB01. Next base: position 63,441 of record JBCDCB010000003.1, read on the forward strand.
ACGTCGAGTTCCAGGTCGGCGTCAACGGTGGCACGCCCTTCCTCGGCGCCTTCCTCCTCGATAACGATGGCGACGGCATCGCCGACGTCATCCGCCTCACCTTCTCCGAACCCGTCGCCGACCTCGACGCGATGGCCTTCGAAGACTTCACCGCCGCCCTCGGCGCCACCATCACCGACGCCGATGTCGATAGCGACAACCCCAACGTGGTCGAGCTCCAGCTCGGCGGCAACAACATCTCCATCAACCAGACCCTCGCCGTGACCTACAACGGCGCCTCGTCTGACGCCGCCGATCGCCTCATCACAGAGGCCGACGAAGACGGCTCCAACGACCCCGCCGACTCCGTCAGCGCGGCCAACACCACCTTCCTCGCCCAGGCTCTCCCCGACGCCAACATCGTCACCGAGAACCTCGCCTTCTTCGACATCCAGGGCACCGTCGCCAACGCCCCTCGCGGCACCAAGATCTTCGCCGTCAACGTCATCCCCGTCGCGCAGTCGGCCGTGATGACCCACAACGGCGTCACCTTCAACATGGACGTCACCGACCCGCTCGTCGATACCTCCGGCTTCGGCGGCAGCCTTACGGCGATGACCAACGCCATTCTCGGCATCCGCAGCCAGGTCTTCCTCATCCGTCAGGGTGAGGCCGGCACCGCCGGTGCCGTCGGCACCAGTGGCGTCAACGTCAACAACCAGTTCTTCAGCAACTTCAAGACCGGCTCCGCCGTCTTCGGCGAGGGCGGGTCCGACACCATCGACGTCGACCTCCGCACCCCGTCGCTCACCAACGTCACCTTCGTCGGTGCCGGCGAGTCGCCCTCCGACCGCATCGCGGGCGGCCGCGTTGACATGGGCTGGGACGCCGCCCGTTCGTTCTCGGGTACTTGGTACGACTTCTACGCTCGCGGCTACGCCGGTCCCGGCGGCGCCGTGATCGCCTCCCGCACCGTCATCGATAACGACAGCGGCACCTACCTCCTGCACCACTCGGCGCCCATCAGCGCCTTCAACGGTCGCGGCCTGCTCAACTCCATCGGCTGGCCCATCATCATCATCGTCGAGCTCCCCAACGGGCAGCGCTTCTTCGCCTCGTCGCTCCGTGCCGGCATCCCGCAGGCCATCGACGGGCCCACCGCGCCGGTCCTCTTCGCGGCTCAGAACCGCACCCAGAGCTCGGGCAACGCCCCCTCCGCCGTCAGCTTCAATATCGACCTCAACAACACCAACCGCACCTTCCTCCACCCCGGCTGGAACGTCGAGGGCTACCCCCTCTCCGGCGGTGTCGCCAACTCCAACGCCCGCGTCCCGGTTCTCCCGGCCAACGTGGATCAGGACAACATCCAGATCGGCACCTCGCCGATCCCGAACATCGGCCCCCTGGGCGCGTTCGGCTACTGGCTCGATAACAACGGTGACGGCGTCTGGACCGCGGCCGACGATGTCGGCGGCTTCCTCGGCTCCATGATCGTCGATCCCAAGGACATCCCCGGCTTCGCCTTCGTCCTCGACTCCTTCGGCGTCAGCCTCGGCAGCGCCATCCAGGGCGTCGCGGGCGGCTACGGCTTCGCCATCTTCAACGGCTTCGGCCCCGCCCCCTTCGGTGCCATCGTCGGTGTCGATCAGTTCGGCATCCCCTTCACCCCCGCGTCCGGCGCGATCTTCGGCTCCAACAACTTCCCCAACAACAACACCACCCAGGGTTGGGCCATCGTCACCGCTCCCACGAGCACCTCTGACATCAACACCTTCTTCACCGCCAACCCCGAAGTCGATGCCATCTTCACCTTCGAGAACACCTTCGGCACCAACGGCCAGATCCAGGTCAGCTCGTCCCGCAACGGCGTGGGCGACACCGAGTCCATCTCGGCCGGCCAGGGCCTCGTCACGCACTTCCAGATTCCCTGATCGATCGCACCAACCGATCGTGAACGGGTCTAGATGACACCTCCCGCGGGGGCTCCGAAAGGGGCCCCCGCTTTGGATTTCCAACGGCTACAGTTGTCCGCTGCGGGACCGCCTCGCCCGCGCCAGGAGGGCAAACAGAGATGCGCATCACCCAACTCAGCATGCTCCTCGTCGTCGCGCTCGCACTCGCGATCACCCCCTCCGCCCTCGCACAAGCCGACGGCGGAGATGGCGGCGGCACGGGCGATGATCAAGGCTCCGGCGGCGAAACCGACGGCGTTGGGGACACCGGCGGCGATGCCGGAGGAGACGCGACCGACGGCGCCGGAGACGGCGATGCTGGCGGCTCCGATGGAGACGCCGGAGACGCGGGCGATGGCACCGGCGATGGCACCGGCGATGACGCCGGGGGCGGGGGCAACGGGGGCGGCACCGCCTTCGAATCCGACCCCTTCCTCCAGGAACGCATCGAGGGCGAAGTGCTCGGCGGCGAGGGATTCTCGCCCGAGGGCGGCGACGCCGTCCGCGCCTACTTCGAAGGCGAAGCCCTCTCCGAAGCACAGGTCGGCGACGACGGCAGGTTCAGCATCCTCCTCATCGGCGACAACACCGCCACCCTCACTGTCAACGAAGGCCCCGTCCGCGGCGCCAACATCTCCTTCCGCTACTTCGACCAGAGCCAGAACACCGAACGCACCGACGTCCAGGTCGAGACGCCCACCGGCGAACCCTTCAACTTCACCTTCCAGGGCGAAGAAGTCGTCTCCGTGCCCTTCCTGCCCTTCGACCTGACGCCCACCCGCAACTTCAACCTTCGCGTGGGTGTCGAGGGCGCCGGGGGGAGCGGTTCGGGCGAACCCGCCGGCAACTTTGACGTCGATGGCAACGGCGTCGTCAACACCAAGGACGCCGCCATGGTCCTCCGCATCGTCACCACCGGCGGGACCGGCGTGGACGAAGACACCCGCGCCCGCGCCGACGTCGATGGCAACGGGGCCATCAACACGCAGGACGCCATCGGGGTCCTCCAGAACCGATGAACGCTCGACGCGCGTTCACTCTCTTCGAGATCCTCGTCGTCACCGCCGTGGTCGCGCTGCTCGCCGGCGTCATCGCGACCGGGATCGCGCGCACGAGCGACTCGGCGCGCGCGCGACAGGCTGCCGGCGCGATCGTCTCCGCCCTTGCGATCCAGCGTGCGCACGCCATGGACCGGGGGCGCCCGCACGATATCGAGCTCATCGCGATCGATGAGTCGCTGATCGCGCGCACGGAAGCGGGGGAGTCCGAATGGAAGATCGGGGCGATCGCGCTCGATGCGCTGCGTCCCGAGCCGCTGCCGACACGAGACCTGCGCGCGCCGAGTCGTGATCGCGTGACGATCCGCTTTTCGCCCGACGGTCGCGCCGACGTGCGCCGGATCGATGCATCCGCGCAAGGATCGGGCGATACACTCTTTACGATTCTTGTCGATCCGTTGTCCGGGACGCCGACATTGATGAGAGATCGATCCTGACCCACCGCGGCCGGAGGCCCATGATGACATCACGCGTGCACGCGGAGCGTGCCAGCCGACGCGCGTTCTCGCTCTTCGAGATCCTGATCGTGATCGCGATCATCGGGCTGCTGGCGGCTTTGGCCGTCCCGCGTCTCGTGAAACAGCTCGGCAAGGCGCAGGTGCAGACGACCAAGGCCAACATCGCGCTGCTCAACGGCGCGGTGGTCTCCTTCCGCACCGATGTCGGCCGCTATCCCTCCGAGCAGGAAGGGCTGGCGGCGCTCGTCAGCAACGACGCCTCGATCGAGCAATGGGACGGGCCGTACCTCGAGCGGGTCACCCTCCCGCAGGACGGCTGGAACCGCGACTTCGTGTACAAGCTCGACGAGCAGTTCGGGTACCGCATCGTTTCGTACGGTGCCGACGGGCAGCCGGGGGGCGACGGCGAGAACGCCGACCTCGACAACCGCACATGAGCGTGATCGACTCGCCAACCCCGCGCGCGCCGGCGCTCGATCCCTCGGCGTTCCGCGCGCACCTGCGCGCGCACGCGGGCGTCTCCGACGACGATCTGCGCCTCGCGCGCGCCGTCGCGAAACAGCAGGGGGTCAGCGAGGTCAAGGCCATCCTCGATCTGGGGCTGCTCAGCGAAGACGTGCTCGCTGACCACCTCGCGCGCGCGCTCGACCTGCCGCGCTGGCGACTGGACGACGAGCTCGGCCTGCTCGCGAGCGACGTGCCCGCGTCGTTCCTCGAGAGCGCCTCGGCGCTGCTGCTCGAAGAGGCGAGCGACGCCGACGAACCCGCGATCGTCCGCTGCGTGCTCGCAGATCCATCCGACCGCGCCTCGCTCAACGCGATCGGCGCGCACCTCTCGGGCGCGGCGCAGCACACCCGCACCGAGTTCTTCATCGGCACGCACAAAGACGTCAGCGTCTTCCTCCTGCGCGAGCAGGAAGACGCCGACGAGGAGGGTGCGCGCACGACGACCGGCGCGCTCGACATCGACGCCGAGCTCGCCGCGCTCCGCGACCAAGCGAGCGAAGCGCCGGTCGTGCGGTTCTTCAATCAGGCCGTCGAGCGCGCGATGGACCTCGGCGCATCGGACATCCACTTCGAGCGCTTCGATCGGCGCACCGCGCTGCGCTACCGCGTGGACGGCATCCTGATCGACCAGCCCGCGCCGCCCCCCCCGATGTACGAGCCTCTGCTCGTGCGCCTCAAGATCATGGCGAACCTCGACATCGCCGAACGCCGGCGCGCGCAGGACGGGCGCATCCGCGTTCGACTCCGCGGCAGGCAGGTCGATATCCGCCTCTCCATCGTCCCGACCATGTACGGGCAGGACGCGGTGCTCCGCATCCAGGACCGCCAGCGCCTCAGCGACATCGACCTCACCGATCTCGGCTTCGCCGATTCACAGATCGACGCGCTCATGCGCATCGGCGGTAAGAGCCACGGCATCCTGCTCATCACCGGCCCCACCGGCTCCGGCAAAACCACCACCCTCTACGCCATGCTCCGACGCCTCGTCAGCGTCGAACGCAAGGTCATCACCGTCGAAGACCCCGTCGAGTACGCCATGGAGGGCGTCACCCAGATCCAGGTCAACAGCCAGATCGGGCTCACGTTCGGCGGCGCACTGCGCAACATCCTCCGCCACGATCCCGACGTCATCCTCGTCGGCGAGATCCGCGACGCCGAGACCGCCGAGATCGCCTTCCAGGCCTCGCTCACCGGTCACCTCGTGCTCAGCACGCTGCACACCAACGACGTGCCGGGCACATTCGTGCGCCTCGTCGATATGGGCGTCGAGCCCTACCTCGTGAACGCCGCCGTCGAGGGCGTCTCCGCGCAGCGTCTGCTCCGACGCGTGTGCGCAACGTGCGGGAACGATCCCGATGCGCGCGCGACCTGCAAGTCGTGCGCGGGGCTCGGCTACCGCGGGCGCGTCGCGGTCATGGAGTTCGCCACCAGCACCCGCGACGTCAAGCAGGCGATGCTCGACGGCGCCGAGGAACACAACGTGCGGGCGGCGCTCGTTCGCGCAGGCTTCCGCACCATGCGTGAAGAAGCGCATCGGCTTATCGATCGCGGGCTCACCGATCAGGCTGAGGTCATCCGCGTGCTCGGGCACCCCGAGGCGTCTGCATTTGAAGGGGACGCGACGCCGTGACGCAGTTCTCCTTCAGGGCGATCCCGCTCGAGCGGCGCACGGGCGACGTCATCGACGGCGTGCGCGAGGCGAGCGATGTCGATTCGCTCCGCAGCGCGCTCCGCGAGCAGGGCCTCGTGATGCTCAGCGCGCGCCCGCTGCACGTCGCCGACGCGATCCGTGCGCGGCTTAGGCGCGACCGACCGCGCTCGAGCGACGGTCGCTGGTTCTTCTCGACCCTGCGCACCATGCTCGCGAGCAAGGTGCCGATCGAATCGGCGCTGGGCACGATGTCCGAACTCGCGCCGGGCCCGCGCGTGCGCGCCGTCTGCGACAAGGTGCGTGGCGAGCTCCGCGCCGGGCGTTCGCTGCCCGAGGCGATCGCTTCGATCGAACGCCTCGCGCAGCCGCACCATCTCGCCATCATCGAGAGCGGCAGCGCCGCGGGGCGTCTCGACCACGCGATCGAACTCGTCGATGCGCAGCTCGCGCGCAGCGAGGCACTGCGCAAGACGCTTGTCGCGCGCCTCACGTACCCAGTCATCCTGCTGATCGCCGCGGTCGGCGTTGTCTGGTTTCTCGCGACGTTCGTGATTCCCAAGTTCGCCGAGACGCTCAGCGCGATGGGCGGCGAGATGCCCGGCGCGACCGCCCTCACGCTCGCCGCCGCGGATCACGTTGTCTGGATCGTCCCGGCGCTCTTCGTCGTCGTGCTGCTGCTCGCGGGCGCGCGCGACGTGCTGCTCGGGCCAGCCGGGAAGCGGCGGGTCTCGGCGCTCGTCTTGAAGACGCCGATCGTCGGGGACCTCGTCTGGCACGCGCAGAGCGCGATCGTCGCCGACATCATCGCGACGATGATCGAGGGCGGCGGCGAACTGCTCGCGGGTGTCGATCAGGCGGTCGGCGTGGTGCGCTCGCCGGTGCTCGCCGAGCGGCTGCGCGCCGCGCGAGACGCCGTCAGCGCCGGCGCCGACATCGGCGAAGCATTCAGCGAACAGCAGGTCTTCCCGCCCATGTGCGCCGCGGTGGTCCGCGTGGGGGTGAAGGCTGGCGAGCTCGGCCCGGCCCTGCGTCGGGCGTCGTTGATGGCCGGCGAACGCCAGGAGGCCCTCACGCAGCGCCTGCTCACGTTCATGCAGCCCGCGGTGGTGCTGCTGCTCGCGGGCGTGGTGCTGTGGGTGGTCTATTCGCTCATCATCGGTATGCTGGCGATCAACGACGTGGGAACGCTGTGAGCGCAGGAGGCGCGGAGCGCCGCTCGACGCGCGAGCAGTCAGCACGGAAGGACGCATCGTGACCCGCGAATCTTCGAAGAACCCTGGGCGCCACGCCGCAGCACGCGTGCTTCTGTGCGCCGGTCTCGCGTCGAGCGCGTCGGTCATCGGCGCGTGCGCGACCGAACCGGACACCGCGTTGTCGTACCCGCCGCCGTCGATCCGCCCGGCGCAGCAGTCGGACACGTTCATGCAGGCGCGTCCGGCGGTGGTCCCGATCCAGCGGGCCGATCGCTTCGCCGACGCGGGCGCTCGTCCGCAGATGGTCTCGCAGGTGCGCTTCCCGAACGCCCCGCCGCCGACACTCAACGGCGCGACGAAGCCCGAGTACGCGCCGGGCGAACTCATCCCGGTGCGCTTCGCGACAGACGGCGCCGAGGTGAGCGAAGTCGTCGCCATCCTCGTCGGCGAGTTCATGGGCAAGGACTTCGTCATCGATCCCGGCGTCTCCGGTACCATCTCGCTCGACATCGACGAGACCATGACCGAGTCGCAGGTCCTCGAACTCGTCGGGCGCATCGGGTCGATCCTCGGCTTCGGCGTGTCGATGCGCGGCGAGACCGTGTACGCCGTGCGCGCCGAACTGCTCGCGCGCGACGACGGCGCCCCGATCACGAACGTCGCGCCGGCCTTCGCGTCGCCCACGCCTGCTATCCGCATCCGCACGCTTCGGCACATCGCGGCGACCGATGCCGAGAAAGCTCTCAAAGAGTTCTCCTCCGCCAGCGCCAAGATCGTCCCCGTCGGTCGCACGCTCGTGATCTCGGACACGCAGGCGCAGCTCGCGCGCATGGGCGGGCTGCTCTCGGCGCTCGATGTCCCCGCCTTCGCCGGGGTCGAGATGTGGTCCTACCGACTCGCGCACATCAACCCCGTCGCCGCCGAAACGCTGCTCACCGAGCTGGCCCGCGCCACGGCGCTCTCCAGCGCCAGCGGCACCGATTCACTGGTCTCCTTCGTCGGGCTCTCCGAAGCCGACCGACTGCTGGTCATCAGCCGCGACGCGACGGCACGCTCCGTCGTGCAGCAACTCGTCGAGCAGATCGACGTGCCGCGCGATTCGCAGCGCCGCTTCCGCTGGGTCTACAACATCCAGCATTACGACCCCGCGCGGCTGCGCAACCTGCTCTCGGGGTTCCTTGGCGACGTGCTGGGCGAGAGCAGCGGCCCCGGGCCACGCCCCGCGCAGCAGAACGCCCAGCGTTCGGAGGCACTCGCCAAGATCTTCATCGACGAGGAAGAACGCCTGCTGCTGTTCGAGGGCACTCGCCACGACTATGAGGACCTCATGGGCGTGCTCACCGCCGTCGATCGGCCGCGCCAGCAGGTCATGATCCAGCTTATCTCCGCGGAGGTCGCGCTCAACGATCAGCTGCAGTACGGCGTCGAGTACTTTCTCAACGCGTTCGAAGAAGATGGCCTGGGCATCCTTGACGTCACCGGCTCGGTCGGGAGCGTCGCCGATCCCACCGGCACCGCCTTCTTCGTGGGCGGCAGCGGGCTCGCGCTCGTCCAGGCACTCCAGAATGTCTCGGACGTCGCGATCGTGCAACAGCCCGACATCTATGTTCGCGATGGCGACGTCGGCGAGATCCAGGTCGGTGGGGAAACTCCGGTTGTTCTTGCAGACCAAGACTCTGGTGAGTCTGACACTGCAATTCGTCGAGAAATCGAGTACCGGGATACGGGTGTGCAGCTCACCGTGACGCCACGAATCAGCTCGAATCAGGTTACGCTCAAGCTTCGCCAAGAGATCAACGAGGTTGGGCAAGTCACCGAGTTCGGACCCGAGTTCACGACTCGTGTGATCGACACAACAGTCATTGTCCCGAACGGGCAGACGGTTGTCCTTGGCGGCATTATCGACGACAGCGATCGCGACACGCGTGACAAGATCCCGGGGCTCGCGGATATCCCGCTCATCGGGAGTGCCTTCCAGAGCCGCGACATCCAGCGCCAACGCACCGAGCTTTTCCTCGCCATCACCCCGACCATCGTCGCGGAGCCCGAGATGACCGCGCCGGTGCTCAGCGAGTTCCTCCGCAGCGCCTCGGCCGTCCGCGCCGCGCTGCACCGATTCGCCGACGACCTGCCCCCGGGGGTGCTCTACGGCACCGCGCCGGATCAGTCACCGCCGCGCCCCCTCGCGCCCGCCAACGACGTGCCCGAACTCGAGAACGGCGGCGTGCCCATCGTTCCGACCGAAGTGCCCACACAAACGCTACGGCCCGAGGGCATCGTACCCGCGCCGCAGGCGGCGCAGCCCGAAGCGCCCGCGCAAGCCGAGCAGCCCGCGGGCGAGGACGAGATGCCCTCCATCCTCCGCATGCTCATGCAGCAGCGCGAGCAGCGGGGCCAGGGCGGCGACGGTTCGTGATGCGCCCGCGCGCCTTCACACTCCTCGAATCGCTCCTCGCGCTCGGCATCGTCTCGTCCGTGCTCATCGTCACGCTCGCGCTCCGCACCCAATCGATGCAGCAGGGCGACCGGCTCGCCTCGATGCTCGCCATCGAACGCGAGGCCGACGCCCTCACCACCATGGCGATGGAAGGCATGCTCGGCAATCCCGACATCGAAGCGGGCAGCGCGGTCTGGACGGGCGTCCATCTCGAGCGCCCGTACCGCGTCGTCGCTCGGCCCGTCGTGATGCGCAACCCCGTCGCGGGCGCCTCCAACATGCCGCTCGCCGAGACCGTCACCGTCGTCGAGTTCACCGTCGAGTACCGAGGCAGGTCGCTCGACTTCCTCGCGCCGGCGCCCGCGCGGTGAATCGCCGCGCACGTCACACGCGCGGGTTCACGCTGCTCGAGGTGCTGCTCGCGACCGCGGTGCTCGCGTCGGTCGTCGCGCTCGTCTCGACCATGTTCGTGCAGGCGCACGCGATGGCCGACGACGCCGTCGCCGGCAGCGGCGCGACCCGGGCGCAGCGCGTCGTGCAGGCGCTGCGCACGCAGTGGGCGACGCGGCGTTCGGCGATGGTGGGGATGTCCGACGCCGACGCCGTCATCGTCAAGCCCAACGCCATTTCGTTCCTCACCTCCACGCCGCTGCTCTATCCCGGCTGGCCGATCGTCGAGGCGTCCTACACCGTCGAGCTCGACGACGTCACGGGGTTCGCGGGCGAGTCGCGCTACCGCCTCGTTTACGAAGAGCGCCCGGTCTCCAGCATCCAGACCGAAGCCGCGCGCTGGGGCGAGACCGACGATCGCGAGGATGCCGAGTCCCGCCGCTCGTTCGAGTCGTTTACGCCGGGCGATGAGCGCGTGCGCGCGATGACGATGCTCCGCGCATCGCGATCGCTGCGGTTCGAACGCTTCGGGCGCCCGGTCGTGCAGGAAGCGTTCAACGGCAACGTCATCGGCGGCGTGCCGGCGGACAGCATCGAGTCCTTCGAAGCCGCCGTCGCCGAACGGCAGGCCGACGAGCAGACAACGGACGGTGAGGCGATCTCGCGCATCGAGGCGTGGCGACCGATCCCGCCGATCGCCGACGAATCACAGAACGACCGGGCCTTCCGCCTGGTCGGTTCGCACGAAGGGGAGGCGTTCTCGTGCGTGCTCAACGGCGCGGCGTCGCGCTGATCCTGGTCCTGGTCGCGACCGCGGGCCTCTTCGCGATGGTCCTGCACGCGTCCACGCTCACGCGCGCCTCGGCGCTCGAAGCCGCCGCCGTGCGCGATACGTTTGAAGCCGAGCGCCTCGCGCGCTCCGCCGCCGTCCTGGCCGCCGCGGGTCTCTCGACCAGCAGCGAGTCGATCGCCGGCACGCTCGACGCGCTCGCCGAGATCGAAGAGCAGCGCGCCGCCTCGCAGCCCGACCCGAGGGAACAGTCTCCGTTCCCTTCCATCTTGGAACCACTGATTCTTCAAGCGATGGAAGAGCAGGGGGAGCAGCTCGAAGAGCAGCAGGAAGAGGTGCGTCAAACCACCGAGGGCGCCGGCGCACCCGCGCGCGGCGTACGGGGTGGGTACTCCGTGCTCTCGCTCGTCGGCCTGCCGACCCGCGCCTTCGAATGGCAGCCGCCGGGCCGAAGCGAACGCGTCCGCGTGCGCCTCTACGACCCCGCCGCGCAGCTGCGCATCAACAGCACCGGCGAAGAGCAACTCGTGCGCTATCTGGAAGAACGCGGGCAGCCGGCGAGCGACGCCCGCCGCATCGCGCAAGAGATCCTCGACTGGCGCGACGCCGACGACACGCCGCGTCCCGACGGCTTCGACGGCGACGAGTACGAACCCTTCGGCGTCGAGCCGCGCAACGGGCCGATCAAGTCTCTCGATGAACTTCTCTTCCTCCCGAGCATCGACGCGGATCTGCTCGACGCACTCCGCACCGACCTCTCTCTCGGCGAAGGGCGCGAGGTCCACGCCGGCAGCGCCTCGCGCGCGGTCCTCATGAGCGTCCGCGGCATGACCGAGCAGATCGCCGACGCCATCATCGCGCAGCGATCATCGGGAACGCTGAGCGAAACCGAGCTCGACACTCTTGTCCCGCCCAACATGGACGACGTCCGCAAACGGCTCCGCGCCAAACCGGGCGGCGTCATCGGCATGGAAATCGAGGTCGTCGGCGCCGGCACCAAACGTTTCTTCGGCAGCGCGATCGTCGGCGAAACCGGCGTGATCGGCGTCGATATCAGGCCAAGAATGTGACACCACACTCGGAGCACCCCCGCGCGTGAGCGGCACACACCTCATCCTGAACATCGAAGGCCAGAACGCCATCGCGACGCTCGTGCGCACAAGCGGCTCTTCGCCCGCTGCGCAGACGATCGGCAGCGTCACCAACGCGCTGCACGCGCCGCGCAGCGACTGGCGCGCGATCGCAGAGCAGGTCAACGCACGCACGCTCGTGTCGCTCGTCGTTCCGACCGAATGGTGCGCGTCACGAGAAGCGCCCATCGAGCCGCGCGACTGGGCGCGCTCGGAGAACGCGATCCGAGAGCTCGTCGATTCGACATTCCCCTTCTCGTCGAGTGAAGCGCACGTGTCGCTGATCGTGCTCGATGCGCACACCACCTCGCCGCGCACGCTGATCGTCGGCGCTGCGCGTGCACGGATCGAGCCGTGGCTCGACGCGATCCCCACCAACCTCGCCGCCGGTGCGATCCGCGCGGTGCCTGAGGCCGCCGGTCTGCTCGGGCTCGGCGCACAGCATGACGACGCCTGCGTGATCGTCGATCCGAACCCCGCGGTCGGCGCGAGCATGCACCGCTTCGAGCGAGGCTCGCTCGTGTCCGTCGGTGAGCCCTTCGATTCAGACGAAGTCGAAGACGTGCGCGCGCTCGGCGGGCGCGTGATGGTTCTCGAGCGGGGCGTCGAGGTGCCGATCGCCGGCGAGACCGTCTCTCGCGTGTCCTTTGCCGCCGGCACGGCGATGGAGCCACTCGCCGCACCCGGCGCCGTCCGCCCCTTTGTTGGCGAGCGATCCCGTCAGGCTCGTCCGATGCTCGTGCCCGCGGGCATGCTGGCGGCGGCGATCGCGCTGGTCATCGCCGGTGTGTGGTACGAATCGCAGCGATACTCGGGCGCGCTCGAACGCGTCGCCTCCCGGCGCGCCGCCCTCGCTGATTCGGTTGCCGACGTGACCGCAGAACGTGACGCCGCCCTGCGCGCGCGCGATACGCTCGAAGGTGAGGTCGCGCCCACCATCGACGGGTGGCGACCGATCCTCCCGACCCTCCGCGAAGCGCTCGACGCGCTGCCCGATGACGGGTTCGCGTACCGCGTGCGGCTCGATGCTCGCCGCGTCGAGATGAGCGGCGAAGCCCCGCGCGCCGCAGAGGTCCTCGAACGCCTCGACGCATCGAACGCCTTCACCTCGGCCGAGCAAACGCAGCCCATCTCAACGGTCCCGATCCGCGAACTCGAGACGTTCGCGGTTCGCGCCGAACGCACGGAGGCCACCCCGTGACCAACGACCGTGTGCGCAAAGGCGTGATGCTTGGCGTGGTGCTGCTGCTCGTGGCGCTCGTCGGGGTGGATCGGCTCGGGCTGCTGACCCCCGATGACGACGCGCCCGCGAGCGCCCGTTCTGCCTTTCTTGTTGAGGCCTCGGCGCTCGAGTCCGACCGCGCGCTCGTGGACGCGAGGCCCGCATGGGCATCGCTCGCGCGCGAGACCGATGAGCAGATCGCCCGTCTGCAGACGATCGCCTTGAGCGAACGCACGCCGGAACTCGCGCAGGGCCGGATGCGTGACATGGTCGTCGCGGCGGTCACGCAGCTCGGGCTCGATCGCCCGCGGACGTCCGCCGTCGATCTGACGCGCGCGAACGCCGAGCGAGAGCGTGTGCAGATCATCGCGCTGCGTGTCGATCTGACCGCGACCAACCCGCGTGAGATCTTCTCTGTCATCGATCGTCTCGAAAACATGCGAGAGCCGCGCCTACACGTCGCGAGCGTGGAACTCAGCGGCCCGGGGCTCGCGCAGATCCCTCGCCAGGTCGATGCCACGCTCCGTGTCGAAGCGATCGTGCTGCTACGCGAACAGAACGGGGGCGCGTCGTGAAGACTCCGCAATGGTCGCCGCTCCCGGACGGCGCCGCCCGCCCGCCCCAGACATCTGCTGCGCGCTCCGCGCGCCGCATGACGCTCGCGGCGAGCGCACTCCTCGTCCTCTGCCTCGCGTGGGCCGCATGGGTCAGCCTCCGTCCGCTCGAGCAGCCAACGCTCGCGATGACCGAGCCGCCGCCGGTCCTCGAACCGATCACGCTCGCGCAGCAGTCGATCGATTCGCGGCAGCGCACGCTCGCGCACCTCTCCTCGTCCAACATGTTCAGCGCCGAGCGCATGTGGTGGACACCAGGTGGTGCCGTGGGCATTGCGCAGCAACCGAGCGAGTCGCAGGAACAGAACGGCGAGATCGTCTCGACAGATCCGCTCCCGCAAGCCGGTGAGACGATCACCGTCGTCGAGAACGATGAGGATCTCCCGCGCGATCTGCAGCAAGCGATCAAGAACGTCGATCTCATGGGCGTGTACCGCTCGCGCGACGGCGAGCCCGTCGCCATGGTCCGGTTCGTTCGCGACGCCACCATGCGCACGCAGCGCGCCACGCCCGGCGACACGATCACGTCGCTGAAGGACGAGAACGACTCGTGGCTCGTGCTCGCGCTTGAGGAGCAGCCGACCTCGATCATCCTGCGACGCGACGGGACCAACGTGCGCGTGCCGCTACGCGACGGGATCAGCGGCCTGTTCGCGCGCGCGTCCTCTGGCGATGCGCCGCCAGCGGTCGCCGACGCCGAGGCCCGCGTCGAAGAGCGTACGGAAGCCGATGTGCGCATCGAACTGCTCCTCGCGGGCTACGACGAAGAAGAAATCGAGGAACTCCTCGCGCTCGCGCGCGGCGAGGAACTCGAGGCCAGTGAGCCCGAGGCCCCGCCCGTGGTCGCGCAGACGCAGCAGGCCGCCAGCGCGCTGCGCGAAGCCGTCACCAACTCGGGTGCCGACGGAGCCGACACCGGCGCGGGGTCGGACATGCCACCGGGGCTCGCCGCCCTCTTCGAGATGATGGCGTCGGGTGAAACGCCCAGCGAAGAGGCCTTCCGCGCGATCGAAGAGCGCAAGCGACTTGAGGCACAGGGCGCGCAGCAGGGGGGCGAGCCCGGATCGCCCGCGCCCGACGACGGCTGATTGTCAGATCGTCGCCTCGGTGACGCGCAGGATCTCTTGCACCGTTGTCAGCCCGCGCTCCACCTTGTTGAACCCGTCCTGGCGGAGCGTCACCATCCCGCGATCGACGCATGTGCGACGGAACTCCGTCACGTTCGGGTTGCGCGCGACGATGTCGCGCAGCATGTCGTCCACGACGAGCAGTTCATAGATGCCGACGCGTCCCGCGTGCCCGGTGCCGCGGCACTTCGCGCAGCCCTCGCCCTCGAACACCGTTGACGCCGCGATCCCCTGCATTTCGAGGAACTCGCTCATCTCTTCCGTGAGCTGCGCTTCGCGCTTGCAGTCCGGGCAGATGCGTCGAACCAGTCGCTGCGCCAGCACCGCGTTGACCGCGGCGCCGATCAGGAACGGCTCGAGACCGATGTTGACAAGTCGCGTGATCGCCGACGGCGCATCGTTCGTGTGCAGCGTGCTCAGTACCAGGTGGCCCGTGAGCGCGGCCTGCACGGCGGTGTGCGCGGTTTCCTGGTCGCGGATCTCACCGATCATGATGATGTCGGGGTCCTGACGCAGCAGCGCCTTGAGCGCCCGCGCGAAGGTCATGCCGATCTTCTCGAGCGTCTGCGTCTGCGTGATCCCGTCGAGGTGATACTCGATCGGATCTTCGACCGTCGAAATGTTCTTCGTGACCTTGTCCATCTGCCGCAGCGACGCGTACAGCGTGGTCGTCTTGCCCGAGCCGGTCGGTCCCGTGACCAGCACGATCCCGTGCGGCTGGCTGACCTGGTTCTTCCAGATGTGCAGCACGTCCGTCCCGAACCCGAGATCGTCGAGCGAGACGTTGATGCTGCGCGTATCGAGAATACGCATCACCGTCTTCTCACCGACGCCCGACGGCAGCGTCGAAACGCGCAGGTCCAGTTTGCGCCCCTGCACCACGCACCGGATGCGCCCGTCCTGCGGGAGCCGGCGCTCGGAAATGTCGAGGTTCGCCATGATCTTCAGTCGCGACGTGAGCGCAGCGCCCATCTTGCCGGGCGGCTGCATCATGTCGAACAGGATGCCGTCGATGCGGAAGCGCACCTTGACCGACTTCTCGCCCTGTTCGATATGAATATCCGACGCGCCCTCTTTCACCGCCTGGTGGATGATGTAGTTCACGTAGCGGATGACGGGCGACTCGCCGGCTTCCTTCTCGAGATCGACCTCGCTCGACTCGCCCTTCTCGACCTGCACGTCGTCTTCTTCGATGTCGCTCAGCAGCGACTCGACGTCCACGTCCTGCGCCTCGCCGACCATCGCTTCCAGCACGCCCGAGATGTCCGACGGCATCAGCACGATGAGCTTCATCGATCGCGCGCGCAGGCGACGGCGCACGTCGTCAATCAGGAAGACGTCCTCGGGATCCGTGAGCCCCAGCACCACGCGCTCATCCTCTCGGCGTAGCGGGAGCACGAGGTTGTTCTTGCAGAAGTCCGGGGTCAGCCGCTGCAGCAGCACGCCGTCGTACTGCTGGTCTTCGGGCAGCGACGTGTCGATGCGCTCGAAGCCGAGCTTGCACGATTCGGCGATGCAGCGCTGCAGCGCTTCTTCATCGACACCCTGCGAGAGCAGCGCCGCGCCGATGCTCGTGCCGGGCGACTGCTTGACCAGTGTCTGCGCCGCGTTGATCTGCTTGGAGTTCGCGACCTCACGCTGTTCGAGCAGCGTGACCAGCTTCGGGCGGTCCTTCGCGCGATCGCCCTTCTCCGGCGTGAACAGCGGCTGCACCGACATCCCGCCGCTCAGATCCTGATCGACCGACTGGTCAACGCTCCGATCGATCGATCGATCGATCGACTGGTCAACCGATGGGTTGATGCTCGTCCCGCCCGCGTCCTTCATCGGCTCCGGGTCGGGATCGTTGAGCGTCTTCATGATGTCGTCGAGATCGAACTTGGGCATCGGCGTCTCCGGTCGAGCGCTCGCGTCAGGGTTGCATGATGTTCAGCTCGAACCGCTCGCCCATCGCCTCGAGCGTCACGCGCCGTCCCTCGATCGCCGCGACCACAAAGTCGTCGTCGATCGTGTCGCCGACCTGCGCCAGCTCTCCGTTGATGCGCGCCATCGGCACGCGACCGCCCATCACGCCCGCCAGCTTCAGCGACGCCACGCGACGCCGAAGGTCCTGTAATCGCTGCTGGCGCAGACGCTCGGCGCGCGCCGTCGGGTCTTCATCCTCGATCGGCTCGACGGCCTGGGCCTCGACCATCTCCGACCCGCCGCGCCACTCGAAGGGGTTCATCTGCACGCTGTTCAGCGGCACCTGCACCACCTGGCCGCTGTTGCGAAGATCGGTCAGGAGCTTCTGGTGATCCTCCACCGACTTGCTCTGTTTCTGCTCGTCGAAGGGGTAGTCGATCGTGACGTCCGCGATCGCCAGATCCGCGCCGAGCCCCATCTTCCGCATGCCGAAGAGCGCGCCGCCCGCGACCGCGATGATCACGATGATCAGCGCCGGCCCCGAGAGCAGCTGCTTCCCGCCCTCTGACTCGAGCCCGCTGTAGAGCTCGTCCGAGGCGCCGGACGCGCCGCCCGGCACACCGACCTGCTGTCCGTCCAACCCGTCGTCGGGCGGCAGCATGCCGAGCGCGGAATCCTCATTCACGTCGGGGAGCTGGAATCCCATCACACGCCTCCCATACGGCTTGGCTGGAAGTAGACGCTGATCGTGAACGACGCCTCCGCGACGCCGTCGGTCTCCGATGCCTTCTTCAGTTCCATGTCGAGCATGCGCGAGATTCGATCGAGGTTCTCGACACGCAGCAGAAACTCGTAGAAGTCGTCGAAGTCGCCGGAGATGCTCATCTCCATCTGCTGTTCCATGTAGTCCGCCGCTGCGAGCTGCTTCGTCGTCTTGACCTTCGTCAGCTCCAGCCGGCTCTTCCGCGCCAGCTCCGACACCTGATCGAGCACGACGTCCACGTCCTTCCCGTCAGGAAGACGCGCCTCGACCAGCGAGATGCCCGCGGCGATCTCGTCGTTCAAACGCTGCAGGTCGTCGGTCTGCTCCGTCGCGGCGTCGAGCTTCTCGAGCATCTGCTCCTTGTGCTCGATCTCTTTCCGCGCCTCGGAAATCTCGACGTTCTGCGGATGGAACACGAAGTACCACGAGCACATCGGCAGCGCCAGCAGCACCACGAAGAACACGATCTCACGCGGTCCGATACGCATCAGCCGCCCTCCTTCTTGCCGACGAACATCATCCGCAGCGCGTCGCCCATGCCGGGTTTCTTCTGATTCCCGCCCAGCGAGCGGGGCTCGAAGGGCGAGCCCACCACACCGTCGCGGTTCGAGACCAGCGGCTCGATCTTCCGCGCGTCCGCGCTCGGGTTCACCATCGCCTCGATCAGGAACTTGTTCATCTCGCGATCGCGGATACGCGTCACCTCACTGATCTTCAGCTCGACGTCCTTCAGCAGATCGCAGTCCTGCAGCGACGACACGTACGCCGCGACCTCGCGGTGCGACGGCGCCACGCCGGTGATCGAGAGCTCCGTCTTGAACCGCGGGGCCTGTGCCTTGGGCTTCTCCTCCTCGGCGTCCGCGTCCTTCCCGCGCCCGCGCTTCGCCAGGCTCTTGCCGCGCTTCGCTTTTTTGGGCTCTACCTTCACCGTGGCGACGCGCTGACGGTCACTCTGCACCTCGAGCTCGAGCATCGTCATCTGCCCGGGCATGCGGTTGATGAGCTCGGCGAGCAGCAGCGAACGCGGCACGCGCTCGATCAGCGCCATCGTCAGCTCCGCCTTGTCCGTCAGCGCCTCGCGGTCCTTCTCCAGCTGGCGCAGCGTCTCGATGTCCTGCGCCGCCTGCGCGTACCGGACGTTGATCGCCTCCTGGTAGTGACGCACGTCCTTCCACTGACGATTCGTCACAAAGAACGCCGCGACCACGCCAAAGAGCACGATCGCGAAGAGACCGACGCTCACCACGCCGCTGCGCATGTCGGCCTTGCGCTGGACGTAGTCGTCCGGCAGGAACGTCGAACCCGACTTCTTGCCAAGGTTGATCATCGCACCACCCCCTCGCGATCACGCATCCGTCGGCGCCATCGACAGACCCAGCGCGGTCGTCCAACCGGGCTGCGGCCTCTTGAAGTCGAATCCCTTGCAACGCTTCTCGTCCGCGCCGTGCAGACGCGCGAACGGATCCCCGAGCTCCGCCGGCAAGCCGAGCATCGACGACACCCGCTTGCACACGAATGTCGGGCCGGACTCTCCGCCCGTGAACACCACGCGCGAGATCTTCCGATCGCGGAAGAGCGCCGCGTGATACCGCACGCACATCGCGATCTCCTCGGCGAGCGATTCCATCACGCCGCGGAGCGCCGCCACCTCGTGCTCGTTCCCCGTCCCCTCCGCCAGCGCGGCCTCGGTCTCGGTCACTTCGATCACGCCCGCGGGCGTCGCGCCGATGCGGCGTTCCTCGCTGAGCGGGATGTCCTCTGTCGTGCCCCCGCTCACCGCTGCAACGAGCGGCGTGTCCGTGACCTCGGCATCCGCCGGATTCAGCGCCTCCGCCGACCGACGCCACTGCCGCGCGTTCGCGAGCGAGCACTTGTAATGATCGACCACGACGTCATCGAAGCGGCGCCCGGCGAGATCGATCGTCCGCGCGAACGCGATCTTCTGCCCGTGCGTGATCACCACCTTCGTCGTCCCGCAGCCAATATCGACGTACATCTGCGCACGGTTCGAGTCGTTCGCTCGCCGGCTCAGCCCGCCGAACGCCCACGCCAGCGCGTGGTGCTCGCTCAAAACGCCCGCCGGAACCAGCTTCGCGTTCTTCAGCGCCTTCATGTGCGCGAGCACGATCTCCCGCGGCATGCCCACGCACACCACCTCCGTGCACTTTTCGCCGTCGCGGCTGACCTGGCCGACTTCTTCGTGACGCACGATCACGCTCGACGCGTCACGGTCCATCACGCCCGCCATCTGCAACCGCACCGCGTCGGCAAGCTTGCCCGTCACGCTCGCCGGGAGTTGGATCTGCTCGACCGTCACCGATTCCGACGACACGCTGCACACCGCGCGCTTGCCGCTGAACTTCCCTTGTTTCAGCACATCTCGCAGCTTCGATGCCTGGAACGCGAACCGCTCGCGCGGGTTCGCCACGAGGTCACCGGGCGTGTCCACCTGCACCGCCGAAACAATACGCATCGTCTCGCCGGGCACGATCTGGAGCACCTTCATCGAAGACGTCCCGAAGTCGATCGCGATGGGCGCGGATTGTTCCCGAAAAAGAGGCACGTCTCCCCCCGTCGGCCTGTCGGCTCAACACCATCCCCGCCGCGCGATCTCGGCCCGCTCGGCAACGCCATTCATCGACGCCGACGACTCGCGCGTTGAGACCCTGCGCCATCCCCGGACCCGGCGTGACGGGCGCAACCGTCACGACAAGCGCGTCGAGCAGACCCCGAACCCCGAACGACGTTCTTACAGGACCCGCGCGAGTGCACCGAGACGATCGAACGCGCGCGCGATCTCCCAGCGCTGCGATGCGCGATCGCCCGTGGTGTTGCTGATCACGCGCAGCTCGAGGAACGGGAAGGCATCGCCCGCGACCCGCTTCGCCGCGAGGCCCGCCGCCGCCCCTTCCATACCCTCGCACAGCGCGCCCGTGCGCGACGCGATGTCCGCCGCCAGCCCGTCGGTCCCGGAACACGTCGAGACCGTCGCGACCGGGCCCACGTTGTCCACCACCGTGCGCACGCGATCGATCGCCGCGCCGTCGCACGCGATCGACACGCCGTCACCGATCGGCGGGAATCCCATCGACGCCACGTCCTCAAACCCCGTCGGCGTGCGCACGCCCTCGTCCGCGAACA
The DNA here is from genome assembly GCA_039182735.1 of Planctomycetota bacterium. Classification (GTDB taxonomy): domain Bacteria; phylum Planctomycetota; class Phycisphaerae; order Phycisphaerales; family UBA1924; genus JBCDCB01. The sequence goes on from JBCDCB010000003.1 coordinate 83,758, forward strand.
CGCTCGCGCTCGCGCACACCACCTCGCCGATCTCGCAGCGCCAGCCGCCCGCACCGTCGGGCAAGGTGCCCGCGATCCCGATGCTCAGCACACCCGCGTGCCTCGACGGATCCAGCACGCGCGCGACCGCGCCGGCGGCGTTCGCCTTCCCGACGCCCGTCACCACCGCGTCGAACCGATCCCCGATCGCCGTGCACGACCAGGGCGACTCGTCGATCTCGACCGACAGCCCGCGCGCGATCGCACGGACCTCACCGAGCGCCGCGATCGCCAGCAGCCAACGCCCGCGCGACGTGTCCAGCAATGCCGCTCCGCTCATGCCTGAACGGTAGCAGGGGGCGCGCGTGCGCGCTACGCTGGCGTCCATGCCGACGCGAACGGTGGTGACGGTCGGGAACTTCGACGGCGTGCACGCCGGGCACGCCGCGCTCGCCCACCGCGCGCGCCACCTCGCCGACGCCAACAGCGCCCGTGTCCTCGCCCTCGTCTTCGACCCGCACCCGATCAGCGTGCTCGCCCCCGCGCGCACGCCCAGCCGCCTCAGCACGTTCGAGCGTCGCGCCGAACTGCTCAGATCTGAAGGCGTGGACGAAGTCGAGCGCCTCGAGCCCACTCCCGAACTGCTCGACATGTCGCCGGACGAGTTCATCGCATGGGTCGTCGAGCGGCATCACCCCATCGCGTTTGTCGAAGGCGACGACTTCCGCTTCGGCAACAAGCGCGCCGGCGACATCGAGACCCTCCGTGCCATCGGAGGCCATCGCGGCTTCGACGTCGAACTCGTCAACGAGATCGATATCGAACTCCTCGACCAGCAGGTCGTCCGCGCATCGAGCAGCGTCGTGCGCTGGCTCATCGCCGAGGGGCGCTTGCGCGACGCCGCTCGCGTGCTGGGCAGGCCCTACGAGGTCACCGGCACCGTCCGCCGGGGCGACCAACGCGGGCGGACCATCGGCATCCCCACCGCCAACATCCACACTCCGTGCCTCCACCCGCGCGACGGCATCTACGCCGGGCTCGCGCACCTGCCCCGCGGAACGGTCCGTCCCGCTGCGGTCCACGTGGGCGAACGACCCACGTTCGACGGCGCGACGCCGAGCCTCGAAGCGCACGTGCTCGACTGGTCGGGCCACCCGGACAACATCGAGTACGACTGGCACATCCGCCTCGAACTTCACGCGTTCCTGCGCGACCAATCGGCTTTCGAAGGCGTCGAGTCGCTTGTCGAACAGATCAACCGAGACATCGCGCGCACGCGCGAAGCCATTGCACCAGCGTTGACCGGAGCAGCGACGTGACCGCCCCGAAGACCGATGAATTCGTTTGGCAGAGCAACGCGTCTCGCCAGGACATCGCCAAACGCCTACGCGGTGTGCAGAACGTCGCAATCTTCACGCACGCCAAGCCCGACGGCGACTCCACCGGATCGTCTCTCGCGCTCGCGCGTGCGCTGACGCACGCGGGCATCCGCGCCATCCCCGTCTACGTCGATCCCTGGCTCGAACGTTTCACGGAAATCCTCGGCGAGACCCCCGTGCTGCACGAATCCGGCGGCGCGTTCGACGACGCCTTCCTGCAGACCGTCGATACCGCGGTCATCGTGGATACCGGCTCGTGGGGGCAGGTCGCCGGCGCGGGCGACTGGATCCGCGACCACCTCGACCGTGTCATCATCATCGACCATCACGCGCACGGCGATATCCCCGCGCCGATGCGCCTCATCGATACCGCCGCCGCCGCCGCGTGCGAAATCGTCGCCGATGTCTGCACCATGCTGCTCGACGATCGCTCGCCGAGCGAACTGCCCGCGGACGTCGCGCACGCGCTCTATCTCGGCATCGCGACCGACACCGGCTGGTTCAAGCACTCGAACGTCACACCAAACGTTCTGCGCCTCGCGGGCGATCTTCTCGCCGCCGGCGTCGATCACACGCGCCTCGTGCGCATCATCGAGCAGAGCGATGAGCGCGCGCGCATCCACGCCATCGCCACAGCGCTCGCGACGCTCGAATATCATGGCGACGGACGCTTCGCCGTCCTCGGGCTCGACCACCACGCGATCACCAGCAACGGCTTCACGCTCGATCACCTCGGCGGGCTGACCGATCTGCCCATGTCCGTCTCGTCCGTCCGCGCCGCCGCGGCCCTCACCGAGATCGAGCCCGGGCTCACCAAGGTCTCCTTCCGCAGCAAGACCAACCCCGACAGCGTGAACGTGAACGAGGTCGCGCAGACACTCGACGGAGGCGGACACAAGCACGCCGCGGGCGCGAAGATTCGTGCGCCTTACGCCGAAGCGCGCGAACGCGTCATCGCGGCGCTGACAGACGCCGAGACGCTGGGGAACGCGTGAGTGTCCCGCGCGCCAAACGCGGGTACCAGCGCAAGCCGCCGCTCCGCGTCATGACCACCACGCTCTGGGAGTACCCCAGCCAGCACCACAAGGAAGGCCTCGGCGACAAAAACTACACCGGCGCCACGCCCTCGTGGGTCATCTGGCAGTGCCTCACCCGCTACACGCGAGAGAAGGACCTCGTCGTCGATCCCATGTGCGGCAGCGGAACCACCATCGACGTCGCACGCGATATCAACCGCAAGGCCCTCGGGTACGACCTCGCCCCGTCACGCGATGACATCTTCCGCGCCGATGCGCGCAGGCTCCCTCTCGAAGACGAAAAGGCAGACTTCGCTTTCATCGATCCGCCCTACTCCACGCACGTGGACTACTCCGACGACCCGGACTGCATCGGCAAGCTCGACGCGGGCGGCGAGGACGGCGGCAGCGCGTACTACGAAGCCATGCACGCCGTCATCACCGAGATCGATCGCGTGCTCAAGGACCGGCGGTTCATGGCCCTCTACGTCAGCGACTCCTACCGCAAGGGTCGCCCCTTCATGCCCATCGGCTTCGAGCTCTTCGCCATGCTGCGCGAGTTCTTCGTCCCTATGGACATCATCGCCGTGACGCGTCACAACGCCAAGCTGCAGCGCGGCAACTGGCACAAGGCCGCCGTCGAGGGCAACTACTTCCTCCGCGGGTTCAACTACCTCTTCATCATGAAGAAGCACCGCGCCGGTTGATCATCGCGTCCGCAGCAGGCCGGTCTTCCGCCAACGCTTGCCGAGCACCGCTTCGCTGTCGGCGCGGAGCCAGTCCTCGAGCACGTTCGCGTACACCGTTCGGAAGTCGGTCTTGAACTTCAGGTCACCGTTGTCGAGGTTCGTCAGAGACGGGTGCTTGCCGTGCACGCCCGGATCAACCATCGGCCCCATCAGGAACATCGGCGCCGCGGTCCCGTGATCGGTGCCGTTCGTCCCGTTCTGCGCGACGCGCCGCCCGAACTCGCTGAACGTCGCCGTCAGCACACGCCCCTCGTTTCCCTGCGCCTTGAGGTCCTGGTAGAACGCCTTCACCGCGTCGCCGTACTGACGCAGCAGGTTCGCGTGCGAACCGTTCGCGCCGCCTTGCCCGGCGTGCGTGTCGAACCCGCCGTGATCGACGTAGTACACACGCGTGTCGAGCCCGGCGCGGATCATCGCGCCGACCATCGCCAACTGCTGCGCCAGCCCACTCCGCGGGTAGTTCACCAGCGGACGCGTCGCGACCGCCTCCCGGATCTTCGCGCCCGAGACCTGCGCGTCCAGCGCCGTGCGCAGCAGGAACGCCGCGTTCGGGTTCTCGAGCAGTTCCTCGTTCTCCGGCAAGCGCTCGGCGAGCTTGCGGTACGGATCGACCAGCGATCGGTGCAGGTCCTCGCCCGTCCAGCGGAACAGGTCCGCGTCTTCAAACGTGATCGGCTTGTACGAACGACCCAGCATCGCCAGCGGCGCTGTGCGCTGCAGCGTCACGCCCATCGAGCCGGCATGCTCATCCGGCGCACCCGCGCACTGGTTGTCGAAGTACCGACCCAGCCACCCGTCGCCCACGCCCGACGTATCGGCGGTCTGCCAGATGTCCATCGACGCGAAGTGCGAGCGGTTCGGGTTCGGATAGCCGACGCCCTGCGCGATCGCGACGAGCCCTTCGTCGTACAGGTCCTTGATCCCGCTCATCGCCGGGTGCAGCCCGGTGCCGCGACCGTCGCGCAGCTTGAGCACGTCGCGCTCGGGGATCCCGATGCCCGGGCGCGCGTTGTAGTACGCGTTGTCCCCGTACGGCACCACGGTGTTGAGCCCGTCGTTCCCGCCGCCCAGCTGCACCACCACCAGCACGCGGTCTTCCGGCACGCCCGGGATCGACGAACGACCCGCCCGCTGGTTCTGCATCGCCAGCGCCGAGTTCTGCAGGAACAGCGGGAGCGTCGTCGCGGCGGACGCCATCACGAGCCCTTGCCTCACGAACTGTCGGCGTGAGTACGTGCGCTCGTTGCTCAGGTCGGGGCGGTGCGTGTCCATGGTCGGAACTCCGCGTGCAGTGCGCACGATCGAACAAAGTCAGGTCAGCTGGTACTCGGGCATCGAGGCGATCAGCGAGAGCAGGCCGACGAGCGTGTCGCGCGTGACGCGATCGTCCACGCTCGCCATGAATCCGTCGAGCGCGTCGAGCGCGCCGGCAGTGGGTTCGCCGCCGATGTTCGCGCGCAGCAGGTACCGCACCACGACCCTCGGGTCCTTCTCCGACCCCGGATCCACCTCCGCGAGGTCGGTCAGCAGCGCGCGCGGGTCGTAGGCCTCGCGCTGCGCGTCCTCGTCCCACCCGCGCATGGTCCGGCCCGTGAGCAGGAAGTTCAGCACGTTCTGCCGCACGAACATCGTGGACGTGTTGATCCACGAACGCTCGCCGTCCCACCCCTTCACGCTCGGTGGGAAGAGCAGGTTCTGCCCCATCCGGTCGAGCGAATCCACGAGCGTTCCGACGTCGCGCGTGGGCGTGCCCAGCGCGCGCACCGAGCCGACCACCAGCTCCGCCGGCGACTTGATCCGCGTCAGTTCGTTCGCCTCGTCATAGAAGTGCTCGCTTTCGAAGAGCTCCGTGAGCACCGGCGCGAGCCGGTAGTCCGAACGCCGCAGCGTCCCGGCGAGCCGGCGCACGACCGTCTCGCTCACTTCCCGACGCGACGAGCCCGGCGCACCGAGATCGCCCACAAAGAAGCGGTACAGCTTGAAGCAGATGAACTCCGCGCACGCTTGGCGCGCCAGGATCGCCTTTACGAAGCCCTCGCCCGCGAAGTTGCCGCTACGCCCCAGCACGCGTTTCGCACCCGAGTCGTGCCACTCTTCGCGGAACACAAACTCGTTGCCCTCGTACGTGTGCCCGGTGAGCGCGCGCGCCCCTTCCTTGATGTCTCGCTCGCTGTAGTTCCCCTCGCCGAGCGAGAAGAGCTCCATGAGTTCACGCGCGAGGTTCTCGTTTGGGGCGCCCTGGCGCGAGTTATGGTTATCCAGGTAGCGCAGCATCGCGGGGTCGCGCACGATGCCGTGCAGCAGCGTCTCGAACGACCCCACCGCCTCGCTGCGGAAGAGCTGGTTCTGCAGGAACATGTGGTACGAGTTCTCGATCGTCCGGTAGTTCGTCGCGAAGTGCCCGTGCCAGAAGAGCGTCATCTTCTCTTCGAGCGGTCGCGGCGTCTCGATCATCCGCGTCAGCCACCAGCGTTGCATCGCGCGGATCTGTGCTCGGTCCTGCTGCTGCCGGCGCTCCCGCTCGCCTCGTAGACGGGCCAGCGCTTCTTCGTCGCGTGCCGCGCGCGCACGCTGGAAGGCCATCCGCTCGCGCTCGCCCCAACTCATCAGGTCGTGCTCGAACGACCGCGCCGTCGGGCGCGGGTACCCCTCGATCTCGTCCACGTTGACCAGGAACGCGACGGCGCGCCGCGGGCCCATCTCCGCCAGCGTGCGGATCTGCCTCGGCGTGCCGCCGAACCCCGCGCGCCAAAGCAGATGGCGCGCCTCGTCGTACCCGAACCGCTGGTCGGGGATCCGATCCAGCGAAGGCGTCGGCACACCCGTCCCGCCGTGCTCGCTGTGCTGTCGGGGCATGGTCCGCTCCCGCCTGAGTCGCTGGCCCTCAATGCGTCCGATGCGCCGCGCCGCTCGCGGTTCCGGGGCCGAACGACCCCGCGCGCACGCTATTGCCTTCATCGTCGCCCGCAGATCACCCGCGTCAACGCCAATCCCGTTTCAATCCGGTTCCCGGACCTCGCCCGGCGTCACGCGCACGTTCACCGGCACGCGCCAGTGCGTGCCATCATCCATATCGAGCACCAGGCCCCCGTGCGAGCCCACGCCGATCAGCGTCCCGCCCTGACCCGTCTCCGCCGTCCAGCGCTCGCCGATGCCCCACAGCGCATCATCTGCCCGCGCCAGCGTCGCGGTGTTCAGGCCCCGCGTCCGCCCCACCCACGCGAGTTCCGTCGCCAGACGCTCGGCAATCGCCTCAAGATCCGCCTCGCTGCCCGTTGCTTCGACCAGCGAAATGCTCAGGCGGCGCAGCCCGTCCACAAGCCCCATGGGGTTGTTGGCGTTGATCCCCACGCCCAGCAGCGCCGCCCGCCCCTTCGGACCGTGCAGCACCTCCGCCAGGCACCCCGCGACCTTGCGGTTATCGAGCAGGATGTCGTTGGGCCACTTCAGGCGCACGTCGCCGCCCGATTCGGCGTGGTCGATGATCGTCTCGCAGGCAGCCAGCCCGAGCCGGATGCCAAGCCCATCGATCTGCTCCTCCGCGACAACGGGAAGCACGAACGTCGCCCAAACACCTCCGGGTGGGCTGTGCCACGACCGCCCGCGCGTGCCCGTGCCGTCCGTCTGCTCGCGTGCGAGGAGCAGTTCGCCAGTCTCTCGCACATGCCCCTTCTCGACGCGTCGGCGTCCCTCGGCCTGCGTGGAATCCAGCGTGCCGAAACGCTCGATCGGGATGCGCTCGGGCGATGTCATGCACGATCACCCTTGTCTGGAGCCGCCGAGGCGTCGATACTCTCCCGACGCATGCCCTACAAGCGTACCGCCCAATCCGAGCCGCGACACGCGCGTTCCGGCTTCGCCGCCGCGGGCAGCGGGTGCGTCCTGCTCCTGCTCGTCCTCTCGGTGACGCCCGCGCTCGTGGCCACGCCCAGTGGCACGCTCAGCGCCAAGCGGAGCATGCACCAGTCGTCGGCGCTCGCGATGAGCGTCGCTACGGATCCGTCTCAGCGCGACGATCACTTCCAGCCGGCCCCGGTCCCGCACGACCGCGCACCCCGTGTGCCCGGCGTCGCGTTCGACGCCTCGGCTCGCACCGGTCCGGTCGATCCGCTCGTGCGCGCCGGACTGACCGACCTTCCACCGCCGACCGCGTGATCCACGCGCGCACCCGCGCGTCGCCCAGATCACCCTTCCACTGTCGGCATACGAACACACACACGAACACCGTGCGCCCCGCGCACACCCCGAGGTCGATCCCATGTCGAGATCCGACATCCCCGTCATTGGTCCGCTCGTCAACGCCCTGTTCGGGAACCGCAACGAGCGATTCGTCAAGCGCTACACGTCCCTCGTCGAATCGGTCAACGCGCTCGAGCCCGAGATCCGCGCACTCACCGACGCGCAGCTCCGCGCGAAGACCGAGGAGTTCCGCGAGCGCGCCGAGGGCGGTGAGCCCACGCGCAAGCTCATGGTCGAGGCCTTCGCCGTCGCGCGCGAAGCGATGGACCGCCACGTCGGCATCCGCAGCGCCTTCGATCCCGAGCTCCGCGAGCAGTTTCCGAAAGACCAGCTCCCCGACAGCGCCCGCGCGATCTACGAGCAGCTGTGCTCGGAGATGGACGCCGCCGAGCCCCGCGAACCGAAGGACGATCTGCTCGGCTGCACCGAGCCGCAGCCCGGCTGGGTGTGGACGGACATCCCGACCGACTTCTACGACGCGGTCCGTGAGGTGCTCCCCAAGTCGAAGCCGCCCTTCCGGGCGCGCCCCTTCGACGTGCAGCTCATCGGCGCGAGCGTCCTTTATGAGGGCAAGATCTCCGAGATGAAAACGGGTGAGGGCAAGACCATCGTCGCGCCCCTCGCCTCGTACCTCGCGGCGCTCGACCTGCACAAGGTCCACGTCGTCACCGTGAACGACTACCTCGTCCAGCGCGACCGCGACTGGACCTTCCCCTTCTTCCACGGGCTCGGGCTCACCGTCGGCGCGATCCACCCCATGCACATGCAGGACGAGGGCGTCAAGCGCCTCATGTATCGGTGCGATGTCGTCTACGGCACCACCTCCGAGTTCGGCTTCGACTACCTCCGCGACAACATGAAGCGCTCGCTCGACCAGCAGGTCCAGCGCCTGCGCGACTACGCGATCGTGGACGAGGTTGACTCGGTGCTCATCGACGAGGCGCGCACGCCGCTCATCATCTCCGGCCCCGCGCACCAGGATCAGCCGCGCTACCAGCTCGCCGACGAACTCGCCCGTCACCTCGTCGATCTGAACAAGCCGTGGATGGCCGCCGACGAGAAGGTCGAAGACTGCAAGAAGGCGATCAAGGGCGCCGAGGGCGACATCCGCAACGCGCGCGACAAGTCGCAGATCCCCGCGCTCCAACAGAAGCTCGACGAGCACAAGAAGCGGCTCCCCGAGCTCGAGATGGCGCGCGACCAGCACACGCAGTACTTCGAGGTCGAACGCGACAAGAAGCAGGTCCACCCCACGCACGAGGGTACCGAAGCGGCGCAGAAGAAGGCCGGGCTCGGGTCCTTCTACGTCGGCGAGAACACCGACCTCCCGCACCTGCTCGGGCAGGCGATCCGCGCGCACGTCGTCTACGAGAAAGACAAGGACTACATCGTCGTCCCCGTGCCCGACCCGCAGACCGGGCAGAACGATCCCGGCATCGTCATCGTTGACCAGAACACCGGGCGCGCCATGCCCGGGCGTCAATGGTCCGAGGGCCTGCACCAGGCCGTCGAAGCGAAGGAAGGCGTCCGCGTCAAGCAGGAGACGCAGACCGTCGCCTCGGTCACCGTGCAGAACTTCTTCAAGATGTACAAGCGCCTCGCCGGCATGACCGGCACCGCGGACACCGAGGCGCAGGAGTTCCACGACATCTACAAGCTCGACGTCGTCGTCATCCCGACGAACGTCCCCGTCATCCGCGCCGATCACGATGACACGATCTACCTCACTCAGAAAGACAAGTGGGACGCCGTCGTCGAAGAGATCGCCGCCTTCCACGACATGGGTCGTCCCGTCCTCGTCGGCACCACCAGCGTCGAGAAGAGCGAGATGCTCTCCAAGATGCTCAAGCAGAAGCATGGCATCGAGCACGCCGTCCTCAACGCCAAGCAGCACGAACGCGAAGCCAACGTCGTGCAGGACGCCGGCAAGCTCGGCGCCGTCATGATCGCCACCAACATGGCGGGGCGCGGCACCGATATCAAGCTGCAGAAAATCACGCGCGAAGAGCACCGCGACCATCTGCTCCGCCGGGGCGTCGCCCCGCGTGAGCTCGACGTCAACGACGACGACGAGACCCTGCGCGCCAAGTGCTTCCGCAAGATCGCGCCCAAGGCGCTCGACATCAACAAACGCGACGCCGAGTCCATGGACCCGGACGAGCTCGAACTGATGCTGCTCCGCCACTGGGCCGAGCACCACACGTGGATGGATCCCAAGCGCATCGACAGCGCCGACGCCGAGACGCTCCGCAAGGCGCTCGACGACACCGGGCGCTTCGGGCTGCACCGCCTCCGCTGGTCGGACTCCGCGGAAGACCTCGGGGGCCTGCACGTCATCGGCACCGAACGCCACGAGAGCCGGCGCATCGACAACCAGCTCCGCGGTCGCTCCGGTCGCCAGGGCGACAACGGCTCCACGCGCTTCTTCGTCTCGCTCGACGACGACCTCATGAAGATGTTCGCCGGCGAGACGACCATGAAGATCCTCTCCCGCATGGGCATGAAAGAGGGCGACGCCATCGAGCACCCCATGCTCAGCAAGTCCATCGTCCGCGCCCAGCGCAAGGTCGAAGAACGCAACTTCCAGATCCGCAAAAACATCCTCGAGTACGACGAGGTCATGGAGCACCAGCGCCAAGACTTCTATGGCCTGCGCCAGCGCGCCATCGACGGACGCGACATCAAGGGCCTCATCTTCGAGTTCGTCGAGGACTCCGTCCGCGACGCCTGCGCCAAGTACCTCGCGCCCGACTACTTCGCCGACCGCATCGGTGCCTTCGCCGGCGAGCGACTCGGCTGCTCGATTGACACTGCGCGCCTCCGCCGACGCGAGCCCGACGAGGTCATCGACATGGTCCGCGCTCAGGCCAAGGAAGACGTCCGCACCGAGGTCGATGTCACCACTGGCGAGTACTTCCCCGACATCGAAGAGGGCGAATCCGAAGCCGACATCGATACCAAGGGCATGATGTCGTGGGCCCAGACCCGCTTCGGCGTCGAACTCACCAGCCAGGACATCTACGAAACACCTATCGTCCAGCTCAAGTCGCGACTCATCGACGCGGCGGAAGACCGCATCGACGAAGCGGACCTCACCGGGATCGACGAGTTCCTCGACCCGGACTTCGGACGCGCGCAGCTCGCCAAGTGGATCAAGACCACCACCGATCTTGACGTGACGGTCGAAGAGATCGCCACGGCGCAGGAGTCGGAGAACACCGATCCCGCCGACGTCATCCTCGACAAGGTCCGCGCCGCCTACGACACCCGCGAGGTCAACTACCCCGTCGAGTTCGCCATGAACCTCACCATGCAGCTCATGCGCGTGAACCCGCAGCAGGCCGGCGGACAGCTCGTCAACTGGGCCAAGACCCGTTACGGCATCGACTGGGACGAGAACATCCTCCGCACCAAGATGCCGCAGCAGATCAGCGATGAGCTCCTGAAAGCGTCGCGCGCCTTCGTGGAAGACGGGCGCCTCGAGAAGGCGATCGACGAGGCCCTCGCCGCCGACACCTCGTGGGACGACCTCGTCGCGCACTTCCGTGATACCTACAACGCCGAGCTCCCGCACTGGCTCAAGCGCATGGACGGAGAAGAGCGCGAGGGCGCGATCCGCGCCCGCGTCGAGAACATCCTCCGGGCCGAGCTCGTCCAGTTCGAGCGCTACGTCCTGCTCGACACGCTCGATCAGGCGTGGCACGATCATCTTTATGCGATGGACCAGCTCCGCGAGACCATCGGCTTCCGCGCCTTCAGCCAGCAGGACCCGCGCATCGAATACAAACGCGAGGGCGCGCGACTCATCGGCGAGATGTGGGAGAAGGTCCGCGACCGCGTCAGCGAATCCGTCTTCCGCCTGCGACTCACCCCGCAGGTCGGCCCGCCGCAAAGACCGCAGCAGCGTCCCCCGCAGGCACCGCCCGCCGCGCCCGCGGGGGCCGGCGCAGGCGGGAATCAGGGCGGGTTCAACGTCGGCGGCGGCACGTTCGCCTGACCCGTTCGCGCGCTACAGGTCGCGCCCGAACGCGCGGAAGGTGTCGAGCGTGCGCTCCACGCGCCGCACGTTCAGGCCGTGCGCGCTCGCCTGCGACGAGATCCACCCGAACGCCATGTCGCGCAGCGCGGGGATGGGAATGCCGCCCTGCGACAGGATCATGTCGTGGAAACCGCGGACGTCGAAGTGCTCGCCCAGTGCCGCCTCGGCTGCCGCGCGCAGGTTGCGGATCTCGAGCTCACCTGTCTTGTACGCCACCGCTTGGCCCGGCCACGCGATGTAGCGATCGACCTCGCGCTCGATGTTCGCGCGCGTCAGCGCGCTGTTGTCGAGCATGTACCGGATGGCCCGGTCGCGCGACCAGCCCTTGGCGTGCAGCCCCGTGTCCACCACGAGTCGCATCGCGCGCCACATCTCGTACGAGAGCCGCCCGAAGTCGTCGTACGGATCTTCGTACAGCCCGAACGGGCCCTCGCCCATCTCGAGACCCAGGCGTTCGGCGTACAACGCCCACCCCTCGCCGAACACCGTGTACCAGCGCTCCTCGCGCCACTTCGGGAGCCCCTTTTCTGCGAGCTCCTGACGCAGCGCGCTGTCGTGGTGATGCCCGGGCGACGCCTCGTGCAGCGTCAGCGCGATCATCTCGTACTTCGGGCGGCTGTCCAGCCGGTACGTGTTCGCGACAAAGAACCCCGCCACGCCGTTCTCCAGCGAACCCGGGTAGTAGTACGCCGTGGGCGACGACCGCGCGATAAACGCCGGCATCTCGCGCACGCCGTACGGCAGCCTCGGCAGGCGTTTGAACAGCCTCGGCATTTCCGCGTCGATGATCTTCGAGATCGCCCGGTACCCGTTCAGCAGATCGTCCGGATCGTCGTAATAGAAGCGCGAATCGGTGCGCAGATAGTCGGTGAAGGCATCGAAGAGCTCATCGCCGACGAGCGTGTCTTTCTGCGCGAAGTCCGATCGCGCGATCACGTCGAACATCTCCGCGCGGATGCGCGCGACTTCTTCGAGCCCCTGCGCGTGGATCGCGTCTGCCGAACGCCCGAGCGTTGTGAACCCGTCGAGCTGATACTGGTAGTACGAGATCCCATCGACCGAATCGCTCGCGCCGACCGTCTCCCGGCACGCGGGGATGTACTCGTTCTCCACGTACGCGCGCAGGCGTCCGAACGCCGGCAGCACGCCCTCGGCGACCGCGTTGCGCGCGTCGCGCGCGAGCCGCGAGTCCTGGTCCATCGCGAGGAAGGGCTTGTACAGCGGGTGCAGGGTCGGGTCGGCGTCGAACGCCGCGCCCGTCACACCCGTCAGCTGATCCGCCACGCCCAGCATCACCACCCGCGGCGGCACACGACCCGCCTCGACGCCCATTTTCATGTTCGCGATCGTCTGGTCCAGATACGCCGGCATCGCGCGCAGCCGCGCCAGGTAATCCTCGTAATGCGCCTCCGTCGAGAACGACAAACGATCCGGCAGCTGCGGCAGGTTGCGGTGCGGCCCGCCCATCTGCGTCACCGGGATCTGCCACGTCTCGAACCGCTCGCCCTCGATCCGGCGATCCAACTCGTACCGCAGCAGATCTGCGTTGAGGCGCATCGACTCCGAGATCAGCTCGGCGTCGAGCGCGTCGAGCTTCGACAACCGCGCCCGCGCGTCGGCGATCACCTCCGCGTACCCCGCCGGCGAGTTGTCGTCCAGCAGGTGATCGAAGCGCCGATCCCCGCGCACGCTCGCGCTCGTCGGGTTGAAGCGCCGCTGCGCTTCGAGGTCCTCTTCCAGCAGCGAAAGCACCGCGCGGTCCGTCGAGCTCAACTCAGCGTTTGCCCGCGCTTCGGGCGGATGCCCGAACGCGGGTGCCGAGAGTCCCATGCCCAGCGCGAGCGCAAGCACGCCGGCGCACGCCGTTGAGTTCTTGATCATGTCGAGAGCATAGCGGCGCTAGAGGCGCGCCCGCTCCGCCGCCGACACCAGGTCGCGCACCCGTTCGGGGTCCGGCGGGCTCGACCACGACCCGCCCTGTTTGTACCACGACCCAACGATGACGGCGTCCGCGTACGCGAACAGCTCCTGCAGCGTCTCCGGGCGCGCGCCGCTCCCGACCGCCATCGGCAGCTTCGTCGCTTGGCGCACCGTCCGCAGGTCGTTCACGCTCGTCGGGCGCCCCGTCGCGACACCCGTCACGATGACACCATCGGCGCGGCAGAACTCCGCCGTGCGCGCCGTCTCCGCGAGATCAACGTCCGACGTGATCGCGTGCGCGTTGTGCTTCTTCTTGATGTCGGCCAGCACGTGGATGCGCTTCCCGCTCGGGCCGCTCCCGTCCGCGCCGATCGCGCGCCGGTATCGAAGCAGGGGGCCGGCGTCCGCTTCCGCGAACACGCCCTCGTCCGCAACGCTCGCGTACACGAACCCTTCGCAGCGCACGAAATCGCACGCCGCCGCGTGCGCCACCGCGATCGCCGCGTCATTCGCGCCCGCCAGCACCTGCACGCCCACCGGCACCTCGACCGCTGCACGCACCGCCTGCGCACTGACCGTCATCGATGACACGATCTCCGGCCCAACCCTTCGCATCAGGTACGGCACGTCGTGCATGTTCTCGATGACGATCGCGTCGAACCCGGCCTCCGCGAGCAGCCTCGCCTCGCTCGCCGCCCGGTCCGCGATCTCCGCGATCGATGTCTCGTGCCTCGGCGTGCCCGGCAGCGCCCCGACATGCACCATCCCCACCAGTGCCTTGGGCGAACCGAAGATGTCGATGTTCAGCGGCAACGCGCGCTCCTCTCGCTCGAATGAGCGCGCAGTATGACAACCCGCCCGCCCCTCGACGACGCTCAGATCGGCAAGCCCGCGAGCCGTCCCATCGCGCGCGCCCGCTCACGCAGCGTCGGCGCGGGCGGCTGCTGCCCGTTCGCCAGCAGCACCAGCACCGTGATGTCGTCGTCGATCGCGCCGTCGCCTGCCTGTGCGCGCACGCCCGCGACCAGACCTTTCGCCATCCCGCCGGGATCGCCGTGGTCCAGTGCGCGTGCCACATCCAGCAGACCGGCTTCTCCGAGCATCGAGCCGTCCGTGCGCTTCGCCTCGGTCAGCGAGTCGGTGTAGAGCACCACCGCATCGCCGGCCTCCAGCCGCACACCGAACTGCGCGTACGGCGTCCGATCGATCACACCCAGCGGGAGGTTCGACGGGCCCTCGAACCGCTCGGCGGTCTCGGCATCGAGCACACGCCAGCCACCCGACGCGGCGCTGTAGAAGATCGGCCGCGGATGCCCGGCGTTCACCAGCGACAGCGTGCGCGTCGGCGCGAAGTACGAACTCAGGATCGCCGTCGCGAACCGCCCGTCCATCTGGTCGCTGTCGCTCATCATCCCGTTCAGCGTCCGCGCGATCCGCGTCTGGTCCGGTGTGTTGATCGACTTGCGCACCATCGTCCGCAGCGAACTCGAGAACCCCGCAACGTCCGCCCCGTGCCCCGCCACGTCCGCGACCACGAACCGCGCGATCTGCCCCGCGGCGCACAGCGAGATGTAGTGCACGTCCCCGCCCTCTGCCGCGCCCTCGTGCGGAATCGAGCACAGCCACGCGTCGATGCCCGGCACGCTCACCGCGTTCTCGAACGCGTCCGACCCGCCCCACACCTCCATGCACGTCAGTGTGACACCCCGCCCGGATTCACCCGCCGACCGCGTGGTCATGCTCTGCTCCCTCGGCTGGACGCGCGGGCTCACCCGCAAGACGATGGTCGGCCCGCGGACCGAACGCCCCGCGCACGCCCGCTATTCCGACGCACGCACGGAGCCCAGTATGCCACGCTTCGCGGACCCGCCCGCCCCGACGCCCGAACTCCTCGCCGCTGCGCGCGCCGAGGCGCCCGCCGACCTCCTGCTCGCGGGCGCGCGCGTCGTCAACGTCTTCACGCTCGATATCGAGCCCGCCCACGTCGCCATCGTGGGCGACCGCATCGCGCGCGTCTCCCCCGAACGGTGCGAGGCGAAGGAGACCGTCGATTTCGCCGGCATGATCCTCGCGCCGGGCTTCATTGACGCGCACGTCCACATCGAATCGACGATGCGTCCGCCCTCGCTCTTCGCGCCGATCGCCGTGGCGCGCGGCAACACGGGATGCGTAGCCGATCCGCACGAAATCGCCAACGTGCTGGGCGTCGCGGGCATCGAGTGGATGATGCGCGATGCCGAGCGCGCGCCGATGAACATCATGTGGGGCGCCTCGTCGTGCGTGCCGTCGTGCCACCTCGAGAACAGCGGCGCGACCGTCACCGCTGAAGATCTTGCGCCGCTCTTCGCCTCCGACCGCGTCGTGGCGCTCGCGGAGATGATGAACTTCCCAGGCGTCGTCCACGCCGACCCGAACGTTCTCGAGAAGATCGCCCTCGGGCTCCGCGAGCGTCTCGTCGATGGGCACGCGCCGGGCGTGCGCGGCGACTGGCTGCAGGCCTACGCCGCGTCCGGCATCTCGTCCGACCACGAATCGACGACCGCTGACGAAGCGCGCGAGAAACTCGCCGCCGGGCTCCGTGTCTTCATCCGCGAGGGTTCCGCGTCGCACAACCTCGAAGCGCTGCTCCCGATCGTGACCGAGCGGACGTTCCGGCGTATCTGTTTTTGCACCGACGACCGCCACCTCAGCGATCTCGTGGACGACGGTCAGATCGATCACGTCGTGCGCAAGGCCATCGCGCTCGGGCTCGACCCGGCGATGGCGATCGCGATGGGCTCGTTCAGCACCGCCGAGCACTTCCGTCTGCCCGCCCGCGGCGCGATCGCGCCGGGGTACATCGCCGACCTTGTGGCCTACGACAACCTGCACGAACTGCGCGCACGACGCGTGTGGTTCGAGGGCACGCTCGTCGCGCAGGATGGTGACTACCTCGGCGAGCAACCCTCCACGCTCGACCCGCCTCCGTCCGGGGTCACGCTGCCGAGCGACCTCGATGAGTCCGCCCTCCAACTCGACCCGATCGCGCCCGGCGCATCCATCCGCGTCATCGGTATGGATCCGACCTCGCTCGTCACGGAGCACCTCACGATGCCCGCTTCGACGAACGAAGCCGGTCGCCCCGTCGCGGACCCGGCGCGCGACATCCTCAAGATCACTGTCATCGAACGCCACAGGGGCACCGGCAACATCGGGCTCGGCTTCGTGCGCGGTTTCCGCTTCTCGGGCGGTGCCATCGCCAGCACCGTCGGGCACGATGCGCACAACCTCGCCGTCGTCGGCGACAACGACCATGACATGCTCGTCGCCGCGCGTGCGCTCGCGGACGCAGGCGGCGGGCAGTGCGTCGTCAAGAGCGGCATTGTCCAGGCCCTACTCCCGCTCGAGATCGCCGGGCTGATGACCAGCGCGCCCGATGCGCTCGAGCGTCAACGCGCGCTGCTCGACGCGGCCCGCGCGCTGGGCTGCCCGCACCACGACCCCTTCATGCCGCTGAGCTTCCTGCCGCTACCCGTGATCCCGTCGCTCAAGATCAGCGACCTGGGGCTGGTGGACGTTGAGAAGTTCGAGGTGGTGGGGCTCCTCGCCGAGGGCTGAACGAGCCGCGACCGTGAGGGCGCGAGTTTTTGGATCAACGTTCGCGGCGATGCCCGCTTCCTGACGGGCGCGGCTGGTCAGAGTCGCTCGCTGGTGCGGGTGATCGCCTCAAGATCGCATCGACCTCCGCGTCCTCCGCCGCCTCGCGCTCCCGCTGTTCGCGTTCCCACGCCTCGCGCTTGGCCCGCATCTGCTCGAAGCGGTCAGGGTCTTCGCGCTCGCCCACCGCCGAGACGCCTTGGGACAGCAGGAAGAAGTTCATCAGCCGCCTGAGCATGCCGGACTCTAGATGCGACCCTCCGAGCGGGAAAATCGAGTTTCTTGACGAGTATTGGAATGATCGTTCCAATATCTTGGTTCGCCGGGCGTCCGAAACACCTGACCACCCCCACCCCCACCCCGACCCCACCCAGACGAACCACGCGGGAGAAGACCCATGAGCAAGCGATTCGACGGCAAAGTAGTCCTCATCACCGGCGCGACCAGCGGCATCGGGCGAGACGCCGCGCTCGCCTTCGCTCGCGAGGGCGCCAGCGTCGTCGCCAACGGACGCCGCCAGAACCTCGGCGACGAACTCGTCAGCGAGATCAAAGCCAACGGCGGGAACGCCACATTCGTCGCGGGCGACGTCACCAACGAGGCCGACATCCAGAAACTCGTCGAGACCGCGGTCAGCGCCTACGGCGGCATCGACGTCGCCATCAACAACGCCGGCGTCGAAACCACCGGCATGATCACCGATGTCACCGAAGAGGAGTACCGCAAGGTCTTCGACATCAACGTGCTCGGCGTCTTCTTGGGCATCAAGCACGAAGCGCCGCACCTCATCAAACGTGGTGGCGGCGTCATCATCAACCTGGCCACCATCGCGGGGCACAAGGGTTTCCCCGGCGCAAGCGTCTATGCCGCCTCCAAGCATGCCGTGCTCGGTGTCACCCGCAGCGCCGCGCTCGAGTTCGCTTCCCAGGGCGTCCGCGTCGTCAGCGTCTCGCCGGGCGGGATCGATACCGACATGCTCGACCGCTTCGCCGGTAAGGAAGGCGAGATGCGCGAGGGCCTCATCGCCAAGCACCCCGTCGGACGCATCGGCAAAACCAAGGAAATCGTGGACGCCTTCCTCTTCCTCGCCAGCGACGATGCCTCGTTCATCACCGGCACCGACCTCGCTGTCGATGGCGGGTTCCTCACCGCATAACGGCCACCCCGGACCACCACCTCCGCACCCGTTGCCCACCACGCGAACGCCCCGCTCGGAATCCCGGGCGGGGCGTGTCGTTGCGCTCGTGCTCGCTTCGTCTTGTCTTCCGATCGCCGAGACTTGCGGTGCTCGGACGCACGCTGCCGAAGGGCGGCGTTGATCCGCACGCTGCCGGAGGGCAGCGCTGATCGGAGTAGGCAGTGGGCCTGACAGGATTCGAACCTGTGACCTCACCCTTATCAGGGGTGCGCTCTAACCAGCTGAGCTACAGGCCCGCGACCGTCTCGCGACGGGACCCTCGCGGGAGGGACGAGTCTAGCACGCCGCCCGGCGTCGGTCGATCCCCTCAACCCCCCGAGATCGTCCGCTCCCAGAACCCAAGTCCCATCGCCTCTTTCGCCATCCACAGCGTCTGCTCGGCGACCTCATTCGCGCGGGCCGTGCCGCTGCGAATGATGTCGATCACCTCGTCGTCCCCGCCGGGGCCCTCGAGCTTGGCGCGCCGCGCGCGGATCGGGTCGAGCAACTCGTTCACCGCCTCGATCACCGCGGCCTTCACGTGCCCGTCGCCCAGATTGTCGCCGCGCGTGTAGCGGTCCTTGAGTTCCGCGACCTGTGCTTCGTCCTTCACGAACGTGTCCACGTATTCAAAGACCGGGTTGATCTCCACGTTGCCCGGCTCGTTGGGTTCGCGCGACTGCCCCGGGTACATCGCGTTGATCTTCTTCTTTACCTGCTTGGGTGTATCGCTCAGGAAGATCGCGTTGTCGAGCGACTTGCTCATCTTCTGCGTGCCGTCGGTCCCGATGAGGCGCCCGATCTTCCCGACAAGCGCCTGCGGGATCGGGAAGACGCCGCCCGCGCCCTCGAACGCGTCGTCATCAAGATGCGAGTCCACGCCGCAGTACAGGATGTCGAACCGGCGCGCGACCTCGCGGCACATCTCGATGTGCGCGACCTGGTCCTCGCCCACCGGGATCAGGTCCGGTCGGAAGGCGAGGATGTCCGCGCACTGACCGACCGCGTACATCGGGAATCCGAACGAGTACGTATCGCCCAAGCCCTTCGCGTCGATCTCCGTCTTGAGCGTCGGGTTG
This sequence comes from Planctomycetota bacterium, assembly GCA_039182735.1. GTDB lineage: Bacteria > Planctomycetota > Phycisphaerae > Phycisphaerales > UBA1924 > JBCDCB01. Next base: position 102,971 of record JBCDCB010000003.1, read on the forward strand.
CGCATCACGCGGTTGAAGGGGATGTTCATCGCGAAGAACCACGTGAGCTCCGCGATCGCCGGCACCTCAGTTTGAAGCACAACGGTGCTCGTGTGCGGGTCGATGCCGCACGCCAGCCAGTCCTTGACGATCTCGATCGTGTCGCGCCGGATGTCGTCGGGTTTGTCGGCGCGCGTGGTGAACGCGTGCATGTTCGCGATGAGGAAGTAGCAGTCGTATTCGCCCTGCAAACGCAGGCGATTCTCGATGCTCCCGACGTAATGCCCGAGGTGCAAACGCCCCGTCGGCGTATCGCCCGTGAGCACCCGCCGCTTCGCGCTGGCCTGTTCAGCCGACATCTCGCCGCTCCTTTTATTCCATGCGCAACGCGCACTCGCGCGTCTGCCAAGTTGGCACAGTAGAGGAATACGCCCGCGCCTTCAGGTCTTGGCTACGCACGACAAGACACGCGTCCACGTCAGACGTACGAACCACGCCGATCGACGCCCGCGGCCAATCGCGTCACAACCACGAGACACACCCACCCGGAGCACCCCCCGATGAACACTCGGAACGCGATCGCATGCGCCGCACTCACCACCGCCCTCGCCGGCGCCGCCCACGGCGCCGTCACCGACTTCGACGTCCTCGTCACGAGCGGGGGGTTCAACGGCGGGAACAACGCCGTCCTCCGCTTCTCCGGTTCCGACGGCGCCTTCCGCGGCGTCTTCGCCGACCAGTCCACCGGCGGGCTCAACGACCCGCGCGACATCGTCCTCGACGGGCCTTTCGGCGATCCCGACACCACCGTTCTCGTCAACAGCGGCAACGCGCCCGCCGGCCCCGGCAACGACCGCGTCCTCCGCTTCGATCAAGCCGGAAACTTCATCGAAGAACTCTCCGACTTCTCCAACACCGGCTCGGGCTTTGTCGATCCGGGCGGCGCGGTCTTCGGACCGAACGGCAACTTCTTCGTCGGCTCCCGCGCACAGGGATCCGTCCTCGAGTTCGACAGCACCAACGGGGCCTTCGTCGGCGAGGTCTTCGACCCAACCGCCGCGGGCATCGACTTCCCGCGCGGCTTCGTCTTCGGTCCATCGGGCGACCTCTTCATCGGCAACGGTTCCAATCCGAGCACCGGCGTCGGGCAGGACGCCATCCTCCGCATCGACCCCGCCACCGGCAGCGCCACCACCATCTTCGATACCTCGAACCTCGGCGCGTTCAGTCCGCTCGACGTGATCCTCAGCCCCGACGGCACACAACTCGTCGTCTCCAGCGAGTTCCCCTTCCAGGGCGGCGCGATCCCCAACGCCGGCGCCATCGTCATCATCGATATCGACAGCCCCACGAACTTCTCCGTCCTCAACCCCGGCAACGACGAGTTCGGCGACCCCACCCTCAGCGCGCCCCGCGGGCTCGGCTTCGCGCCCGACGGCACGCTCTTCGCCAGCAGCACCGGCAACGGACGCCTCCTCCGCTTCGACATCGAACGCAACGAGTTCCTCGGCGTCTTCGCAGAGTTCGACGGGCTCAACGGGCAGGCGCTCAACTTCGTCAACGTCCCGTCGCCCGGCGCCCTCGGTGTCGCGGGCCTCGGGCTCGTCGCCGCGACCCGCCGCCAGCGCCGCTGAGCCACGCAGCACGCTCCTCTCTCTCGGTGCCGAGCGCGTGCAGACGCGCTCGGCGCTTTGCGTTCACGTCCCGGTCATCGCGAGCGTCACGTTGAGCGCATTGAAGACCGCGTGCATCGCGAAGGGCGCCCACAGCGCACCGCTCCGCTCCCGCGCGATCCCCAGCGCCACGCTCAGCACGAACAGCCCCGGCAGCGCGTGCCAGTCCGCCGAGCCCACGTGCATGAACGCGAACACCACCGACGTGATCACGATCGATGACCACACAGCGCGCGTCGGCGACAGCACGCCGTCCATCGCCCGCGCGAACGACTGCTGCAACGCCCCGCGATAGAAGACCTCTTCCAGCAGCGGGATCACGAGCGTCACGCACGCCACCGTGACCGCGATCGCCCAGATCGGGTTCGTCGGCTCCGTCAGCGCCTCGAGCGTCTTGTGCGCGAGCGGGTCTTCCGCTTCGCCGGAGAGCCACGCGCGCAGCCGCATCGCCAGCGTGCTCACCAGCAGCACCGGCGCGGTCACCAGCGCGCCGAGCACCGCGCCGAGCGCCAGACCGCTCCACGGTTGCGCTCGCAGTCCCATCGCGCTCGCAACACTCGGCAGCACGACCACGGCGATCAGCAGCGCGAGCAGCCCGCCGACGGAGCCGCCCAGCAGCAGCACCGCCATCTGCGCGAGCCCGCTGCCACTCCCCTCCGGATCATGCCGGAAGATCGGAATCGCCGCGACCGATCCGAGCCCCTGCACGACCCACACGCCGAGCCCGACGAGGAGCAGCACGAGCCCGTCGCGCGTGCCGTCGGCGTTCTCGGGCGCTTCGCGTTCGAAGCGCCACAGCCTGCCTCGCCACGCGACGCCGATCGCCAGCACCGTGATCGCCGCGAGCGCTGCCACGGTGACGCTGACGACGCCGAGCGTGTTCCCTACAGTGCCGCTCGCGTGCGCCGGCGAGGCGAGCCCCAGGCACGCGATCAGCATGATGCACGAGACCAACGACCAACCCGTTCCGGATGCGCTGGCGACCATCGTCGAGCGGACGCGATCGCTGGTCGAGCGCCGCAAGGCCGAGGAACCCGTCGAGGAGCTCCGCAAACGCATCAAGGAGCTCGGTCGCCCCCGCAACTTCTTCGCCGCCGTCACCAAGCGCGATCGCGCCGACGCGACAAACGTCATCGCCGAGATCAAACGCAAGAGCCCCTCGGCCGGCTGGATCCGACCTGAATACGAGGACGATGGCTTCGATCCCGTGCCCATCGCCAAACGCTACCACCAGGCGGGGGCCGCGGCGATCAGCTGCCTCACCGAGCCCGAGTTCTTCGCCGGCTCGCTGGGCTACATCCACCAGATCCGCGATGCCGTCCCGCTCCCCGTCCTCCGCAAGGACTTCATCGTCGATCCCTACCAGGTGTGGGAAGCCCGTGCGTACGGCGCCGATGCCATCCTGCTCATCGCCGAGTGCCTCACCGAGTCCGCGCTCGTGGACCTCATGATCCTCGCACGCGAACTCCAACTCACCACGCTCATCGAGGTCCACTCGATGGAGAACCTCCTCCGCGTGCGTCCCCACGTCGGGTTCCCCTCCCGCGCCTACGGCCTGCTCGGGATCAACAACCGCGACCTCTCCACCATGACCACCGACCTCAACAACACCCTCCGCCTGATCGACCTCGTCGATGATCCGGGCGTGCTGGTCAGCGAATCGGGCATCTCCACGCCCGACGACCTCTCACGGCTCCGCCGCGCCGGCGTCCACATCGCGCTCGTCGGCGAATCACTCATGCGCACCGACGACCCCGGCAAGGCGCTCGTCGAACTGCTCGGGCGCTAGCGCAAAAAAACGCCCGCACCAGCGTGGCCGGTGCGGGCGCCCATCGAAATGGAGGAGAAGAAGGCTGGATCGCCCGGCCTCGGGCCGGGCCTTCTTTCGCCCCGTCAAGGGCGTCGTGTTCCTGCACAAGCGAACAACCCCACGCGGAAGCATATTCCGCGGCATCCACTTCATCATTCGCCGCCAACCGCGCACGGTTCCAGTCGGCTGACGTGTCCCCCGCACTCTTAGCGCAACCGCCGCGCACGCTTCGTCGCCGTCTTCGCCCGCTCATCGTCCGGGAAGCGTTCGGAAACCCGCTCGTACGCGCTCAGCGCCGCCGCCCGCCTGCCGACATCCTCCAGCGCTTCGCACACACGCCACTGCGCGCTCGCGCGTTCGGGCATCGATTCACCCGCCTCGATCAGCAGCGGCAACGCCTCCGCCGCCCGACCCGCTTCCTGATACGCCACTCCCGACAGGTACCCCGGCATCGGGTCGTCCGGGTCCTCCGTCATCGCGACCAGCCGCTGCGCGATGGGCACCAAAGCGTCGCCGTCTTGCTGGTAGGACAGGCTGTAATAGAACCACGTCTCGACCGCCTGACGCCGGTCTTCGTCGTTCGGCGCGCTGCTCGCCGCCGCCTCGAACGACGCGCCCATCTCGTCCCAGCGCTTCTTCTTCGCGTGTACGCCCGCGATCACGATGTGACCCTGGCTCTCCGCGCCGGGGATCCGCAGCAGCGCCTCGCCCTGCTCCATCGCCTTCTTGCTGCTCCCGCCCAGCAGCCGCGGCGCCTGCGTGTACACCATCGCCAGCGCGATCCGCGGCTCGGGGTACATCGGGTCCAGCTCGATCGCGCGCTCGTACGCCTCTCTCACGTCGCCAAGACGCCCCAACGCACCGAGCCCAGCGCTCAGCATCGAACCCGCCAGCGCGTTCCCACGCCAGTACTCGTACTTCGCGACGTTCGGCTCCAGCTCCGCCGCCCGCTCGAAGTGCGGCTGCGCATCGGCCAGATCGTGCTCCTCGCTCAGCATCGTTGCCAGCGCCATCCCGAACGCCCACTCCGCACGGGCCGGCTCGTTGCGCATCGCGTCGTCGAAGACGCCCCGCGCTTTGCGCGCCTTGGTCGAGGTCTCGTCGTCGCTCTCGCCCCAGCCGAAACCGTCGCTGACCGACTCCGCCCACGCGAGCGCCGCGTCCGGCGAGTCGAAGACCGCGTCGTCCGCGCGCACATGCGCGGTCACCGCGAGCAGAACCGCCACCACGCCGATGATCCGTCCACGCATCCGTCGCTCCTCTCGCGGGCACCCCGCCTTCGCACCCTATCATCGCGCCGTGATCGACCCGGGCACAACACTTTCTCCCGATCCCGCGCGCGCCGATTCCGCGCGCACAACGATCGCCTCCTTCCGCGGCACCGACCCGCGGTGGCGAGGCGACTTCCACGCGGTCGATCACGCGTCATGCTGCTCGGACGACCCGCTCGCGGCGCTGCGAGCCGCCCTCGCTCGCTCGCCCGCACGAGAGTGGGCCATCGCGCTGCCCTACGAACTCGGACACGCCATCGAGCCCACCGCTTCGCGCGGCGCGCGGCCCGCGATCGACCTCTGGCAACTCGAACCGGCGCACGCCGCCGAGCCGCCTCCACCCCGCGCGTGGTCCGTCGAAGGCGTCCGCTCGCTGCAGGGGCGGTGCGCCTATCTCGAAGCGGTGCGCCGAGCGATCGCGTACACACACGTCGGCGATGTCTTCCAGGCCAATATCGCGCACGTGCTCCGCGGTACGTTCTGCGGCGACGTGCGCGCGCTCTTCGACACACTCGTGCGCACAATGACGCCCGACTACGGCGCGCTGCTCGAAACGCCGAGCCGCGCCGTTCTTTCGGTGAGCCCGGAGCTCTTCCTCTCGTTCGATGCGCGCTCGCGTCGCGTGATCACACGACCGATCAAGGGCACGCGCGCCGGGCGCGCGCGCGACCTGCTCGACGCATCAAAGGACCGCGCCGAGCTCAACATGATCATCGACCTCATGCGCAACGACCTCGGGCGCGTCTGCGAGCCCGGCAGCGTGCGCGTCGAGACCGCCCGCGCCGTCGAACGCCACGCCGGCGACGGCCCCGGGTCCATCCACCACGCCGTTGCGCAAGTCGCCGGCACGCTCCGCGAAGGCCGCGACCTTGTCGATCTCCTCCGCGCCGCCTTCCCCGCTGGCTCCATCACCGGCGCGCCGAAGGTCCGCGCCATGCAAGTCATCAACGAGCTCGAACCCTTCGAACGCGGCGCATACTGCGGCTCCATCGGGCGCATCACCGCCGACGGCTCCGCCGTTTTCAGCGTCGGCATCCGCACCGCCACCGTCACACCATGCGCCAACACGTGGTCGCCGGGCGAGCCCATAGAACGCGCCACAATCGACTTCCCGGTCGGCGCGGGCATCGTCGCCGACAGTGACCCCGACGCCGAATGGAGCGAAACGCTCGACAAGGCGCGGGCGTTCCTCGACGCGATCGGCGCAGACGGGATCGAAGGTTGACCCGCGATCGCGACGGCTACCGGCGCGAACCCCTCGACGACGCCGTCCGCGTGCGCGCGGACATCGTCGATGCCTACGTCTTCCGCCGGCGCGCTGGCGTCATCGAACTGCTCCAACTCCACCGCGCCGGCCCGCCCCTCGAAGCCACCTGGCAACCCGTCATGGGGCACATCGAGCCCGGCGAAACGCCCATCCGCACCGCGCTCCGCGAACTCGAGGAAGAGATCGGGCTCACCCACGCCGGCGGCGACATGCGCGCCGTCTGGGCGCTCGAGCAGGTGCACCCGTACTTCGTGCCCGAGATCAGCGCGGTCGTGCTCTCGCCGCGCTTCGCGGTCGAGGTGTCGCCCGCGTTCGAACCGCGTCTCAATGAAGAGCACACCGACGCGCGCTGGGTCACGCAGCGCAGCGACTTCCTCTGGCCCGGGCAGCGCAACGCCGTGCGCGAACTCATCGAAGAAATCCTGCCGGAAGGCTCACCGACCGGCGAGCGCCTGCGCATCGACGTCGAGCGCGTGCTCAGCTCGCGATAGGCGCGGCGTTGTCGCGCGCCGGCGCCATCTGCACGCGCGCCAGGCTCAGCGGCGCACGCCGATCCGCGTCCTTCGTCGCCAGGTACAGCCGCTCCACGCGCGGGCTGATCCGGCACAGCAGCTCGTGCGGGATCGAGCCCGCACGCTCCGCCAGCTTGCCCAGCGCGTTCGGCGCGGCGGGATCCACGCCGATCAGTTCGACCTCGGTCTCGGTCGTCGCCTCGTGCCCGCGCACGTCGGTCAGGTCTACCACGATCTGTTCCATCGAGACCCGCCCGACGACAGGCACATACGCGCGCAGCTCGCCCGCGATGATCACGCCCACCTTCGCGCAGCCGTCGCCGAAGCCGAACCGTTCGACACCGTCGCTGCTGAGCCCGATCGGATAGCCGTCGGCGTAGCCCACGGGCACCACGCCCAGCAGCGTGTCGCGCGGCGCGACCCACGTCCCTCGATACCCCACGCGCTCGCCCTCGCCCACCCGCTTGAACTGCGAGAAGCGGCTCACCCACCGCAGCGCCGGTCGAAGCGCATCGAGCTCCGTCGCGAACTCGATGCCCGTGTCGTCGCCCGCGAGCGATTCGCCCCCGTAGCCGTAGAGCGCGAGCCCGACGCGCACCATGCGACGGTGCTGCGACTTCGAGCGGAACAGCGCGTACGAGTTCGCCGCGTGCACGAGGCAGTCCTCGGTGACCAGCGAGCCCGCGGTGCGCAGCCACTCGTCGAATCGTTCGGACTGGCGATCGGTCTCCTCCGCGCTCACGTCCGCCGACGCGAAGTGCGTGAACACGCCCGCCAACCGCAGCCGGCGGTGCTCCGCGATCGAGAGCAGCAGACGCAGCGCATCGCTCGGCAGCGCGCCGTCCCGGCTCATGCCCGTATCCACTTCGATGTGCACCGGCACCGTGATGCCCAGCCCTTCCGCCACGTGCATCACCTCGCGCAGCGACGCCTCGTCGTGTACGCCCAGGTGTACCCGCCCGCGCGAGACCGCGCGGTACAGCGCGTCGTCCCGGCGCAGCTCGCGGACCGGCATGAGCATCAGCAGGGGGACGTCGATCGCCGCCGCGATCAGCTCGCGCGCCTGTGCCGGCGTCGAGACCGCGATCATCTCCACGCCCAGCATGCTCAGGCGTTTGGCGATCCGCTTGGCGCCCAGCCCGTAGGCGTCCGCCTTCAGCACCGCGCACATCGCGGGGGGCGTCCGCCCCTCCGACCCCGCGCGCAGGACACGCCGGATCACACCCAGGTTGTGCTCGATCGCGGTCAGATCGATGTCGAGTCGGCTCGATGTCTGCACGGACGTCGCCTCACCTTCTGCCCTGGCACGATAGAACCGCCCGGAACCCGAGTGGTATCGACAACCCCGGGCTCCTAGCATCACCCGCTCATCGCCCGCCCTGATGTTGGGACCGGGCGTCACATCCAGGCATCTCCCGGCGTCCGAAGCAAACGCCGGGCAGCCGAGAAGATCCCACGATGAACGATCACGAAGGCGACGCCCCCGCCTCGGCGGACGGGCCGCAGACCAACCCCTCGCAATCCGAATCCGCCGGCGAAGACCAGCCCAAGAAGAAGCGCCGGCGCCGTCGCCGACGCAAGAAGACTTCCGGCGAAGGCACCGAGACCACCGCGACGACGAACGCGGAGTCGTCGGGCGAACCCGCCTCCGATCACGGCGATCGACCCAGGAAGCGCCGCGGCGGCGGTCGCGGGCGCGGGCGAGACGGCGGCGGGCGGGGACGAGGCCGCGGGCGCGACGACGGCCCGCCGCCCGACGACGGCCCCGATCCGCTCCAGCAGAGCCGCCAGCGCACCATCATCTCGCGCGACGACGTCGAGAACTGGGAAGAGATCTTCGAGGGCACCTTCGAAGACCTCGAACTCAACGAGGACGTGCTCGCCGGGCTGAAGGACGTCGGCTTCGTCAGCCCCACCAAGATCCAGGCCCAGCTCATCCCCCTCGTCCTCGACGGGCGTGACGTCCTCGGGCAGTCGCGCACCGGCACCGGCAAAACCGCCGCCTTCGGCATCCCCGCACTCAACATGGCCGAGAAGGGCACCGAGTTCGGGACCATCATCCTCGCGCCCACCCGTGAACTGGCCATTCAGATCGGGCAGGAGCTCATCGAGCTCGGCAAGCACACCGGGCTCCGCGTCGCCGCCGTCTACGGCGGGCAGCGCATCGATACCCAGGCCAAGCGCCTCGCCGACGGTCCCGAGATCATCGTCGCCACGCCCGGGCGCCTCCTCGACATGCGCGAGCGCGGCTACCTCCACTTCAACAACGCCCGCTACGCCGTCCTCGACGAGATGGACCGCATGCTCGACATCGGCTTCCGCGACGACATCCGCAAGATCCTCGGGATGTTCCCCAAGGACGCGCAGCTCGTCTTCGTCAGCGCCACCATCGAGGACGAGATCGAACGCCTCGCGCGCAAGCACATGCGCGACCCGGAGAAGCTCGTCACCTCCACCGGCTCGCTCACAGTGAGCCTCGTCGATCAGCACTACATCTCCGTCAAACCGTGGGACAAGAAGCGCCTGCTCGCGCACCTGCTCACCCACGAAGAGCCCGAGCTCACCCTCGTCTTCTGCCGCATGAAGCGCACCGTGGACGGGCTCGTCAAGTACCTCTCGGGCAAGGGCATCGAGTCCAACGCCATCCACGGCGACATGTACCAGGGCAAGCGCAACCGCGTCATCCAGCGTCTCCGCGACGGGCAGCTCTCGGTGCTCATCTGCTCCGACCTCGCCGCACGCGGGCTCGACGTGGACAACATCTCCCACGTCATCAACTACGACCTGCCCGAAGACCCCGAGGTCTACATCCACCGCATCGGTCGCACGGCACGCGCCGGACGCCGCGGCGAGGCGTGGTCCTTCGTCACCCCCGAGCAGGGCGAACTGCTCACCGCCATCGAGCACCTCGCCAACGCGCACATCCCCGAGCAGACCTACCCGGACTTCGTGCCCGGCGACCCGCCGTCGGATATCCGCCAGGAACAGGCGGCCGAGCAGAAGCGCCTCGAACAGCTCAAGAGCCAGCCCTCGCGCTTCTCCAAGCCCGACGCGCCGAACGCCGACAAGGGCGACGCCAGCAAGTTCCCCGGGGGCGTCGTGCCCGCCAAGATGCCGCCCAAGCGCATCGGCGGTCGCGTCCGCACCGGTCGAGGCTGAACGCCGCGGCTACTTCCGGTTCCCGCCTCCGCCGATGAGGTCAAAGACGCTCTCGACGATGTCCTCGGGTGTCTCGATCAGCGACTTCGCCGCCGCTTCGCCCAGCCGGTCGAAGTCGAGTTCGTACTCCGTCTTCCCGTCGCGCCGCTTCACGCGGAACGGCAACCGTGCGATCTTTCGGATCCCCGGGATCTGCTCGATCGCGCGCGAGAAGTCCTTGTTCACCGACTGCAGCGGCACGAACAGGTAGAAGTCCCGGTCGCCGTTGACCAGGTTCACCGTCCCGTCGATCTCCAGTTCCACCGAACCCGTCGGGATCACGGCGTTCTCGTAGGTGATGATCCCGTTGCGGATCTTCATCGGGATGGGCTGCAGACGCTCGCCCGCCCGCCCCATCGCGTTCGCGTCCGCCACCGCCAGGATCCCCCCGAGCCACGGCGAGGTCTGGAACGTCACCGAACCCAGATCGACCACCGCGTCCCCGTTGAACTTGGTCATGTCCCCGTCGAGCGGGATCGTTCCGTTCGTCAGCGTGAAGAACGCCGGCTCGTTCGACGCGGTCTTCTCGAATGTGTCGAAGATCGGGATCGCCGTCGAGATAAACCGCCGGCTGAACGCGCTCGAAATCTGCGACACCGTCGCGCGCACCTCGCCACGCTGCACCAGGCGCCCGCCCTCGCCGTTGCCCTGCAGCACCAGGTCGGCTTTGTCGCTCGTCAGCGTCGCGTCCAGCGAGCCGGACGTCGTCGAGAAGTCGTTCGCCCGCACGTCTACCGCCACGCGATCTCCCAGCCCGTCGCGCAGCAGGCTCTCCATCCCCGCGAGCGCATCGACGATCACCGTCGCGAGCGAGCCCTTGAGCGTCGCGTCGTAGGTCCACGCGCTCGCCGGCGCGATCCCCTGCGCGTTCGTCGTCCCGCGCAGTTCCCCCGCGAGCGTGACCGCCGCGTTCGACTCGCCGCCCGCGCCACGCTCGAGCACCGCGCCTTCCAGCGTCAGCGTGCCCGGCGACGCGCCCGCCACGTGCCGCGCGCGCACATTCATGCCCAGAATCTCCGCCGTCTGCCCGCTCCGGCTCGTCAGCTTGAGCGGACCCGTCGAAACGCGCAGGTCCCCGCCCAGCTCTCGCGGCGTGTTCCCGCCCGCGGGCGACGCGCCCGTCGGGACCAGGAACGACGGGGCGTGCAGTTCCACCGTCACGCCCTCGGCCAGCGTCGCGTCCGCGTCGGGGCCCAGCAGGTACCGGTTCGCGAACGCCGGCTCCAGCCGCCAAGACGCGTTGAGTTCCTTCGTGCTCGTCAGCATCCGTTCCTGCGTCTCGAAGCCCGCGGCGCTCGCGGTCAGCCGCGGCGCGCGCACGGACACGTCCAGCCCGCCGTCGCCATAATCCGTCGCGTTCCGCCGCGCGACATCGATCGTCACGTTCTCGCCCAGCGCGCCGGCAAGGAAGCCCTCGCGCCCGATCATCCGGTCCAGCGCTGCGGTATCGGGCAGGTTCGCGTTGATCGTCAGCGAACCGCCTCGCGAGCCCATGCCCTGTGTGATCGACACCTCGCCGATGTCCGACCCGGGCCTGCTGGGCTCGAAGAGTTCGAGCGACACGCTCGAGTTGCTGTCACGCGATCGGCGCGGATGCACACGCAGCGCGTAGACCGCGCTCGTCACACCCACCCGGCTCGTTTTTCCCTCATCCAGTGCCGGCAGGTTCTCAACGACAAAGGGGTCCTCCGTGCGCACGAATAGCCCCCAGCGCGACATCTCGCTCGCACTGAACGCGCCCGATTCGTCCGCCGAGATCCGGATCGGCTCAAGATTCGCGCTGAACCGCGTCGCCGGCGACAGGCTCGGGCGCAGGCCGCTTTCCGCGAGGAAGGTCTCGCTCGCGAGGGTCACGAGCCGTGGCGTCACGCTGCCGCGCATCGTCGCGGGCCCGATCGAGAGGAGTTCCCGCGTCGCGGTCGCGCGCGCGTCCGCCGCCAGCCCCGACGCCGCCGTCAGCGTCACGTCCACGCTGACCGGCTCGGTCGCGCCCGACGCGGGCAGCGTCGCCTTCAAGGTGAACGACTCGCCCGCCGCTTCCTGCGCGAGCGCCGCGTACTCCGGCGCCACGAGCGCCGCCAGCGCCGACGGCACATCGGTCAGCGCGATCGTCCCGCGCAGACCGAGCGCCTCGGGGTTGATCGGCGTCTGCAGCAGCGCTGCGCGCGAGGCGACGACGTCCACCGTCGCCGGCGCCGAGCCCTTGTCGCTCGTCGCGGTGAAGCCGCCACGCAGCGTCGCCTGTGCGGCGTCCCGCAAGTCGAGCGTCAGGTCGAGCCCCGCGATGCCCGCGCTCGTCGCCTGCCCATCCGACTCGACGCGCAGGTCGAGGCGGTCGGCCTGCGCGCGCACCACGCCGCTCGCCCCGCCCGCGAGCGCCAACGCGTCGCCCGAGCGGATCGCCTCCGTCGGCACGCGCAGCTCGTCGATCGAGACCGTGATGGCACTCGCGCTGCGCACGCTCGCGCCCGATGCCGCGATCAGCGATCCGATCGCCGCACGCGGCTCGCGCGCGCTGAGTGTGATCGCCCGCGTGCCGCGGATCTCGTCGTCCGCCAGCGCGAGGGCGCCCGTGAGGTCTGCGCGCGCGCCGCCGCCCACGAACTCCACGTTCGTCACGTTCTGCGCGTCCGTCGTCGCGGTGAAGTTGGCGTTGACCGTGTCGCCGATCAGGTCGCGGAGGAGGTCGGCATTCGCGCCGGCGAGCGCGGTGGGCACGCCCGCGACCGTCACCGCACCCTCGGGTCGAACCGACGCGGGCTCCACGCGCAGCCCGCCGAAGGCCGAGGTGTCGGCGACAAACAGTCCCGGCAGCGCGAGGTCGCCGTTGACCGTCATCGACTCACCGTCCACGTCGCCCGCGATCTCGAGCCGCGCCTGCGCCCGCCCGCCCGGATCGATCCGCGTGATGACCCTGCTTGGATCGAGCGACACCCGCGTCCCGCCCGAACCGCTGGGTGCACCGCCGGACGCGATCACGTCCAGGCGCAGCATGAGCTCGTCCAGCGCCGGCTCGCCGTTCGGCATCGGCAGGTCCATCGCGTCGAGGTGGAGCGTGACGTCGCCAGTGCCCAGATCGACGCCGGAACCCGCGAGCGCCTCGCCCGCGAGTGTGCGCACGCTGTCGGCCGAGGCGCGCAGCGCCACACCGCGCCGCGACTGCGCCGGATCGCCCGTGTCCAGCACGTTCCACAGGTCCGTCATGGGCAGGTGCTGGCTCATCGCGGACGACGCGACGTTCGGTGTCGTGATGCGATCACCGTTGATCCCGAGCACACCCACGAGCGCGCTGCGCGCGCCCGCGAGCGTGAACTGCACGCCCGTTTCGTCCGTTCCCTCCGCGCCCGTGCGAGCGGTGGCGAGCAGGCTCGCCTCGTCGCCGATCACGCCGACCAGATCGATGCCGGTCTCCGGCCCGATCGCCTCCACGAGCGCCATCGGCACGCGCTCGGCCTTCAGCAGGCCCGCGAATCGTCCGCGCACGCCCTCGCTCGGCAATCGCCCGCCCTCGTCCAGCAGATCCACGCCCTCCCCTTGCAACTGCAGCGAACCGCTCTGGACCCCGTCGCGCAGCACATCGCCGAGCACCTCGACCCGGAGTGGCGACGACGACGCATCCCACGCCAGCGCGCCTCGCAACTCGGGCAGCGTCACCCGCACCGGGTTCGCCGTTCCCTGCCGCATCGGCTGCACCATCGCGCCGAGCCCCGTCACGCTCGCCTCGATCGTCGAGTTCATCGCGCGCCAGTCGGCGCCCTGCACGCCGCTGGCAACGATGGAGCCCACGGGGATCGCCAGAGAAGAAACATCGAGTTGTGCGACGGTGGGCGCATCGTCGATGAGCGTCACGCCGGCGCTCGGGTCGAACTCGACGAGCCCGGACAGCGCGCCCGCGGGGAGCACAAGCCTCGCGCTGCTGGTCGGGTCGAGTGTGAGCACGCCCTGCGCGAGCGAGCCGTTGATCGTCAGCGATGAGTCTTCGCCCGCACCGCGCGCACCGGTCAGCGCGCCGGTGACCCACTCGGGGATTGTCAGATCGCCCTCGATCGTGCCCGTCGCAGCGGTGAGGTCGAGCGCTCCCGATGCGTCTCGAAGATCGGCGGCGTATGCGTCGAGCGTCCCGATGCCCGCACTCGTGCCGTCGAGCGAGACCGTGATCGCGCCACTCGCGCCGTCGTACACCGCCTGCCCCTCGAGGTCGTTGAGCGTGCGCGACTCTCCGCCCGCGCCCGTCCGATCGATCGTCACGTCGAAGCCCGACAACTCGACGCGCGCCTGCAGCGCCGGCAGCGAGATCGGTTCACCCGGTGTGCTCGCGGGTGCCGGCGCACCGGCGCTCGGTTTCATCACCGTCCGCGTCGTGTTCGATCCGTCGGCTTCTTGGTAGAGCACCGCGTCGCCGGTGAGCGTGATCGTCCCGAGGTCACCGGCGCTCGTCAGCAGCCCGACGATCCCCCGATCGATCGTCGCCGTCGCGTTGAGCACGGTGCGCCCCTGCGCGTCGGTGATGACGACGTCACGCACCTCCTGCGATCCGAGCCACGAGACCTTGAGCGAGCCGACGTCCGCCGTCCCGTTGACGCGCTGCTCGATCGCTTGCTTGATCAGGCCCGGGCCTGCAGAGTTCGCCGCGATCGGCAGCCCGACGACGACCGCCGTCAGCAGCAGCAGCACGACCACCACGAGCCCGACAAGGAGCCTGCGGAGCCCGCCGCCCTTCTTCTTGGGGGTGCTCGCTCCGTCCATGAGCGCTTCGCGCTCGTCACGACCGACGCTGCTGGCCATGTGTTCTCTCCCGTCCGTGTCCGATATGAACATAGGACGGTACCGCCCGCGATGTGCGTGGGTTCACCGAACCCTCACGCTGGGGTCGGCTCTACGAGGCTCAGCATGCGATCGAGCGCAACCAGGGCGTGCTTCGTCGCCTCGGGATGCACCTCGATGCGGTTCCGCACCGTGCCCTCCACCAGCCCGTCCAGCACCCACAACAGGTGCGGCTCGTCGATGCGGTACATCGTCGTGCACAGGCACTGGCAATCGCTCAGCACGCGCACGCGCACGCCGCGCGCCGCCGCTTCGTTCTTCAACCGATTCACGAGGTTGAACTCGGTGCCCACGGCCCAGCTGGTCCCTGGCTCCGCCGCTTCGATCGTTCGGATGATGTACTCCGTCGATCCGCTCAGGTCGCTCTTGTCCACGACCTCTTTCGCGCATTCCGGGTGCACGAGGATCGTGACCGCCGAGTCTTCCGCGCGGGCCGCGTCGCAGTGCTCGGGGCGGAAGAGCTTGTGCACCGAGCAGTGTCCGGCCCACAGGATCACGTCGCTCTGGGCGATCTGCTCGGGCGTGCTCCCGCCGATCCCTTCACCGCGGCGCGCGGCCTTCGGGTCGTACACGCACGTCCGCGCCGCCGTATCGATGCCGTACGCGTGCGCCGTGTTCCGACCGAGGTGCTGGTCCGGCAGGAAGAGGATCTTGATCGCTTCGTCGTCGCGCTTCGGCTTGTCGCCGCCCGCCATGGCCCACGCGAAGACCTTGTCGGCGTTGCTCGACGTGCAGCACGCGCCGCCGCGCTGCCCGACGAAGGCCTTCACCGCCGCCGTGGAGTTCACGTAGGTGATCGGGATGACGCGCCCGTTCCAGCGTTGCATCTGGAGCGTCTCCTGGATCGCGTCCCACGCATCGACGGCGTCTTCGTAATCCGCCATGTCCGCCATCGAGCACCCCGCCGAGAGGTCCGGCAGGATCACCGACGTGCCCTGTGGCGCGAGCATGTCAGCCGACTCCGCCATGAAGTGCACGCCGCAGAAGACGACGAACTCCGCGCCGGTCTGCGCCACACGCTCCGCGGCGATCTGCGAGAGCTTGAGCGAATCGCCCGTGACGTCGGCATGGCGGATCACGTCGTCCACCTGGTAGTGATGCCCGAGGATCAGCAGGCGATCGCCGAGCTGCTCTCGACGGCGCGCGATGCGTGACGCGAGTTCGCCTCGGTCCATCGACAGGTATTCCTGCGGCAAACTGGGCTGCCAGAGCTGCATGCGGACCCCGTTCCGTCAGAGGGACGATCGTCGGACCGCACGATGGTAGGGGGGCCGGTCGCTCAGGCCGCGCGATCGAGCGAACGCTGCACACGCTGCGGCACGCGGAACTCCACGCCCACCAGCTGGCGTTCCTCGTCGTCGCGAGAGACCCGTCGAACGAGCGCCGGTGTCATCGAGGCCAGCGGGACCAGCGCGTCGTCGCGCCACACGATGACCACGTCGATCTCGTCACCGACGCGCAGCGGGCGGTCGCCGCCCACGCGGATCAGCGCCCCGCCGCTGGAGACGTCGCGCGTCTCGCCACGGTCGAGCGACGGGAGGTTCTCGAAGCGAATGCGGCAGGGCTTCGTCGCCAGTTGCCGGGGGAAGCGGCGACGCTCGGCGCCGTCGGCAAGGGAGATCTGTGTCTCGTTCGGCTCGCGGTTCATGCGTCGCTCCCGGGCGATCCGCCCGTCTCGGCTCCGCCTCTCATCGGGTCCCGTGGGGGGCGTCTCGACCGTTGCACCCAGAAAAACCGCACAAATCGGCACCCGCGCACCGCGCCCCGCCGGCCCGCGACGAGGGCTCCTCGGCACTTCGATCGAAAAAAATAGGGGAAAACGACCCCTTCGCCCGATCACTCGCCTTGTTGACCGGGCGATCACGCCGTACAAACAAGGAGTCGGGCGCTCCGAGAACACCTGCCCGAACCACCCGGCAACGGTGCCGGGACCGAGAAACACGGCGAACGGCGCGTCATTCGCGTGGAGACGCAACCACCGTTCGCACGACGAAACACGCTCACGGAGTCGAGCACCATGGCCGCCAGAAAGAAAACCGCCAAGCGAACCACCACCAAGCGCACCACGAAGAAGCGCACGACCAAGGCCTCGGCCGGTCGCAAGAAGGCCGCCTCCAAGAAAGCCCCGGCCCGCGCCGCCGCCGGCGCCAAGCCCGCGCGCATCACCAGCGCCGTCAAGCCCCGCACCAAGAGCGAGATCTACGGCGTGCTCGCCGAGCACGCGGGCATCTCCAAGAAGGAAGTCGCCGCGGTCTTCGAGACCATGGCCACCATGATCGGCGCCGACCTCAAGAAGGGGAAAGCCGAGCAGTTCACCGTCCCGGGCCTCATGAAGGTCACCGTCCAGCGCAAGCCCGCCACCAAGGCGCGCAAGGGCATCAACCCCTTCACCGGCGAGCCCACCATCTTCAAGGCCAAGCCCGCGCGCAACGTCGTCAAGGTCCGCCCCATGAAGGGCCTCAAGGACCTCGTCTGACAGACGCGCCCCGTTCGTTCATCTCAGCACTCGACGCCGGCGCTCACATCGGGCGCCGGCGTCCTTTTTCTCACCCCGGTTGACCAACGCCCGCGCCCCCGCGATCGTTCGCCCATGCACACCGACGCACACGAATGGCCCGGCGACGACACGCTCCGTGCCATCGAGCTCCTCGTCCTCGACTTCGACGGCGTGCTCACCGACAACCGCGTCTGGGTCGATCAGGACGGACGCGAATCCGTCGCCTGCAGCCGGGGCGACGGCATGGGCATGCAGCTCCTCGTCAAGGCCGGCGTCTCCGTCTACGTCATGAGCAAGGAACGCAACCCCGTCGTCCGCGCCCGCTGCGACAAGCTCGGCATCCCCTTCCAGCAGGGACAGGACGACAAGGGCGCCGCCATCGGAGCGCTCGCCGACGAGCGCGCCGTCGCGCTCAAACGCGTCGCCTACGTGGGCAACGACGTCAACGACCTCGCGCCCATGGCGCGTGTGGGGCTGCCCATCGCCGTCGCCGATGCCGAGCCGCTTGTGCTCGAGGCCGCACGCGTGATCACCAACAAGCCCGGCGGGCGCGGCGCGGTGCGCGAGGTTTGCGACGCGCTCATGCGCGCGCGCGGCGCCGACCCCGCGGAGCTCATCAAACCGTGAACGCGCCGATCGACCCCAGCGAGCTGCAGGACGCGCGCGACGACCGCCCCGCGATCGAACGCGATGCACCGGCGAAACTGAACCTGGCGCTCGCAGTCGCCGCGCCCGACGCGAGCGGCATGCACCCGATCTGTTCGTGGATGGTCCCGATCGACCTCGCCGACCACCTCTCGCTCCTCCGCCTCGAAGACGACCGCATGTCGCGCTACGCGATCCTCTTCGCCGACGACGCGCCGATGCCCAGCGACATCGACTGGTCGATCACCAGAGACCTCGCCGTCCGCGCGCACCGCCTGCTCGAAGAGCGCGCCGGTCGATCGCTGCCGGTGCAGATGAAGCTCACGAAGCACATCCCGGTCGGCGCCGGGCTCGGCGGGGGGTCGAGCGACGCCGCCGCCACACTCCTCGCAGTCAACACACTCTTCGAGCTCGGGCTCTCGCGCGACGAACTCGCGGACTGCGCCGCGCTGCTCGGGAGCGACGTCGCCTTTTTCCTCGATGACTCCCCGGCCATTGTGGAAGGTCTCGGCGAACGCATCACACCGAGCCCCGCAATCGACTTCTCCGCGGCGCTCGTCCTGCCTCGCTTCGGGTGCGCGACCGGTGCCGTGTACCGCGCCTTCGACGACGACGTCCCGCGGGCGTTCCGCGAGGGCGACGCGCGCCTGCTCGCCATGAACGCGGTGCTCGACGGCGCAACGCTCTTCAACGATCTCGCCGAGCCCGCGATGCGCGTGCAGGAGCGTCTCCGCGAAGTTGTCGAACGCGTTGCCGACATCGCCGGTCGCCCGGCCCACGTCACCGGCAGCGGGAGCGCCGTCTTCGTGGTGTGCGACGATCACCCGAGCGCGGAGGACCTCGCCGACGACCTGCGCGAAGCGCTCGCGCCGGACGCGGCGGCGATCGCGTGCCGGTCGATCAGCGCATGACGCGCGAGCCGCGCCGCTTCTGCGATCGACCCGAATCCCGCTGTTCTTCGATGCGGTCGAAGAGGCCGCCGATCTCCGGATCCGCCTCGATCGCGTCGATCTGATAGCGGAAGACATGGCGCCAGTTCGGGTGCTGCACCATCGTGCCGGGGATGTTCTGCCAGTGCGTTTCGCCCCAGAGATCCTCGGGGTTCACGATCAGCAGCTCGGCCTCCGACGACGCCATAAACATCAGCGACGCGTCGAGCAGATCGCCCGTCTCCGCCTGCACGCGAGGCGTGAGCTTCTTGCCGCGCAGGAACCGCTTGAGCGCTTCGACGTGCCTCGTGCGCGCGCCGCGTTCGTCGCGTTCCATCTCCGGGTCGAGCATCCCGACGTCGATGCGGTCCTTCACGTCGCGCGATTCGATCCACGCGCGGAACGTCGGCATGTCGTGCGAGTTCACGCTCGCCGCCGCGTTGGCCGGCACCGCGCGCAGCGCGGTCTTCGCCTCGGGCTGGCTCTCGTACTGCACGATGTACATCCCGCCCATCTCGTGACGCTCGAGACGCTTGTTCACCTTGGGCGGCACCGTGCCCAGGTTCTCCCCGATCAGGCGGCACCTGTTGCGATGCGATTCCAGACACAGGATCGCGGCGAAGGCCTCGCCGTCGTACTCCACGTACACGCCCCCGTCCGCGCCCGACCCCACCGGGATCCAGAAGAGGCGGTCGAAGGCCATCACGTGGTCCAGGCGCAGCACATCGCACGCGCGCATGTGGTTGCGCAGCGCATCGATGAAGTGCGCGTACCCGCTCTCTTTCAACTCACGCGGGTGCATCGGCGGGAAGCCCCAGTCCTGTCCGCCCGTGAAGAACGGGTCCGGCGGCGCACCCACCGACATGTTCAGCGCAAACAGTTTCTCGTTGCTGCACACGTCGAACCCGTCCGGGTGTACGCCCACCGGCAGGTCCAGGTACACCAGCCCCTCGCTCGCGCGGATATCCGCGCTCAGCGCCTCGAACTGGCGGAAGAAGCAGAACTGCGCGTACGCGTGGTACGCCGCCAGCTCGTCGTCGCTCCGCTTCTTCGACTTCAGCACGTTCTTGATCACGTCCCGCGGCCACTCGCGCCACGACACCTTCTGACGCTCCAATGCCGCGCGGAAGTGCGCGTACCGCCACAGGTCCGGACGCGCCCGTTCGAAGGCCTTGAACTCGGCGCGCTCGAACCCGTCGCCCTCTTCGAATGTCGCGCACAGCGCTTCGAGCACGCGCCGCTTGAGCGCCGCCGCCCTGCGGTACTGCACGATTTCGCCGGTTTTGAGCGACTCGACCTGCCTGCGGAAGCTCTGCGACGCGACCATCCGCTTCGCGCTCGCGCAGTCCTCGAACTCCGCGACGCGCTCGGGATCGATGAACAGCTCGTTCCAGAACAGGCGTGACACCGGGCTGTACGGGCTCGGGTCGAAGGGCTCGTCGAGGAACGCCGCCAGCAGCGGGAGCGTGGCGACCACGCGCCCGCCGCGCTCGCGCGTGATGCGGATGACCTCCTCGAAGTCGGTCAGGTCGCCGCACCCCATGTTGCGATCGCTGCGCAGCGCATAGATCGGGCAGAAGAGACCCCACTCGCGATCACATCGCCCCGCGTCGTGCCGGTACGACACCTTCGGTGCAACGATCAGACGCGCCTCGTGTACCGTCCGCCCGATCGTCAGCGTGAGCGTGTGGTACCCCTCTGGCAGATCCCTCGGCAGCGTGACTGCCGCGAACGAACGCGACTCGCCGTCCGCGTCGCGCTTCCGCACGATCTTCAACTCGTCGGCGCTCAGCTTGAACGTGCGCGAGTCGCCGCCTTCGAGCGAGACCTCTGCTGAGATCCGCTTCGGCGCTTCTTCGTCCTTGAGCCGCACCGGCACCTTGGTCGCCCTGCCCGCCCAGCCGACGATCACCGGCTCGATCCGCCTCGACGCGATGTCCTTCGAGACCGCCTTGAGTTGCCCGGGCAGCTCGCGGGCCGAACGCACCGGGTACCCCAGCGCCCCCACGATCGCTTTGAGCGATTCGACGCTCGCCTCCCGGCGCTCGCCGCTCGCGTCCACGAACAACGTCTGCACGCCCAGCGCGCCGGCGAGCTTCTTCAGCGCGGCGATGTCCTGTTTCGTCCGGATCGGCATGCGCATCTCCTCCATCGCAACGCGCAGGATACCCCGCGCCCCGCGTCATTCCGACTCCGAATCCCGCCGGATTCCGCGCGCGACCCCGCGCGCCGCGACGGGCGAAACTATCGGACCTCCCGGCGCGTGCCGGGTTCCGTCGGCCCCGCCGGAAGCCCCGCCCGCGCCCACTCCGCCGTGCGCAGGTCCTCGCCCGGGTCGAGCGTGACGCCCGGAAAGGCCCCCAGCGCCCCGCCGCCGCGTGATACATGCTCCGGCAGCTCGAGCCCGACCTCGCGCATCGCCGTCGCCAGCCCGCTGTTCGAGTTGGGTCCGAGCAGCTCGTACGTCACGTCCCACACGCGGTCACGCTGCAGCGCCTCGGCCTGTGCGCAGTCGATCTCGTAGACCGCCTCCAGCCGCTCGGCGCCGCTGCCGAGCGCGGGCTTCAGCTGCCCGCCCCGGCTCATCCGCCCGAGACGCGCCGGCCCCGTGCGCGCGAGCACCTCGGCCCACTCGCCGCCCGGCACGTCGGCACCCTGCGTCACCGCCTCGACGGGCGCGACGAAGTCACGCCGCAGCGACACATTCGTGAACTCGACAACACCGTCGAGGTGCTCGATCGGCTCCGGGCAGTCGATCCGCAGCAGCAGGTGGCGCCCGCGACCGAAGACCACCCACGAGCGCAGCTCGGCCGTGCACGTCGGGCAGTCGTCCTCCGCCGCGACCGCGCTCGGCGCGTTGCCGCAGCCGGCGAGCACGAGCGCGCACAACATGGCGATCGACGCGAACGCCCGGATCACGCGAGCGTGACGTCTTCGTTGAGGTACACGTCCTGGATCGCGTGGAAGAGCTCGACGCCCTCCTTCATGGGCTTCTGGAAGGCCTTGCGGCCCGAGATCAGCCCGATCCCGCCAGCACGCTTGTTGATGATCGCCGTCTTCACCGCCTCCGCGAGGTCGCCTCCGCCGCTCGACGCGCCGCCCGAGTTCAAGAGCGGGCTGCGGCCCATGTAGCAGTTGGCGACTTGGTATCGGCAGAGCTCGATGTCGTGCGCGCCCGTGCCGTCCTCGCTCGCGTTCTGCAGGTCGGTGTAGATCCGCTTGTCGAACTTGCCGTACCCCGAGTCGCCCATGTTCATCGCGAGGTACCCGCCGGTGTGCGTGGGCAGCTTCTGCTTGATGATGTCGGCCTGGATCGTCACGCCCAAGTGGTTCGCCTGACCGGTCAGGTCGCTCGACGTGTGGTGATCCGTCCCGCCTTCCGTCTTCTTGTTGAAGGCGTCGTTGCGGATGTAGCACCACAGCACGGTGACCATGCCGAGCGCGTGCGCCTCTTCGAAGGCCTCGCTGATCTCATCGATCTGTCGTGTGGAGTGCTCGCTGCCGAAGTAGATCGTCGCGCCGACCGCGACGGCGCCCATGTCGAAGGCTTGGCGCACCGACGCGTAGCGCGTCTGGTCGAACTCGTTCGGGAACGTCATCAGCTGGTTGTGGTTCAGCTTGACGAGGAACGGGATCTTGTGCGCCCACTTGCGCCCGACCGACCCGAGCACGCCCAGCGTCGAGGCCACCGCGTTGCAGCCGCCTTCGTACGCGAGCTCGACGATTTTCTCCGGATCGAAGTACGCCGGATTCGGCGCGAACGACGCGCCCGCCGAGTGCTCGATCCCCTGGTCCACCGGCAGGATCGAGAGGTACCCGCTCCCCGCGAGGCGGCCCGTATTCAGCATCAGCTGGAAGTTGCGCAGCACGTTGATCGAGCGGTCCGTCGGCGTCAGGATGCGATCGACAAAGTCGGGCCCCGGCGCGTGGATCGCCGAACGCGGGATCCCCTTGCACTCGTAGTTCAAGAGGGCGCTGGCCTCGTCGCCGAGCAGGGTTTCGATCGTCGTCGCCATCGGTCTGTCTCCGACAGAGTTGGTGCGGTGCCGCATGTTCCGGTTTCGCGCGCGACCCACCGCGCGCGCTCCGACCCACACTAGCAAGCCCCGTCCGCCCCCGCCGACGCAATCGCCCGCTCCACGCACGCAATCTGCTGGTCCGTCAGCCCCGCGTGCAGCGAGAGCCGCACCCGCGCCGACCCCGGCGCGACGCTCGGCGGGCGGATCGCCGGCGCGAAGACACCCGCCTCCCGCAGCCGCCCCGCGAGTCGGACAGCCCGCTCCGCCTCGCCCACCACCAGCGGGACGATGGGCGTCGGCTCACGCGACGCCGGCACCGCGAACCCCGCCGACAACGCCGCTCCCCGCACCCGACCCGATATTGCGCGCAGCCGCGCCCGTCGATCGGGCTCCGCCCGGACCACGTCCAGCGCCGCGCCGATCGCCGCGACCTGCGTCGGCGTCACGCCCGTCGAATACACGAACCCGCGCGCAAAGTTCACCAGCGACTCGATCACCACGCCCGTCCCGCTCACGATCCCCCCCAGTGAGCCCAACGCCTTCGACGCCGTCGAGACCACCACGTCCGCGCGGTGCATCGGCTCCGCCGTTTCGTTCAGCCCCGCGCCGGTCTCGCCGAGCACGCCCGTCGCGTGCGCCTCGTCGAGCACGATCGCGCACGAGGGCAGCACCTCGCGCACGTGCGCGAGGGCGGGCAAGTCGCACACGTCGCCGTCCATCGAGAAGACGCTGTCCGTCACGAGCCACACCGTGCCGCCCTGATGCCGAGTCGCGAGATCGTGTGCGCGTTCGTACGCGAGATGCGGGAACGTTCGCACGGTGACGTCGCGGATCGTCGCCCGCGTCAGACGCGCGCCGTCCAGCAGGCTCGCGTGGCACAGCTTGTCCAAAAGGATCAGATCGCCCGGCGAAACCAGCGATGTCAGCACCGCGAGGTTCGCGACGTATCCGCTCGTCAGCAGCAGCGCTTCCTCGGCGTGCTTGAACGCCGCGAACCGGCGCTCGAGCGCACGCACGGTTTCATCAGCCTCTCGCACCAACCGCGACGCACCGCTCCCGACGCCGAACATTTCGCCGGCGCGCGCGCTCGCGTCGATCAGGCGCGCATCACACCGCAGCGCGAGATAGTCATTGCTTGAGAGGTCGATGAGCCCCGCGTCGATCGGATCGCGACGCGCCCGCCGCAGGTCCTCGCGTTCGCGCGCGAGCAGGCGATCCGACAGCGCTTCGAGCCACGCGGGCGATCGTGTTGCGGGTTGGCCGTGGTCGGCGTGCACGCGTGCATCATGGCATGCGTGCGGCGGGGCGCGTCACTCCTGCGACGACCGCTCGACACCGCTCGCCTGCGCGTGCTCGTCCTCGTCGAGCGACTGCTGCATCAGGCGCCCGACTTTGAACTTGACGACCTTCTTCGCCGGGACATCCACCGGCTCGAGCGTCTTCGGGTTCTGAGCGGTGCGGGCCTTGCGCTCGCGGATCTCGAAGACGCCGAAGTCGCGGAACTCGAGGCGGTTCCCGCGCCCGAGCTCGACGATGACCTGGTCAAGAAACGACTGGATGGTCTTCTTGACAGTGACGCGCTTCTGACCGGTGCCGTCGGCAATCCGATCGATCAGGTCCTTCTTGGTGACCGTGCCCATGGTCGTCGTCGCTCCGATCTGGTGCTGTTGTTCGGGCGCCGATGGGCCCGTAGATCGAGTATGCACGACGTCCAAACGACTGTCAACACAAGACTTGGAGCAAGCGTCCAGAAGACGCACTCCGCAGGCTCAGTCTTGCTCAAACCGCCTGAAGTCCACCGGGCGCTCCGGCGGCGGGAGCGGGAAGAGCCACTGACGCGACGCCAAGGGCACGACCGGACCGCTCGGCGAGAGATCCGCGTCGTTCCGGTCCCGCTCGAAACCCGAATACATCGCCACGCGATCCGACGCGTAGACCCCCGCGAGCGACCCGCTGCGCACGGAGGGCTGCTGCGGCGCGTGCGAGGCGCACCCCACCAGCGAACCGCCGGCGAGCGCCAGCACCCCGAGTTTGATCGCTCTGCCACGCATTCCACCAAGGGTGGGGGCAATCCGCGGGCCGGGCCAGCACCGACAGCGAGATCGGGATCTTCTCGGAACCCGCCACCCGCGTGTTGCGTGGCGTCAACGCGGACGATCCGCAAAACGACAGCGAGGCCGACGCGTGTCGGCCTCGCCGGCTCTAGAAGACTGGTGCGACCGATCAGCGGCGAACGACATTGGCGTTCCCGCTGCCACCGCTGCGACGCGCCGCGGAGATGCGAACGTTGCCCGTGAAGTTCACGGTCTGCTCGGTCTCGCGGTCCACGTTCGTGCGGATGACCATGTGCCCGCGGAACTGCCCGCGGAAGGCGCCGGTGTTGCCCTTGATGGTGACCAGGTACGCCGTCGCCCCGCCCTCGGTCTCGGTGCCCTCGACCGGCGCGACGTCGGTCGTGATGCCGGGCAGCGAGGAGCGGACGACTTCCGCGCCGGAGATCTCAAACGGCGTCCCGCTGCGGCTCTCGACGCGGACCGTGGCCTCGAAGTCCTCGTTGCGCTGCTTGGGCGCGATGCGGATGCCGGGAGGCGTCACACGCAGGTCGCCGACCACCGTCGCGAAAACGTTGACCTGTTCCTTGACCGGTTCGGGCTGCTCGTCCGGGTTGAGGCGCGACACGACGTCGGCGGCGAATCGGCGGACCTGACGCCCGATCGGCGCGTTGTCCGCCAGCGTGATCTCGAAGCCCTTGACGTACTTCAGGTTCCCGTCCGCCACGACCGACGCGTCGAACTCGTCCTCGCCCAGCTCGCGGATGATCACGTCGTCGAAGTCTTCCACGCGCACGTTCTCGACGGTGAACTGCGGGTCGCGGCTGCGGATGAAGACCTGCTGCGTCTTCGCGTTGCCGACCTTCACCTCGCCCATCTGCACGTTGCGCGGCTGCCACTGGTAGGTCAGGATCGGCTGCGCCGAAACCTTGAGCTCGAGCTGTTCCTGCCCGACCGCGTTGGTCATGACGAAAACACTTTTGCTCTGTCGCGAGGTGCCCTTGGGGGAGAAGCGGGCGATGATCTTGCCGCTCTCGCCCGGCATGTACTCGTTCTTCTCGAGCGCCGCGACGGTGCAGCCGCACGACGTGCGCGTGCGGTAGATGTAGACGGCTTCATCACCGGTGTTGGTGAAGGTGAAGGCGTGTTCGTCGGTGGTGTTGGCGGGGATGTCGCCGAAGTCGTGATGGATCTTGGCGAAATCGAGGCGTCCCTTGGACTGCTCGGGCACGCCCTCGACCTGGTTCTGCTGCACGGCGCGTTGGCGCTGCGCGACCTTGTCGCGCGCGTCGAACTGGCCCGGTCGCACGTTGGTGTTGGCGGGCTGCGCGGTCGCGGGCGCCATGACGGCGAAACACGCGGCGGCGGCGAGGCCCGCACGGATCGTCTTGAGGTTCATGAGCTTGCTCGTCATCGGTCTCTCCGTCACGTCTGCTGGCGGCCCGACGCCCCACGCGCCGAGCCCCCGATGATAAACCGCCGGGGAGCCCGCGGGTTGCCGCGATCTCCCCGACGGTCGTCGGTGTCTGTTCAATTGTCATCGGCCCGACGTGGGCCGATATTGATCCCGCCTCGCGAGGCGATCAGTCGTTCGAGCAGCCGAGGTTCGCGACGACGAAGGTGATGTCCGACGTGGTGGTCAGCCCGTCCCCGTTGGCGTCGCCGGGCGTCCCGACGGCGCCGGCCATCCCGGCGCCGAGGTTCGAGACCACGAGCGTGATGTCCGAGACGTCGGTGGAGCCGCTGCCGTCCACGTCGCCCGGGCACGCCGCGACGCAGTTGGCGCCGGTCGTGAACGAGGCGACCACGGGGCTCGAATCCGTCTGGCCCGCCGCGTTGTCCGCGACGACCTTCCAGAAGAACTCGGTGCACTGCGGGAGGTTCAGGAAGCCGCTGAAGAACGAGTTGGGCGTGGTGAGCGAGACGATCGGGCTGGAGAAGTCCGAGTCGTCGTCGATGGTGAAGGTGTACTCGATCGCGCCGAGCGAGTTGTCCCAGTCAAAGAAGGGGTTGATCGAGACCTCATCCGAACCGTTGAGCGGGAGGTTCAGCGTGAACACGCCGGGTGCGAGCTGCGTCGCCGTCACGCTCAGGTCATCGAGGAACCAGTCGTCGGCGCCCGTGTTGCCGGACGTTGCGCGGAAGCGGACGCGGAGGTTCGCGTGCTCGGCGGCATCGGGAAGGATGACGGTCTCCTGGGTGAAGACGGAGTCGCTGCCGCCGCCGAACTGGCGATCGACCTCGATCCAGTTCTCGCCGGCGTCGAGGAACTCGACGACGAGGTCTTCGTTGACCTCGGGGGTGTTGCCGCCGGCGCCGCCGCCGCGCTGCCACCAGTAGGTGACGGTGATGTCATCGACGAGGCTGGCGTTGACAAAGGCCGAGCGGAGTTCGTCGGTGCCGTCGAGGTTGAGAGAGTTGGGGGGGCTGGGCTCGTTGAGTGCGATGGTGTTGATGGTGGTGCCGTCGTTGCCGGTCCACTGGGTGGTGTCGAGCAGGGTGCTCGGGAACATGTCGGAGATGGGGAGCGACGTGAAGGCGCTCTCGGAGGCCGACAGGCAGCCGCGCGAATCGCGGTGGGCGGAGATCTGGTTGATCGTGCCCTGCGAGAAGCGGTTGGCGTTGGTGATCGAGGGGTTCATGGTGAACGCGGGGTTGGAGCACGAGCAGTGCACCGCGCTCCAGTTGTGCCCGAGCTCGTGCGCCGAGAGGTCGGTCTGGCTGTTGAAGCCCCCGAAGTCCTCGACGAGCCCGTAGCCCAGACCGCCCGGCGACGCCGGGTCGCAGATCTGGCCCAGCCACGCGATCCCGATCGTGCTGCCCGCGAGCGTGCGCCCGGTGAACATGTGCGCGATGTCACGCGGCTCGGCGTTCTCGGGCGGCGAGTTCCACGTGTTCGTGAACTGGTTGAGCAGCGCACCCGCGTCGTTCGTGGTGTACGGGTCGGTCGTCGCGTCCAGACGCACGATCACCGAGGTGATCACGTGCGTGATCTGCACGTCACGCTCGTACTGCACGTTCAGGCCGTTGATGATCGAAGACGTCTGCGCGAGCGTCTGCGCCGTGTTCATGTTCCCGAAACCGTCGTACTGGTTGCGGTACTCGCCGTCGATCTCGAGCGCGATCTCGGCCTCGCAGATCTGACCGCCGCAGGGGAGACCCAGACGCGACGCGTAGTCCGCGGGGATCTCTTCGTCGCGCGGCATCTCGAGCATCACGCCCGTGCCGCAGATCGCCCCGCTGTCGAGCACGTCGCTCGCGTTGTAGACAAAGTGGGTGCCGCGATCACGCCCGGGCACGACACTGCGCACCGGCTCGATCACCAGGCGCTCGTCGTCGTCCTCGAAGTAGACGATCGCGCGGAGCCCGTCGGTCGTCAGGCTGCCCGCCAGCACCGCGCCGGGCACGCCTTCGATCGTCCCGCGGACCGTGCGCTCCGCCTCCGGCTCGACTTCGGTGTACACACCGTTGAGCTCCGTGATCACCTTGAACTTGGGCGAACGCACCGAGTGCGGCACGATCTGCAGGTTCAGCGTCTCGTCGCCCAGATCGAGCGTTGTGTTGAACGCACGCTCGGGCAGCTCGGGCATCGCCGTCATCTGCGCGACCGAACCCGCGCCGGGCGCGAGCGTGAAGTAGTTCTGAAGGACTTGCTCGAGCGCGACCTGCGCGTCGTTGACGCCCTGCTTGGGCGCATCACCCTGCAGGTCACCCGCGGCATCGACCTTCGAACTTCCCAGGAGCGACACGCCGACGAAACCGGCAGCAAGCCCCACAATCGCCAAACCAGAGCGGATCATGCGATCACCTCTTGAAAGTACCACGAATCTCGTACAACCTCGGGAGCGGAGACCCACGGACCCCACCGAGCACCGGTCGAACCTGTGCTCTTGGAACATACACCCGGTACCCACAACGGCGAGAACTTCTCGCCGATCAAGCCCGACCGAGCCGTTTCCGGCTCAGAGTCGCGTGCGACCCCGCGGCGAAGAGGGTCCGAGAACCTCGGGCCCGACCGCGTGTCGTCGGAGCCGATCCGTGCCGAGCCCGGCGTCGGTTGCGGCCCTTCTGAAATGATGCTGCGAAAAGGCAGCGGTCACAAGCGTGGCGCTCGATTCCGCCGAAACTGGCCAACACTCCTCCCCATACGCGCCCGGGAGGACTCGAACCTCCGACCTACGGTTTCAGCGATCCGCCGGTTTCCCGCCGGGCTGGACCATCTCATCACCCTCCGGATCTGCCGATGGCATCGGGAGATCCGGGCGGGGTGCCGGGCGCTTCCGACGTGTCCGATCGGGCCCACGTCGGTGCGGGGGTATTGCCGGGGCGGCTCACCCGCTGGTCTCTACACCTTCCGCCGACGCCGCGACCAACGTCGCGTGCCCCATCGACGGCTCGGCTCGGGATCGCCCGGTTCGCTACCCATATTCAGGTAGGAGGCGGGGTTCCCCGAGTTCACCCGGTTCGCCTCCGATCGTTCCCGACCGGGGCCCCTCTTTCCGAAGGAAACCGTTGCTCTATCCTGCTGAGCTACGAGCGCATGTCCGGCGAGCGACACGCCACGCTGGCCGGGCCAAACTACCCGCCCCGCGCGCCGGGGTCGCGCCCCGACCCCGGTTCCCTCAAGGCGAGGCGAAGCGCAGATTCGAAGGACCCGCCACGCCGCTGGTCGATCTCACCAGAGACGGACCGAATCAAGGAACGCGCGTGCCCGAACCCCAGGCCCCCAACACCCGAAGACGCAAACGCTGGCGCGCCCTGCGCATCACGCTCTTGCTCTTCGTGCTGGTGGTCGTGAGCGTTGCGGGCGCAGTGCGCCTTCTGGCGCCGCGGTTCCTCGTGCTCCCGGCGATCGAGCACGCGCTGGGGTGCGACGCCGCCTCCGATCGCATCGAGGTCACGCCCAGCGGGACGTTTGTGCTGCACGACCTTTCGCTGCGCGCGCGCGGCGTGCCGGGGGACGCCGCCGAGTTCCTCTACGTGCAGGAAGCGCGCGTGGACCCCGCGTGGTACGCGCTACTCGTCGGGGGTTCGCCCGTCAGCCGCGTGGTGCTCAACGGCGTGCGCACGCGCATCAGCCACGGCGCGGACTCGACGATCAACCTCGCGAGCGTGAACCCCGCGATCAGTTCCGGCGGCGGGGGGGGCACGCTGCCGGTCGTCGAGATCACTGCCGGCGCGATCGAGCTCGCCGAGCACGACGATCGCGGGCGCGTCACCATCCTCGAACGCATCCCGGTCCGCGGGCGACTCTGGACCGATACCGACGACGTCGCCCGCGTGCGCTTCGAAGAACTGACCATCCGGACCACGACGGAGGATCTCCCCGACGATCGCACGCCCATCCTCATCGAGGGCTCCTTCGACCCCGAAGCCGACCGCGGCGAACTGCGCATCGATCGCCTCGAACTCGACCGCTGGGGCGATCGACGCGCGCCGGAACGCTTCGCCGACGTCTGGACGTGGATGGATGTCTCCGGTGCCGTGGACGAGACCGTCTTTGAGTACGACCCGCGCGCCGGGGTCACCACGCGGCTGACGCTCGACAGCGTCTCGGTCAACATCCCCATCCCCGTCAGCGATGAGCGCGCCGCCACGCCCGACGGGCGCGAGCAAATCGTCCGAACCAATCAGGGCGCGCCCTTCGCGCTCATGGAAATGCGCGACGTCAGTGGCACGTTCATCGTCGGGACCACGGGCATCGACGCGAACCTCGCCGGCAGGGTCGAACGCGTCAACTGCGCCGTCACCTTCGACGCGCCCGATCCCACGCTCGCGCAGGGGTACGTCGTGCGCATCGCGGCGAACGACGTCGAACTCACCGAAGACCCGCGCCTGCTGCCCTTCTCCCCTTCGTACGTGCGCCGCATCTTCGAGCGCTTCCAGAGCCCCACCGCGCGCGTCAACGGCTTCGTGGTGCTCACCGATCGCGGGCCCGACACGCCCGAAGGCCAGCGCCGCACGTCCGTCGAAGGACTGCTCCAGCTCACCGACGGACGCATCACCTATGAGCACTTCCGCTACCCGATCGACGCGGTCGCCGGCACCGTCGGGTTCGACGACGAGAAGATCGAGCTCACCCTTTCCGGTCGCGGGACGCACGGCGGCGTGATGTTCGCCGAGGGCCTCATCTCGCCGCCCGGCGACGGCGCTGAGGTCGCGATCGACATCACGCTCGACCGCGTTCCGATGGGTGAGCACATCCGCGCTGCGGTCCCCGCCGAGCGTTCGGGCATCTTCGATGCGCTCTTCGATGACGAGCGCTACGCGGCGCTGATCGCCGACGGTTTGCTGATCACCGAGGCGCACGCCGAAGTGCTCGAAGATCGCGCCTCGGAGCTGCGGAGTGCCGTCCGCCGAGCGGAGGCGCAAGACGAACCGGACGGAGCGCTGCTCGCGTCGCTCCGCACCGATCTGGATCGCGTGCGCGCGGAGCTCGAGGTCCCGGCCTTCGATCTGGGAGGGCTCGCCGCGGTGGACGTGCAGGTCCGACGCGCGTTCGGGCCCGACTCCCCCTTCACGCGTGACATGGTGGTGCGCTTCGATCGAGCGGGCATCATCCCGCAGCGTTTCCCGTACCCGCTGATCGCGGAAGACGTGCGTATCGAGATCGAAGCGGGGTTCGCGCGCGTGCCCAGTGCCACGCTGCGCGGGCTGACCGGCGCGGTGGGTTCGCTCGCCGCGCGCATCGACTGGGGCGGCGACGACGGCGCGTACCGCCCCAACATCGTGATCGACAACGCGAACGTCCCGGTGGACGAGTACCTCATCCGCGCGATTCCCGGCGATCGTGTCGGCGAGGGCGACGCGCCGCTCGCGTTCTCGCCGCGCACATTTCTGCTCGGGCTCAACCTCTCGGGCACCGTCGCCTGCTCGGCGCAGGTGCGCCCGCGTTTGCAAGAGGGCGACGAGACCCTGCGTGTCGAGATCGGGATCGACGGGCTCCGCGCCCGCCCGATGGGCAAGGGCAACGGGCTCGAAATCGACGACATCGCCGGGCTCGTCACCGTCACCGATCGCGAGATCAAGACCCCCGGGCTCACCGGCACGTTGCAGGGGCAGCCCTTCGACCTTGACCTTGTCGCCAAGCTGCGCACCGGCGAGTTCGGCGGACGCGTCCGCGTCACCCGGTACGACCTCGAAACACCGATCGAGGCCATCGTCGCGCTGCTCTCGCGCGAGCAGGGCGATGTCATCGGCACGCTGCGCGCCGAGCGCGAGCCGCGCGGCATCATCGACGCGCAGCTCGATCTCACCAACCGGGGCGACGGGATCGACTACGCCGTCCGCGCCGACAACTTCGAAGACCTCTCGCTCCGCATCGAGGACGAGCGACTCGCTGCCCGGGGCGCGAGCGGGGCGATCGACCTGACGGAAGACGCGCTCACGTTCGATCGCTTCGGCGCGCGCGTGCGCTTCGGCGACCAGCCGCTTGGCGCTGTGCAGCTCGACGGTCGCTGGGCGATCGACGAGCGCGACGCCTCCGAGCTTCACGCGACGCTCTCGGGCGCGCGTTTCGAGTCGCCCGTCGTGCGCCGCGTCGTGCCGGCGAGGCTGCGCGACCCGATCGTGGCGTACGAACTCGCCGGGGCCTTCGACGCCTCGGGCACACTCACACGCGAGCGCGCACCGGCGCACGAAGAGCCGAACGAGCTGCGCTTTGTCGGCGAGCTGCGCCCGCACGAGCTCTCGCTCACGCGCAACGGTGTGCGCGCCGAGATGCACACGGTGCGCGGCGCGATCGGCGTGGACGGCGCGAGCGGGACCTTCGACGACCTCGTCGCCGAGGGCGAGGGCTGGAACGCCCGCGTCAACGGGCGCTGGGCGGCGTCGGGCGGAACGCGACTCGATCTCGACCTCTCCTTCGAAGCCAGCGACAACGCGCAGGCGCCGCGCGCGTTCCTCCCCGTCACGATGCTCGATCGCCTCGAACGCGTCGGCTTCCGCTACGACGGCGCGATCTCTTCGCAGGATGCGCGTCTCTCGCTCGCGCGCACGCAGCCCGACCGGCCTTGGGACGTCGCCTTCACCGGCGACGTGCAGGGCTTCGGCATCGCGCTCGACACCGGGATCCCGCTCGACATGATCGACGGTGTCGCGCGGATCGATTACCAATCCCGCCTCGGCGACCGCGGTGACCTCACCCTCGACGTCCGCGCCGGATCGCTCCGTGCCGCCGGCGTCACGCTTACCGATGGTTTCCTCGAACTGCACACCGATCCCGACACGGGTGCGCTCCGCGTCCCGACGATCGAGGCGCAGACGCACGGCGGGAGCGTCGCCGGTCGCGTGCTCATGTGGGACAGCGCACCCGCCCGCTACGAGGCGCGCCTCGAACTCGCGGGCATCGACTTCCAGCGCGCCCTCGCCGACCTCAAGACCGCTGGCGACACGGAGCCCGTGCAGCGCGACGGTGTGCTCGCCGGCTCGCTCGACCTGCAGGGCGTCGTCGGATCCCCCGACGCGCTCGTCGGGCGCGGCGTCTTCGAAGTCAAGGGCACCAATATCCTCTACCTCGACAAGGTCCTGCCCGCGATCCAGCTCTCGAACTTGCAACTGCCGGGCGGCAGCGCCATCCACCGCGCCGCCGCCGAACTGCACGCGATCGGGCGCACGCTCCACGTCTCGGACCTGACCGCGTCGGCGACGGGTCTCTCGATCGTGGGCGAGGGCACGATCGGGCTGCCGGATCTCGAACTCGACCTGCGTGTGAACTCGCGGAGCGATCGGCGCGTGCCTATCCTCACGCCACTGATCGAGGGCGTCCGCGACGAGTTCATCACGACGCATGTCACCGGCACGCTCCGCGATCCACGTTTCCGTTACCAACAGCTCAAGAACACACGACGTCTGTTCGGCCCCTTCTTCGCCGAACGCGATGACGCCGAGACCGATGACGATTCGGAAGGCGCGCTCGCCGACGTCCAAGACAACGAAAGCAGCCAATGACAAACCTCCAGGAAGGCGACCTCCAGACCGGCGGGCGCGGGCTCGGCCCGGGCGACACCGGGCAGCCGGTCGGTCGGCCCCCCAGCCCCGCGCCGGGCACCCGCGTCGTCGATGACCCGGCATTCAAAGCCAAGCTCGACGAACTGCTCACCGAGTGCGGCGCGAACCTTGACACCACCGAGGGGCGCCTCGTCCGCGAGCAGGTCACCACCTCGCTCAAGCTCATCACCGACGAACGCGACGTCGGCGAACTCAAGCTTCTCACCGCCGCCTTCAAGGAAATGCGCTACGCCTACAGCGTTTTCGCGCAGCATCAGGAGCCGCACAAGATCTCGATCTTCGGCTCCGCACGCACGCCCGAAGAGCACCCGGATTACCAGGCCGCCGTCGAGTTCTCGCGTAAGATCGCCCAGCGCGGGTGGCTCTCGATCACCGGCGCGGGCGACGGCATCATGAAGGCGGGGCACGAGGGGCCGGGCGCCGAGCAGTCCTTCGGGCTCGCCATCCGCCTGCCCTTCGAGACCTCGGCCAACACCGTGATCGCCGGCGACACCAAGCTCATCACCTTCAAGTACTTCTTCACCCGCAAGCTCATGTTCCTGAGCCACAGCGAAGCCGTCGCCGTCTTCCCGGGCGGGTTCGGAACGCAGGACGAGATCTTCGAAGCGCTGACCCTCATCCAGACGGGCAAAGGACAGATGGTCCCGATCGTGCTCGTCGAGCACGAGGGCGGCACCTACTGGAAGCACTGGGACAACTACGTCCGCTACTCGCTGCTCGACAACGGGCTGATCAGCCCGGAAGACCTCGACCTCTTCCACATCACGCAGAACATCGACGAGGCCGTGGACCACGTCTGCCAGTTCTACCGCAACTACCACTCGTCGCGGTACGTGCAGAACGACCTGGTCATCCGCCTCAACAAGCCGCTGCGCAAGCACGACGTCGATCGCCTCAACAGCGAGTTCAGCAAGCTCGTCAAGACCGGGCGCATCGAGCAACGCGGGCCCTACGACATCGAGGACGAGCACCTCGACCTGCCGCGCATCGCGTTCACGCACACCAAGCACAACTTCGGGCTCGTGCGCCGGCTGATCGATCGCATCAACGAGTTCGACCCGATCGACTCGCCCGAGAGCGATGCCGACGCCTTCGCATAAAACCCTCGCGGCGCTCCTCGCGTGCGCACTGCTCGGCGCCTGCGCGGGCGATAGAGCCGGCACGGAAGCGGACCCGCTCCTCGCGCCGCCAACCGTTGAAGCCCCGCCCCCCGAGGCCCCCGAGCCCGTCGTCAACCGTCAGCTCGGCGGCGTCGAGACGCACTGGTGGGTGATCGAGGACCGCGGCGACGCGCTGGCGAACATCTTTGAGCAGGTCGGCGCACAGCCGGCGCCGATGCCCGTCGAGGTGCGCGAGCGCTGGGACGACGCGGGCCTGCGCGCGCTCACGCTCCGCGCCGATCGACTCAACGCGCTCCGCGTCGCCGGCGTCGAGCGCAGCGCGCCCAAGCGGCGCTGGCTCGGCGCAACGGCGCAGTGGGACGAGATCGCGCGCGGGCGCCGGATCCCGGGCGGCGTCCGCATCGCCGGGGAATCCAGCGGCATCCTGCGCCTGCTCGGTCGCGCGTGGACCACGCTCGCGCCGGAAGGTCGGCGCATCCGCGCCGACTTTGTTCCGCAGATCCAGCCGCGCTCGCTCGATCTCGCGGAGTTCGACGCGCCCGGGCTCACGCCGACGCAGTTGCAGGGACCGCTGCTGCGCGACCTGCTGTGGTCGGTGGAGCTGGCACCGGGCGAGATGCTGGTCATCCTCGGGGCGCTCCCGGGCGACGCCGACCGCTCCCGTGCGCTCGGCCCCAGCGCGCCCGGCGCGCCGAGGGTGGGCGAACTGCTCCTCGCGGCCAGCGCGTCCGAACGCGGGGGCCCGCCCGTCCGATCGATCGTCGCGATCGTTCCACGACTCGCCGAGCGCGATCGCTGAGCGCCGTCAGTACACCCGCTCGATCTCGGCGCCGGGGTAGTAGTGCGCGAGGATGTCGTACGCGTCGATGCCCATCTCGCTCATTCCCTGCGCGCCGTACTGGCACATCCCCACACCGTGCCCGAACCCGCGCCCGCGGAGCATCACGTCGCGCCCGCGCACCTCGATGTCGAGATCGCCCGAGTTCACACGCGTGTCACGGGTGATGTTCTTCAAGCCGCGCACGCCGGTGTTGCATGCCACGCGGAGCGACTCGGGCGAGAGTTCGAACGAACGCCCGGCGTCGTCGGTCACGCGGTACCGCGACGGGCGGTCGTGCGCGTTCCGCTCGATCACCTCGACCGACGCGACTCGCTTGATGTTCCGAACATCGTGCTCGCGTGCGCGCCCCCACGCGCGGATCCGCCGGCTCAGCGCATCGCGTGGGCGCGTCACCTCCCAGCGGAAGAGCGGGCTCGCGGCGCAGCAGTCAACGCGCGGGCTCGTCTGGATCGGGCCGGCCCGGTTGTAGGCGAACTCGCCGTCGCATCGCCA
This sequence comes from Planctomycetota bacterium, assembly GCA_039182735.1. GTDB lineage: Bacteria > Planctomycetota > Phycisphaerae > Phycisphaerales > UBA1924 > JBCDCB01. Next base: position 139,109 of record JBCDCB010000003.1, read on the forward strand.
CGTCTCGCACGCCGACGCGCTCCGCCCGCCGCACGTCGAGGAGTAGTACGTCCGCAGCACACCGCCATCCCACGTGAGTGCGAGCCCGGCGGTGTCGTGCACCGCGCGCAGCGCGGTGGGGTTGTTCGAGAGCCCGGCGTACACCTGGTCCGCGGTCGTCGAGGCCACGTCGAAGTGGATGCCCAGCCGCTGCCGGCGTGCCTGCTCGTGCAGCGCGTACGAGCGCGCCGCGATCGCCTGTGCGCGGAACGCCGTCAGCGACCACCCGCCGAAGAGTTCCTTGCTGATCACGCCGGCGACGTAAGTCTCCATCGGGACGTGCTCGACCACGTCGAAGACGCCCTCGCTCACGCGCGGCCTCGCGTGTAGCACCACCCTGCCCGCCAGCGGCGTGCCGTCGAGCACGATCGGATCTTCATACGACGACGAGCCATCGATGTCGGCGATCGTCAGCGTGCGCGTGCGCGCGTCCCCGCCGACCAGGCGCACGCGGCCATCGCTCGAGCGCACGCGCCAGCCGACCGACCCGCGTTCGATGGTGAGAGGTGTCGAGTACGCCGACCCGTCGAGCAGCACCGCGACCGGCGCCGTGATCGAGACGCTCGTCGCGTCGCGCTCGAGTCGCACGCGGATATCCGGCTCGCCCTCGAGCCGCGGCGGCACACGCCACGCCGATTCATCCACCAACGCCGGGGCGCTCGGCGCCGGAGTCCCGGTGCTCCTGGAAGACTGGCACGACGTCGCGAGCAGCCCCGCGCCGCCGATCAGGGCGAACGCGAGCAGCACGCCCGCCGCCCGATGCCGACGCGCGGAGATCGCCGCGCTCCGTCCGACGCGGTAGGGGAGCGGCCTGACGGTGTTCGGCGTGCGATCGCTCACGCACGCATCATCGACGCTCGGAGGACCCGGCGTCCACAGGGCCCTTCGCGGCTCAGAATTCGAGCTCACGCAGCGTCAGGTTGTTCTCGACCAGCTTGATCTTCACTTCGTCGAGCGACGTCGCGCCGAAGTTTTTTACGCCCATGAGTTCGGCTTCCGTCCGCGCCGCGAGGTCGCCCAGCGTGTGGATACCCAGCAGCTGCAGCGCCTTGCGCGCCCGCACCGAGAGCCCGAGGTCCGCCACCGACTTGTTCAGCACCGCGTCGTTCGTGCCGGCCCCGCGCAGCGACTCGGTCAGCTGCTGGCGGCGCTTGCGGTGGTGCTCGTCGAGGCCCTGCCCGAGGCGCAGCCCCTTGGTCGCGAGCATTTCCTTGATCTCGTTGAGCGACGCCTCGCCGAAGTTCTTGTAGCCCATCAGTTCCGCCTCGGTCACCCGCAGCAGGTCGCCCAGCGTGCGGATGTTCATCTTCTTGAGGCAGTTGCGGGCGCGGACGCTGAGTTCGAAGTCCGTGACCGGGGTGTCCATCAGCGCGTTGCGCTTGGCGAGGTCGCGGTCGTGCTCCTCGTCCACCATCATGTCCTTCGAAGCCTGCACGTCTTTCATGAACAGCTTGGCGCGAGGGTGGTTCGGCGCGGTCTCGAGCACCTGGCGCAGCGACTTCTCCGACGCCACGTAGTTGCCCGAGTCCTCATACAGGATGGCCAGGTTCATCAGCGCGTTGATGTGCGCCGGCTTGCGTTCCACGCACCGCTCGTACAGCGCGATCGCTTCCTCTTCTTCGCCCAGCAGGTCGAGCTCGTACGCGAGACGGAAAAGGGCCTCGGCGTGACCGGGGTCCGCGGTGACCGCCTTGCGCAGCTCTTCCGCCGCCGCGACCCGATCGCCCGCGCTGATGCAGGTGTTGGCCGTCGTCAGGTGCTGCTCGGCGAGCTCGGTGTCGCCGGTGATATCGTCGCCGCCGATCATCACGTCGAGTGGATCGTTCATCCGCCGCTGCTCCGATTGCTGGGTGTCTTGGACAGGAGGGAAGGTTAGGCGCTCGGCGACCCCTGCGTGGGAGAGCCCCCGTCCGGGTCCAGGTCGGGCACATCCGTCCCCGGGAGCTCCGGGATCACGCCCTGCGCGGTGTCCGGGGCCGTCGCCGCGACCTCCGGCCCGTCCTTCACCACCGACATGCTCCGCCACTTCCCGCCGACGAAGCGGGCGAGCATCGCCAGCGCGAGCAGCGTGATGAACGTCGCCGCCCCGATCCACGGGCCCGAGGGCCCCAGCTCGGGCGCGACCTCGATCAGCAACCGCCCGCCGCCGACGATGAACGTCCAGCTCAGGATGACCGTGACGATGCCCGGCCAGATCGTGTCGCCCGCGCCGCGCAACGCCCCGCTGAGCGTGATGGCGACCGCATCGAAGAGCTGGAACGCCGCCGCCACGATCAGGATCGACGCGCCGATCCGCACGACCTCTTCCGCGACGGCCGGGTCGTACCCGCCCGTGAACAGCTTCATCATCGGAACGCGGAAGAGCAGGAACGCCATCGCCGCGAAGCCCATGTAGACCGTCGCGATCGAGAGCCCCAACCACGTCCGTCGTGCCGCGATGTCCGGACGCCCCGCGCCGATGTACTTGCCCACCACCGCCGTCACCGCGATCGACAGCCCCACCGCCGGCATGAACGACAGGTGCATGTATTGCAGGGTGATCCACCCGGCGGCGGTCGCGGTTGCCACGCCGTTCGGCGGGTCGAAGTGACCCACCAGCCCCGTGGACATCACCCACCAGCACACGATCTCGTTCCCGAACATCGCGCCGGCGGGCCAGCCGATCCGCAGGATGTCCTTCACGTGCTCGAGCGACGGTCGCCACGCGACCCGCGTGTGCAGCTCGCGCGCATACTTCGGCGACAGGAAGATCGCCATCGGGATGATGAACTCGATCGCCCCGCCGATCACCGTGCCCCACGCCGCCCCCGCAACGCCCAGCGACGGGATGCCCAGCGGCTCGTACCCGAGCGCGAGCACCCACGTCAGCCCCACGTTGCAGACGTTCGCCGTCAGCGCGCTGACCATCACCACCCACGCGCGGTGTACGCCATAGAAGTAGTGGTGCAGCGCCCGTGCGAGCAGCATCGTGATCAGGCCGGCGGTCATGATCCGCCCGTAGGTGGTCTCGAGTTCCAGCAGCCTCGCCGGCGGCTCGCTGACGCCCATCAGCGAACGCATCGCTGAGAAGACCTCGGGCAGGAACGCCGCCAGCGGCAGCAACAGCGCCGCCCACAGCGCGAGGACCATCCACAGCCCGTTCCATGCGTACGCGGCGCCGCGCTCGGCGCGACCCGCGCCCAGGTTCTGGCTTACGTAGGTGTTCACCACCGTCACCAGGCCCATGATGAGCGCGCCGGGCACAAAGGCGATGATCCCGCCGTTGCCCGCGCCCGCGACCTCGTCCGCGCCCAAGTTGGACAGGATCCACTTGTCCACGAACTGCATCAGCGTGTAGCTGGTCATCGTGACCACCGCCGGCGCCGCGACGAGCAGCAGCTCCGCCACCGGCGAACCGGTTGCGCCTTCGCTCCCCGGCAGGGACGAACGATCGCGCTCGGTGTGCTCCGATGACATCCGGATCCTCTGCTTTCCTTGGGAAACGTTCGCCCGTCTACCGACGAGACCCCGCGGCGCGGCGGGGACTCTAGACACCCGCGCCGACCGAAGCCCGCCCGTGTCATGCTACGATTCAGCCATGACCACCACGCAGCAGGCGATTCCTGACACGGACGTCGCGTCCGCCGTGCTCCCCGATGAACTCCACGAGGGCGCGATCGAGGCCATGCTCCTTACGAGCGATCGCGCGCTCTCGGCGGGCAAGATCGCCCAGGCCCTCGGGCTCGATGCAGACGCCAGGAAGTCCATCGACGACACCATCGACCGCCTCAACGGTCGCTACGAGCAGGGCGGTCACGCCGTCCGCATCGAACGCGTCGCCGGCGGGTTCCGCGTCATGACCCTGCCGCAGTACGCGCCGGCGCTGATCGCGCTGCACGGCGTGCGCGAGTCCGGTCGCCTCACCAAGGCCGCCATCGAGACCCTCGCCATCGTCGCGTACCGACAGCCCGTCACCCGCGCCCAGGTCGAGGGCATCCGAGGTGTCTCCAGCGGCGAGGTCCTCCGCTCGCTTCTCGAGCGCAAACTCGTCGCGGTCGTCGGACGCGCCGAAGAAATCGGTCGCCCCATGCTCTACGGCACCACGCGTCGGTTCCTCGAGTCGTTCGGGCTCTCTTCGGTGAAAGACCTCCCCGCGGTCGGCGACCTGCTCCCCCCGGACATCGAGACCCCGATCTCGACCCCCGCGGAACCGCAGCCCGCCGCGGACGAATCGCAACCGGGCGACTGAGCCCACACGCACGGGAGAACCCGGAATGGTCCGAACGATTGTCGCGGCGTCCGCCGCGTGCCTGCTCGCCGCGCCGCTCGCCGGATGCGAGGGCTACGCGCTCACCGGCCGCGTGGTGCAGGGCGACGCGTCGTACGTCACGCTCGTCGCGAAGGACGACCCGCGCCTCGCGCAGCAAGGCATCGCCGGGGCGCACGTGCGCGTCGAAACCGATCCGATGCGCCTGAGCCGAAAGACCGTCGCGACGGGCGTGAGCGACGCCGCCGGCGACGTCAAGCTCCCGATCGCCGAGTTCGGCGCGGGCTGGCTGGACTACGACGTCGGCGTCTTCGCCGGGCACGAGGGCTTCCGCCCCGCAGAGGGCTTCTTCGATCTCCCGCCCGAAGGCTCGGCGCTGCTCATCGTTCTCGAGCCGGGCGCGCAGTCCACCGGCAGCTGGCAGCCCGCGCAACGCGAGAACCTCATGGAGGAGTACGAGCGCTTCCGCTAACCCGCGCTCCGCGCCCGCATGTTCAAGCGACGCTACGAGCCAACCACGTCGGGCGTCCTCACGCTCCTCATCACCGTTGTCGTCGGTGTCGGCGCCGTCCTTTCCGAGAACAACCTCGTCTTCGGTGTCCTCGGCATCGCGCTCGGGGGCATCATCGCGTCCGGCGCGCTCAGCGGGCTCATGATGATGCGCTGCACCGTCGCACGCGCCGCCCCCGACTTCGGCGTCGCCGGGCAGCCCGTCCGCGTTCGCTACACCGTCCGTAACCGCTCCACCCTCGTCGATGCCTACGCCATCAAGATCGATGAGACCGTGCGCACCGCCCGTGGCGAGCGCGCGCGCATCCGCGCCGCGATCGCGCACGTGCCCCGCCGTTCCGAGGTCTCGGTCAGCACCACGCTCACGCTCGAACGCCGAGGCGAAGCGCGGTTCACCGGCGTGCGCATCAGCAGCACCTTCCCCTTCGGGCTCGCGCGCAAGTCGATCGAGGTCCCCGCGCATGCGTCGATGAGCGTGCACCCGCACGCGATCACGCTGCAGCGCGACGCCGCCCTCGCCGTGAGCGAACGCGGTCGAGACAGCGAGCATGAGGGCGCGGTGAACGGGCCGGAGGGCGAGTTCTTCGGTCTGCGCGACTACGTGGACGGCGACAGCCCGCGCTCCATCGCGTGGAAGCCCAGCGCGCGCACGGGGCGGATGGTCGTGCGCGAGCTCGCGCGCGCCGAAGCCGGGCGGCTCCGCGTGGTGCTGCGTCTGGCGAACGCGCCGGACGAGCGAGAGGCGGATCGCGCCGCGACGCTCGCCGCGGCGTTCGTGCGCGCCGCCGGCGCGCGTGGGCGCGTGGTCGGGCTCGAACTGCCCGACAGCGGGCGGCGGTTGCCGCCCGTCGCGAGCTCCGCGGGTCGGCACCGGGCGATGCTCGACGCCCTCGCCATCGCCGAGCGCACGGACGGGCCCGTGCGGACGATGCCGCCCGATCACGACACGCACGCCGACGAGGTCGTGGTGCACGCCGGCGCGATCGATCCGTCTTCGGGGTCTGCGCGGGCGCGCCACGTGTCGTCGCATGATCTGGAGCGCCTCGTCGCGGGCCAGTTGCCGGGGGGGCTCGCGTGAGCCTGGCGCGTCTGCACGAGTACCTGGTGCTCTCGCTCGTCGCGTGGTCGGCGCTGCTTTTCTCGGTCTCCGACGAGCGCCCGCACATGTTCTTCGTGGCGCTGGCCTTCGTCGTGGTGGGGGGCGTGCTGAACACCGGTCCGCGCCCGCACCCGCTGCCCCGGTATGTGGTGAACGCGCTGCTGATCGCCGCGAGCGCGTGGACGGGGCTGGAAGCCGTCGCGACGTTCCGCACCGATCGCCAGGAACTCGTCTCGGTGATCGCGTGGTACCTGCTGGCGCTGCAGGTGCTCAAGCTCTTCGAGCCGGCGACGCTGCGCGACCGCGCGACCACCGTGCTGCTCTCGACGATGCTGGGGCTCTCGTCCACGCTCGTCAGCGTGGACCTGCGCACCGCGATGGGTTTGCTCGTCATGCTGCCGCTGCTGCTGTTCACCCGCCAGGTGCAGCAGATCCTCGACGCGTCGCGCACCGAGGGCGGGCGCACCGATCCCGCCCTGCGCCTCCCGCGCGGGCTGCGATCCACCACGCTCGCGCTCACGCTCATGAGCCTCGGCGTGGGCGTCGCGGTCTTCATCCTCATGCCGCGCGGGTTCACACCGCGTGTGAACATGATCGGCGGCGGATCGTCCTCCGAGCCGCAGGTCGGCTACTCCGACACCGTGGCGCTCGGGCAGAGCGGGCTGCTCAGCAGCGACCCGCGTCTCGTGATGACCGTCAAAATGCTGGGCGAGCCGAGGCCCTTCGACGGGGCGCTGGCGATCCGCGTGCGCGGCGCTGCGCTCGAGCGCTACGACGCCAGCACCGGCGCGTGGATCGCCGATCCTGTCCTCGCCGACGCGCGCACCCGCATCAAGGCCAGCAGCCAGCGCTTCACCGTGCCCGCGCCGGCCCGCGCCCGCAGCGCACGCGTCACCCTCCTCGACGGGCCCGTCGAACGCCTCTTCACCATCTGGCAGCCAACGCGCCTCTACGACCTCGGCACGCGGGCGCAGTGGAAGTACCGCACCGACACGCTCAGCGCGCGCATGGACCAGCCGATCAGCGGCCCGCTCTCGTACAACATCGACTTCGCGCGTCCCTTCGCGCGCACGGAGAGCGCGAGCGACCGGGCCGGGCTCCTCGAACCCATCGCACCCTTCGATGCGCACCCCGTCCGGGACATCGCGCTGCGCGTGCTCGACGAGCAGCGTGTCTCGCTCGACGACCCCGATTCCCCCGGCATCCGCGACCGCGTCATCGACGCCTTCGAAGCGCACCTGCGCGGCTACGCCTACACCACCGAGCTGCGCAGCCCGCCCTCGGGCATGGACCCGATCGAGGCGTTCCTCGAAGAGTTCCGCGAGGGGCACTGCGAGTACTTCGCCGGCTCGTTCGTCGCGCTGTGCCAGAGCGTCGGGCTGCCGGCGCGCGTGGTGACGGGCTTCCTCGTGAGCGAGTACGAGCCCGAGTCGCAGACCTACTTCGTGCGCCAGAGCAACGCGCACGCGTGGGCCGAGGTCGAGGTGACCCCGGGCCTGTGGATGACGGTCGACACGTCGCCGCCCGAGGACATCGAGCGTGTGCACCGTCCGCCGCACCCCCTCGTCGCGACGATGCGACGCACGCGCGACCGCGTCGAGAACTGGTGGGCGAACTGGGTGATCGGGTACGACTCGCGGCGTCAGCTCGAAGCGCTGGGCGAGACCGGGCGCTCCATCCAGCAGATCGACGACAACGTGCGCGACGCGATGCAGGACGCCGCCCGCGCGAGGCAACAGGGCGAGCCCGTCCTGCCGCGCATCCTCACGACGCTCGGTCGCGCGGTGGGTGCCGCCGCCGGCGCGGTCGCCGGCGTGCTCATCATCGTGTGGCTGCTGCGCGTGGTGCCGCGGAGACGCATCCGCTCGGTGCCGCGAACCGCGGGGCCCTCCGGCGCGCTGCGCCGGCGAGTGCGCCGGTTCGATCGTCTGCTCGCGCGCGCCGGGCACGCCCGCCCGGCCTGGCGTCCCAAGCGTGCGCACGCCGACGCCATCGCGCTGCGATCGCCGGCGCTCGGTGCGCACGCGGTTTCGTTTGCGCGGGCGTACGACGCGCTCCGCTTCGCCGGGCGCACGCCGTCGCCCGAAGACCTCGCGGGGCTCGATCGCGCGCTCGACGCGCTCCGCGCCGCGTCGAAAGAAGCATCGTGAACGACGACTGGTCCCCCCTCGAACCCGAGCAGCACGATGCGCAGCTCGCGGCGGTCCGCACGCTCCTGCCCGATCGCGCCCGCGTGCTCGATCTCGGCGCGGGCAACGGACGCATGGCCTCCCCCCTTGCGCGTGACGGGCACGACGTCATCGCCTTCGAGCGCGACGCGCGAGCGATCGACGCGCTCAGCGCCGCTCCGATCCGCGCGATCCACGCCGACTTCCTCGATCAGCACGCGTGGTCGGCGCTCCCCGATCCGTTCGACGCGGCGCTCTGCCTCGGCAACACGTGGCTCGAAGTGACTGATGCGCTCGATGCGCTCACGCTCGCACGGCGCGTGCGCACGCGCCTCGCGCCCGGCGGGTTCTTCGCCATCGACTGCTTTGTGTACGAAACGTGGCGAGACGTCGCCGAGGGCAACTGGCAGGAGGGCCTGAGCGAGGACGGCTCCGCGCAGCTCGTCTGGGGCGAGGGCGACGCGATCATCGCGTGGCGCACGGGCGACGCCGTCGATCCCGAATCGTGGGGCCTCGGCGCGAGCGATCGACCGGTGCGCTTGTGGGACCTGGGTGCGCTGCGTCTCTTGGCGCACGCCGCGGGGTTCTCGGACCCCGAGATCCGCGCAGGCGATCACCTGATCCTCCTGCGCCCGGCAATCGGTGCGCCCCACCCACCCGAGAACTCATGACGACGCCCTCCGGGGCCGATGCCAAAGCGTCGGCGTCACGCACGCCGAGAAACGCTGCGTCTCTGGAGAACCGTCGTGCCCGCCAAGCGATCCCGCACCGAGAACTGGCGTCGGAGTCTCGAGCAGTTGCACGATCGAGGCGGCGCGCTCGAGATCACCCTGCCGCGCTTCGTCGATGACAAGGGCAACACGCTCGAGGGCAGCGAGACCTCCAACCTCATCTGGCGGGTCCGCATCCTCGAACTCCACGAGGACCGCATCGTCGTCGAACGCCCCATGGCGCTCGGCAAGCCCATCGAACTCCAGGACGGCGTCGGGCTCGTCGCGATCATCGCCATCGGGCAGAACCGCTGGATGTTCCGCACCACCCACCGCGGCAAGGTCGATTCGTCCATCGGGCAGGGCAGACGCGTCACGGGCATCACGCTCGATCCGCCCGTCACCGTCGAACGCTGCCAGCGCCGCAACTTCTATCGCGTCGAGACCATCGGGCTCGACCTCCCGCGCGTCACGTGCTATCCGCTGATGGACACCGCGTCGGCGGCGCTCGCCGAGGCCGCGTCGCGCTCGCACTTCGAGGCCATCCTCCGCGGCGGCAACCCGGACGCCGAGCTGCTGCTTCCCGAGGTCGGGCCCAAGTTCAACGCCACGCTCATGAACCTGGGCGGCGGCGGGGCCGGGCTGCTCGTCTTGCCAGAGGAGAAGCAGGCCGCCGAAAGCAAGCGGAACATCTGGATGTCGATCGACCTGCGCCCCTTTGTTCCGGCGCCGATCTGCATCTCGGCGCGTCAGCGGCACACGCACATCGATTCGCAGCAACGCCTCTACCTGGGCGTCTCCTTCGAGTTCGAGGGCCGAGACGAGCACGAGAAGTTCGTCGTCGATCAGCTCTGCCGATATGTCGCGGAGGTGCAGCGCGACCAGCTCCGACGCACCAACACCGCCGCGGCGGCCTGATCGGGGGCGGACGGCTATATTTGCCGCTCGCCCATGCACGCAGCGCACAACATTCTGGAAACCGTGCTCGACGTCCAGGACATCGATGCGTCCTGCGCGTTCTGGTCGGCGTTCGGCTTCGAATCCATCGAGACCCAGCGCGCCGGCACGTCCAACGAGCAGCGCCTGCTGACCTCGCCCGATCACCCCGCATGGCGCCTGCGGCTCTTCCTGTGCCGACCGCGCCCCGTCGTGGGGACCACGCCCGGATCGCTCCGCCGCATCACGCTGCACGTGCCCGACTTCGACGCGTTGCTCGATCGCCTGCCCGCCTCCGGGCTGCGCTGGCTCGAGGGACCGGGTGCCGAAGACGGATCGCCAGTGGACGCCGTCCGTTTTTACAACGAAGACCTGTACTTGATCGAGCTGCGCCGCCTCGTGTGAGGCTTACTCGTACCCCTCGTAATCGGGCGGGCCGATGACCTCGGGGTGATCGTCGGGCAGGTTGCGCGTATGCCGACGCGAGCCCTGCAGGAACGTGTAGTCGAAGGGGCTGTTGGGCCACGCCGTCATCAGGCGCGCGTACTCCGTGGGCTCCTCCATCACGTACATGCGGATGTGACCGGCGTTGGTCCGCGCCGTCAGCCGATGCTCCCCGCCGTTCAGGCTCCCCGTGAAGTGCTGCCCCGTGTGCGTCGAGGTCATGTGATTCCGCGTCGTGCTCCCGAGGTGCCCGCGGTAGAAGACCTTGCCGTTGAGCGACTCCGCATCGACGAAGGCCGATGATTCCTTCGGCATCTGCACGAAGATGTTCCCGTCGGTGTTCAGCAGCGTGACGGGCTCGTCGAGCACCTCGTTGGTGCGCAGCTCGATCGAGCCGGCGTGGTTCTCGACGTACATCGAGCCGCCCACGCCCACGAGTTCCACGTTGCCGTCGAAGTTCTTGATGTACAGCCCGTCGCAGCGCGGCATCTGCACGAGGATCCGCGCAAGGTTGTCGGGCGTGGCGAGGCGGTCGGACGTCGAGGCGATGCGCAGCGTCTGGCGCCCGCCGGGCCCGTCTTCGATGCGGGCGACCACGTCGATCGCGTCGAGCGCCTCGGGCTGATCGTCCGTCGCAACGTCCCCCGTGACGCGCACGTTGGAGCGGATGCGCGCGCGCTCAAGGTCGGGGTACACCCGCACCTCGATGTCGCCGCGGAAGTTGTCCACGTGCAGCGCCAGCGCCGGCGCCTGCTCGCGCACGTCGATCGCGTACTCGAGCGAACGCCCGGCGCCGCACCCGCTGAGCGTCGGCAGCAAGCCGGCGACCGCCACGAGCCCGAGCCCCGTCAGCGTGCGCATCCCGTTGGTGATCGAACCGCGTCGCATCGAAACCCTCCGCTTGGGGCGTCCGCCCGTTCGAGTCTATCGGACACCCGGGCACGCGCCCTTGCCCGAAGACGCCGACTCGCGCGGGTCCGCCCGCGTTATCCGCGCCGCGCCAGCACGTACAGCGCGTACCGCCCGGCGAGCGACTCAAGGTCGAAGCCGTCCGTCGCGCCCGCGGGGATCGGCAGGTCGTCGCCGCGCTCGTCCACGATCGCGCGGATCGTCAGCCCCGCCCGCTTCAGCAGCGACGCCCACTGCCGGGGCGTGTAGGTCCGCAGCGCGTACGTGTGGTCCACCGTCCGCACCCGCGTCGGCGTCGTGACCCGCAGGTGGCTGATGACCAGCTCGCGCCGCCCTCGCTCTCCCCGTACGCCCTCCGCGGGCAGGTAGTTCACCAGTTGGTGTACCTCGCACAAGCCGCGCCGGGCTTTCCACACGTCCTCGCTGGGCATCTCGTAGCCGGGATCGCTGAGCGAGACGCCCAGCACGTACACGCCGCGCGCGTGCAGCGCGTCGAAGACGCACGCAAGGTGCGCGAGCATCGCGCGGTCCGTCATCAGGTGCCGCACCGAGTTGATCAGGCAGAAGGCAAGGTGATGCTCTGTGCGCGCGGTGAACGACTCCATGCCCGCCTCGATGAAGTCGCCCGGCAGCCCGCGGCGCTCGAACGACGCCCGCGCATACCCCAGCATGCGCGCCGAGAGATCCACGCCCGTCGTGCGCACGCCCCTCGCCGCGGCAACGCGGAGGTATCGCCCCGTCCCGCACGCCGGCTCAAGCCAGCGCCGGGTGCGCGCCCGCGGCGCGAAACGCTCGTGCATCATCTCGAGCCCGCGCACCTCACCGGCGGTGCCCGGCGTGTGCAGGATGTCGTACCACGCGGGATCGTCGTAAAACCCGCCGGCGTTCGGCTTTTCCTCGGCTCGTCTCGGCACCCGGGTACCGTACACGCCGCAAGGAGCCCGACATGAGCGAAGCCGTCCGACTCATCCGAGAGATGCACGACCATCGCCTGTGGTCGCGCGACGCACTGCTCGCGAGCGCGCGCACGCTCAGCGCCGAGGCGATGGACACGCCCTTCGAGATGGGGCAGAGCACGCTGCTGCGCACGATCGCGCACCTGTACGGTGCCGAGGCCGTGTGGATCGACGCGCTCGAGGGGCACGCCGCCACGGGCGTGGACGACGAATCGCTGCCCGATCTCGCCTCGGTCGAAGCCGCCTGGCCCGCGATCGACGCGCGCTGGGCCGCGTACCTCAAAGCGCTCACCGAAGAACGCCTCGCCGACCGCATCGAGCGCGACAGCAAGGTGCTGGGCAGGCGGTACACGATCCTCGCGCGCGACGTGCTCGTCCACGTCTGCACCCATCACCTGTACACGCTCGCGCAGGCGAGCAACATGCTGCGCCGTCTCGGCACCGACGTGCCGCAGACGGGCACGGCGTCCTGGGCGATGGACCTCCGAGAATCCGGGCCGTCCGCCTGAATCCCCTTGACAGGCTCCGGTTGATGAGTAACCATATGGTTACTTGTGGATGACGAGGCGCTCGATGCGGTGTTCGCGGCCCTCGCCCACCCGTCGCGCCGTGCGATGATCGACGTGCTCGTCGAATCGCCCGGCTCGAACGTGGGGGAGGTGGCGTCGTGGTTCGACATGAGCCGCGTCGCGGTCATGAAGCACCTCCGCGTGCTGGAAGACGCGGGTCTCGTCATCTCGAAGGCGCACGGGCGCGAGCGGAGGCTGTACTTCAACGCCGTCCCCATCCAGCGGATCCACGACCGCTGGGCGGATCAGTACGCGGCGTTCTTCGCGACGAAGTTGGTAGACATCAAGGATCGCGTCGAGGCGCGCATCCGCAGCGAGCAACGCAAGGGGAACCGACGTGCCTGACGCCACCGCTTCCAACCCGACGACCGACACCGACGCCACCCGCTCCGTCGTCCGCATCCAGATCGGCGGTCCCATCGAGGCCGTGTGGGAAGAAATCACACGCACCGACGACGTCATCCCGTGCTTCTTCAACATGCGCATGCACTATCAGAACCTCGCGCCGGGCGAGAAGATGTCCATGCGCAGCAAAGACGGCAAGCACACCGGCGTCGTCGGGGAGATCCTCGAAGTCGATCCTCCGCGCCGGTTCGCGCACACCTTCCGGTTCACCAAGGGTGATGAGCCGCCCGTCCGCGTCATCTACGATCTGCGCGAGCACGACGGCGGGACCGAGTTCACCATCACGCTCGAAGATCTCGTCCCGGGCTCCAAGATGGCCAAGGAAATGATCGGCGGGTACAAGCTCATCACCAGCACGCTCAAGTCGTGCATCGAGACCGGCAAGCCCTCGCTCGGCGTGCGCATGCTCTTCGTCGTCTTCAGCCTCACCGCGCCGCTCACGCCGAAGCGCTGCCGCACCGAGCACTGGAGAGAGTGGGGCGGCTGAGTCTTGGCGATTCTGCGGATGCACCCTTGCGTAACGTGATTATCGGGCGATGCTCGAAGAGTCCACGTTCCGCGAGGAGAAGCCATGAACCGCGAGACCGTCTTCGTCACGCTCTGCGTGTGTGCGACCATCGTCACGAGCGCCGCGATCGTGAGCCATGCCGGCCCGCTGAGCCCGCCGGCGGGCCCGGTCGCCTCGACGGCGAAACCGCTGGGTGAGATCGAGCCGCGCGTCGCGATCAACGCCGTCAACACGCCGGGCACGATCGGTACGGCCTTTCTGATCAGCGAGCCGGGTTCGTACTACCTCACCGGGAACGTCTCGGTGACCAACGGTTTCGCGAGCGGTATCACGGTCATATCGAACGATGTCACGATCGACCTCAATGGGTTCACGCTCGAAGGCAACGGGTCGAGCGGAGACGGGATCTTTGCGAACTTCGCGCAGCCCCGCAATATCACGGTGAGGAACGGAACCGTTCGCGGATTCAACAACGGAATCAGGCTTCGCACCGATTCGATTAATGGACGCCTCGAAGATCTTCTTGTTGAGAATAACAGTGCGATTGGTGCGCAGGTCGGTTTCGACTTCTCTGTCCGGGACTGCGTCTTCCGGGACAACGGTACCACCGGGTTCAGTGCGCGATCGCGCTTGTCACTGAAAGATTCTTCGTTCATCTCGAATGCCGTCACGGGTGTGAGCGGTGAGAACGACTCAACGGTTGTGAACTGCATCGCGCATTCGTCGGGCGGAGATGACTTTCGCTTCTTCGGAACCACGATCTTCAACAACTGCCAGTCCGTGGCGGCGGGACTCGAAGGATTTGATCTCGGTGAGCGATGCCAGTTGATCAACTGCACCGCATTCGATTCGTTCTTTGACGGATTCTCGGCACAACGAAGTGTCTTTCAGAACTGTGTCACGAACGGCTGCGGCGCTGATGGGTTCGATGCCGAGCTCTGCACCCTGTCGAACTGCAACGCGACCGAGAATCTCGGAGTCGGGTTCAGGCTCAGCAACTGCACGCTCTTAGGGAGCCTGGCGCAGGAAAACGTCGGCGGCGGAATCGTCGCCTCTGGCAGCAACATCTCTGGCTGCACCGTTTCGAACAACAGCTCCATGGCCGCCGCGCTGCCGGGCATCAGCGCCATGGGAACATGCTTTGTGCACCGCAACATAGTCTTCGACAACGGTGGCGAGGGCATCGTCGCGACTGGTGGCGGCAACTCGATCGTCCAGAACTCGTTGCGAGGCGACAGTGCGGTGAACAACAGTGGTTCCAGCACCGTCGCGGATGGTCTGATCACCAACCCCTGGGCGAACTTCGTCAACTAAGCCGCGCCGGCGATCTGCTCGTACGACTCTTCCCGACGCACGCGCCGCGCGACCTCGCTCGCGTATCGCTTGCCGAGCGAGTCCGCGTGCGCACGCATCCAATCGGTCAGGCGCGTGGTGCCGACGCGATCGTGATCGGAGAACAGCAGGCCGCGCATCAGCCCCGTCACCTCTTCGCGCGTGATGATCACGTCGCCGACCATCGGCCCGAGCGCGCGCCCCACCCAGTACCCGAGCGTTGGCGGCACGCTCACGATCGGCCGGCGCACACCGATGATCTTCGCAATGGTCTCGACCAGATCCGCGTACGCGAACGTCTCCGGGCCGACGGCATCGACTGTGACATCTTCTTCGCGATCGCCCGATTCGATCATGAGCGACGCCATGTCGTCAACGTGCATGGGCTGCAGCGTGTAGCGCCCGTCGCCGAAGACGCCGAAGATCGGCAAGCGGCGCAGCACCCACGCGATGTTGTTGACGAGGATGTCACCGCGCCCGAAGAGCACGCCGGGGCGGACGATCGCGTGGGAGAGCCCGCTCGCGCGGAGGTTGTCTTCGAGCGCGCGCTTGCCGTCGTAGTACGCGAGACCCGTGCCCTGCTCGGGCTTGAGGATGCTCACGTGTACGACGCGCCGCACGCCGGCGACGCGGGCTGCCTCAAAGAGCGATCGCGTGTTCGCCGCCGCCTGCTCGAACGTGAAGAGCCGGTGATTGAATCGCACCCAATATGTGTTGAACAGCGTGTCGCACCCGCGCAGTGACTCGGCGAGCGCGCCCGGGTCGTCGAAGGCGAGTGGGCGGACCTCGAGCCGGTCGCCGAAGGGGTTGGGGCGGTTCGGCGAGTTCGTCAGCGTGCGCACGCGATCGCCGCGAGCGAGCAACTGCTCGGTGACGGCCTTGCCCGTGTACCCGAGTGCCCCCGTGACGACGTGCAGGCGTTTCCCGGCTTCCCTGTGGGTGTTGCTCATAGTTTCGGAATATTCTGAAACTATTGAGATGTCAATCCCCGGTCTCCAAATCCCGCTTCGTCGCCCCGGGAGCGCGGTAGAGTGCCCCATCGCGCGGGGCGCTCGGGCATTCGTCGCTCGGGCTGAGACGCACCCGTTGAACCTGATCCGGTTCGCACCGGCGGAGGGAACGCGACGCGAGGCAACCGCCCACCATCTGGGCGCCCTCGACGCGCCACGCCGGGCCGGGCTCGAACATTCGACCAGAGGCCCACCATGTCCGACCACACATCCAACGGCAACAACACAGGCAACGGCACGCACGCCAAGCAGCACCCCTATCCCAAGGTCCGCCCCGCCCACCTCAGCGCGTCGTCCCCCGCGACCAAGGCGCACACGCTCACCAGCGATCGCCTGCGCGCGAGCGGCGCCGAGTCACCGTTCTTGCCATCGCCCGAACTCGATGAGCGCTACGACGCGCCGCTCCACAACGCCGAGAACCCCAGCACGCTCCGCGAGGGTACCTCGCCCGGCTCCTTCGCGCACGCCGCCAACATCGGCGGCCCGCTCATGTTCTCATCGCCCGACACCCCCGGCATGCCACGCCCCAGCGACAAAACCGCGTGGGACTTCCTCCCCGATGGCTGGTCCGTCGAGACGCTGAAGGACTCCGCCTGCGTCGCCGGCACCGAACGCGCATGGACGAAGGGCAGCGGTGAAGCGATCTTCCGCGACGCGCGCGGCGTCGTTCGGCGCGTCACCTGCCCCGCCGACTTCGAACCCATCACCCAGCTCGAGTCCGCGCGCCTCGGCATCGTCACGCCCGAGATGCTCCGCGTCGCCGAGCGCGAAGCGCATCTAAGCGCTGAGCAGATCCGCGACGAGATCGCCGCGGGGCGCATGATCATCCCTGCTAACCGCGTGCACCTCGGCTATCAGCTGGATCCGATGTGCATCGGGCGCGCGAGCAAGACCAAGGTCAACGCCAACATGGGCGCCTCGCCCGTGTCGTCCGGCACCGAGGAAGAGCTCGAGAAACTCCGCTGGGCCGAGCAGTGGGGCGGCGACACCGTCATGGACCTCTCCACCGGCGGCGACCTCGATGCCTGCCGAGACGCCATCATCCGCAACTCCACCGTGCCCATCGGCACCGTGCCCATCTACTCCATGATCATCGGGCGCAAGCTCGAAAGCCTCGACCGCGACATCCTGCTGGGCACCGTTGAGCATCAGGCCAAGCAGGGCGTGGACTACATGACCATCCACGCCGGCGTGCGCAAGGCGCACCTCAAGTACGTCAAGGACCGGCTCATCGGCATCGTCTCTCGCGGCGGATCGCTCCTCGCCAAGTGGATGATCCACCACAACAAGGAGAACCTCGCATACGACCTGTGGGACGACATCTGCGAGATCATGCGCCGCTACGACGTCTCCTTCTCCATCGGCGACGGGCTCCGCCCCGGCGGGCTCGCAGACGCCACCGACAACGCGCAGCTCGCCGAACTCGAAACCATCGGCGAACTGACCGAACGCGCGTGGCGTCACGGCGTGCAGGTCATGGTCGAAGGACCCGGGCACGTCCCCTTCGATCAGGTCGAATACAACATGAAGCTGCAGCGCCGCCTCTGCCACGGCGCGCCCTTCTACGTGCTGGGCCCGCTGGTGACCGATGTTTTCCCCGGCTACGACCACATCACGAGCTGCATCGGCGCGACCGCCGCCGCCTACCACGGCGCCGCGATGCTCTGCTACGTCACGCCCAAAGAACACCTCGGCCTGCCCAAGCGCGGCGACGTGAAGGAAGGCTGCATCGCCTACAAAATCGCCGCACACTCCGCGGACGTCGCGCTGGGCATCCCCGGCACGCGCGACTGGGACGACGACCTCACCAAGGCGCGTGCCGCCCTCAACTGGCAGCAGCACTTCGAACTCGCCTACGACACTGACACGGCGCGCGCCTATCACGACGAAGACCTTGACGTCGATACCGACTTCTGCGCCATGTGTGGGCACGATTGGTGCAGCGTCCGTATCAGCAAGGAGATCCAGGAGTTCGCCAGCGGCAAGGCCGACGGCTACGACCGCGGCAAACCCGTCAAGTCCGACGCGCTCAGCGAAGAGCAGCAGAAGATCCTCGAGCAGCGCGGCTACCTCTCGCCCGAAGAGATCCACAAGCTCGCTGCCAAGACGAAGCAGGCACTCGTGGCCGGGCATCAGGCATCAGGAAGCGACGCGGCATCCGATCCCAGTGCCCAGCAACCAGTGCTCGATGCCCACGAAGCGAAACCGAGCTGCCACAGCGACTACGTGGACGACGAGGACGCGAAGCAGCTGCAGCAGCAGAAGCTCGTGCAGCTCAACACCGCCCCCGCGCACAACCTCCCGAGCGAGGATCGGGTGATTTAGTGGTTTCAGGCGGCGTCTATTGATTGGAGTCCCCGTGGTCTGGTTGATCCGCTGTGCATTGGTTCTGACGACATGCCATGTCTGTCTCGGTGACGTCTTTCGAGATGATGAGTTCGGCTACTCGTTTGTGCCGCCTGAGGGCTGGGTGCGTTGGGGGGATGAGCGAATTCGTCAAACAGATGAGTTCGTTGCGTCGCGTCAACCCGATCGGAACTATCGATTTGTCGAGGGGTTTTCGCCTGCTGACGCACCAGTGGGCGGCTCGTACTTGTTGGTTCAAGTGACCACGGTGTCGACAAAGGGACAGACTTGGGGCGACCTCGCGCTTGCTTTCAATGCGAAAGAGCCAATGGAGGACGAGCTTCGTGACTCCGAAGCTGCCTTCGCGGATCTTGACCTCCAGGTGGGGACACTCTCCTCAACGGTTCAACCGGAGCTCGGTCGAGTTGTGATGACAGCGCCGATCGAGAGTGCCGTTGGTGCGCAGCAGGGGATTTTCTTCATCTTTCCGGGCAAAGACGAACTGGTGCAGCTCAACTTCTATGCGCCGGAAGCCTCGTTCGATTCGTGGCGTGACAAGTTCGCTGCGTCTGCTGACAGCTTTCAACGTGATCAGGACTTTGTATTCGTCTCCGCCATAGACTCCGATCCGGGTGCTGTGCAATCGACGTCCAAACGCGGGCCATCACCGGCTCTTCTCGGGGGGATCGCCGGTGGGCTCTCCGCTCTCATCACGGTTCTCATCATCGTCCGCATGCGTTCGCGCCAGCACCCCGGATCGACAGCTGAGCATTCGACCGACGGCGGCCGCGTTTCATAGGAGATCATCGTTGACATCGTGAAGTACGACGACGCGTCGTGGCACTATCAGGGCGATTGCCCGGAGGATTTGCCGGAAGACAACGCGTTCATCCACATCGGCGTGTTCCTCTGCTGGTGCATCCACGGCGACCTGCTCTCCGACGAGTATCGACTCGACTATCCGGATGAGATCGAGGAAGCCCGCGCTCGCGCAGTTACGCCCTCGCATGCGATCAAGGTCGCCGACGGCCAACTCGTGAGTGACATGCTTTCCGATGTCGGCAGTAGCTTTGCGCGTTGGTACTACAAGGACGAGTCGGATCAGGATCAAGAAGTACCGAAGTATCTGTCGGAGTTTCCGTGGCGGCACACTCGCTCAACACGGGTGAATCCGCGTACCACCGGCCAGACACATGGGAGCTCTACGACTTGATCGCCGAGCTGCTTGACGCGCGGTTTGCGGAATGGAACGCTACGTAGAGCACCTCCCGTTCCCACACCACTCCCTTGGAGAGCAGACCATGCACCGCACCCTCACCGTCGCCCTTCTGTCCGCCGCCCTCGTCGGGTGCTCGTCGTACCGCGAGACCGGCGAGTCGTACGAGTCCGAAGCCGCGCGCGACCTCGCCGAGCAGCAGCGTAAGGATGCGCAGCTCGAGACGATGGCCGCGTCCACCATGCGCGACTTCAGGAACCGCGATCGCACCATCGCGCCCTTCTTCGATGAGTCCTTCGGCTACGCGGTCTTCCCGAAGATCGCCAAGGGCGGCGCGGGCATCGGCGCCGCGGCGGGCGACGGCGTTGTCTACAACGATGCCGGCGAGGTCATCGGCTACGCGCGCATGAGCCAGGGCTCCATCGGCATCCAGCTCGGCGGGCAGTCGTTCAGCCAGATCGTCTTCTTCGAGAACCGCGGCGCGTTCAACTCGTTCAAGGCCGACGATATGGAGTTCAGCGCCAACGCCTCGGCGGTCGCCGCCGAGTCCGGCTCCGGCGCCGCGGCGGACTACGAGGAGGGCGTCGCCGTCTTCGTGATCCCGCGCGAAGGGCTGATGTTCGAGGCCGGCATCGGCGGGCAGAAGTTCGATTACCGCGCGAAGTGAGCCGTCTGACGAGCCGCGACCGCAAGGGAGCGGGCGCAAGAGACCCGCTTCCTCACGTACGCGGCTCGTTCGGAGAATTCGCCTACCGTTCCCACCGATGCTGTGGATCGAACGCAACGCGCGCAAGTTCTTCATCGCGCTCATGGGCGGGACGGCGATCCTGATCGGGCTCGTCATCCTCCCGCTGCCGCTGCCCTTCGGGATCATCCTGATCCCGATCGGGTTCTTCATCCTCGCGCTCGAGTTCGCGTGGGCGCGGCGCGTGCTCGACCGCGTGCAGGCCAAGACCGGGCGCGTCGGGCGCGCGATGAAGTCCATGGAGGACCGCGCGATGGGTTTCGTCGATCGCCGATTCCGCAGCAGGCTGCGCCAGCAGGTGGAAATCGACGCCGACCGCGGCCCCGACGACCGCGCCGCGTAAAACAACCCTTCAATCCGCCGAGGTATTGGCCCGCCCGCCTCGCGCGGGTGTACGCTTGGGTTCGCAGGAAGGCATCGCACGATGAGCAGCGCCGACACATCCACCATGGGCGAACGATCTCGCGGCAGCGAGACGGTCACCGAAAGTGTGCGCATCAGCGTCACGCCGCGATACCTGGGCGAGCACTCCGAACCCGAACTCGGCAAGTACGTCTTCGGGTACGCCGTGCGCGTCACGAATGAGCGTGACGACACCGTGCGCCTGCGCTCGCGTTATTGGCTGATCGTCGATGCCGAGGGCGAGCGCGACGAGGTCCGTGGAGAAGGCGTGGTGGGCGAGCAGCCTCGTATCGCGCCCGGCGCGACCTATGAGTACGCCTCATACTGCCCGCTCGAATCCGCGTGGGGCACGATGGAAGGCTCGTACACCTTCGAGCAAGAAGACGGCCAACGCTTCGACGCGATGATCGAACGCTTCTTCCTTGTCTCCCCACAGGCCGGTGCCTGAGCGCACGGTTCTCGGACGACGGGCACCGCCGAGAAGTGCGGAATCTGCGCCGGTTCGCGACGACTGAGCGGGAATCCCGAGGTTCGTCAAAGGTCCGCGGGCTTGTATCGCGGTTCGAGGCTTGGATGCGGCCGATCTCATTGACAACGTTCAGGTACGTCGCGGAGCGACGCGAACCTCTTAGCCGCGGAGCGGCTCATCCGGAGACCGTCCGATGAGTCTGCCGATCAACAACAACATTCCCTCGCTGACGGGTCAGCGGTCCCTCGCCGCGAACACGAAGGCGCTCAACAACTCGCTGACGAGGCTCTCGACGGGGCTGCGCATCAACCGCGGCGCCGACGACCCGGCCGGGCTCATCGCCTCTGAGAACCTGCGCGCCGCGCTGAAGGTACTCGAAGCCGAAACCCGCGCCATCGAACGCGCCGACATGGTCGCCTCGCGCGCCGACGGCGCGCTGAGCGAACTCTCCGGCCTTTTCGCCGAGGCCGAGGCCCTCGCCGTCGCCAGCGCAAACACCGGCGGCATGAGCGAGGCCGAGCGCGACGCCAACCAGATGCAGCTCGATTCGATCCTGCAAACCATCGACCGTGTTGCACGCACGACCGACTTCAACGGCGACGCGCTCCTCGACGGCACCGCGCAGATCAACGTTGCCAACGACTCGCTCTCCATCGGCTCCGTCCTGCCCACCTCCCTCGGCGAGGTCGAGATCGACGGCACGACGTATCGCCTGAGCGACGTCGTCAGCGGCGGCGCCGGCAGCCTCTCGTCGGGCAGCCCCGCCGTCGCCCAGCAGATCATCGCCGCCGCGCGCAAGGAAATCACCACGCTCCGCGGCGAGATCGGCGCGTTCCAAAAGAACACGCTCGGCCCCGCGCAGCGCGCGAACGCGGTCGCCATCGAGAACATCACCGCCGCCGAGTCGCAGATCCGCGACACCGACTTCGCCAGCGAGGTCGCGCAGCTCACACGCGCGCAGATCCTCTCGAGCGCGAACATCGGTGCGCTCGCGATCGCGAACCAGAACCCGCAGAACGTCGTGCGCTTGCTCGCCTAGCGCGACCGCCTTTCAACCGCCGACCTGATCGTCCAGCGGAAGAAGCGTTTCCAGAAGACGTCCTGCGCCCGCGTCCACAGCCCAGCCCAGGACTTCCGCGTGAGCGAGTCCACGCGCACACGCAGGCGCGTTGCGCCATTCTCAGCCGCGTCGTCCAGCCAGAAGCGCAGGCGCGTCGGGCGGATCAGCCGCGGGCTCAGCGCGAACGACCCGTAGTAGTACGCCAGATCGCGGAAGCGACCCTTGCCGTCGTCGCCCGGGTCGATCTCCACGATCACGCCGGCGACGTTCAGACCGGGCCCGTGGTGCACGTTGAGCACGCCCGGCTCGAACCCCGACCCGCCGTGGATGCCCGTGCCCTCCACGAACTCCACGCGGAAGGGCCACACCTGCCCTTTCACGAAGGTGTCCGGATCGTTGAGCCACGCCCACAGGCGCTCGCGCGCAACGGGCACGTCGAACGACGCCTCGTACGCGTGTTCGATGAAGAAGCCCGGCGCACCGGTCCGCGCCAGCAGGCGAGGATCGTCCGGCATCTCCGCGGCGTGTTCATCCGTCATCGAGCCACCCTCGAATAATCGCCACGCGAGCACCGTTGATCCGACGTTCGAGCAACTTTGAACCAAGGAGCCAGCCATGGCCAAAGCCATCTTCAACGGCACCGTCATCGCCGAGTCCGACAACACCCAAGTCGTCGAGGGCAACCACTACTTCCCGCCCGACAGCGTCAAGCGCGAGTACCTGATCGACCACGAACTCAAGACAACCTGCCCGTGGAAGGGCGAAGCGTCGTACTACAGCGTCGAGGTCGATGGCGAGACCGCCGACCACGCCGCGTGGTACTACCCCAGCACCAAGGACGCCGCCAAGGACTTCGAGGGCTACATCGCGTTCTGGAACGGCGTGGAGGTCAGCGACTGACCGCGAGCACGCCGATCACATCTGGCGTGCCTGCACCTCGAGCAGGTGGTACCCGAACTGCGTCTGCACCGGTTCGCTCACCTGCCCGATGGGCAGGTCCGAGAAGACGACGGCGTCGAACTCGGGAACCATCTGACCCTGGGTGAACTCCCCGAGATCGCCGCCCGATTGCCCCGAGGGGCAGCTGCTGTGCTGCTTGGCGAGCTCCCCGAAGTCGGTCCCGCCCTCGATCTGCTGCTTGAGGTCGTTCGCCTCGGCTTCGGTCTTGACGAGGATGTGTCGTGCGCGTGCGCTGGCCATCTGTGCGCCCCTTGTGTGAGTCATTGGTGTGGAAGTTGGCCGACGCGGCACACCGCCGGGTCGAGCCGACCGAGTACTCTATAGCAGGTCCTCACAATGGGGTGCGTGAGCCGAACGATGACCACCGACGCCGCCGAACGTGCCTTTGTCGCCGAGATGCTCCGCTCTGGCGCCCGCGGCCTCGCCGCCGACGCGGTCAATGCGCAGAGCGATGCCCAGCCCGATATCCGCAGCCGCTACGGCGATTCCACCTTCGGCGGATGGCTCAGCGACACCGAGGTCCGCATCCGCTACCTCGCCGAGTGCGTCGAAGCCGATGCTCCCGATCTCTTCGCCGAGTACGCCCGCTGGTCCGCCATAGCCTTCGCGGCGCGGGAGGTCCCGCGCGAAGACCTCTACGAGAACCTCCGCTGCATCACGCTCGCGATCGCCGATCGCCTGCCGCGAAACGCCAGCACGCTCACCGGCGCGACGCTCGCGACGGGCATGGCCGCGATCGAGACCATCCCGCCGCCGCCCCCGACATTCCTCGCCAGCGAGCAGCCCTTTATCCACATCGCCCGGGGCTTCCTCGCGATGCTCGCCGACGGCAAGGCACGCGACGCCGCCGCCCTGCTCAAACGCGCCATCGACGACGGCGAGATGCGCGTCCCCGACATCTACGCCTGGGTCTTCGAGCCGGTCATGCGCGAGATCGGTCGCCTGTGGCAGCTCAACGAACTCTCCGTCGCCGAGGAGCACCTCATCAGCTCCCACGTCACGCGCCTCATGTCGCAGGTCGTGCAGATGGGCGGCACGCCGGACCCGAACGGGCACATGCTCCTCGCGCTGGCACCCCCGGGCGACCTGCACGACATGGGCCTGCGCATGGTCGCCGACTTCTTCGAAATCAACGGGTGGGACGTGCACTATCTCGGTGCGAACGTGCCGGTGCAGGACGTCGCGCCGGCTGTCGAAGCCGTCCACCCCGACCTGATCGCGATTTCCACGTCGATGGCTGTTCACCTGTCATCGCTGCGCGCCGCCGTCGCCTCCGCCCGCACCGCGCGGACGCAGCCCGAGCCCCGGGTGCTCGTCGGCGGGCGCCCCTTCGCCGTGATGCCCCAGCTCGCGGGCTACGTCGGTGCCGATGCCAGCGCCGAGTCCGCCTCCGCCGCCGTTCGCGTCGGGTGCGAACTTGTCGGGCTCGAAACGCCCTTCTCGATCGCGCCCGCGCGGGATGACAACGCTGCCCATCCGAGCGAGCCGACGAGCTGATCATCCCCGACGTGCGCACACGTCTCGCAATCCCATTTGCAACCGGGGGATCGCGCGGTATGCTCATGTTTGATATTTGATCGGGTTTCGATCGGAGCGGGCGGGTCCCCCCCGATCGAGACGCCCAACATTCGACCAAGGAGCAGCCGATGCCTCGCCTTCTGCACACCGTCTTTGCCGCCGCCGCCTTCGCCGGGCTCGGCGCCCTCGCCGCCACCGCCGGCGGCCCCGACCACGCCGAGATGAGCGAGGCCGAGATGATGGCCGCGTGGCAGGCCCACGCCGCCACCGGGGAGCACCACAAACTGCTCAACAGCCTCGTCGGCGAGTGGGACGTCGAGTCCACCCTCTGGATGGCCCCCGGCGCCCCGCCCATCACCAGCAAGGCCTCCGCCTCCGCCGAGTGGATCCTCGACGGCAAGTTCGTCCAGGAACACTACAGCGGCGACATGATGGGCACGCCCTTCAAGGGCATGTCCCTCATGGGCTACGACAACTTCAAGAAGAAGTACGTCGGCATCTGGATCGACAGCATGAACTCCTCCCTCAGCAAGCAGGAGTTCCTCCACAACCCCGAGAAGAACATGTTCATCGGCTTCGGTCACATGGACGAGTTCATGACCGGCGAGCACGACAAGACCGTCAAGTACACCATCCAGATCCACTCCGACGACCGCCACACCTTCGAGCTCCACGACCCGTACCTGCCCGAGGGGCAGACCCGCGTCATGCGCCTCGAGTACACGCGCAAGTAAGCGTTTGGTGTCGATCGAACAATCCGCCGCCGCGGCGTGTTGATCTCCCGCAGCCGGGCACTCCGCCCGGCAGAAAGGGGCACACGCCATGGCCGGCGCGACAACGCTCACCGCGACCCTCGGCGAGTCCGGGTTCCGGACCGACATCTCTTCCGGCGCGCACGCCTTCACCGCGGACGAGCCCGGTGCGCTCGGCGGCGATGACTCCGGGCCGAGCCCGTACGTGCTCCTTCTGAGCGCGCTCGGCGCGTGCAAGGCGATGACCATGCGCCTGTACGCCGACCGAAAGGGCTGGGACCTCACCGGCGCGACCGTTGAGCTCACGCACCAGAAAGCCTCGCCCGAAGAAGCCGGCGTCGAACCATCCGGATCGAGCGGCAAACCCATCGACCTGATCGAGGTACGCATCACGGTGGATGGCGATCTCGACGACGACCAGAAGCAGCGCATCATCGACATCGCCGAACGCTGCCCCGTCCATCAGACCATCACGAACGGCACGACTGTGGTGCGGAAGGCGTGATCGAAGGCGTCGCGTTCTCGAAATGACCCCCGGCCCCGCTGGAGAGAGGCCGAGGGCCGCGCGCACGAAGAGGCATCTCAACAATCGGCCGGGGGCGACCCATCGCCCGCCGACCGGGTCCCTTTGAATCCCCCGCGCGACACGCTGGCGCCGCGCGGGGGTCTCTCTCTGCTCCCCGGCGCATCGCGCTCAGCACGCGCTCGCAAACGCTCCCGTGCTCGCTTCGATCGTGCGCACATCCGAGACGGTGCCCGCGGCCCATGACGACTGCGCGGGTCCCAACTCCGGCAACCGCCGACGCTTCCGCCACGTCCACAGCCCGGTGCCCTCCGCGAGATCGAGTTCGAGCGTCAGCCCGATTCGCGCGTTCGTCCGCTCGATCACGACGCGATCGCCGTCGTCAACCGTGAGCCCTTCCCAGAGCTCGTCGATCACGTCGTACGTCGCGCATTGGTGCGCGCCGCTCAGCACGCGCATCGAGAAACGCACCGACTCCGCCGCCCGGTTGATCGAAAGCACCGCCTCAAACGGCAGGGGCATCGCCCGGTCCGCGACGTCTCCCAGCCCCGCGATCACCCCACGCGCCGAACGGACCATGCCCTTGAGGATCAGGACGGTGGTCTGCGCCTTCGCGTCGCGGGTGAGCGGGGCGAACCGAGATGGGTCGGCGGAACTCTCGAACGTTGCGGGTGACATCGCGATCTCCTGTCGAGCCAGCGGCTCCTGTGACTCCCGGGCGCACCAATCGCGCACGACACACGCTTGCCGCTCATCTCGCGATCGGCCGATACTTCAGAAACCCGGAATGAAAAAACACCGCCGTCTTTCGAGCGGCGGTGTCGTCTGTGAGCGTTTGCTGCTGTTGCTTGCGGGGTTCAGCCTTGTCGCATCACCCTCGCGCCCGCAGCGCCCGACACCACCGCCGTGTGCATTTTGCACATCGGAACTCGCTGGCGTCGGCAAATACGGTCTTGGTGAAGCACGTCGCTGAATCCTCTGCCCGCACAACGCGGACCGCGAAACCCTACCGTCATTCGGACGAACGTCAAGAGCCTCTTCGTTATTTCGGAGAACTCGCGCGAAAGTTGTCGTTCATCACGCCTTCACGTCCACGCGCCCATTGCTGTCGAAGACGCTCCCCGCCGCCTGCACCGCGCTGTTGGTGTTCGCAGACTGCGCCGCGCGGCCGGCGGACTGGATCATTTCAACGTTCGCCGCGCCCTGCTCCTGCGCGACGTCGAGCGCCTTGCGCGCGACCGCGATCGAAACCTGGCTCGAGACGTTGGCCCCAGCGATGGCGGAGTCGATGTTCATAGGTGAACCGTCGGATACATCCGAGGCCGGGGCCACGTCTACGCGGTGGCTCGCGTCGTCCGGCCCGTCTGTGACGGCTGGAGGCTTTGAACGCGTCCGTGCGGCATGGCGCGACGTCCATGCCCAGTGCATCAACGAGCCGCGCGCGTCAGCAAGCGGGGTCCGGTCCCGCTCTCTCACAGTCGCGGCTCGTCCGGAGTGAGATCGCTCCACCAGCGATCACTTACGACCCGATCAGCACCGGTGCCGGCGCCACGCCCTGCTGCAGCGCGTGCGGCACGATCGAGAACTTCCCGCCCTCCACCACCGCGCCTTCCTCGATGTGGATCCGCGGCGCCGCGCAGTCGCCCTTGAAGCGTGCACGATTGCGGATGATCACGGGCCCGTTCGTGCGCACGTCCGCCTGCAGCACGCCGCACACCTCGATGCCCAGGCTCGAACGCACGCTCTTGGCGAACACCTGCCCCCGCCGCTCGACCACCAGCATGCCGCAGGTCTCGATCCGGCCGCCCCACCGAACGGTCTTCACGATGACGTCTTCGAGCGTCAGGGGCTGGTAGCACGAGGGGCAGGTCAGGGTCATGGCCTTGCCGCCGACCACGAAGTCGTGACCACAGTGCGAACACACGATGCGCTTGGGCGGTGTCGGCTTGAGCATGCGCGTCAATCGGAGCACCGATCGCTCCGGTGCGGGTGCAGAACATGATTCGGTCAAACGTCGCGCGAGCCGGTGAGCCAGCGCGGCGCGTCGGATGATTCGTGCGTGTTCAGCCGGCCTGTGCCTGCTCACCCTCGCTCGACTTGAGCGAGGCGCGGATGCTCGCGATCTGCTCGTTGAGGTTGAGCGGACGCGTGCCGTCCGACTCGCGCGTCGTCGCGGGCTCGCGATCGGCCTGCTCGTCGCTGGAGATCCGCATCGCCTGCGCGGGCGTCGCCACTGCTTCGACCGGCGCGGGCTCGACGGGCTTCGCCGGACGGGACTCCACCGTCGGGGCGCTCGTGCTCCGGCGAGACTTGGCGACCGCCGCCGCCCCGACCTGGCACGCGCCCATGAACGTCGCGCCGTCCGCGACCGACATCGCGCCGGCGGCCACATCGCCCTTCACCACCGCCGATTCGTTCAGCTGGATGCGCTCGGCGGCGTGGACGTTGCCCTCGATCTCGCCATCCACCACGATCCGCGCGACATGGACCTCCGCGCGGCAGTGCGCGCCCTCGCCCACGTGCAGGTCGCCGCTCGCTTCCATGCGACCCTCGAAGGTCCCGAGCAGTCGCACCGAGCCCTCGAAGGTCATCTCGCCCTTGATCACGAGGTCGGGGCCCAGCACCGTCGTCGCCGTCTGCTGCCTGTCGTTCATCGGTTGTCTACCTCTCGCCGAGTGTGACGCTCTCGCCACGGTCCGTTGGATCGTCGTGTCATGCCGCGCGACACCCGCCCGGCGCGAGACGCCCGGTCATCCGAGGGTGTTCGTTCCACGATTGGCGGCGTCACCTCCTGCGACGCGCGGCGCGGGACTCCCGCCGCCGCTCCCTTTCGATCGACCGCGACCCGCGCAACGCCTGACTTTTCGGACCACTTCTGTTGGATTCGATCAACACTTTTCGGACCGAGCGCCCGCACGAATCCGCGAGCGGTTCCGCGTCGAACCGCCATCCGTTGGGCATATAACGGTCCACCTGCCCACGCACCCACCACATGCGGACGCCGAGCCGCACGGGAGCCACGCATGCCCCTCTTCCCCGTTCGCCGCTACTAAACCGAGATCACGCTCGCCACGCC
>JBCDCB010000004.1:0-106635 GCA_039182735.1 Planctomycetota bacterium
ACCGCGACCGCCGCCGCCGCCACCACCGCCGCGGCCCCAGCCGCCGCCACCGCCGCCGCGATCTTCACGGGGGCGCGCTTCGTTGACCTTGAGGGGGCGTCCGTCAACGTCTTGCCCGTCGAGGGCTTCGATCGCTTCACGACCTTCGTTGTCATCCATCTCGACGAAGCCGAAGCCGCGCGAGCGGCCCGTTTCGCGATCCATCAGGACGCTGGCGGAGATCACGTTGCCGTGCGCCGCGAAGAGTTCGTGCAGGTCCTGATCGGTCGTGCTGTAGGGAAGGTTCCCCACATAAATCCGCATTGCCATGTTCGTATCCGGTCCGCGTTCAAACCAACCCGAGAGAGTCTCATCGAACCAGCGCCGACCCCCTCGGGAGTTGATCCGCGTGGCTTCTTCGACGGACGAAGAAGCGCTGTGCCCACTGCGGGCCAGACACGTTCTGTCGATCAGTCGCACGGATCATACCCGCTGCCCGGCAAAATGCGCCACAATCCCTCGGCATGACCGAACGATCCGCCCTGCTCCTGCTCGCCGTCGCCCTCGCGTGGTACCTGCTCGCGTCGCTCGCATCGGTGCTCGTCCTGGGATTCGACAAGCTCGCCGCCAAGCGGGGCTGGCGACGCGTCCCGGAGAAGCGTCTGCACCTCATCAGCCTGCTCGGTGGCTGGCCGGGCGCATGGATTGCGCACAATCTCTGGCGTCACAAGCGCCAGAAGGGGTCATACCTGTGGCGGTTCTGGGCGGTCGTCACACTCCACGTGGTGGTGTGGGGCGTGATCGTCGCGCTGCTCGTCACTCGGGGCTAGCGGCCGGCTTGGGGCGGTTCACGAGGAGCAAGACGAAGACGACCACGCTCGCGAGCGCCATCGAACTGAGCAGGATCGCGACATAGAGCTTGTCCTCTCCTGCTGCCGTTGCCTGCCAGCCCACGATGCCGCGCCACGTGAAGGGGATCGCGAAGAGCAGCGGGAGCACCAGTCCGAGGTGCGCGCCGATCATCTGCATCTTCTTCGCCGGTCTCCCTGCGAGCACCGCGCTGGCGAGCACGAGCACGCCGGACATGCCACCCGACAGGATCGCGGTCTTGCCCGAAGACGTGAACCCCGTCGCAGCCCAGCCGAGGAACCCGCACACGATCAGGAAGAGGCCGTATCCAAACAGGATCTTGCTCGCCGCGTTTCGCATCATCAGATGGGGCCCTCCGGTTCGCAGTTATCGCGAGGCGTCTCGATCTCTTCGTTCGCGGCGGGATTGTCGCCCGATGCGAGTTCCCGCATGTCGGCGACGGGATCGGTCTCGTCCACGATCTCGGCGCCGAGAATCGATTCGAGCACGTCCTCGAGCGTGACAACGCCCGCCGTCCCTCCATACTCATCAACAACCAAGAACAGGTGCGCCCCGCGCTTCGCAAACTCCTGCAACGTGCGCAGGAGCGTTGCGGTTTCGGGAACAACGTGGATCGTGCGCGCGAGTCGTTGCACGGGGCGTGCGCCGAAGCCCGCGCGGGCCGCCTCGTACACGTCGTAGCGGTGCACGAGGCCCTTGACGTTGTCGGAGTTCTCGCCGAAGACCGGGATCCGCGAGTGCTTCGTGAACCCCTCCTGCTTCATCGCGTCGCTGATCGTCGTCGAGCCCTTGAGCATGAAGACCACCGTCCGCGGCGTCATCACCTGCTCGACCTTGAGCTCCACCAAGTCGATCGCGTTGCGCACGATCTGTGCTTCTGCGCCGTGCAGCACGCCCTCGCTGCGCGCGAGGTCGGCGATCACCGTGAGCTGCTCGCGCGTCATCGCGCCGTGGTGCGAGCCGCCCTTGAGCAGCTTGGTGAACAAGTCGTTCACGATGATGAGCGGGAAGGTGATGACGATCATCGCGCGCACAATCGAGACCGTCAGCGGCGACAGCGCGCGGGCGTACGTCGCGCCGATCGTCTTGGGCACGATCTCCGACAGGTAGAGCACGAGCAGCGTGAGCACGAGGCTGGTCGCGGTGACCCACGTCGCGCCGAAGACGACGAGCGACTGGGCGCCGACGCCCGCCGCGCCGATGGTGTGCGCGAAGGTGTTGAGCGTGAGGATCGCGCCGAGGGGGCGATCGATGTCGCGTTTCATGGCGTCGAGCGCGTCGCCGGCTTTGGACTTGCCTCGCCGGCGCAAGACCTCGGCGTGCGCGCGGGGCACGGTGAGCAGGGACGCCTCCATCAGCGAACAGATGAACGACACGCCCAGCGCGATGAGCAGGTAGACGACGAGCAGGACCGCCGCGACCTGCGGGTCGGCGTTGGGATCGGCCTCTCCGATCGGACCGCCGGCAGCGAGGAGGAGCGTGATGTGATTCAGCATCGACACGCGATGTGCGCTCGCAAAGGTGTGCGCCCGCAACCGCGCGAGCAGACACACGATACCGGGGCCGTCAGGGCGAGCGAAGCGAAGCCGGCGCGATCATCGGCTCGACCGGATCGGCGATACCGGTGCGCTCGGCCTCCCCGGGGCGTCGAACGTCCTCAACTCCGACGACGCGAAAGAGCAGCGGCTCGCCGAACATCGGAGACGCGGAAACCTCCGTGTCACCGAGCCCGTGGTTCACGCTGAGCAGCACGTCGATGGTCTCAGGCAGCGGTGTGCCCCACAGACTCGCGTCCTCATGCTCGTCGAGCGCGACCATGTTGGAGAAGGACATGCCGTGGCCTTCGCTGAGGTCGCCCTCGCTCGATAGCCTCCCGAGCGAGAGACGCCGACCGTCCGGCGCCAGCGCTTCGACGCGGTAGTCGAACGCCGGGCCGCACGGCGCCGCCACCTCGAAGTTCACCGTGTACGCGAGCCAGTCATCCTCGGAACCGCTGCTCCAGAAGACTCGCATGCCTCGCATGCGCAGGGCGGCCAGAACCTCCTCGCGTGCTGCGTCCGTCGTGATCAACTCACGGAGCGGTTCGCCCGGCGGGACCACCTCGATGACGCGCTCGACGCGCTCGGTCCATCGAACAATCGGGTCGTGCCCCTGCCTGCCGATCCGGCCCTCGATGTCGAACCCGACCCGGTGCGAGCCGACGGGCAGACCGTTGAACGCGTGCATGCCCATGCTCGAAGTGCTGCTCCCGTGCCCGTGCCCGTCCCCGATCGGTGCGCTCGAGAAGCCGCTGACACCTTCTTCCACAAGGCGATCGTCGATGTAAAGCCGGTTCGTACCCGCGGAGACCCACAGCTCCGAGACGCGTTCGGTCGGGAGCCCACGCCGCCTCGTGACCTCGATGCCGACCGGGAGCGTGCCCCCCGCGTGCATGCGGTCACGGACACGGCCCTCGACTTGGACAAGCTGGCGCACGAACGCAATGAACTCCTCATCAGTGAGGACGTCCGCATCGATCAACTCGGCGAGCGTCTGCCTGGCCGGCCACTCGAACGGATCTTCCGGCGTCCCCAGCCGCTCGATGAGATCCTTGGCGAGTTGGCGACGCTCATCGTTTGAGAGTTCTGCCGTGTCAAGCCTTTCTTGCAACGTGCCCGTCTCGGGATCGGAACTCGCCACCGAGATCGCCCGGACCGGCTGCTCATCACACCCGGCGATCGCCGAGATCATCAGAACCGCTGCGCTTATTATGAGTCGATGCATCGCCACAGAATATCGGCGGCAGCCCTTGCTTCCAACCGCGAAGCCCGCAGAACGCCGGTGAATACCGATGGTGCGGCCCGCGACGACTGATTCAAGGGCCGGCGCTGTCGTCTGCAGCGGGCTCGACCGGATCGCGACGTTCAGTCTTGAGACGCTCGAAGTGACCGGCTCAACCGATGCCGGCCCGACGGCGGATGGGATGGGTGTGGGGTGATCAGTCATCGGCAGAGTCGATCTTGGAGTCCAACCATTTAAAAATCTGGTCGAGATTAATCGTAACATCACACGCACAATTCAGACGACGGCGACCGATTCGCCGAATCAGATCAGGCGGGATGTACGCGACGGTGTTTGCACCAGGCGAATAGCGCCACTCCTTCAAGTACACTTCGTTACTGAGTCGAATCACATCCTTGACCTGGTTTCGCCGAGACTCCAAATGGTCAAGTAGTACACTCAAGTCATAAAAGTGCAAACCGCCCGACAGTTGCTCACTCGTATAATTTCGCATGGGCGCGTCATAGAACCAGCGGCTGAAGTCCATGAGCTTGGGGCCCTTTGGCCACTCGACCGTGTCACCCTCATTCCAAGCTCGATCCGGCGTTAGCCTGAGAAGGCGTGAGACTTCGTCGACAGGGATTGTGGGCCGAAAGACATCCAAGCGGAAGTACACGCAGTACTGATCGGGGAATCGTTCTACCACTCCGGCCCACCGGTGTAGCGCCCGTAGATGTCGGCCATCGCCTGGACCATCTCGCCCAGCGTGCAGCCGGCAAGAGCCCCGTCGATCAGCGCGGGCATCACGTTCGTCTCGTGCAGCCCCCCGAACCGCTCGCACGCGCTGCCGCTGTCCGGCGCGGGGGCGTCATCGCCTTTGCCCTGCACGATCATGCGGATGCGATCGAGCGCCGTGTTGACCTTCGCGTCGTCGCGGTTCTTCTTGAAGGCGCTCAGGCGGTCGCATTGATCGACCTCGACCTGGTGCGAGATCTCGAGAATGTCGATCTCGCGCTGCTCATCCGGGTCCACGAACTCGTTGACGCCGACGATGATGCGGTCGCCCGCCTCGCACTCCTCGCTGAAGCGGTACGACGCCTCGGCGATCGAGCGCCGGAAGTAGCCTTTGTGGATGCCCTCGACGACGCCGCGCCCGTATGAGTCGCGCGTCTTGTAGGCGTTGTGCAGCTGGCCGGTCTCGGTGTCGCCGGGGCGATTGTCGTAGGTGCCGAGGCGGTCGATCTCGTCGATGAGGTCGAGGGCCCCCTGCTCCATGCGATCGGTGAGGTCTTCGACGAACCACGATCCGCCGAGCGGATCGGTGACGCGTGTGACGCCGGTCTCGTACGCGAGGATCTGCTGCGTGCGCAGCGCAACGGTGACGGCGGTCTCGGTGGGCAGGCCGAGCGTTTCGTCCATCGAGTCGGTGTGGAGGGACTGACAGCCCCCGAGCACGCCCGCCATCGCCTGGTAGGCGACACGGACGATGTTGTTGAGCGGCTGCTGCTCGGTGAGGGAGCAGCCGGCGGTCTGCACGTGCGTCTTCATGAAGTGCGCGCGCTCGTTGCTGGCGCCGTAGCGATCACGCATGACTCGGGCCCAGATGCGGCGCGCGGCGCGGATCTTGCACACCTCTTCGAAGAACTCGTTGTGTGAGTTGAAGAAGAAGGAGAGGCGCGGGCCGAAGGCGTTGACGTCCATCCCGCGCTCGATGCACGCCTCGACGTATTCCATGCCGTCGCGCAGCGTGAACGCGAGTTCCTGCACGGCAGACGAGCCCGCCTCGCGGATGTGGTAGCCGCTGATCGAGACCGAGTTCCACTTGGGCATAAAGGCCGACTGGAACTCGATGGTGTCCACGACAAGCTTGACGCTCGGCTCGGGCGGGTAGATGAATTCGTTCTGCGCGTGGAACTCTTTGAGGATGTCGTTCTGCAGCGTGCCGCCGAGGCTCGCGACGTCGAACCCGCGGCGCATCGACGATGCGATGTACATCGCCCAGATGACGGCGGCGGGTCCGTTGATCGTCTGGCTCACGGTCACCTGATCGACGGGGATGTCGGCGTAGAGGACGTCCATGTCGTCGATGGTGTCGATCGCGACGCCGCAGCGCCCGACCTCGCCGACGGACAGCGGATCGTCGGAGTCGCGCCCCATCAGCGTGGGCAGGTCGAAGGCGGTCGAGAGTCCGGTGTTGGCCTTGGTCTTGGCGTTGCCCGACGTGCCCTGAGTCAGCAGGTACTTGAATCGGTTGTTGGTGTCCTGCGCGGAGCCGAAGCCGGCGAACTGACGCATCGTCCACAAGCGCGTGCGATACCCCTGCGGGAAGAGCCCGCGTGTGAAGGGGAACGCGCCGGGTTCCGGCAGGTCGCGCCCGATGTTGTTGAGCGCCGTGATGTCGCTCACGGGCTTGGCGGCGTTCGGGCCGTAAGACGGATCGAGCACGAGACCCGAGATCGTCACGGCGTTCGGATCGACCTCGCCCTGCGGCGAAGAGATGGACCCGGAGATGCTGGAGGCGTCGGTCGTGGGCGTGGCGGTCATCGAGGCGATCCCCTCCTGAGGCGCGTCGTCAACGACACTGCGTCGTCATGTGCGTTCTGGGATGCGGCGGCACCGATCCGCCGACGCGGAGTGTAGGACGCGACAGATGCGATCGGCGGGTAAAGCGGTTTACTGCTCCTGCTCATCTTCCGGCAGGAACGGAGGCATATTGAGGATGTAGTCCGTGCCGACTGCTCGATCGTTGGCGGGGTCCATCGAACTCCAGCTCGCGCCGAGGTAGCGCGTTCCGCCGTTGTCTTCGCCATCGACTCCGATCGACCAGAGAAGATACGTGCGCGGGACCGTTGATTCGTAGCCAGTTGCCAAACCACGCTCTGGCGCATCGACTTGCGGTGCGCTCCAAACAGCGTCCTCGCCCGGATCAATGGCCCGAAACCCGTACGCACGGCCATCCGGACACATCGGATCCTGCGGCAACCGCGACAAGTAGTCCGGGACGAGTTCCTCGAGAGAGGTCGGCAGTCTGCCGTCGTGCTCCAGTCGAAACCGCTCGATCGCGAGTACCAGGCGCGTGGCATCGATCTGAATAGCTTGTTCGTTGCTCCGACGGATCACATTGCCGACTGCGGGGGTCAGGATCGATACGAGCCCGAGCCGCATCGAGAACAACTCAAACTCGTCAAACCTCTCGTCAAACCGGTGCAGAGCTCGAACTTGCCGATACATCGGAAGCTCGGCCATATGCACGTAGCTGTCGAACACTCGATCAAACGTCGCGATGATCTCACGCTCACTGGCGATCAAGCGATGCAGACTGGGCCTTAGCCCGAGGTACTCGTCGTCGTCGAAAAGCCATTGCAACTCGGGATCTCTTCGATAGAGGCGACCCGCTGTATCCTTGAGCATGAGCCGCTCGCCCGCGATCGCGAGTTCCAGTTCGAAGTTCGGAACGTACGCCTCAAAGTCACGAGTCAAAGCACGGATCAACCCTGCCTCGTCGGTGTCGCCGCGTTGTACTGCGGCCCGTAAAGTCTCGATAACTTGAGATCGCAATGCGCCGCCGACGAGAAACTCAATCAACGAGGTAGTGTTCTCGAATGTCGAGGCCACGAGCAGACTGCGACGGAGAGCGGCCGTAGCTCGCTGCTCATCACCGGCTCTGATCGCTTCGCCCATCTCAAAGACAAAGGCGGCGTTCACAACGCGGGCCCGGCCAAAATCTGGATACAAACTTCCAATGAGCGGGACGGCTGAATCGAGCGTGCGGACACAAGGTGGTGCAAACTCCAGCGAATCGACGAGCTCGATCGCACCTGATTCCTGCAGTGCATCGAGCACGGTCGATGCGCGGGCTTCATCGGGACGCTCGACGAAACCTGAGAAGTCTGGTTCGCCACCCTCCGCAAGCTGCAGCTCAATATTCAGCCGTTCGATGATGTCATCGAGAATCTGCACCCGGTCATGATTGCCCGACCAAGCCTGCTGCTCGACCAACCTCGATTCGGCCAGCGCAACCAACTCCGCGTGGTAATCCGGCAGCGGCGGCAGCGGTCCGAACGTCCGCCACATCGCCCACGAAGTTGCAATCACGAGCACTAGCGCGAGCACGCCGACCGTGCGCACGAACCACTTGAGCATCGGTCGCTTAGCGGATCTCCGTTTCACGGGGCGACCTCGGACGCTTCTATATTTTTCGGTGGCTCCGGTCGTCGCGGCGGGTTGTTGAGAATGTAGTCGTGCTCCGGATCGCCGCCGTCGTCGACATGGTCTCGACCCGCGGACCACAGCAGATACGTCCGTGGCGGGATCGGGAGAAACTCGTCTGAGAGCATCCGCCCCTTCGGACTGACGAGGGGATCGGGATCGAACGCGGTGACAAGCCGATAGCCGAAGGCCCCCCCCGCGTCGCTCAACGGGTCGATCGGGACCTCGTCGAGGTACTCAGGCACGAGCGCGTCGAAAGCGGCCGGCGGCGCACCGTCGTGGTCCAAGCGGTAGCGCTCGATCGCGAGCATGAGGCGCGTGCCATCGTAGAGCGATTCGACGTCATCACGGCTGCGAAAAGACTTCGCCATCGAATCGACAACGGATAATGGGATCGTGACCCTGTTGAAGTAATGGCCCCGGCGAAGTCGACCTCGTACCCAACGCATGTGCGCAACTGCCTCGTCCGAATCGAGGTCGCCTATTCCGACGAGGTCAGCAACAACTTCGTCATAGGCGTCGAGTAGCTCTTGCGGATTTACGAGGATCCGTAACAGCCGCATCTCGATCGGATCACGGGCTCCAGTTTCCTCCGGAAGCATCCCACGCAAGTTCCTGTCAAGCGTATCTCGCAGTTGGATGAACTCTGCGGAGAACGCGAGTTCAACATCGAACGTGTCCGGAGCAATATCAAGCGCCCTTTCCAGGCGCGCAAGAAAATGTGGAGGCCAATCGGAGCCAAACACGATCTCCTCTCGGATCGTCGCGTAGACCCAGATGCGATTCGAAACGCTCATCAGAACAGGTACAAGAAGCAGATCAGTCGAATGCACCGACGCGATCGCCATGCATCGCTCAGCAGCGATCGCCGCTCGATCGAAGTCGCGTATCCGCATCGAGTACCGGAACTCTCCGAGCAGAATCGCCAGCAATCCGCGGGATGCGCCCATATCCCACCCAATGTCTTGCATCAACGCACGGTCTTCCATGCGTTGGCGGACAGAAGGAGGCGCGCCGGGGATGCGATCGACTCGCTCGAAGAATCCACATTCCTCAAGCTTGCGCATCGCATCGAGCATCACACTGGACTCCGGATCCATGAGCGCCACAGCAACATCGGGGACTGGGTCTCGAAAGCCGAAGTCGGGCGACCCTGCGCCCTTCAACGGCCCATACTCCTGTACGTGGTATGCAAGGCCAGCGTCCGCGATCCTCCTCAATCCCTGCACATACAAGTCCCATTTGCATGGCTCATTACTCGCAAGCTGTTCCGAAGTGAGCCGCGACTCCGCGAGCGACGTCAGTCTCGCGTGATAGTCCGGCATCGGCGGCAGCGGTCCGAACATCCGCCATGCCGCCCACGACGCCGCGATCACGAGCACCAGCGCAAGCACGCCGACCGTGCGCACGAACCACTTCAGAACCGGGCACCGCTTCTTTCCCGACATCACCACCTCCGCGGTCGATGATAGCCGAGATTAGAACTCCTCCTGCTCCGGCTCGGGCAGCGCGGGCGGGTCGTTGAGGATGTAATCGGTGCCGATCGCGTCGCGTGAGCCGGCGCGGAGCGATCGGGTGTTGTCGCCGTTTCTCGCGTGCGTGCCGTTGTTGTCGGTGTTGTCCGCGCCCACCGACCACAGCAGGTAGGGGCGGGGCGAATCGAGTTCGACCAGGTTCGCCCAGTGCGTCTCGGGCTCGGGGTCGTCCGCCGAGATCTCGCTCCGCGCGATGAGGATCGGGTCCGCGTCCGGCGCCAGCACGCGGTAGCCGAACGTCGAGCCGTCGTCGGTCAGCGGATCGCTCGGCAGCGCGTCGAGGTACTCGGGCACAAGCGCATCGAGCGCGCTCGGCGGCGTGCCGTCGTGATCGGCGCGGTAGCGCTCGATCGCGAGCATGACGCGTGTGCCGCGGACCTGCATGTCGGCGAGGTCGTAGTTCTTGAGCGCCGATCCGATCGCGGGGAGCAGGTAATCCAGCATGATCATCCGTGTCGGGTAGAGCTCACCCGAGTTCCACTGCGCGTCGAGCACCCCGATCGCTTCACGCCTCGCGCGCGGATCGTCGAGTTCCGCGATCTCGACGAAGCGGTCGTACACCGCGTTGCCCCGATCGAGCGTCTCGCGCTCGGTTGCGAAGAGTCGCAGGATTGCGGGCGGCTCGCACTGATCGACGCCGTCAATCGCGTTGCCCAGTTGCCCGCGATAAGCGCGTTGTACGCTGTCGATGAAGCCGTTGCGCTCGCCCTCGAACGCGAGCGCGGCGTTGAAGTTCGTAGTGTGCGCACGCAGCGCTTCGTCAAGCGATTGCAAGAGCATGGCGCTCGGGGATTCGAGGCGCGCGAGCTCTTCGCGGAGCGTATCGAGTGCCGCGGTCTGGATCGCGATGCCGACGAGCCCTTCGACGAGGTACGGGCCGAACTCGAAGGTGCGTGCGAGCAGGAGCGAGCGCCGGAGGGCGTCGCCGGCGCGTGCGGGATCGTCCTGTCGAATCGCGGCGCGGAGTTCGACGAGGAGCACCTGCGTGAGTGCGCGCGATTCGGCGAGGTCCGGCAGCAAGTTCTCGAAGAGCGCGATTGAGGTGTCGAACGTGCGCACGGCGCGCGGCGCCTCGGCGATGGCGTCGAGCCGCTCGAGTGCGCCGGCGGCTTCGAGCGCGGCGAGGTAGGCGCCCACGGGGCTCGCGTCGCCTTGCTCGACGAGCGCGCGTGTTTCTCGCACGGGGTCGGTGACTGCGCGAACACGCTTGGCCGGGTCCCCGATCTGGTCCGCCGCGTGCGAAGCGGAGAGCGTGAAGACTTGTTCGGTGATGGCGTAGCGATCCGGCGCGTCGGGGGACCTGCCCTCGGGCGGGAGGCTCTGATCGATGACCTGGCTGAGGCGCTGGTGCGCGTCGATGGGCTGGGGAAGCGGGCCGAACGCGCGGATCGCGACGAACCCGATCAGGAGGACGAGCAGCAACCCGAGGATGCCGAGGACCGGGAGCGCGGCACCGCCGCGACGGTTGGGGAGCGTGGGCATGGGGTTCTCCGGAGCCGCGTGGGCGATCGATCGTGGATCGATACGTTCGAACCCGCCCGGGGTTGCGGGCGGCGCAGCGCACGAGGCTCGAGCGCACGACAGCACCGCCCGGAAGTGCCGGACGGTGCTGGGGTTGGATTGAGTTGTCGATCGAGCGGATCAGCGGCGGCGACGTGTGGCGGCGAGCGCACCGAACCCGACGAGCGCAACGCCGGCAGGCGACGGGACGGCGTAGCTGACGTCGTCGGCGGACCACAGCTCCTGGAAGCTCTCTGCCGCCGGGTTCCCGAGGATGCCGACGCTGTTGACGGGCGTGGTGCTGACAAAGCCGATGAAGCCTTGGTCGAAGCCGTCGATGGAGTCGAGCAGGAAGAACTCGCCGGCGATTTCGACGCCGATGCCGTCGCCGGAGAAGGGGCTGAACCAGTGGGGGCCGAAGCCGACAACGCTGTTGCCGTTGAATGAGATGTCCACGCGTTCGTGCGGCTCGACGCCGGTTTCGCCGTCGAGGAAGTTTGTCCCGTTGAGGTTGCCGAACGAGGAACCGGGCTCGATGGCGAGGAAGCCGTCGCCGTCGTTGGACGAGCCGTCGCGCTTGATCTGGAGGAGACCCGTGTCGAGCGTGGTGCCGTCGTCGATGACCTGCGGCGTGATGTTGTCGAAGGTTTCGGTGGTGACGGGCGCGCCTCCGAGCGCGGCTTCCCACGAGGCGCGGTCGAAGAAGAACGAGACCTGGGCCGAGGCGTGTACCGCGGGCAGAGCGACCGCGCAGACGATTGCGAGCTTGTTCATGGTTCCCCCCATGAGGCGGGCGTATGCCCGCGTGTGTTTCCCTGCGTTGGCCCCGACGCCTCCCAACGTCACCGGACAACGCGTTCCCATGAAAATGGTGCCTCGCAGGCGACGCGCGTCAAGTGAAACCGGGCAAGGAATCCGTCGAAAGTTTCCGATCGCCCGCGGGCGCGAGCACACAGCCGAGACTACGTGGCGTCGCGGTAGTCGTAGACGCCGTGCCTGGTCTTGTTCCCGAGCCTGCCGGCGGTGACAAGTTGCGTGAGCAGCGGGCACGGGCGGTAGCGATCGTTGTTCAGGCCGTCGGCGAGCACGTGCATGATGTGCGCGCACGTGTCGAGCCCGATGAAGTCGGCGAGGCGGAGCGGGCCCATGGGGAAGTTGCAGCCGAGCGTCATGATGCCGTCGATCGCCTCGGGCTCCGCGACGCCTTCCATCCACGCGTAGAAGCCCTCGTTGATCATGGGCATCAGCACGCGGTTGGAGACAAAGCCCGCGCGGTCGTTCGCCTTGAGGGGCGTCTTGCCGAGCGTCTCGCTCAGCGTCACCGTGCGTTCCACGATCGACGGATCGGTCTGCAAACCCGAGATGATCTCGACGAGCCCCATGACGGGCACGGGGTAGAAGAAGTGCATGCCGACGACGCGGGGCGCGCTGCCGGGCGCCGCCTTCTCCGCCGCGGCGGCGATCTCGGTGATGCTGATCGAGCTCGTGTTCGTCGCCAGCGCCACTGACTCGCGTCCTGCGAAGCGGGCGGCGAGATCCTCGAAGACCTTCTTCTTGACGTCCGCGTTTTCGACGACCGCTTCGACAACCCAATCCGCGGACTCGATCTTGTCGAGCGACTCGACGTACGAGAGGCGCGCGAGCGCGGCGGACTTCTCGTCCTCGCCCATCCGCCCCTTCTCGACGGCGCGCGCGAGGAGCTTCTCGTGCGTCGCCTTCGCCTTCTCGAGCGAGGGCGCGTGCGCATCGAAGCAGATGGCGTTGAGCCCGGCGACCGCGGCGATCTGCGCGATCCCGCCGCCCATCTGACCCGAACCGATGACCGCAATCGTATTGACGTCCGACATCTCAACCTCCGTTGCGTGCTGGGAGGCGAGTGTAGCGGTCACCCGTCGGGCGGTCCGTCGAGGTGCAGGTCCATGAGTTCGACGTCGAGGACGCGCCCGAACTTCTCGCCGACACGGCGCATCACGCCGACGGTCTCGAATCCGAACGCCCGGTGCAGCGCGATCGATGCGGGCTGGCGGTCGGCGATGCGTGAGAGCAGCACGCCGAAACCGTTGGCTCGCGCTCGCTCGATCAGCGCGCCCATGAGCGCCCGTCCGATGCCCTGTCGTTGATGCTGGTGGTGTACGTAGACCGAGACCTCCGCCGTCCGCGCGTAGGCGCAGCGATCCGACCACGCGCTCAGCGTCGCCCAGCCCAGCACCTCGCGCCCGCCATCCGCTACGAGCAGCGCGAAGCGGTCCGGCGTGTGCTGCGCGAACCACGCGCGCCGGGCCGGTGGCTGCGGCATCTCCGTGTCGAACGTTGCGGTGCTCGTGCGCACGGAATGGGCGTAGATCTCATCGATGCGCGCGAGATCTCGCTCGCGCGCGTCGCGGATCGTCACCACGCGAGCGTCTCGCCCGTATGATCGAGGAACGCGCCGTTCGCCTTGCGGTCGCTGTCCGACGCGGCATTGAGGATCACATCGGCCATACCGGAGCACGACTGTTCCACCGTGAGGGGTGCCCGCTCGCCGCCCATGCGCGTCTGCACCCAGCCCGGGTGGATCGCGAGGACCTGAAAGCCCTCGTCCGCGTGTTCGCAGGCCATGGTCTTGCTCATCATGTTGAGCGCCGCCTTGCCCATGCGGTAGGCGTAATACCCACCCGACGCGTTCAAGCCGATCGAACCGAGTTCCGACGACATATGCACGACGAGCTTCGTGGAGCCCGCGCGCAGGCTGGTCATGAGCGCCTTGCTGACACGCAGCGCGCCGAGGGTGTTGACGTCGAGATGGTGCTTCACGTCGAGGACGTCGATCTCCTCGATCGATCCCGGCTCCGGGGCGGCGCCCGCGTTGTTGATGAGCACGTCGATCGCCTTGCCGGAGAGCTTCAACGCCAGGGCGTTGACCGAATCGAAGTCCGTGACGTCGCACGGGTGGAGGTTGGCGGTGAGCGCGCGCAGCTCGCTCGCGTCGTCGAGATCGCGCGCGCAGCCGAGCACCGTGTGACCGCGATCGATGAACTGGCGCGTGAGCTCGAGCCCGAGCCCGCGGTTCGCGCCGGTGATGAGGATGGTCAGCGGATCGGGCATGCGGCACTCCTTTCGGGTGGGCCGCACTCTATCAGCAGACCCGGCAGATCAGCAGCCCGTCCGCGAGCGGGAGCAGTAGCGTCTCGAAACGCTCGTCCTGCGCGAGATCACGGTTGAGCGCCGCGCTGGCGCGATCGCTGTCGGTCTGCGCGCCGCCCGGCAGCACGCGCCCGTCGCGCAACGCGTTGTCCACAACGATGATCCCGCCGGGGCGCATCGCGCCGTACAACGCCTCGATGTACGCGCGCGAGTTGACCTTGTCGGCGTCGATGAACACGAAGTCGATCCGCAACGACCCGAGCGACTCGACGGTGCGCGGCAGGGTCTCGAGCGCCGGCCCGATGGAGAGTTCGATCACCCCAGAGAGCCCGGCGCGCTCCCAGTATCGGCGCGCGATCGCGGTCCACTCATTGCTCACGTCGTGGCAGAAGAGCCGAGGATCTTCGACGCCCGAGAGCACGAGCCCCCGCGCGATGCTGATCGCCGAAGCCCCCGTGAAGGTCCCGACCTCGACCGCGACGCGCGCCCGGATCGACGCGAC
Organism: Planctomycetota bacterium; assembly: GCA_039182735.1. Taxonomy (GTDB): domain Bacteria; phylum Planctomycetota; class Phycisphaerae; order Phycisphaerales; family UBA1924; genus JBCDCB01. The sequence continues at coordinate 14,479 of JBCDCB010000004.1, forward strand.
GAGCATCGTGAGCAGCGAGTCCTGCAAAGGCGGGATCTGCATGACCGCGACGTCGCCGAGCGCGGCGGTCTCTTCGCGGAGCGCTCGCAGCACGTCGGTGTCCCACGTCGCGGTCGCGCCGAGGCAGTAGTCGAGCACCGCGCCGGTGACATCGACCTGCTTGAGTTCTTCGAGGCGTGCGCGTTCGCTCAACGCTCGACGACCATCGCAACAGCGTTGCCCCCGCCGAGGCAGAGGGCCGCGAGCCCGCGCTTCGCATCGGTGCGGATCATCTGGTGGAGCAGCGTGGTGAAGACGCGTGCGCCGGAGCAGCCGATGGGGTGCCCGAGGGCGATCGCGCCGCCGGCGACGTTGACCTTCTCGTCCGGGATGCCCGCGCCGCGGATGTTCTGCAGCGCCTGGGCCGCGAAGGCTTCGTTGACCTCGAAGAGATCGATGTCGCTTGCGGAAAGCCCGGCCTTCTCGAGCACGGCGGGCACGGCGAGCGACGGCGCAGTGAAGATCGCCTTCGGCGCCACGCCGCTGGTGTGGTAGGCGAGGATCTTCGCGATGGGCTGCACGCCGAGTTCCTCGGCCTTTGCGAGCGAGGAGACCACGACCGCCGCGCCGCCGTCGCTGATCTGCGAGGCGTTGCCCGCGGTGATCGTGCCGTCCTTGCTGAACGCCGGGCGCAGTTTGGCGAGCCCCTCGGCGGTCGAATCGGCGCGGATGCCCTCGTCCTGCGAAAGCCCGTCGCCCTTGCGCTGTTTGCACTGCTCAGCGCTCAGCGCGACCGTTTCGCTGTTGAACCAGCCTTCGCTCGTCGCCTTCGCGGCCTTCTGGTGCGACGACGCCGCGAACGCGTCCTGATCTTCGCGGCTGATGCCGTACTCGTTCGCGACCCAGTCGGCGCTGTCGCCCATCATGCACTGCTCGAAGGCGCATCGCAGCCCGTCATAGGCCATGTGGTCTTCCATCGTGGCGGGCCCGAACTTGACGCCGGCGCGAACGTGCTCGAAGTGCGGCGCGCGGGTCATCGACTCGATGCCGCCGGCGAGCACGAGGCCGTTGTCGCCCGCCTTGATGGACTGGGCGGCGAGCATGACGGTCTGGAGACCCGAGCCGCAGACCTTGTTGATGGTCTGCGCGGAGATCGTGTCGGGGAGCCCCGCGCCGAGGGCGACCTGGCGCGCCGGGTTCTGCCCGAGCCCCGCCTGCAGCACGCAGCCGAAGATTGCCTCGTCTACGTGATCCTTGATGGCGGGCGTCTCGTCGAAGATGGCCTGCGCGGCGTACGAGCCGAGCGCCGGCGCGGGCACGTTGGAGAGCGACCCGAGCATCCGCCCGACGGGCGTGCGCTTGGCGGCGAGGATCACGGGGGTCGTGTCGGCGTTGCTCATCTCGGGCTCCTTGGTGCTCGGTCCTGCTCGGTTGATTCGCGAAGGGGCCAGCACTCTACGTCGCGCCCCGCCCGGGCGGCTATCGTGGGCCCCCCACCCACAGGAGACGACGAATGACCGCCACCGCGACCGCCCAGCGCACCGACACCCACGTCACCCTTCCGGCCGACTCGAACCAGGCGCTCGGCATCGCGGAATACGCCATCGCCTTCATGGCGGGCGAACTCGGCGACGGACCCGCCGAAACCGTCTTCGCGATGACCCGTCGTTTCCACACCGACGCCGTCTTCTGCGGCGTCTCCGCCCTCGCGCTGGGCACCAACGCGCCGACCGTCCTCCAGCAGGAAGCACTCGCCTACCCCGCGGGCATCGGCGAACGCGGCGCGAGCGTCTTTGGCTCCACCGTGAAGGTCAAGTGCGAGAAAGCGATCCTCGCCAACAACGCCGCCGTCCGCGAGTGGGACAGCAACGGCACGAACTTCGGCTACAACCCGGCGCTGGGCCACACCGCCGGCGAGTTCGGGCATAACGACTTCTATTCCGTCGCCGTCTCCGCCTGTCAGGCAACGGACCGACCAGGCAGCGACGCGCTCCGCGCGATGATCCTGCACGACGAGATCCGCGGGCGCCTCGCCGAGGTCTTCAGCCTCAAGTCCTACAAGATCGATCACGTGGTGCATGGCGCGATCGCATCCGCCGCGGTCTACGGCGCGCTCTGCGGTGCGACCGCCGAGCAGATCGAATCCGCCATCGGCATGACCGTCGCGCACTTCATCCCGTGGCGCGCGATCCGCGCCGGCAAGCAGCTGTCGGACAGCAAGGGCGCATCGGCCGCGATCAGCAGCGAGGTCGCCGTCCTCGCGATGGAGCGCGCGATGCGCGGCTTCATCGGGCCCAAGGACATCTTCCGCAACCCCGAGGCCATCTTCCGCTTCTTCGAACCGACCACCGAGGGCGACCAGCGCTGGACCGAGCTCGCGCCGAGCCCGTTTGATCTCGTCCTCGCGCACAGCGGCGACGACTTCGCTGTCATGGGCATGCACTTCAAGCTGGGCCTGTACGAGCACCAGTCCGCCGGCGCGATCCAAGGGCTCATCAACCTCGTCGCGCAGAACCCCGACCTCGCTTCGAGCAACGGCGACAACATCACCGGCATCCACATCCTCGCGTACGAGCCGGCCTTCGGGATCATCGGCAACCCCGCCAAGATGGACCCCACCACGCGCCAGTCCGCCGACCACTCGATGGCGTACATCGTCTCGACCGCGCTGCGCAAGGCCGTCGAGCTCAAGGCGAAGGGCGAACTGCCCACGGGCGGGCCTGCCAACTGCGAGACGTGGAAGCCCCTCATGCTCTCGCCGTGGGATTACAAGACCGACGAGTCCGCCATCCATCACCCGCTCACCCGATCGCTCATGAGCAAGATCACTTTCGAGCACGGCGGCAAGGAGTACGACGACAAGTACCCCGACGGCATCCCCACCTCTCTGAAGATCACCGACGCGAGCGGCACCGTGCACGACTCGGGCTTCATCATGTACCCCATCGGGCACGCGCGACACACCGAGGCCGACCTCGACGACATGCTCGCGGCCAAGTGGGCCATGCTCGGCGAAGCCAGCGGCATCGACATCGACACCCCGCGCGACCGGCTTGACCGCATCGGCGAACTCGACAGCGCCGAGATGCAATCCGTCTACGCGATCACGTACACGCCGCGGAGCGACTACGAGTAAGCGGAACCGCTCAGTGGCTCCGCTCGAGCATCTCGAAGTCTTCGAAGTCGAAGCCCGGCGCGACGACGCAGCCGACGAGCGCATACCCCGAGTCGCCGGGCAGCGCCTCGGCCTCCTGCCACCAGCCCGGCGGCACGACGGCTTGCAACGCGCCACGCCATGCGAGCGTGACATCGCGCGTGGTTTCGGTCGTCTCGCCCATGCCCAACCGGAGCGGATCACCGGACTGGTGTAGCCACAGCTCTTCGCTGCGCACGCGATGCCACGCGCTGCGCTCGCCAGTACGCAGCAGGAACAGGATGCTCGTACACATCGCGCGATGGCCGGGATACCCGCTCGGCAGCGCCTCGCGCGCGATCGTCACGTTCGAACGGTGCAGCTCGCGGTAGAACCCGCCCTCTGGGTGCGGCATCAATCCGTATCGCTCGATGACCTCATTGGCTTTCATGCTCGCGAGGCTACCATCGCAACATGAGCACCCACGCGACACATCTCCCCGGCAACCGGCTCCGAACCCTCATGAACGAAGGCTGCGTCGGGCTCCCCGGCGCGTACAACGGCCTCGTCGCGCGACAAGCCGCGACCATCGGGTTCGACGGCTTGTACGTCTCGGGCGCCGCGGTCACCGCGTCGTTCGGCGTGCCCGACATCGGGATGCTCTCGCTCACCGAGTTCTGCAACGTGATCTACCAGGTCACCGTCGCGAGCGGGCTGCCCGTGCTCTGCGACGCCGACACCGGCTTCGGCGAATCGGAGATAACCCGGCGCGCCGTCGCCGAGTACCACCGCGCCGGAGCCGCGGGCTTCCACATCGAAGACCAGGTCTTCCCCAAGCGCTGCGGGCACCTCGACGGCAAGACGCTCGTCTCGATCGATCACTTCCAGGAGAAGGTCGCCGCCGCCGCCAGTGCCCGCGACGACCTGACCGATGGCTCATTCGTGGTCTGCGCGCGCACGGACGCCTACGGCGTTGACGGGATGGACGCGACCATCGAACGCGCCAAGGCCTACGTCGATGCCGGCGCCGACATGCTCTTCCCCGACGGCATGCGCACCGAGTCCGATTACGCCACCTTCGCCGAGGCGCTCCGCAACTACACCGGCGGCAGCAGCCGGCGGGAGCCCTACCTGCTCGCGATCATGACCGAGTTCGGCAAGACCGAGATGATCTCGCTCGATCGCTTCGCCGAACTCGGCTACCACTGCGTGATCTGGCCGGTCTCCTCGCTGCGCATCACGATGCACGCGGTGCGCGAGGGGCTCCAGGCGATCCGCGACGCCGGCTCGCCCGAGCCGGTGCTCGAACGCATGCAGACACGCAAAGACCTGTACGAACTGCTGCGCTACACGCCGGGTCAGGAGTGGTCGTTCCCATCTGCGATCGACAAGGGCTGAGCCCAGAGGCCAACACGGTGCCGGACCTCGACCTTGTTGAAGGGAGTGCCGCACTCCGGGCACATGCCGATGTCGTTGAGACCCGACAGTTCGTATCCACATTTCGTGCAGCCGTGCAGGCCGTGCCTCACGGCTTCCTGTTCGACCCGAAGACGCCATGTTGCCCGAGCGAGTTGCGTCAATCCAATCAGAGTCAACGTACAGAAAGCCGCAACAGCGAACACCCAGGTGCCGAAGCTTCCGACCTGCGGAGAGAGCAGCCTGCCGAACAAGAGGAGGCAAATAGACGCGATGCACAGCGGGAAGTACGCGTACGAGTGCCAGTGCTCCTGCAACCGGTTTTTCCTAGCATGTTCGAGACGATCGATCGACCCACCCCACACCGGCACCCAGTCACGCTTCAGCGCACCGATCCCGTGGATCAGCCACAGCGGGTTCTTCCATGTCGCGATGCAGACAAACGCTGCCGGAAGAAGTCCCACCAAGAACATGGCACATCCAACAACAAGCGCCGAGAAGGCCGTCAGTCCGCCCACGAACATCAACACGACGCACCCCACGTAGAAGCGAACAACTCGCCGATGAGCGCGCGTGAACGTGAGTCCTGAGCGAAGCTCTGTCATAGCGATCTTGATCTCCTGACGAATAGTCGTTCAGTGATCCGGCGGCTCAAACCCGACGCGCTCGCACACCGCGGGAAGGTCGTACGCGCTGCCGCACTCGGGGCACGTGCCGACGTTATCGAGACCACCGAGGTGGTAGCCGCAGCGTTCGCAGTAGCCACCCGCGAAGATTGCGACTTTCTCTGCGTACCTCCCCGAGCACAGAATCATGTATCCGAACCCGATCGCGCCCAGCAGTCTGAGGACAACATTGTCTACACGGCTAACCCATGTCATGCGCGAACCAACAACATGGTTTAGCACACCTGAGCATGATGAGATAGAAACAGCAACATACAGCAAAATAAACAGGATGACGTACCGATTCCGCCACCACGCATCGGACCTGTTCGCTTGTTCAGTCCTCAGAAAGTCCCGCGCACGTTCGATGTCGCTGTTCTGCCGATGCCAAATCCGATTCGACATCCAAACTGTCCACAAGTGCGAACGAGCCGCAAAGAGAACCGCGGCGATGCTGCCGTAGCAGACAAACTGCACGAGGTGTCGATGCGGGTCTCGCGATGAAACGAACAGCACTGGAATGCTCAGCAACGCGCAAAGCGGAAACAGGAATGCGGTCATCCGATATGCCCTGCGCCACCGCTCCATCGCGCCTCCGCACGCCGGTTCCACTTCCCTCCTACTGTATCGCTCGGCGATTCCCGCCCCACCGCGATCTACAAGGAGCCCACATGTCCGCCACCGCTGAACTCAAGTCCACCGGCCTCGAAGGCGTCACCGCCGGCAAAACCGCCATCTGCTCCGTCAACCAGACGCAGCTCATCTATCGCGGCTTCGAAATCGCCGACCTCGCCGAGCACGCCACGTTCGAAGAGGTCGCCTTCCTCCTCCTCGAAGGGCACAAGCCCTCGAAGGACGAACTCGCACGCTTCGATCAAGAACTCAAGTCGCAGCGGGCGATCCCGGAGCAGGTCACGACGTACCTGCAGGCCGCCGTCCCCGCGCTCAAGTCCGGCGCGGCCGTCCCGATGGACGTGCTCCGCACCGCGGTCTCCATCCTCGGCAACCTCGACCCGCAGTCGCAGGCGATCGACGCGGACGCCGAACTCGCCAAGGCCAAGCGCCTCACCGCGCAGATCGCGACCGTCATCGGGCACATGCAGAACCTGCTCGACGGCAAGGCGATCGTGACGCCCGACCCGAATCTCTCGCACGCCGCGAACCTGCTCTACATGATCACCGGCGACAAGCCGAGCGACGAGTACGCGCGGGTCATCGACGTCTCGCTGATCCTCTACGCCGAGCACGATTACAACGCGAGCACGTTCACCAGCCGCGTCATCGCGGGCACGCTCAGCGACATGCACGGCGCGGTCACCGGCGCGATCGCGGCGCTCAAGGGTCCGCTGCACGGCGGCGCCAACGAAGCCGCCATGGACATGATGAAGGAGATCTTCGACGCGCACGCCAAGGGCACCAGCGTCGAGGACTGGATGCAGCAGGCCTTCGACCAGAAGAAGAAGCTCATGGGCTTCGGTCACCGCGTCTACAAGAACGGCGACCACCGCGCGAGCATCCTGATGGAACTCGGGCGGAAGATCGCGCAGGACATCGGCGGCGACGCCGTCACGCTCTTCGAGCTCGGCGACCGGGTCATCGAGATCATGCGCGAGCAGAAGAACATCCATCCGAACGTGGACTTCCCCTGCGGGCTCACGTACTACGTGATGGGCATCCCGGTGCCGCAGTACACGCCGATCTTCGTGGCGTCACGCATCACGGGCTGGGCGGCGCACATCATGGAGCAGCACTCGAACAACCGCCTGATCCGCCCGATCGCGGAGTACGCGGGCCCTAAGCTGCGCCAGTGGAACGACGCCTGAGCGTCCTGAAAGCCGATTCGCAACCCCTTTGTCCGACTGCTGTAGCATAAACGATGCCGTCAACGCGTCGCGCGGTGTGCGTGCGCTCGGCGAAGACCGATCAGACGCCATGCGGAGGAACGCCATGCGCTTCAAGACCACGACCCTGCTCGCCGCGATCGCCGGGCTTTCCATGAACGTTGGCGCCTTCGCCGAGATCACCGACGAGCAGATCCAGGACGCGATCAGCGGGTTCATGCAGTCGTACAACAGCGCGCGCATGGCGGGCACGCTGAGCGCCGAGAGCATGGTCGAGATGCAGAACGCCGCCGTCGCGGATCTCGACTACTCCGAGCTCACGCTCGATCAGATGCTCGAGCTCCGCCCGATGCGCCTGCTCTGGATCGAAAGCAAGCTGGACCAGATCCGCCCGACGCTCGACAAGATGTCGAAGCAAGAAGGCGTGGGCGGTGCCGCGGCGGCCACGCTCTACGCCGGCATGACCACCACGAGCCTCGCGGGCGAGCAGGGCAAGGGCGTCGAACGCGTCGAGGCGCTCGAACGCGCCGTCAACCACCCGGCGATGGGCGAGGCCTTCTCCAGCGGTCGCGCCGGCTTCGCGAGCGACGTCATCAGCACCTACGTCATGTACATCGCGCAGGAAAACGTCGAGAAAGAACGCATCAAAGAGCTCGCGCCCAAGCTCGCGAGCATGCTCGGCTCGATGGACGCCGAGACCCCGGACGGGCAGCTCATGATGGGCATGGGCGGCATCGAGCTGCTCCGCAAGGCCGGCGCACCGGAATCAAACGTGCAGGAGGCGCGGACGGCGATGCTCGCGGCCCTGAACTCACGCATCGAGACCGTGAACGCCGCAACCCCGGATCCGACCACGATGTCGCCCGAAGAAATGCAGCAGGCGATGGCGATGGCGCAGACGGTTGAGCGCATGCGTTCGGTCGCCGAGTCGCTCGAATCGCCGCTGGCGCTCAAGCCCCTCGTCGGGAGCAACGCGCCGGACCTCGACGTCGTGTGGTCGAGCGATCCGGGCATCACTTCGCTCGAATCGATGAAGGGCAAGGTCGTGGTCCTCGACTTCTGGGCGACGTGGTGCGGCCCGTGCATCCGCTCCTTCCCCAACGTCAAGGAACTCGTCTCGCACTACGAGGGCTACAACGTGCAGGTCGTGGGCGTCACGAGCATCCAGGGCGCGCACTTCGGCAGCGAAGGCCAGATCGACACCGAGGGCGATCCCCGCAAGGAGTTCAACCTCATGAAGGACTACATCGCCGAGCGCGAACTCACCTGGCCCACCATCTTCACCGAGCAGGAAGTCTTCAACCCCGAGTACGGCGTGCGCGGGATCCCGCACGTCGCGATCATCGACCCGGAGGGCGTCGTCCGCTACCGCGGGCTGCACCCCGCCACCCCCCTCGCCGACAAGTCAAAGAAGATCGATGCGCTGCTCGCCGAGTTCGGCTTCGACGCGCCCGAGCCCGTCGAGGACGATGCGCCGACCTCCGACGAGGGCTGAGCCCGACCGCATCGCCGCGCACCGCTAGACTCCGCTCCACGCCGACAACCGGCGTGCGCGGAGTTTGTGCGCCATGACCACGACCGACTCGACCACCACCATCAACCCGCTGCGCGCGCTCAACGAGCAGTACCAGCAGATCGAGCGTGAGCTCCGCAAGGGCGGCGGCGACAAGTCCATCGATCGCCAGCACAAGAAGAACCGCCTCACCGCGCGCGAGCGAATCGACAGGCTCGTCGATGACGCGGACGAGTTCTTCGAGATCGGGCTCTGGGCCGCGTACAACATGTATACAGAGCAAGGCGGCGCGCCCGGCGCGGGCGTCGTCACCGGCGTCGGCTCGATCCACGGCAAGCCCTGCATGATCATCGCCAACGACGCCACCGTGAAGGCCGGCGCGTTCTTCCCGATGACCTGCAAGAAGATCATCCGCGCGCAGACCGTCGCGCACATGGCGCGCCTGCCGCTCGTGTACCTCGTCGATTCCGCGGGGGTGTTCCTCCCGCTGCAAGAGGACGTCTTCCCGGACACCGACGACTTCGGTCGCATCTTCCGGAACAACGCCGTGCTCTCGGCCGAGGGCATCCCGCAGCTCGCCGCGATCATGGGCTACTGCGTCGCCGGCGGCGGGTACCTCCCCGTCCTCTGCGACACGCTCCTGATGACCGAAGGTTCCGGTCTCTACCTCGCCGGGCCCGCGCTCGTGAAAGCCGCGATCGGGCAGGAGGTCTCCGACGAGGAACTCGGCGGCGCCTCCATGCACGCCTCCATCTCCGGCACCATCGACTTCAAAGAACCCGACGACGACGCCTGCATCAAGCGCCTCCGTTCGCTCATCGAGAAGCACGACGCGATTCGCGCGTTTGAGCCACGCGACGACTTCTCCGAACCCGAGCGTTCCACGGAAGACGTCTTCTCCATCTACGGCGCGGGCACGGGCGGGCAGCACGACGTCCGCGACATCATCGCAACGATCGCAGACGCCGACTCGTTCGACGAATACAAGTCCGACTACGGCGAGTCCATCGTCTGCGCCTACGCGCAGGTCGAAGGCCAGGCCGTTGGCATCGTCGCCAACCAGAAGAACGTCACCCGGCGCGCGCAGCCCGGCGGCAAAGCCGGGCCCTCCTACTCCGTCAACATGCCGGGCGTCATCTACGACGATTCCGCCGACAAAGCCGCCCGCTTCATCATGGATTGCAACCAGCGCAGACTCCCCATCGTCTTTCTGCACGACACCACCGGCTTCATGGTCGGGCGCGACAGCGAGCAGCAGGGCATCATCCGTTCCGGCGCCAAGATGGTGAACGCCATGAGCAACACCGTCACCCCCAAGATTGTCGTCATCTTGGGCGGCTCCTACGGCGCGGGCAACTACGCGATGTGCGGGCGCGCCTTCGACCCGTTCGTCTCCATGGCGTGGCCCGGCGCGAAGTGCGCCGTCATGGGCGCCGCGCAGGCCACCGGCACGCTCGCGATGATCGAAGAGCGCTCGCGCCAGCGCAAAGGCGAGGAGATCGACGCCGAGACGCACAAGGCGATCCTCGACGCCGTCGCCGACTCCTACAACGAGCAGCAGGACATCCGCCACGGCGCCGCGCGCGGGTGGCTCGATCGGATCATCCAGCCGCAGGACACCCGGCGCGAGATCGCCCGCGCCCTGCGAGCCGCGCACAACTGGGATCACTCGCGCGAGTTCAAGACCGGCGTGCTGCAGGTCTGATCCCGCGACTTCTCCCGCGTCGTTCGGGAACCGCTTGCATCCGGGAGATCCGAGCGCACACTGGCGTAGCGACGATCCGCACAGGGGTCGTCGCGTATCCAACCGGAGGAGATCATCGTGACCATCGCGCGATCCGTGTGCGCCGCACTCAGCGTTCTGTCGCTCGCCCAGTTCACCAACGCCGGGCTCATGCTCGATCAGCAGCCCGTGGACGACGGCAACATCCAGTTCTCGGGGGCTCTCGGCTTCGAAACCGTCACCGACGAATCCACGCTTCGCTTCTCCCGCTCCGGCAACAACAACGTCCGCAACGCCGTTCTCGAGTTCTCCCTCGCGATGCTCCCGAGCGACGCCACCATCACCGGCGCCGTCTTCCAGTTCGAGACCGCCGGCCTTCTCTCCAACGTCGGCGGCGCGCCCGCGCCGGTCGAGGCCTTCGTCTTCGCGGGCGACGGCTCAGTGACCGACGACGACCACCAGAACCTCACCGAGGGCCTCGCCGCCGGTTCGATCGAGCTGCCCACCGGCTCCGCCACGCCGATCGGATCATTCATCGAGCTGACGCTCGACCCGAGCGTGATCCAGTCCGTCGTCAATGACGGCGCGAGCTTCCTCACGCTGCGCCTGCAGACCCAGAACTTCGCGACCGTCTCACTCCGCTCGCTCGAAACCGACGAGCCCAAGGGTGTGCTGCCGACCCTGCTCCTGGCTTACATCCCCGCACCGGGCGCGTTCGGGCTCGCGGGCGTCGCGCTGCTCACGGCTCGCCGCAGGCGCTGAACATCGGCTACAAGTCGCCTATGCGCGACTCGCACCACCAAATCTGCCTCGCGACCTGCGAACACCACCCCGGCTTCGTCGCCGACGACGACACCCCCCTGCTCAACGCGTTCAACGACGCCGGCTGCGACGCGCACCTGCTTCGCTGGGATGAAGAACACGACTGGGCGTTCTTCGACGCGGTCATCCTGCGCACCACGTGGGATTACACCGATCGACTCGACGAGTTCCTCGCGTGGTGCGAGCGCGTGACCTCAGTCTCACGCCTCTTCAACCCGCTCGAAACGATCCGCGCCAACATCCGCAAGACCTATCTCCGCGAGCTCGAAGTCGCCGGCGTGCCCGTCGTCCCCACCATCTGGATGGACACAGGTGCCCGCCGATCCATCGTGCGACAACAACTCAGCGCCTCCGGCTGGCCGTCGTTCATCGTCAAGCCCAGTGTCGGCGCCGGCGCATCAGGGCTGCTCAAGGTGGATGGCGGCGACGTCATGCGCGCGCTCACCCACGCCGACACCCTCCTCCCCCTCGGGCCCGTCATGTTCCAGCCCATGCTCGAAACCATCCGCACGCGCGGCGAGCTCTCGGTCGTGCTGATCGACGGCGTCTACTCGCATGCCGTGCGCAAGGTTCCCAAAGACGGCGAGATCCGCGTGCAGATCGAGTTCGGCGCGACGTACACGCCCGAAGACGCCGGCGACGCCGAACGCGAGATCGCGCACAGCGCCACCGCCTGGGCGAGCGCCGCGGGCGAGCCGCCGCTCTATGCGCGCATCGACCTGGTCACGCTCGACGACGGCACCCCCGTCGTCATCGAAGCCGAACTCATCGAACCGGAGCTCTTCTTCCCGAACGTGCCCGAAGCCGCAAAGAGATTCGTCGAGGCAACGCTGCGGAGGCTGCAGCGCACGCACGTGTGATCATCCGACGCATGCCCGCCGAATCGCATCGTTCACGCGTTCGGCATGCGTCCACTGGATGAGGTGCCCGGCATCTTCGACCAGCTCGTCCGGGTAGCCCGCCACCGGCGGGATGATGACATCGCGCGATCCGTGGACGTGGTGGACCCGCACGCCCGCCTCGGTCAGCTCACGCTCATCATCTCGCGTCCAGCCCCACGCCGCCGTCGCCCTGCCCCCCCACTTGAGCATCGGCACGTCGAGGTCCAGCGCCATACCACGCACCAGTTCGACCCAGCGCGGCTCGTCGGCGAGCGCACGCTTGGCAAAGGCCCCACTCGCGCGGATCGCCACCGCGCGCACGAGCGCATCGGGCAGCAGCGTGCCGACGCGCACCTGTCGCTTGAAGTCCGCCGTCACCGCGTCACGCGTTCGACACGCCGAAATCAGGACGATCGCCGTCGGCAACGCCTCCCCTCGACGACGCAGCACGCGGCTCATCTCCAACGCCACCTGCCCGCCAAACGAAAAACCCACAAACGCGAAGGGCTCCCCGAGCAACCCCCGCGCCCCGAGGTGCGCCGCGAAGCGTTCGCTGTACGCGCGGAGCGTCTCGCCCGGCTCCGGCGTCAGCCACGCGGGCACCGTCGAGTTCGCCTCAAACGCCTTGCGCTGCTCACAGAGCAGTCGCTCGTCGGCAGCGAGCCCGGGAAGCATGATCAATCGTGTCTCCATCCGCGGATGCTACCGCCGCTAGGATCCGCTTCATGACCACACGCGTGCGCATCACCGACGTCTCGCCGCGCGACGGGTTGCAGAACGAGCCCGGCGTCATCGCGTCCGCGGACAAGCTCCGCCTCATCGAAGCCCTCTGCATGTGCGGACTCGATGAGGTCGAGATCACCTCGTTCGTCTCGCCCAAGTGGGTGCCGCAGCTCGCCGACGCGGGCGAGGTCGTCACCGGCGTGCGCACGTTCGCCGAGGGCGTTCGCCAGGTCGCCGGCACCATGCCCGATCGCATGGGCGCGCGCGACGTGCTACCGACTTTCAGCGTGCTCGTCCCCAACGAGAAGGGGTTCGATCGCGCGCTCGGGGCGCACGAGTCGGGGCTCCCGCTCAAGGTCGCGCTCTTCACCGCCGCCAGCGAGACGTTCAGCCAAAAAAACACGAACACCTCGATCGCCGGCACGATCGAGCGCTTTGCGCCGGTCGTCGAGGGCGCGCTCGCCGCCGAGATGAGCCTTCGTCTCTACGTCTCGTGCGCCGTGGCGTGCCCCTTCGAGGGCCCGATCGGACCCGCCGCTGTGCGCCGAGTGGTGGATCTGCTCGACGAACTCGTCGAGACCCAGGCGCAGCGCACGTCGCTGGACATCGATCTGGGCGACACCATCGGCGTCGCCGAGCCCAACGACATCACCGCGCTGCTCGATGAGTTCGACGACGCTGAGCGCGCGCGCCTCACATTGCACCTGCACGACACGCACGGGCGCGCGGCAGACTGCGTGCGCACGGCGCTCGACCTCGGCGTCGCCTCCTTCGACGGATCCGTCGCCGGCATCGGCGGCTGCCCCTACGCATCCACCCCCGACTCTCGCGCGCCGGGCAACCTCGACACCCTCACGCTCGTGCGCACCGTGCACGACGCGGGCTTCGAGACCGGCGTCGATCTTGATGAACTCGAGCACGCCGCGCGGATCGCCCGCGAAGTCGTCTCAAAGGGCGCGCACGCGTGATCCGGGTCGAACGCGAACCAAGCAACGCCGGCGAGATCACCCGCATCACCATCGATCGACCTGGCGCGCGCAACGCGCTCACGCCCGACATGCTCTCGGCGATGCGCGAGGCGCTCGCCGACGCGAACACGGGCGGCTACCTGCTCGCGGGCGACGGCGCGGTCTTCTCCGCGGGCTTCGACATGAAGCTCGTCCACGAGGACGACGCGGCGCTTGCCGCGATGCTGCGTGAGCTCAGCGCATGTGTGGTTGCCATGCGCGAGAACCCGCGACCCGTGGTGATTGCGGCGCATGGGGCAGCGGTCGCGGGCGCGTGTGCGCTGCTCGCCGGCGCGGATCTCATCGTGACGAACGACGACGCCAAACTCGGCTACCCCGTGGTCCGGCTCGGGATCAGCCCCGCCGTGAGCGCCCCGACGCTGGCGCTGCGTACTGGCGCGGGTGCGGCGCGCGCGCGCCTCCTCGACCCGGCATTGGTGGATGCGCGAGAAGCCGTGCGCATCGGGCTCGCCAGCGAATCGTGCGCACATGTCGAGGATGTCATCGGGACGGCGCACGAACGCCTCTTGAATCTCGCGTCGAAGCCACCGAACGCCTTCGCGACGACCAAGCGATGGATCAACGAGGTAGACGGGCTGGATGCGTGCGACGTCGAGCACGCGCTCGACGCCTCGCTCTCGATCGTCGGATCGGATGAGCAGCGCGCACGCGTCGCATCACTCTGGAGCTGAAGCATGAGCGAGTTCGCGCGCCTGGATATCGCCGGCAACATCGCCACCCTCACGCTCAACCGCCCGGACAAGCGCAACGCGATGTCGATCGACCTGCTCGACGCGCTGCGCGCGCACGTCGCGTCGCTCGCGGAGATGGGTGAAGGCGGGCCGAGCGTGCTGATGATCACGGGCGCGGGCCGGTCGTTCAGCGCGGGGATGGACCTTAAGGCCGTGCTCGACGAGCCCGGCGCGCCGGAGCGTCTGCTCGGTTCGATCGCCGAACTCACGCTCGAGGTGCGCGCGCTGCCGATGGTCGTGGTTGGGAAGGTGAACGGCGCCGCGATCGGCGGCGGGTGCGGGCTCGTGGCGGTCTGCGACATCGCCGTCACCCACCCGGACGCCAAACTCGGGTACCCCGAAGTTGACCTGGGCGTCTGCCCCGCGGTGGTCGCGCCGTGGCTCGTGCGCAAGGTCGGCGCAGGCGTCGCACGCCGGATCCTCCTCAGCGGCGGGACGATGAGCGGCACCGACGCCCATCATCTCGGGCTGGTCGATCAACTCGCCGAGAAGGACCAGCTCGATGCGCACGTGGCGGCGCTCTGCGAACGGCTCGCCGCCGCCGGCCCGCACGCGCTGACGGTCACCAAGCGCCTGCTCAACGAACTGGAATCGGAGGGGCTCGCCGATGCGGTGCGGCGGGGCGCGGAGCTCTCGGCGGAGGTCGTGGGCGGAGAGGAGGCGCGGTCGCGTCTCGCGAAGATCTACGGGTCGTGAGGCCGCCCAAGGCTCCGGCCACCGAATGATCGGCAAGAAGTAAACCGTTTTACCCTGCGAATCGCCCAGTTTGTACTCATAAAACGTTCGTCCATTCGGTCAGCATCCGGTTTCCAGCGCGGAGTTCCCGCACGGGCGCGTATACTCCCCGCGTGAATCAGCACGCCCTCGGCATCCATCGCGACGACCACGGCGTGGTCACGCTTACCCTCCGACAGGATCGCCCCGTCGTCGTCCTCGACCGCGCCCTGCTCGAGTCGATCGATTCGGCGATGGACGAGATCACGCGCGACGGCACGCCCAACGGCTTCGTCCTCGCCTCCGACTCCCGCGTCTTCGTCGCGGGGGCCGACCTCAAAGAGATCATGGCGCTCGACGACGATGCCCTGCTCGACTACCTCGCCTTCGGGCAGCGGGTGTTCGGCAGGATCTCGTCCCTCGATTGCACCAGCGTTGCCGCCATCAACGGCGCGGCGCTCGGTGGCGGGCTCGAAATCGCGATGCACTGCGACCGCCTGATCGGGGCGACACCCGGTGACAAGGCGTACCTCGTCGGGCTCGTCGAGGCGGGGCTGCACATCTGCCCGGGCTGGGGCGGCGCGAACATGCTGCCCGCGCGGATCGACCCCGCCGAGGCGATCAGGCAGACCGCGATGGGTCGGGCGATGAAGGTCGATGCGGCCTTCGAGGCGGGTCTGATCGAGGAACTGACCGAGCCGGACCGGCTGCTGGAGCGGGCACAGGAGTCGGCCCGTTCGCCGCGGGGTGATCGGACCGGCGTGAAGCACCCGCGCTGCGTGAGCGACGCGGACGTCACGAACGCCGTTCGGGACGCGGTTGCGTCCGTCGAGGCCGATCTTCCGAAGACGGAGGCGGCGTGCGGCGTGGTCGGGCTGGTCCGGGCCGGCGTCGAAGGAACATGGGAAGACGGGCTGCGTGCCGAGCGCGAGACGCTCACGCGCCTGCGTCACACGGAACAAGCGACCGCGGCGATCGAGGCGTTCTTCGCCAAGTCCGCGAAGGCGTGATCACCTTGGAGGAATCATGAGCGAGCTGAAGGCCGACCTGAAGAACATCAAGGGTGTCTCCGAGCGGGACAAGCAGATGATCGCCGACGCCGAGGTCTTGATGGGCCCCGATCCGACGGAGATCGGCCACATCAAGAACATCTTCATGGGCAACGTCCGTGAAGACCTGCTCTTCCCCTACCCCTCGATCGACGCCGAGGAAACGGCCCGCTGCGACCAGCTCGTCGCGGCGCTCGACGAATACCTCCGCAACGAGCACCCCGCCGTCGAGATCGACCAGGACCAGCACATCCCCGATTGGGTCATCAAGCGCCTCTTCGAGATGGGCGTCATGGGCATGACCATCCCGCGCGACATGGGTGGGCTCGGCATGGGCGTCACCTCGTACGTCCGCTGCCTTGAGAAGATCGGTGAGTACTGCGGCTCGACCGCGGTGCTCGTCTCGGCGCACCAGTCGATCGGCTGCAAGGCCGTCATGCTCTTCGGCAACGAAGAGCAGAAGAAGCAGTGGCTGCCCAAGCTCGCGGGCGAATGGGTCAGCGCCTTCTGCCTGAGCGAGCCGCAGGTCGGCTGCGACGCCGGCGGACAAGAGACACACTGCGAACTCAGCGAGGACGGCGAGCACTACATCCTCAACGGCGAGAAGAAGTGGTCCACCTCCGGCGCGATCAGCGGGCTCTTTACCGTCATGGCCAAGCAGAAAATGCCCGACGGCAAGGAGCGCGTCTCCGCCCTCGTCTGCACGCCCGACATGGAGGGCGTGGACATCTACCAGAAGAACCGCAGCAAGTGCGGCATCCGCGGCACGTGGCAAGCGCGCATCCGCTTCCACAACGTCCGCGTCCCCAAGTTCAACCTGCTCCACAAGGAAGGCAAGGGCCTCAACGTCGCCCTCACCTGCCTCAACTACGGTCGCTGCACCCTCTCGGCGGGCATGCTCGGCATGGGCAAGGCCTCCCTCGCGCAGGGCACCAAGTGGGCGCAGACGCGCTACCAGTTCCAGCGTCCGCTGGGCGACTTCGACCTCGTGCAGGAACGCATCGCCAACATGTCGGCCCTCGTCTACGCGATGGACGCCATGCTCTACATGACCACCGGCTTCCTCGATCGCCACGACGAGGACATCATGGTCGAGACCGCCATCTGCAAGACGTTCTGCTCCGAAATGGGCTGGCGCGCCGTCAACGACTGCGTGCAGATCATGGGCGGCGAGTCGTACGTCACCGAGAACCAGATCGAGCGCATGTTCCGCGACTCGCGCATCAACCTCATCGTCGAGGGCGCGAACGAAGTCATGCAGTCGTTCATCTTTGCCTACGGGGGCAAGCCCCTCGCGGAGCAGATGATCGCCATCAAGGACGCCCTGCTCTGGGACGGAGACGCCGGGCTCGGCTCCAACGTCGGACGCCTGCTCAAGAACGGGCTCGACGCGAAGATCCAGGCCAAGGCGCTCCCGCTGGCGGCGGAGCTCTTCCTCGGTCTCAAGAAGGCCGCCCCGCAGATCACGAAGGTCGATCCCTCGCTGCGCGCCGAAGCCGACCGCGTGTCGCGGCTCATCCGCGAGCACAGCCACGAGTTCAAGCTCGCGAGCAAGCGCGAGGAAGAGAAGATCATCGAGCGCCAGGTGGTGCAGGCCCGCATCGCCGACGTCGCGATCTACCTGCACGCGATGCTCTGCACGATCAGCAGGCTCGACAAGCAGATCAAGGGCGGCGAAGAGGGCCCCGAGTTCGAGCGCGACAGGGCCGCGGCCCTGCACTTCCTCAACATCGCCGAGCTCTGGATCCGCGAGCGTTGGACCTCGCTGCGTGACAACGCCGACGCGTCGATGCGTATCGCCGCGGCGAAGGCCGTCGAGCACAACAACACGCTCGCCAACGACCGCTTCGTGATCCCCGAGTCGAGCCCCGTCGCCAAGGGCACCGGGCGCACGCTCAAGCAGGACGCGATCAAGCAGTTCCCGGGCGACGCGTACGCCCACGCCGAGCAGCACTAACACCTACTATCGGTAGGGAAACGAGAACTCCGACCCGACCCTCCCCGCACGGAGAGAGCCGAGGACGTTATGCCGAAGAAGACCGCGTACAAGACCTCGATCGATTACATCCAGATCCTCGATGAGAAGGGCAACCTCGACGCGAACCTCGCGCGCGGCACCCTCAAGGACAAGGACGTCATCGAGCTCTACGAGCAGATCAGCATCTGCCGCCACTACGACGAAATCGCCTTCAAGCTGCAGCGCTCCGGGCGCATGGGCACCTACCCGCAGAACAAGGGGCAAGAGGCCGGCCCCGCCGGCGTCGGGCTCGCGCTCCGTCACCATTCCCCCGACAACTGGCTCGTCCCCTGCTATCGCGAGAACATCGCGCTCTTCCTCAACGGGCTGCCCATGGAGAAGATCCTGCTCCACTGGATGGGCGACGAGCGCGGCAACCAGATCCCGCAGGGCGTCAACGTCACGCCCATCTCCATCCCCATCGGCACGCACCCCCTGCACGCCGCCGGGCTCGCATGGGCGATGAAGTACCGCGGGGAGGAGAACGTCGCGGTCGCGTTCTTCGGCGACGGCGCGACGTCCGAGGGCGACGTCCACGAAGCGATGAACTTCGCGTCGGCTCTCAATCTGCCTTGCATCTTCTTCTGCCAGAACAACCGATGGGCCATCTCCGTGCCGCTGGAAAAGCAGACGGGTTCGGAGACGATCGTTCAGAAGGGCGTCGCGTACGGGCTGCACTGCGTGCAGATCGACGGCAACGACATCTTCGCCTCGTACAAAGCAACGAAGGACGCGATCAAGCGCGCCGTCAAGGATGGCAAGCCGACCTTCATCGAAGCGGTCACCTATCGACTGGGCGACCACACCACCGCCGACGATGCCCGCCGCTACCGCGACGAGAAGGAAGTCGCCAAGTGGGCGAAGCGAGACCCGCTTATCCGCATCCGCAAGTATCTTGAGGCGCAGGAGCTGTGGGACGACGACAAGCAGTCGGCCCTCGAAGCCAAGGCGAAGGAGATCGTCAGCGAGGTCGTCAAGAAGGCCGAGGGCATCGAAGCGCCTACGACCGACGACATCTTCGACTACACCTTCTTCGAGCTGCCGGACGAGCTCATCAAGCAGCGCGAGACGCTGCGCACGAGCGCGCTCGGGCAGCACCCGCAGCAGGAGAACCTCTCGGGCGCGCCAACGCACGCCTGACCGGGAGCCTCGCGATGCTGATCAAGGTCACCGACACCAAGAACCGCGAGTTCTTCATCAACCCCCTCTACGTGAAGGCCCTGCGCGAGAAGAAGCCGGGCCTCGTCGAGATCAGCGGCGTCACCACGCAGTGGGGCACCGCGCTGGTCGTGCAGGAGGACATGCAGGCGCTCGCCGACCGACTCTCGGTCGCGATGCCCGACTCGCCCGCGATGTCCGCGGTACTGGCGGCGATCCGGGATCAGGAAGAACAAGCCGCGGCCGCCGCTGCCGCCGCGGGCTGACGAGACACAACGAACCCACGGGAATACCAGACCAATGGCCAACCTCACGCTCGTCGCCGCGATCAACCTCGCGCTCGCTCAGGAAATGGAAGCAGACGACCGCGTCATCATCCTCGGCGAAGACGTCGGGGTGAACGGCGGCGTCTTCCGCGTCACCGAGAACCTCCAGCAGCGCTTCGGTGAGCACCGCGTCGTCGATACCCCGCTCGCCGAGTCGGGCATCATCGGCAGCGCCATCGGGCTCGCCATGGCCGGGCTCCGTCCCGTCCCCGAGATCCAGTTCGAGGGCTTCCTCGGTCCGGCGTACGACCAGATCGTCAACCACGCCGCCCGCTATCGCACACGCTCGCGCGGCAGTATCACCATCCCCCTCACCATCCGCGTCCCCGTCGGCGGGGGCATCCACGCGCCCGAGCTGCACAGCGATTCGCCCGAAGCCATCTACGCGCACACCCCCGGCATCAAGGTCGTCATGCCCTCGACCCCCTACGACGCCAAGGGCCTGCTCATCAGCGCCATCCGCGACCCCGACCCCGTCATCTACTTCGAACCCAAGCGCATCTACCGCGCCTTCCGCGAAGAGGTCCCCGAGGACGAGTACACCATCCCGATCGGCGAGGCCAAGGTCGTGCAGGACGGCGAGGACATCACCGTTGTCACTTGGGGCGCGACCACCATCCAGTGCCTCGAAGCGATGGACAACCTGCCGGAAGATCTCAGCGTCGAGCTCATCGATTTGCGCACGATCTATCCGTTCGATATCGACTGCGTCGTCGAGTCGGTCAAGAAGACCGGTCGCTGCGTGATCGTGCACGAGGCGCCCAAGACCGCCGGCATGGGCGCGGAGATCGCCACGACCATCCAGGAGCACGCGTTCCTGCACCTCAAGGCGCCGGTCCAGCGCGTCGCGGGCTTCGACACGATCATGCCCTACTACAAGCTCGAACTCGACTACCTGCCCGAGGCCAAACGCATCGAGAAGGGCATCCTCGAGTGCGCGGCGTTCTGAGCGACGAGCAGGCGCTCGCAGAACTTCGTCGATTCCTCGATGTCGTGGCCTCGCCGACAGGCGATCGGATCGATCGATTCGAATCGCTCCGGCGGGCGTTGATTTCGTTGATTGCGATCGGGGCATCGGAGGGTCGCGAAGAGGCCTACCCGGATGATTCAGAGCCTTCACCCGATCGATATAGGCATTGGTCCACGGTCGTTGCCGACATGTGGCCCGAGTTGCCTCGCGTGCATCACGTTGTCTGGCCATTGCAGCGCCTTGACTCTGAACCAGAGTTGATGGCAGGTAGCACTTCTGATCACATCGCAGACATCTGTCGTGAGGTAGAGGAGTCGCTCGGCGTCGCCGAGCAAACGGGCACTGCCGCGGGTGTCGAGCAGTTCCGCTGGGCGTATCGCCACCACTTGAGCATGGGTCATACCGGCTGGCTGCTGCTGGCGCTGGATCACACCATCGGCGGCTTCGAGTGACTCACACGTCACTCGCCACAAGCCCCTCCCTCGCCAGTGCCATCGCCACCTTTGTATAGCTCGGCACAAAGGGCGCCATCTCGATCCTCGGCTCCGCACCGAATGACGAGTGAAACGC
The DNA here is from genome assembly GCA_039182735.1 of Planctomycetota bacterium. Classification (GTDB taxonomy): domain Bacteria; phylum Planctomycetota; class Phycisphaerae; order Phycisphaerales; family UBA1924; genus JBCDCB01. Next base: position 35,738 of record JBCDCB010000004.1, read on the forward strand.
GATCAACTCGTCGAGATCACCGCCTGTGTACGTGCGCTCGAAGTCGATGCCCGCGGCGAAGTTCGCCCACGAGCCCGGCGACTCGTACATCATCATCCCGCCGCACCACGGGCGGGATGCACGCGCGATCTCGCCGACCGCACACGCGAGGCGTGTCTCTTCCAAGCGGGCAACGTCGATGGGCTGGTAGATGGTCATGTACGTCGAGAATATCGGCGAAACACGGGCGATTCGCGCGGTTCGGTAAAGCGTTCAACCACGCCGACAACCCGCCGGAGCGGCTACAATGGCCGCCCCCGCGATGGGGCTTGTCCACGCACGAAACCGACGAGAGAGACCCGCACGATGGCACACGCCAAGTCCACCGACCCCAACGTCTTCATCCTCCCCGACCTCGGCGAGGGCGTGCACGAAGCCGAACTCATCTCGTGGAAGGTCAAGCCCGGCGAGACCGTCGAAGAGCACCAGGTCGTCGCCGAGATGGAAACCGACAAGGCGCTCGTCGAAGTCCCGAGCCCGCGCGACGGCGTCATCAAGGAACTCTTCGGCAACGTCGGCGACATCCTCAACGTCGGCGAACCCGCATGGACGTACGAAGGCGCCACCACCAGCGCACCGGAACCCAAGCCCGCGCCCGCCTCTAAACCCGCGCCGGCCCCCGAGCCGTCGAGCAACGGCGCCTCCAGCAACGGCGAGCGCGAAGACGCGGGCACCGTTGTCGGCACCATGTCGGGTGGTCTCGGCGGTGTCTCCGCCGAGGGCGGCAAGGCCCTCGCCACACCCGCCGTGCGCAGGCTCGCGCGCGACCTGGGTGTCGAGATCGACACCGTCGCCGGCAGCGGCATCGCCGGGCGCGTCACCGAGCGTGACGTCCGCGCCGCCGCCGACTCGGGCGGCTCGCGCCCCGCGCCGGCACCCGCGCCCGCCGTGCAGCCGTCGCCCCCCGCCGAGGCCCCGCCCGCGCCGAGCAAGTCCCTCGCGACGACCGTCGCGCGCGAGAACGTCGCCGCCGGCTCGCCCGTGCCCATCGATCGCAACAACGGCTCGATCGTCCCCTTCCGAGGCGTGCGGCGCACCATCGCCAACCGCCTGCGTCAGTCGATCGATACCGCGGTCCACTTCTCGGTGATGGACGACGCCGACGTCACCAAGCTCGACGCCGAGCGCAAGAAGCTCGAAGCCGCGAGCGGCGAGAAGGTCTCGTACCTGCCCTTCGTCGTGAGCGCGCTGTGCCGCGCGGTGAAAAAGCACCCCGCGCTCAACGCGCTGGCCGACGACGCCAGCGAAGAGATCATCGTCAAGAACGTGGTGCACATGGGCATCGCGGCCGACACCGAGCACGGGCTGACCGTGCCCGTCATCCCCGACGCCGACGCCATGGGCGTGCTGCAGATCGCCCGCGAGATCAGCGACCTCGCGCGCGCAACGCGTGACCGCACCATCCCGCGCGAGCGTCTGATGGGCTCGACGATCACGATCAGCAACGTCGGCTCGTACGCCGGCAAGTACGCGACGCCCGTCATCAACTACCCCGAGGTCGCGATCCTCGCGGCGGGTCGCGTCTTCGAGGGCGTGGTCGCCGACAACGGCGCGATCAAGGTGTCCAAGCTGCTCCCGCTGAGCATGACGTGCGATCACCGCTGCGTCGATGGCGCCGAGGCGGCCCGCTGCCTCGCGACGGTCGTGGATCTGCTCAAGAACCACCCGGACCAACTGCTCACCCCGGCGCGGGGCTAGTGCTTGCCTCGCAGCAGTCGATGCGTTCGTTCGATGATCGCTCGCTCATCTGGTGGGAGCCGATCGAGGACCGGCAGCACAAGCCCTTCGAGCGTCCGGCGGGGCGCTGATTCGGGGATCGGTGCGACGACTCGAACGAGCCATCCACGCGGCTCCCGATCCGGCCGCCTCTTGTGACCAAACGCTTCGAGTTCGTGCACAAGATCGAAGAGACCGTGGACTGGCAAGGCCAACTGTCGTTCGGCCTTCAACCATGCCGATAGCATCGCCATCGGTGCGATAATCGCGAGCGCGTCCCACTCACCCCACCAGTTGCGCACTTCAAACTTCCAAAGCACGAAGTCAGCGAGCCAGGACATTGCGGCCGCTGGCCACTCACCTCCAAGGCGACACGACGTATCAACGATGCGAAAGCACGTGGAACTATCGGGTGTCTCTTCCTGCGGCTCCGAGTTGCAAATGTTGCTCCATCGTGCAAGATCACCGAGCAACATGCACGCACAGAGCGTCCGGAGCGTCCATCGCGCGTTGGGACGCCCGTCTTTGCCGACTTCTGTCTCCCAGCTCTCCCGCTTCTCTCCGTGGAAGCGATACCCCCACCGCGTCAAGCAGACAGCCTCGGCGATCCACCCCTCGTCCTTCTCCGGCCACTCGCCATGCTCGACGAAGTGCGTCAGCGTCTTCAGTGAACCTTCGTAGCTCGGCTCGTCTCCGTTCGCGATCTCTTTGACCAAATTGCGGTCGTTGCGCAGCGTCTCCAGCACGAGTTCGCGCAGCGGCCCCTCGTCCGGGCCGCAGGCGCGGATCAGGTCGGCGTCGAGCTTGAACTCCTGCGGATCGTCCATGCCCGATCGTACCGGTCGGATCCGCCCGATCCCCCTACACTCGCCTCCCCCGCTGCTATGGAGGTTTCGAGATGACGGCGATGACGGTGCAGGCCGCGATGGACGCCCAGCCATCCGACGAACAGGTCACGGTCAAAGGCTGGGTCCGCACCCGGCGCGACTCCAAGGCCGGGCTCTCGTTCATCGCGATCAACGACGGCTCGGGCTTCGGCAACCTCCAGATCGTCGCGCCCAGCGACCTGCCCAACTACGAGGATGAGGTCCTCCACCTCACCGCGGGCTGCGCCATCGAAGCCGACGGCGTGCTCGTCGAATCAAAGGGCAAGGGCCAATCCGTCGAGCTCAAGGCGACCGCGATCCGCGTGATCGGCTGGGTGGACGACCCCGACACCTATCCCGTCAGCGCGAAGCGCCACACCTTCGAGTACCTGCGCGACGTCGCGCACCTGCGTGTGCGCACGAACACGTTCGGCGCCGTCGCGCGCACGCGCCACTGCCTCTCGCAGGCCGTGCATCGCTTCTTCCATGACCACGGCTTCTACTGGGTGCATACGCCGATCATCACGGCGAGCGACTGCGAGGGCGCGGGGGAGATGTTCCGCGTCTCGACGCTCGACATGGAGAACCTGCCGCGCACGGATGAGGGCGCGATCGACAACACGCAGGACTTCTTCGGACGCGAAGCCAACCTCACCGTGAGCGGTCAGCTCAATGTCGAGACCTACTGCTGTGCGCTCAGCAAGGTGTACACCTTCGGCCCGACGTTCCGCGCCGAGAACAGCAACACGGCGCGCCACCTCGCCGAGTTCTGGATGATCGAGCCGGAGATCGCCTTCGCGGATCTGTCGGACGACGCCGACCTCGCGGAAGAGTTCACGAAGTTCTGCCTGAAGACAGCGCTGGAGGAGCGGGCCGACGACATGGCCTTCTTCAACGAACGCATCGAGAAGGGGCTGATCGACGTGCTCACGCACGTCATCGAGTCTCCGTTCGAGCGGATCACGTACACCGAGGCGATCGAGAAGCTCAAAGCCGCGAAGAAGAAGTGGGAGTTCGAGCCCGATTGGGGCGTCGATCTCCAGACCGAGCACGAGCGATACCTCACCGAAGAGCTCATCAAGCGTCCGGTGATCGTGATGGACTACCCCAAGTCGATCAAGGCCTTCTACATGCGCATGAACGAGCCCGACAGCGACGGGCGCGAGACCGTCGCGGCGATGGACGTGCTCGTCCCCCGCGTCGGCGAACTCATCGGCGGCTCGCAGCGCGAAGAGCGCCTCGACGTGCTTGACACACGCCTCGACGAGATGAACCTGCCCAAAGAGGACTACTGGTGGTACCGCGACCTGCGCCGCTACGGCACCGTGCCGCACGCGGGCTTCGGGCTCGGGTTCGAACGCCTCGTGCAGTTCGTCACCGGGATGCAGAACATCCGCGACGTGATCCCCTTCCCGCGCACGCCCGGCAACGCGGCGTTTTGATCGGGACAAGCCGCGCGTCCGCACGCAAGGTCTCTCTCCTAACGAGCCGCGCGCGTCAGCAAGCGGGGACCCGCTCCCTCACAGTCGCGGCTCGTTCAGAACTCAGCCGAACGCATCCACCAGCATGCCGAGCCTGTTGCTCGACCCGTCGCGCTCGGGTTCATCGACGTCGCCAGCCTGCTCAGCGCGCTGCTGCTCGGCGAGTTCGGCTCGTGCCTCGGCTTCCATCTGCGATGCCTTCGACGCGACCTGTTGATCGGTGCTCGAAGGCTCCGCCGGCGCGAGCGCCGCGCGGCGGATCTGCTGCGCTTTCTGGATCGTCGCCTGCGGGTCGCCATCGACCGGCGAGGTGTCGATGTTCACGCTGCCGCCCACGGCATACCGCTTGCCATCGGGACCGGTCTGATACGAGTAGAAGGGCCCGCCCCGGAAGAGCGAACCCGCCGCGGCGACGTGCGCCTGCTCGTGCGTGCGCACCTCCTGATCGCGAGCCTTGAGCTCCTCGACCTGGCGCTGCTCCTCTTCGCTCAGCGGCTCACCGTTCGGCGCACTCGCTCGGTTCGGGTCGCTAGGCGCGAAGACGTCGCCGTCCTCGTTGCGTTGCTCGTTCGGCGCCAGCGCCCGCTCCGGGCGGCTTGTCTGCTCGGTGCGTTCCTGTCGCGGCGTGGGCGTGACACCGCTCCGCGCGATCAGCGCGTTGATCGAAGATGCCGCGGATGAGGTGACCGGCGCGATCGTCACGAGAGACTCCCGCATCGACATCGGGCATCGACGAGCGCCGATCGAGGCGGATCGCGGGAAGCACGCGGGCGTCTCGGCGGTTCACGCGGACGGGCGGCGCAGGTCGCCCAGCTTGACGCGCCGGTGGGCGGGAACCGCGGGCTCTGGGGCGGTAAACTCCGCTCGGGTCCGAGTGGGGCCGAACGGGAAACCGCGGGGCGTCGGACGCGTATGGGCGGACCCGCCCGGTCGTGCGACGCGCGATCGCCGTGCCCGCGATGGGCGTTGAATCGACCGCAGACGTGAGCGAGGAGCGACGATGAACCTGTTGAGCGACACGATGACTGGGGACCCGGCCGCTTCGCGCGTCTCGATGGACCCCGGCAAGCAGCGCGACCCGCACGCGACCCGCTTCGGGAAGTTTCTCCAGGCGATCATCACCGTCGAGGGCTCCGACCTCATCATGAAGTCGGGCACCGCCCCCAAGATCCGTGTCCGCGGATCGCTCAAACCTCTCGATACCGACCCTGTCTCGGCGGAAGAGTTCGTCAAGATCGCCAAGCACATCCTCACGCCCGAGCAGTGGGAAGACATGGAGAAGTTCGGCTCCGTGGACTTCGCCTACGACTACGACGCGTCGCACCGTTTCCGCGTGAACCTCTTCCACGCCCGCGGCAAGCTCTCGCTCGCCGCCCGACTCATCACGAGCAACATCAAGAAGTTCGAGGATCTCTACCTCCCGGAGGTCATGTCCGAGATCGCGATGCAGCCGCAGGGCATCGTGCTGCTCGCCGGCGTCACGGGCTCGGGCAAGTCCACCACCATCGCCTCGATGCTCGACTACATCAACGAGCGCCAGGCGGTGCACATCGTGACGATCGAAGATCCGATCGAGTACATCTTCGAAGACAAGAAGGCCACGATCAATCAGCGTGAGATCGGGATCGACTGCCTCGACTTCAAGATCGCGCTGCGCGCGCTCGTGCGTGAAAACCCGGACGTCGTGCTCGTTGGCGAGATGCGCGACTCGGAGACCTTCGAAGCCGCGCTCCACGCCGCCGAGACCGGCCACCTCGTCTTCGGAACGATCCACGCCTCGTCGGCGACGGAGACCTTCAGCCGCATTTACGACCTCTTCCCGCCCGACGAGCGCGAGCAGGTCCGCAAGATCCTCGCGTTCCAGATGCGGGCCATCGTCTACCAGAAGCTGCTCCCGACGCTGCACAAGAACATCGCGCGCATCCCGGCGACCGAGATCCTGATCAACACCGCCGCCGTCCGGAAGTACATCCTCGAAGGGCGCGAGTCGGAGATCCGCGACATCATCAACAGCCAGGAAGCCGAGCAGATCGGGATGATCGACTTCAACGGCTCGCTGGTGAAGCTGGTGGAGCAGGAGTACATCCATACGCGCGTCGCGATGGACGCCACGCCCAACGCGGACGAGCTCTCGATGCGTCTGAAGGGCATCGGCTGACGCCCCGCACCCGCGCCCCCGCGCCGGTACACTCCGCCCTATGAGCCCGGATCCAGTTTCGACCGTTCCCCTGACCGTCCCGGTAGCGCTCGCCGCCGCGGACTTTCTCATGTCGTGGTACAAGCCGCTGCTCGTCGTGGCGATCTTCGCGCCGTGGGCGTGGGTCGTCTCGAGCATCTACGACAAGGACGCGGCACGCTGGTACTTCAAGCGCGAGGCGTGGAACCTCGGGCACGTGTTCGCCGCGCTGGTGGCGCTCGCCTCCGTCCTCGTCGCGCCGCTCTCCTTCTGGATCGTCTGGCCGGTCGCCGCCGCCATCCTCTTCATCGACCTCGCGATCTACTTCAGCGTCCGCAACGCCAGCGACAAGGTCGGCGCGTCCGCCAAGTGGACGCTCAACCTCGCCAAGATGGCCCAGGCCAGCGCCGCCAAGAAAGCCGGCAAGCAGCGCAAAGACCGCAACATCACGATGGACTTCAACGGCCCCGGCGGCAAGGCCCCGCTCCCCGACAAGGACACTCCCGAGTACGACGTCCGCCTCGCGATCGACGAACTCCTCGCCGGGCTCATCGACGCCCGCGGCGTGCAGCTCGACATCGCGCCCTCCAAGGACGGCAACTACCTCGCCGTCTACCTGGTCGATGGCATCCGACAGCAGGCCGGCGCCTTCAACCAGCAGCAGGCCATCGCCATGATCGACATGGTCAAAGGCATCGCCGGGCTCGACGTCAAGGACCGCCGGCGGAAGCTCACTGCCGACATCAACGTCGGGACCGTCGGCAGCACAAACACCAAGGCCCGCGTCACCACGCTCGGCTCCTCCGCCGGCGTCCACATGTCCTTCCTCCTCGATCCCGAGGGCCAGGTCCAGCGCACCCTCGACGAGCTCGGGCTCCACGACGAACCCGCCGGCAAGAGCCAGATGGACACCGTTCAGACCCTCCTCGACGACGCGGGCGGCGTCGTCATCCTCGCCGCCCCGCCCGACCACGGGCGCACCCAAACCATGTACGCCCTGCTCCGCAAGCACGACGCGTACATCCAGAACGTCCAGACGCTCGAGATCAACCCGCAGGCGGCCCTCGAAGGCGTCCGCCAGAACGTCTTCGATCCCTCGGGAGACGCCGAGTACAGCACCTCCCTCCGCTCGATCATCCGGCGCGACCCACAGGTCGTGGGCGTCGCCGAGCTCCCGGACGACGATTCGGCGAAAGAGGTCACCAAGGCCGACAAGGAACGCACCCGCGTCTACGCCTCCGTGCGAGCCGAGTCCGCGCTCCCCGCGATCGATGCGTACGTCAAGCAGGTCGGGGACCCAAAGGCCGCGTCGAAGAACCTCAAGGGCGTGATCGCGCAGCGGCTCGTCCGCCGACTCTGCACCAACTGCCGCACCGCCTTCCCCCCGACGCCCGAGATGCTCAAGAAGCTCGGGCTGCCCGCCGACACGCAGCAGCTCTACCGCAAGTCCGGGCGCGTGATGGTGAAGGACAAGGAAGAAACCTGCCCCGTCTGCAACGGGGCCGGGTTCTTCGGGCAGGTCGGCATCTTCGAGGTGCACCTCATCGACGACGAAGCGCGCGACGCCATCGCCGCACGCGACTGGAGCCGGCTCAAGTCCCTCTTCCGCCAGCGCGGGGAAGACTCCCTCCAGCAGGCCGGGCTCCGCCACGTGCGCGAGGGCAACACCGCGATCGAAGAGATCGCGCGCGTCGTCTCCCCCAGCAAGTCCAAGCAAGCCAAGAGCGGCAGCGGCGACGCCGCCGCCTGATCGGGAACACTCGCCATGGGACTCAACATCGCCGTCGTCCTCATCCTGGTCATCACCGCCTTCGCCTGGAGCAGCAAGGCGCGAGGCTACGGGCTCTTCAGCGGGTTGCTCATGCTGCTGTGCGTGCTCTGCGCCGGCGGCATCGCGTTCGCGCTCTGGGAGCCCGCCTCCGTCGCGCTCGCCGACAACTCGAACTCGATCCTCCGAGACCTCTCGTGGGGCATCGGGCTGCTCGGGCCTTTCGCCATCGCGCTGCTCGTGCTCCGCCTCGCGGTCGATCAGACCGTCAAGGCCAACCTCGAGTTCGGCGACGCCGCGAACCTCGTCGGTGGGGGCCTCTTCGGGCTCGCCGCCGGCGTCATCACCAGCGGCATGGTCGTCCTCGGGCTCTCGCACATGCGCTTCCCGCCCGCGCTGCTCGGGCACGCCGCCGCCGTCGAAGAGAACGACGGTACCGCCTCCTTCGCCAACCTCTGGGTCCCCGTCGATGCCCTGACCGTCTCGCTCTACGAGTCGCTCTCGCGTAACGGTTTCGCCAGCGGCACGCCGCTCGCCGAGCGACGCCCCGACGCCCACGTCGCCGCCGCCATGAACCGGCTCTCGTTCAACGACACCGCATTCGTCACCCTGCCCCCCGACTCATTTGAGGTCATCGGGCGCTACGAAATCCCCGGCTCACGCAACGAACTCCTCGCCGACAACAACAGCGAGGTCGTCCAGAACGTCGAGTACCTCCACGGCGACGCGCCCGCCACCGGCAAGATCGTCGGGCTCGTCACCCGCCTCAACGCCGGTGCCAAAGAAGGCAGCGGCGGCAACATCATCACCACCCCCGGGCAGGTCCGCCTTGTCGCCGACACGCCCAACGGCCCGCGCGGGTTCCACCCCATCGCAGCCGTCGCCCCACCCGAGGCCGGCTCCGTCGCCCTCTTCCGTTTCCGCTTCGATTCCGACAAACTCTACGTTGCGGACACCGGCGGCGGCAGCGACATCGTCTTCGCCTACGAGTTCTACCTCCCCGAGAACGCAACCCCCACCGACCTCATCATCAAGAACCTCCGCGAACCCCTCACCGGCTCGGGCTCGCCCGAGGCCATCGCCTTCGACGACGTCGAAGACCGCGACGATCGCATCTTCGATCGAACCATCTTCGAGCCCTTCGGCATCACCGTTGCCGGCGCGCTCGACAGCATCGATGTCGAAGAAGCGCGCACGATCCAGACCCGTGACGCCGGCGGCAACCGCGCGATCGGCATCATCGCCGGCGACCGCTTCCCCACCACCTGGACCCTCAGCAAGGAACGCGCGCGCGGGATCTTCGATATTGATGAAGACAACGCCGTCGTCGAGGGCGAAGCCACCTTCGGCACCGACTGGCTCGCCGAGCGCGGGCTCGGACGCAACCTCCGCGTCGAACGCATCGCCAGCGGGCGCAACACCAGCGTCCTGTGGATCGAACTCGTCAACGAGGACCGCCGCTCCGTCTTTGGGCGCGCCGTCGAGTCCGCCGACCGCTTCCAACGCCCCGTCATCATCGACGAGAACGGCACCACCTACTCCGCCATCGGGTTCCTCGCGGTCAGCGGCGACAGCGACTTCACGCTCCGCATCACGCCCGACCGACCCGTCCGTGCGCTGAGCGAGATCCCCACCGTCAGCGCCTCCAAGCGCGACCAGTCGCTCTGGCTCATCTTCCGCCCCACCGCCAACACGCGGATCTCGGCCTTCCGCCTCGGCGAAGAGGTCTCACTCTTCGACCCGCCCGTCGCGCTCCGCTGAACCGATCACACAAGCCACCGGCGCACAAAAAAGCGGCGCCCCGCGCGGAACGCCACTCGCTGTGACTTTATAGGGACGCGGGTCGATCAGTCGCCGGTGACGGGGTTGCCGTCGGCGTCCGTCTCGACGCCCTTCTTCTCCGACGCGACTTCATCGGCGAGCTTTACCGCCTCCGGGTCGATCGGGTTGCCCTCGTCATCGACCTCCACGCCAGTCTCTTCGTCCGTGTCCAGTTCGCGGTCCGGCTGTACCCAGAGCTTGATCGTTGCTTCGAGATCCGACTCGGGCTTGATCAGCACCTCGTAGCTGTCCACACGCTTGATGGTGTGCGCAATGCGCACGTCGCGTTCCCGAACCTCGAAGCCCTTCTCGCCCAGCGCATCGGCGATGTCCTTCTGCGACACCGAGCCGTACAGCAGCCCCTGGTCGTTGCACGAGCGCACGAGCGTCAGCTCGAAGTCTTCGAGATCGCTCACCATCTTCTCGCGCAGCGCACGCTTCTCGGCGAGCTCACGCTCCGCCTCCGCGCGCTTCGACGCCAACGCGTCGATCTTCTCCTGGCTGGGCGTCGTCGCCAGCTCGCGCGGCAGCAGGTAGTTCCGCGCAAACCCCAGACGCACCTTCACGACATCGCCCACGATGCCAAGGTGGTCCACGTTCTCCGTGAGCAGCAGCTCAACGTTCTTGCTCATCTCGCTGTCCTTTCCGGCGCTTCTCCGCGCCGACCGAAAGTTGAGGAGCCGGCCCACCCAGCCCCAGCGTCACGCGACACATGCCGCGATTGAATAGTCAGAAGGGGATGTCGTCTTCGCCGACGGGCTCGTACCCGCTCTGTTGCTGCGGCTGCTGGGAGCGCTGCCCGCCCCCGCCGCCGTAGTTGCCCCCACCTCCGCCGCCGCCCGAATCGCCGCGGCTATCGACGAACTGGAAGTTGTCGATCACGACCTTGAGCTTCGAGCGGTTCCCGCCGTCCTTGTCCTGCCACTGGTCGAACTTGAGCCGCCCCTCGATAAAGACCGGGCGACCCTTGCTCAGGTACTGGGCCATCGTCTCGGCGGTGCGTCCCCACGCCTCGCAATCGACGAACGTCGTCTCCTCGCGGTTCTCGCCCGATTGGGTGCGGAACCGCCGGTTCACGGCGAGCCCGATGTTCGCCACCGGGTTGCTCCCGCTCGTGCTGCGGAGTTCGGGATCGCGCGTCAGGTTCCCCATCAGGAACACCTTGTTGAAGCTGCCGGCCATGTCGCCTCCGGGCTCGGGGTTCTCGTGCGGGTCCGTCCGTCGGATTCACGCGCTCGCGGGCGCCTCGTCCGCCTGCTCGGCGCGGAGCTTCGCTTCGGTCTCGAGCTCGGCGCGCGCGTCGGCCGACTGCATCTCCTCGAGCGTCAGGTGCGACGCGTTGAGGCACATCGAACGCAGGATCGTCTCCGAGAGGTTGCACTCGCGGTCGATCTCGTGCATCTGCGTCGGGTCGATCTCGAAGTAGGTCAGGATATAGATCCCGCGCTTGTTCTTGTCGATCTCGTAGGCAAGGCGGCGCTCGTCCCACTTCTGCATCGAGACGATCTTCCCGCCGTGCTTCGTGATGATCCCGGTGATGTGATCCACCACGTTCTGCAGGTCGCTCGCCTGGTTCTGCCCCACGAGGAACATGCCCTCGTAGTGGCGCAGCCGCCCTTTGCTCGGTTCCATCGTCATCTCGTTAGTTCCTTTCGATGCCCTCGGCGACCGCGTCGCCGTCCGTGTTCGTCTCGTTCGTCTTGTCTTCACGCGCGTCCGGCTTCTGTTTCGCCGACTTGTCGCGCACGTTGAACCTGTTCATCGCCGCGGTGATCCCCTCGGCGCACCACACCTCGCTCGCGCCGCACGCCGTATCGAGCGCGCTCTCCAGCGGGACGAGCTCTTCCTCGCTGAACCGGCCCAGCACGAAGTCCCGACGCGCCATCGGCGCGCCCGGCTCCCCGAGCCCGATCCGGCACCGCGCGTAGGGCTGCCCGCCCAGTGCCCGATCGATGTCCGCCAAGCCGTTGTGCCCGCCCGGCGAGCCCTTCGGGTTCAGCTTGATCCGACCCGCCGGCAGCGCCGCCTCGTCCACGTGTACGAGCAGGTCCTCCGACGGATCACACTTGTAGAACGCCAGCGCCTCCTGCACCGCGCGACCCGACAGGTTCATGAACGTCGTCGGCTTCATGAGCAGGACCTTCTCGCCGCCGATGCGCGCGTCGAGCGTCACCGACTGGAACTTGCTCTTCCAGATGTCCGACTCCGCGTGCTTGTGCGCGAGGCGATCGATCGCCATGAACCCGGCGTTGTGCCGAGTCCGTGCGTACTCCTGCCCCGGGTTGCCGAGTCCGACGATCACCTTCAACGTCCCACCCCGTCCGTTCAGTCGTCCTTGTCTTCGTTCTCGTCCTTCTTCTCGCCCACGCGCTCCGGCGTGGCGTCCGCGCCGGCGATGCCTTCGGCCTCCGTGCCCTCGACGTCCTCGCCCTCTTCGCGCGTCAGGATCGTCGCGACCACCGTTTCCGGGTCGTCCACCAGCTCGACGCCGCTCGGCATGGTCAGATCGCTCGCGTGCAGCGGGTGATCGACGTCGAGTTCGCTGATGTCCACGCGGATCTCGTCGGGCAGGTTCGCCACGGTGCACTTCACCGCGATCGACGTCACCGGCTGGTTCAGGAACGCGCCGGCTTTCTTCAGGCCCTTCGCGTCGCCCACCAGATCGAGCGGCACCTGCGCCTCGACTTCCTGATCCAAGTCCACTCGCACCAGGTCCACGTGCACGACGTTGTCGCCCAGGTACCCGAACTGCAGGTCCTTGAGCATCACCGTCTGGCTCTTGCCCTCGCCCTTGAGCTCGATCGAGAACACCTTCTCCCCCGAGCCGAAGAACTTGAGCGCTTCCTTCGCCTGCAGCGAGAGCGCCACCGGGTCCTTGCCCTGCCCGTACAGCACGGCGGGCAGCTTGCCCGCGGCGCGTTCGCGCGCCGCGTACCGCGAGCCGGTCCGCTCCCGACGGGTCACTTCGAGCACGTGTGTCGCTTGCATCGAACGGTCCTCCGAATCAATCGATCCTCAGATCAGCGCTTGCTCTCGGCGTACTGGTGGAACAACGCGCTGACCGACTTGTTGTGATGGATGTGGTCGATCGCGTTCGCGAAGAGCTTGCTCACGCACAACTCGACCACCATGTCCTCGATACCCTTGAACTTGTTCTCGTTGGGGATGCTGTTGGTCGTCACGATGCGGGAGATCGGGCTGTTCGCCAGCCGCTCGCGCGCCGGGCCCACCATCACCGCGTGCGTCGCCGCGAGCATCACCTCGCGCGCCCCGTTCTCCATGACCACACGCGCCGCTTCCGCCGCCGTCCCGCCCGTCGAGATCATGTCGTCGATGAGCACCACGCTCTTGCCCTCGACGTTCCCGACCAGCTCGTTCGAGACCACCTCCGTCCCCGACACGCGCCGCTTGTGCACGATCGCCAACTCGGCGTCGAGCATCTCGGCGTACATGTTCGCGATCTTGGCGTTGCCAACGTCCGGGCTCGCCACCACGAGCTCGCCCATCGTCGAACGCACGCTCAGGAAGTACTCGCGGAAGATCGGCGCCGCCGCCAGGTGATCGACCGGCAGATCGAAGAACCCCTGGATCTGCGCCGTGTGCAGGTCGAGCGTGAGCACGCGGTGGAACCCCGCCGCCGTGATCATGTTCGCGACCATCTTCGCGGTGATGGGCGTGCGCCCGCGTTCCTTTCGGTCCTGACGCGCGTACCCGAAGTACGGGATCACCGCGGTGATCCGCCTCGCCGAGGCGCGCCGCAGTGAATCCGCGAAGATCAGCAGCTCGATCAGGTTGTCGTTCACCGACCCGCTCGGGTCGTTCATCGCGCTGCCGGTGCGCCCCGACGTCGAGAGCACCACGAAGCAGTCGCGCCCGCGCACGTCCTCATCGACGTGCGTGATCAGCTCCCCGTCCGGGAAGACCTCCGTGCGCGCGCCGCCCAGAGGCATGCCCAGGTGCTCGCACACCCGCGTCGCGAGGTCCTTGCAGTGGCGCCCCGCGAAGACCTTCATCTCGCTCGCGTCTTCCCAGCTCATCGGGGCCCCTTCCCGCTCGCCGCCAATCGATCACGCAGCACGCCGTCCACCTCTGCGAGATGCTCCGGCGTGTTGATCGACAGCACGTCCTCCGCCGGCACCGCGTCGATCACCTCGACCCGCGCGCCCGACGTCCGCAGCATCTCCGGCACGTCGGTCAGGTAGTACTCGCCGCTCACCTCGTCCCGCTTCACCCGTTCGAGCGCCCCGAAGAGCGCGGCCGAATCGAAGCAGTAGTACGACGGGTTCACCTCGTCGATCGCCAGTTCCGCGTCGCTCGCGTTCTTCTGCTCGACGATCCGCTCGAAGCGACCGTCGGCATCGCGCACGATCCGCCCGTACCCGCTCGGATCGTCCAGCCGCGCCGTCGCCAGCGTTGCCGACGCGCCCGACGATCGGTGCAGATCCAACAGCGCTCGCAGCGTCTCGGCACGAATCAACGGCCCGTCGCCCGCGAGCACGATCGCCTCGCCTTCCAGCGGCATGCTCGCCTCACGCGTGCACAGCACCGCGTGCCCCGTGCCGAGTTGCTCGTCCTGCACCGCGAAACGCAGCTCGCACGACGGATGCGACCAGCCCTCGAAGATGCCGCGCACGATCTCCTGACCGTGCCCGACCACAAGCACCACGCGATCGCACCCGACCTCGACACACGCATCGACGACCCACGCGACCATCGGACGCTCGGCCACTTCGTGCGCGACCTTGGGCAGGTCGGATTGCATCCGCTTGCCCTTGCCCGCCGCCATGATGATCGCCGTCGTTGCCATGATCGTGCTACGCCAAGAAGTGCGTCCGCGTGGGACGGAAAGCAGGCCCGCCGGGACTCGAACCCAGAATCTCAGTACCAAAAACTGATGTGTTGCCAATTACACCACAGGCCTGTGGTGGCACCGCGTCGCGTCACTCGCCGACGCCCGTGTCGGCTCTTGCTCTGTTCTCAGCGCCGCATCCGAGCGTGCGCCCCTCCCTTCGGAGGTGATCCACCGAACCCACACCGCGAGCGGCGTGGCGATGGCTCAAGAGCCGTGCCGTGCCGCGGCGATCTGTCTCCGGAGCGGGATCCTCGCTGTGCGCCGCAGCGCGAGAACCCATGCCGCGCCTCACCGGTGCTCTCGCACCCGATCCGTCACGGTCGGCTCCCCGAAGGAGACAGGCCCGAAGTGTAGCAGGCCCCGCTCGACAGACCAGCATGACATGGGGCAAGTTCAAGCTCGATTCAACGACGATCGGTGTGTGGCGTACGCAGGGTCTGGAGTCTCGGGTTTGAGGTCTCATTCCGGATCGGCCATACCCCGGACCCAGGACCCAAAGCCCCGTCCTCGACTCCCCGGCCTATGACTTCTTCTTCGCCCGCGCCTTCGCCTTCGGCAACCCAGGCTTCCCCGTCACCGCCTTGCCGCTCGCGTCGATCGGGACCAGCGGCTTCGGGAGCGCCCGCTCCGGCTCCGCGGGCGTCGGCTTCGCCTCGGCCACCGGTGCCGATACCTCCGAATCATCCAGCAGCCCCTCGTCGATCGCCTCGTCACGCAGCGCGTGCTCGCTGATCACGTCGTAGCACGTCGCCAGCAGCCCCACCAGCGGAAACTTGCCCTCTACAAATGGACTCGGACCCAGCCGACGCAGCAGCGCGTGGCTCACCTCCGGCGGCGCCATCGGGGTCTCGACCTCATCGAGCTCGGGCCCCGCCTCCCAGAACGACCCGATCGTCTCTTCCAGCGGGCTCGCCGAGAGATCGATCTCCGGCATGCCCGGCACCGCGACAAGCCCCCCCCCGCTCGCGTTCGCCGATGCCGCCCGGCGATCGCGCAGGCGTTCGACCAGATCATCCGCCGGCAACCCGCGCAGGGTCAGCAGCATCAGCGGCTCGCGATCGATCATCTCCGCGATCAGCAGCGCCACGCAGCAGCAGTGCTCGCACCACGGGCCCGCGCCCTCGCCCGTCGCGTCGGACTCCAGATCCCCGTCGCCCATCGGCAACAGGCGCACGCCGTGCGTCTCGAAGACGCGCTCCAGCTCCGGCGGCAGCTCCCCGCTCAGGATGTTCGCCGTGTACAGCGCCGAATCTTCCATCTCCGCGAGCACCCGCTCCCAGACCTCGGGCGGGAAGGTCTCGAGCGAGATGGTCACCTCGTGCGCCTTGGGCCGGCGACCCTGCACCGTCGCGCGGATCGCGCCGGGCTGAACGTCCATCACACGCGTCTGCCCGGAGCGAGCGAACTCGAACCCCTCTTTGATCGCTTCAGGAGACGCGACACGACCGATCGCCTGCAGCCAGCGCGCCGCGAGCGGGCCCAGTTCCATCGGCCACGCGCGCTGCTGCAGCTTGATGCCCCCGCGCACGCGACGCGGGCGCATCGGCAGCCGCTGCTCGTACTGCGGGCGTCCCTGCTCGGGCTCGCTCGATTCCGTCTTCGCCTCGTCCGGCGCGGGCTCCTCGCGGACCGGCTCGGGCTCCGAGAGAACCTCCGGTTCCGGTTCCGCCTGCTGCGCGCTTCGCTCGCTCGCCTGCTGCTGCAGACGCTGCAACCGCTCGACCGGAGACAGGTTCTCGAAGCTCGTGTCGCTCACGCCTCATCCCCAAGCGCATCGGGACGCAGCGAGAGCACCTCGCGCAGCTGCGTTGTGGACATCTCCGTCAGCCAATCCTCGCCCGAGCCGATCACGTCTTCGGCGAGCGCGATCTTGCTCTCGATCATCGCGTCGATCCGCTCTTCGAGCGTGCCGCCCGCGATGAACTTGTGTACGTTCACCGTGCGCGTCTGCCCGATGCGGAAGGCGCGGTCGGTCGCCTGGTTCTCGACCGCCGGGTTCCACCAGCGATCGAAGTGGAAGACGTGGCTCGCCGCCGTCAGGTTCAAACCGACGCCGCCCGCCTTGAGCGACAGGATCATGACCGGCGCCTTCTGATCCTCGGACTGGAAGCGGTCGATCATCTTCTGCCGCTGCCCCTGCGGCGTGCCGCCGTGCAGGAACAGCACCTCGCGATCGAGCGACTTGCGCAGCACCGAACCGAGCACGTCGCCCATCTTGCGGAACTGCGTAAAGACCAGAGCCTTCTCGCCCGAGGCGACCACCTCGTCGAGCAGTTCGAGCAGGCGCACACACTTGCCAGATCGCGGCGCCGCGACCGATTCGCCCTTCGCCGGCTCCGCGCCAACAAGGTGCGGGTGGTTGCAGATCTGCTTCAGTTTCGTGAGCGTCGCCAGCACCACGCCGCGCCGCTTGATGCCCTCGCTGCGATCGACCTGACCCAGCATGTCGCGCACCGTCGCCTCGTACAGCTCCGCCTGCTCCGCGCTCAGGCGGCAGTACTCCTTCGTCTCCACCTTCGGCGGCAGATCCGTGATCACCTTCGGATCCGTCTTCAACCGGCGCAAGATGAACGGACGCACCAGCGCGCGCAGACGCTCACGCTTCGTCTTGTCGTGGTACCGCTCGATCGGCACGCTGAACGCCCGACGGAACTCGCCCAGCGTCCCGAGCAAGCCCGGGTTGCAGAAGTCGATGATCGACCACAGCTCGCTCAACCGGTTCTCGAGCGGCGTACCCGTCAACGCGATCCGACGCGGCGCCTCAAGCGAGCGGATCGCCTGGCTCTGCTTCGCCATCGGGTTCTTGATGTTCTGCGCTTCGTCCAGCACCACGCGGTGCCACGGCACCAACGCCAACTGATCCTTGTCGCGATTCGCCAGCGCGTACGTCGTCACGATCAGATCGTGCGCGAGCGATTCCTTCACGATGTCATCACCCTGCGGGCGATCCAGCCCGTGATGCACCAGCACCTTCAGATCCGGCGTAAACCGCTCCGCCTCGCGCTTCCAGTTCTGCACGATCGACATCGGAACCACCAGCAGCGTCGGCCCGATGAAAATCTCTGGTCCGCCGCCCGCGTTCTGCGCCTTGGCCAGCTCACGCTCATGCGCGAGCATCGCGAGCAGTTGGATCGTCTTGCCCAGACCCATGTCGTCCGCGAGGCACGAGCCGAGACCGAGACGATCGAGGAACGACAGCCACGACAGCCCCTTTACCTGGTACGGACGCAGATCGCCGATGAACCCCTTGGGCTCTTCGAGCATCGGCATCGTCGCGGTCTCGGCGTTGGGATCGAGCAGCCCCGCGATCCAGCCTTCCGCGTCCACCCCGAGGATCGGCAGGCCCGTCTGCCGCAGGTCCGCGCCGAACGCCAGCCGCATCGCCGCGCCCACGCTGATCTCGCCGCCCGGGTTGTCACGCAGGAACGCGATCGCCGCGTCGAGGTCTTCCGGGCGCACTTCGACCCAGCGCCCGCGGATGCGCACCAGCGGCGTGCGCTCCGCCGCAAGCTTCTCGAACTCTTCCAGCGACAGCGGCGTCTCGCCGACCGCCAGGCTCCACTCGTACGACACCAGCGATTCGAGCCCGAGGTGCGACACGCTCGAAGACGACGGCGCGCCCGTCGCACCGAACCGCTCCCCCATCGCCTCGTTCGGCGCGAGCTTGAGCCGAGCGCCCAGCCTTGCGTCCGGCGTGTCCCACCACTCCGGTGCGCTCACCAGCACGCCCTGCTCTTCCAGCAGCGACTTCACCTCGCGCAGGAATGTGTACGCCTCTTTCGTGTTCAGCGCCAGCGCCACCGGCTCCGAATCGTTCAGCGCGTCCTTCAGCTTCGGATACACCCGCGCCGCACGGCCCAGCTCACCACGCAGCAACTCGTTGGGCTGCTCGATGCGCACGCCCTCGACCGTGAGCGACTCCGCCGCGAGCGACCAGATGTCTTCTGCGTCGAGCACGACGTTCTCGTCCGAGACCGCGCGCAGGTGGAACGACAGCTCCCACAGCACGTCGCCCGCCGGGTCTTCGCTCAGCCCCGCCATCGGATCGTTGAGCGACAAACCCAGCCGCCACTCGGCGCTCTGGCCGCGTTCTTCGAGCAGCCCGATCCACCGGCTCACCGTGCGCGGCAGCTCCGAACGCCGTGGGCTCGGCTCCGCCACCAACCGCTTGCCCGCGAGCAGCCCGCCCAGCCAACGCACCTGCGCATCGCCCGACGGGTCGCGTCCCTCGATCGCGTCCGACATCGATTCATCTTCGAGCGCGATCCGTGCGCGCGCATCGACCACGCCCGTCAGGAACGCGCGCAGCACGCTCCACGGGTCGTGCTCGTTCGCGTCCGCCGCCGCCCGCGCGCTCGCCGGCATCGCCCGCAGCAGCATCCGCACGCGCTCCGCGCTCATCTCGTCGGCGAGCCACGGGTGCCAGCTCGCCTCGATCTCGCCCGTTCGCTGCGAGCCGGCCAGCGGCACGAACTGCTGACGCGCCAGCAGCGAGCGAGCCAGCCGCGCCGCCACGGTGTAGAACCGAAGATCGTCCGCCGGCGACCACTCCCCCGCGCCCTCGTCCGCCTCCGCGAACGACGCTTCCAGCCCCGCCGCCTCGACCCGCTCGAGCACGCGCGGCGCGTGTTCCGCACCGAACGCCAGCGTCGGGACGCTCCACGCCGCCAGCGTCGGGGTCGCCTCGTTTTCGTCGTCGATCATCGATGCGCCATGACCCAGCGCGTGCGCGAGCGCCGGGCTCGGCGCGGGCACCCCGCTCAGCGAGGGCAATCGCAGCGTGCGTTCGCTCGCCTCGCCCAGCTTCGACAGGCCCGCGTGCACACCCTCAAACAGCGCCGACAGCTCCGCCACGCTCAGCGCGCTCGGGTGCGCATCGCCACCCTCGGCGGGGCTCGACGCCGCAGACTCGCCCCACAGGTGCAGGCGATCCTCGCTCCAGACTGCGTGAACGATCCGTGTCACCCGTGCTCGTGCTTCCTCAACAACGCCTCTCTCGAACCACCAATAGGGGCGCAGGGACTCGAACCCTGGACAAATGGCTTAAAAGGCCACTGCTCTACCAACTGAGCTACACCCCCAACGCATTCGCGCACGTTGCGGCGCAGGGGAGAGTCTAGGCGATTCGCCCGACCCCCTCCGCTGGCGGATTCCCCACCCATCCGCGAGACTTCACACGACCATGACATTCAACCCCCTCGACGCCATCCAACGCATCGACGGCAGCGCCCGAACCATCGATGCGCTCCGCGAACTCGCCGGCGACATCGCCGACACCGCCAACCTCCTCGCCGAGGCGCTCACCGCCGAGCCCGCGCGCACGCTCTACACCTGTGGCAACGGGGGCTCCGCCGCCGAGGCGCTCCACCTCGCCGAAGAACTCACCGGGCGCTACCGCGCCGACCGGCGCGCCCTCCCCGCCGTCTGCCTCAACAGCGACCCCACCGCGCTCACCTGCATCGCCAACGACTTCGGCTTCGACGCCGTCTTCGCCCGCCAGCTCGAAGCCCTCGCCCGCCCCAACGACCTGCTCTGCGTCTTCTCCACCAGCGGCAAGTCCCCCAACATCCTCCGCGCTCTCGAAGCCGCAGCCGCCCGCGACGTGCGCACGATCGCGCTGCTCGGCAAGGGCGGCGGGCCCGCGCTCGACCTCGCGCAGCACGCGATCGTCGTGCCGAGCGACGACGGCGCGCACATCCAGGAAGCGCACCAGGTCATCCTGCACATCTTCCTCGAAGCCGTCGAAGCGACACTCGTGTGACTTCACAGCCCGACTGGTCCGTCGAGCTCCACATCTCGGCCTACCGCGCGGGCTACTTCCCGATGGCAGACGAACGCGCCGGCGACGTCGGCTGGTACAACCCCGACCCGCGCGCGATCCTCCCGCTCCGCGAAGCCGATGGCCTCCACGTGCCGCGCACGATCGAGCGACGCATCCGCCAGCAACGCTTCGAACTCACCAGCGATACCGCTTTCGCCGAGGTCGTCGCCCAGTGCGCACGCCCACGCTTCCCCGGCGACGGGCGCTGGATCGATCCCACCATGACCCGCTGGTACCGCGAGCTCCACGACGCCGGCATCACCCACAGCCTCGAAGCCTGGCGCACCGACCCGGCCACCAACGAACGCGCCCTCGTCGGCGGGATCTTCGGGCTCGCCATCGGACGCGCCTTCTTCGCCGAGTCCATGTTCCACACACCGAGGCCCCGTCGCCCGGACGGCACGCGCGATCCACTCGACGGCACCGACGCCTCCGCCGTCTGCCTCGTCACCCTCGCACGCCACCTCCATGCCTGCGGCTTCTCACTCCTCGACGTCCAACTCGCCAACGAGCACACCAACCGCTTCGGCGTCACCGAAGTTTCCCGCGCCGACTTCCTCCCCCTCGTCGCCCACGCCACCGACGCCCCGCCCGCCTGGCGACCGATTCCCGCTCCCGCTCCTTCACCCTCCTAGTGGGACGGGCATCTTGCCCGTCTCCTCCTCGACCTCTCCCGTCTGCGCACTACAGTCCCCGCTCACTGGAGGACCGCACTATGGACGCCGGCATCGTCGGGCTCCCCAACGTCGGGAAGTCAACGCTCTTCAACGCTCTCACCGCCGCCGGCGCCCACGCCGCGAACTATCCCTTCGCGACGATCGAGCCCAACGTCGGCATCGTCACCGTGCCCGACCCGCGCCTCTCGACCATCTCCGGCATCATCACCACGCAGAAGGTCATCCCCGCGAGCCTGCGACTCGTGGACATCGCCGGGCTCGTCAAGGGCGCGTCGAAGGGCGAGGGCATGGGCAACGCCTTCCTCGCCAACATCCGCGAGGTAGACGCCATCTGCCACGTCGTCCGCTGCTTCGAGAAGGCCCCGGGCGGCGAGGACATCACCCACGTCTCCGGCAAGGTCGATCCACTCGACGACATCGAAACCATCGACACCGAGCTCATCCTCGCCGACCTGCAGACCGTCGAATCCGCGCTGCCAAAGGCCGAACGCGCCGCGCGTGCGCGCGACGCCGAGGCCATCGCGCGCCTCGAACTGCTCAAGAAACTCCAGCCCGGGCTCGAAGAGGGTTTGCCGGTGCGACGCATCCTGCCGCTCGACGAGATCACCGACACCGAGACGCGCAAGGCGCTCAAGTCGCTCGGCTTCATGACCGCCAAGCGCGTGCTCTACATCGCCAACGTCAGCGACGACGACCCCACGGGTGAGGGCCCGCTCGCGCAGTCCGTCCGCGAGCGCGCCGCCAGCGAGGGCATGGAGATGGTGCCCGTGTGCGCGCGGATCGAGTCGGAACTCGCCGAGCTCGAAGCGGACGAACAGATGGAAATGCTGCAGGACCTCGGGCTCGAGGAGCCGGCGCTGCACAGCGTCGCGCGCGCGATCTACAACCTGTTGCACCTGCAGTCGTACTACACCGCGGGACCCAAAGAGGTGCGCGCGTGGACCGTGCGCGCGGGCTCGACCGCTCCGCAAGCCGCCGGCGTGATCCACACTGATTTCCAGCGCGGCTTCATCCGCGCCGAGGTCTACCAAGTCAACGACCTCGTCGAACTCAAGAGCGAGAAGGCGATCCGCGAAGCCGGCAAGATGCGTGTCGAGGGCAAGGACTACGTCATGCAGGACGGCGACGTCTGCCACTTCCTGTTCAACGTGTGAGACTCGATGCCGAGTGCACGCGCCGCCTCATCGAGTTGTGCGCGTGAGGCACCGAATAGCCCGCACTTCCACCCCACCGCTTTGAACCTGCGCCGCAAGGCAACGCTGATCCCAAACAGAACCGCGTTGTCGAGAACGGGCACAATCGAGAGCACTCCGAGCGGAACGCTCAACAGCGGATGGGAGCCCATCTTGCGAAGCAAGAGAATCGGCATCGTGTACCGCATGGCGATCACGAGCGTGAGCCCCAGCGCCAAGGGCAAGTACACGAGGACGATCACGTACCACGGCCAGTTGACGTCAAGAGGCGTCGTGTACAAGAAGAAGGCGGTCAAGAGGATCGAGTAATTCCACCCGCCGGCGACGATCCAAGCGATGAGCCAGGCGTTGAAGAGTCGATAGCTCCGCCCGAGCGCGACGTCTCGCGGCGTCACCGGCCTCGTAGCCCGCGGACGAGTCTTCACAAACGTATTGTAATCCAGATCGCCATGAGGTCCACACCCGTGTTCAGAGCTCGCACTCCGCGGAGACTCAGCGCTGCCCATCGATTTCTTCGAACGGGTCGAACTCGCGGCGTGGGATCTTCGCGCCGAGCAGCCCGATCGATAGTCCCTCCTGCTTCAGCCGCTTGATCGCCCGCGAGTGCGCCGACAGGAACACCAGCAGATTGATCAGCGGCAGGAACGCCCCGACGCACGCGAGCGCGATCGACGCGGCACCCGAGCCGAGCGCTTCGAGCAGTTTGCTCAGCACCACGAGGTAGATCACGAACCCGATCAACGACGCACACGGGCCGAGCATCGTGACCCACGTGGCCGCCGCCGTCGCCGGGGCGGTCGCCTGCTGCGGCGAGACCGCCGCCAGGATGAAGTACGCCGCGAACGTCAGCAGCGTCGGCACCGTGGTCCACAGCATCGCCCGGTGCAATCGTGCGATTCGCAACGCGGCATCCGATATCTCTTCGGGCTCTCGGCTCATGCGACGCAGTTTAGTGAGACGGGCATCTCGCCCGCCTTCTCCCCTGCTCCCTCTTCTCGTGGGACGGGCATCCTGCCCGTCTTCTCCCGCCACTCACACCCACATCTCCATCGCCAGCCCGCGTGCATCCCTCGGCGGGTCTGCCGGCAAGCGCTCGGCGGTCCCGATCGCGCGCCGACGGGCCGACCACAGCAGCGCGTGCGCATCGATGATGTCGTCCGGCAGCGCATCACGGCGCGCAAGACGTGACATCGCGCCATCCGCCGACCTGCGCAGCACCGCCGGCAGCGCGTCGAGGCGTTCCTTCCGACCCTCCGGCGTCTTCTTGTTGTGCGCGCACGGGCGCTCGCGGCGCATCACGGTAAAGACCAGCTCCGGATGGCTCTCAAAGACGCGTCGTTGCAGCTCGGGCGTCATCCGCTCGTCCACCTCGCGGATCTTCGGCGTGATGTTGAACGTCTGCTTGGACAGCCCCAAGCCGTGCGCACCGCTCGCCCGGCTCACCGCCAGCGCCTCGGTGTAGGTCGAGCACTTGAGCACACCCCGGATCGGCGCGGCAAACACGCTCGTCGCGCGCCCACCCAATCGCTTGCGCGCAAGCCGGTCCACCAGCCTCCCGCCCGGCTCCGCGCTGGGCGCGAGCCCGATCGGGATGTCCACCGCGATCACGTCCGCCAGCGGCAACACATCGTCGAACGTGCGCACGACCGTGCAGGTCACGCGCGTGAAGCGCCCGCCGCTGCCGAGCGTTGCCGATGCGACGACCCACCCGCTCTTGCAGCCGTCCACGCCCGCGAGGCGTGTCACCTGCGGAGCGCTTCGCTGGAGTAGTTGGGCGCTTCCTTGGTGATGCGGATGTCGTGCGGGTGGTTCTCGATGACCGACGCCGCGGTCACGCGGTAGAAGTGCGCTTTGCTGTGCAGTTCGTCGATGGTCTGGCAGCCTGTGTAGCCCATCGCCGCGCGGACGCCGCCGACGAGCTGGTACGCGAACTCCGCGAGGGGGCCGCGATAGGGCACCAGCCCCTCGACGCCCTCGGGCACGAACTTGATCTGCGAAAGGTCGCTCGCGTTGTCGAGCTTGTCGCCCTGGCTGTAGCGGTCGGCGGAACCCGCGGCCATCGCGCCCTCGCTGCCCATCCCGCGGTACGTTTTGTAGCGCCGCCCCTGCGAGATCACGAGCTCGCCCGGCGACTCGTCCAGCCCCGCGAAAAGCCCGCCCATCATCACCGTGTGCGCGCCCGCCGCGAGCGCCTTGGCGATGTCGCCCGACGCGCGGACCCCGCCGTCGGCGATCACCGGCACGCCCTGCGTCTCCGCGAAGGAAACCGCGTTCATGATCGCGGAGATCTGCGGCACGCCGACGCCCGTCACCACGCGCGTCGTGCAAATGGAACCGGGCCCGATCCCGACCTTGACCGCGTCGGCGCCGTTCTCGATCAGATCCGCCGCCGCTTCCGCCGTCGCGATGTTGCCCGCGATGACCTGCAGTTCCGGGTAGCGCTGCTTCACCTCGCGCACGGTGTTGAGCACGTTCTCGCTGTGCCCGTGCGCGGTATCCACGACCACGACGTCCACATCGGCGGCGATGAGCGCTTCGAGGCGGTCGTACTGAAACACGCCCATCGCGGCACCGCAGCGGAGCCTGCCGCGCGTGTCCTTGCACGCGCGCGGGAAGCGGCGGAGTTGATCGAGGTCTCGGATGGTGACGAGCCCGACGAGCTTGCCATTGCTGTCAACGAGCAGCAGCTTCTCGACCTTGGCCTTGTGGAGGATGTCGCTCGCCTTGGTGAGATCGGTGTCGGCGGTGGCGGTGACGAGGTTGTCCTTCGTCATCACGTCCCTCACGAGCAGGTCATCGCTCGTCACGTACTTGAGATCGCGCCGCGTGAGGATGCCCACCACGCGCCCGTGCGTGCGCTCGGCGGTCGAGCCGTCTTCCGTCACCGGGAAGCCCGAGACGTTGTGCTCGCGCATCACGCGCTTCGCTTCGCCAACGGTCTGCGAAGGCCCGAGGGTGATGGGATCGGTGATGACGCCGTTCTCGGAGCGCTTGACCTTGGTGACCTCGATCGCCTGCTGCTCGGGCGGGAGGTTTTTGTGGATGATCCCGATGCCGCCTTCCTGCGCGAGCGCGATCGCGAGGCGGGACTCGGTGACCGTGTCCATCGGCGCCGAGACCAGCGGGATGTTGAGCGTGATGCGCCGGGTGAGCCTCGTCGTCAGGTCGGCGTCTCCCGGGACAACGGCGCTGCGTCCCGGCACGAGCAGCACGTCATCGAACGTGATCCCGTCGCCGAGAAACTTGGAGGATTCCGACGTGGGTCGCGCGACGGTGCCGGGCTGCGGGCTCGGTGGGTGTGCCATGCGTGATCGTGCCCGGAGGCACGCGCCGCGTCAACACCGCACGCGTGAATATCTCAGGACATCGCGTCGAGGATCGCGTCGAGATCGTCGGCGACCGGGACGGGGCGGTTCGCGGTGGTACTGAGCGGGATGGAGAGGGCGCTCGGCTCCTCGTCGTGGTCGGCATCTTTGACCGCCCCGCCGCGCATGTGGAACCCGACCGTCGCGTCGGGATCCTTGAGCAGGTGCCCCGTGAGCACGCACGCGACGCGCTCGCCAGGTTTGATGACACCCTCCTCGATGAGGCGACGCGCGCCCGCGACCGACGCCGCCGACGCGGGTTCGCACCCGTACCCGTGCTTCCCGACAAGTGCTTTGTGCTCGAGAATGGTGCGGTCATCGACGGAGCGGACGACACCATCCATGAACTCGATCGCGCGCAGCGCTTTGGGCAGGTTGACGGGGCGGTTGATCTCGATCGCGCTGGCGATGGTGCCGGCGCGCTCGCCCGCCTTATCCATGCGCACAAACTCCGCGTCCACGCGATCCCGATCGTACCTGCCACCGTTCCAAGTGACGCCCAGCTCGTTGACGATGCGATCGAGCGTCCACGCCCCGCGCGCGTTAACAACCGCGAGCCTAGGCACGCGATCGATCATCCCGAGCTGTTTCAGTTCCATGAACGCCTTGCCGAACGCGGAACAGTTCCCGAGGTTCCCGCCGGGGCAGACGATCCAGTCGGGCGCTTCCCAGCCGAGCCCCTCGAGGACGCGGTACATCACCGCCTTCTGCCCTTCGAGGCGGAAGGGGTTGATGGAGTTCATCAGGTAGATGCCGAGCTCGGGGCGATCGATCGAGAGCTCGCGCACGCGTGCGAGGCACGCGTCGAAGTCACCGGCGACCTGCAGCGTGCGCGCCGCGTAATCCAGCGCCTGGCTCAGCTTGCCGAAGGCGATCTTGCCCGAGCCGACCAGCACGAACCCCGGGATGCCCGCCGCCCGCGCGAACATCGCCAGCGCCGCGCTGGTGTTGCCGGTCGAGGCGCAGACCACGCGCTGCGCATCGACCATGCGCGCGTGCGTGAACGCGGCGGTCATGCCGTTGTCCTTGAACGACCCGCTGGGGTTCATGCCCTCGTACTGCAGGAACAGATCGCCGCCGCTGAGCCCGATCTCGCGCGCGACGTGCGGCGCGTGCTGCAGGATCGTGCGCCCCTCGCCGAGCGTGACGACGTCCGCGGGCGCGCCCCAGAATGGAAACAGGTCGCGAAAACGCCACACGCCAGAGGTGTTGAGACGATCGATCGGATCGTCGCTGCTCGCGTAGCCCATGGCGCTGGTGTGCCGCCGCGCGAACGTCTCTCGGGCGGTTGCGCGATCGAACCCGAGCGCGTTGTGCGCACGATCGAAGTCGTAGACCACGTCGAGCAGCGAGCCGGTGCGATCGCACAGGAACGCGGACCGTTCGGCGGGGTACGTCGCCGGGTCGTCGGCATCGATGGCTCGCAGCTGGGCCCAATCCGGGAAAGGCATACGTCGAGCGTAGCGATTCGTGCGCTCGGAGCCCCGCGCGCGCCGATCATGCAGACGTGAATCGCGCAAACGAAAGACCGAGCGTCGCCATCGCGTGCCGAGTCGCGGGCGTGGGCGGGCGCGAGCTGGTGGTCCGCCGGGCCTACGCGGAGGCCGTGTGGCGCGCCGGCGGGCTGCCCGTACACATCGGGCCCGCGGGGGACGAGGATCCCTCTCAGCTCGCCGAGGCGCACGCCCGCGCCTTCAACGCGTACGTCCTCACCGGCGGCGACGACCCGGACATGACGCCCTTCGACGAACCGAACCACCCCGCCATCACGCTCGAGCACCCGACGCGTCAGTCGTACGACGCCGCCCTGCTGCGCGCGCTCGAACGCGATCGACCAAGCATTCCTGTCCTCGGCGTGTGCTGGGGCATGCAACTGATGGCGCTGCTCGCGGGCGCAGAACTCATCCAGCACATGCCCGACGAGTTCGACTCCGCCGACGCGCACACAAACGACGAACGCCACCCGATCGTGCCCGCGTTGAACCACCCACACATCGCACCCGGCGAGGTCACCAGCCACCACCACCAAGCGATGCGCGAGGACGCGCCGGGATCTTGCGGCACGATGCGCATCATCGCGCGCGCGCACGACGGCGTTGTGGAAGCGATCGACGATCCCACGCGCGCCTTGTACGTGGGCGTGCAGTGGCACCCCGAGCGCACGCCGAAAGGTCCGCTGGGACTGGACATTTTCCGCGCGCTCGTACGCGCGGCGATCGATCAGCGGAACTGATCGACCCGCGTGAGCTCTTCGCCCTCGCGCTTGTAGAGCACGGCGTAGTCGATGCCGCGGATCGTCTGGCCCACCACGTGGTACTCGACGAGCCCGGGGTTGGTCGTGACCTGAGCGCGGGCCTCAGACTGCCCGCCGCCGAAGAGGAGCCCGCCGGCGATCACGCACCCCGCGCCAAAGAGCGCCCCTTTCAGGAAACCGGTGCTGCTGGTGACGGTCTGCGTGCGCGTGGTCATGGTTCGTCTCCGCGGATCGGGGCTTGTGGAGTGATCGCTTCTCGGCGTAGCGTGACCCCGATGCCGCCGCGGATCAACAACCTGCTCACCGATCCGGCGAAGTCGGGGCGATCGCTGCCGCTGATCGCGCCATCGATCCTGGCGTCGGACTTCGCGCACCTCGCCGACGAGTGCGCCCACGCCTTGGGCGAGGGCGGGGCGGATCTGCTCCACGTAGACGTGATGGACGGGCACTTCGTGCCGAACCTGACGCTGGGCCCGGCGTTGGTGGCGTCGCTGCGAAAGGCCCTGCCCGAGGCTTTCCTGGATGTCCACGTCATGGTGACCGACCCGCAGCAGTACCTCGAGCCCTTCGCGGAGGCGGGGGCGGATCACTACACGTTCCACTGGGAGCCGTCGGTCGATCCGCACGCGGGGGCGGGCTTGTCGCCGCTGAGCCAGGGCTACGACGTGTTGGGCTTGGGCGATCGCTGCCGAGCGGCGGGGATGAGCGCCGGGCTGGCGATCAACCCGGACACCGCGGTGAATCAGGCGCTGCTCGACGCGATCCCGGCGTTCGAGTTGGTGCTCGTGATGAGCGTTTTCCCGGGCTTCGGCGGGCAGGCCTTCATGCCCGAGGTGCTGCCCAAGGTGGAGCGTCTGCGGGCGGCGTTGGAACCCCACCAGCGCCTGCAGATGGACGGCGGGATCGACCCCAGAACCGTAAGCGCCTGCAAAGAAGCCGGTTGTGACGTTTTGGTCGCCGGTTCGGCCTTCTTCGGCCAACCAAAGGGCGAACGGGCGAGCGTTTCAACGAGCCTGCGCGGTTGATGCCGCCATTCCGGGGCGAGCGGGGTACCCTTGCGGCTCCGAATTGAAGGATGTCGGGCCGGCCCCGCCGATGATCCGTGAAGCATCAACCCGGACCCGCGTGAGTTCTTGCCCATGACTCAGCGTCGAACCAACGACCTGCTCCTCGTCCGCTGCGGCCGAACCGCGTGGGATCTCGAGGGCAGGATCCAGGGTGCCTCCGACCTCCCGCTCAGCGACGCGGGACGCACCGGGCTCATCGCGCGCCTGAGGCACGTCGTGCAGGTGCACCACGACATCCGCGTGGGCGGCTGGATCAGCGCGCCGGACGAGGCCTCGCTCGCGACGGCACAGATGGCCGCGGAACTGCTCGGGGGCCGGGTCCGCGGCGAAAAGACGCTCCGAGCCATGCACCTCGGGTTGTGGGAAGGGCTGAGCGAGTGCGATTGTGACGCGCGGTTCCGCAACGGGTACCGCGCATGGCGTTCGAGCCCGCTCGCCGCCACGCCGCCCAGCAGTGAAGCGATCCACGAGGTGCTCGAGCGGCTGGTCGCGGGCATCCACAAGGGCGCATCGAAGCCCCTGCGCGGTGCGCTCGGCGTCGTGCTGCGGCCCTTCGAGCACGCGCTGCTGCACTGCCTCGTCCACGGGCGAGACCTCAGCACGGTGTGGGAAGCGGTCGAGACGGCACCGCGGATCGAATTCGTGGAACGGGGCGTCGAACGCCTGCTCCTGCCTGCCGACGCGCCCGCCGCGGGCTAGGCTGTCGATTCTTGACGGAACCTTCACAGAGCCTCGCATGACCCAGCTCAGCGCCCGCGGACGCGGGGACATCAAGGTCAGCCCGAGAGAGAGCCGGATCCCCGAGGGCCTCTGGCTCCGCTGCCCGTCCTGCGCCGCGATGCTCTACCGCAAGCAGATGGAAGCCAATCAGCACGTCTGCCCGGAGTGCCAGCACCACTTCCGCGTCGGTGCGCTCGAACGGGTCAAGCAGCTCACCGACGGCGGCACGTTCGAGGCGCTCTTCAGCAACCTCGAGCCCACCGATCCCCTCAAGTTTGAGGACCTGCGCACGTACCGCGAGCGTCTCGACAAGGAACAGGCCAAGACGGGTCAGCTCGAAGGGGTCCAGACCGGCGCCGCGTTCGTGAAGGGACGCCCCTTCGTGCTTTGCGTGCTCGACCTGTCGTTCATGATGGGCACGCTTTCCAGCGTGGTCGGCGAGCGCCTGACCCGCGCGATCGAGCACGCGACGGAGCAGAACCTGCCGCTCGTGATCGTGTCAGGTTCGGGCGGCGCGCGCATGCAGGAGTCCGGGCTCGCGCTGATGCAGATGGCCAAGACGTCGGCGGCGCTCGCACGCTTCGACGACGCCGGCGGGCTCTTCATCAGCGTGCTGACCGACCCGACGACTGGCGGTGTGTCGGCGAGCTTCGCGATGCTGGGCGACATCCACATCGCCGAGCCCAAGGCGCTCATCGGGTTCGCCGGGCCCCGGGTCATCCAGCAGACGATCCGCCAGGACCTGCCCCCGGGGTTCCAGCGAGCGGAGTTCCTCAAGGACGCGGGCATGATCGACATGGTCGTGCATCGGCATCAGCTGCGCAACGAGATCGCCCGCCTGATCGACTACGCCGGATACAAGTAAGCCTCTGACCCGGCGCGTATCCTGCCCCGAGCGTGGCACGCACCCAACGCAGAACGGTCGCGTTTTTCAACGGCCTCGGGCTGGGGCTGGCGCACGCGCTGCTCTTCGGCGTCGGGTTCCCGCCCGCGGGGCTGATCCTCGCATCGATGCTGAGTGTGGTGCCGCTGATCGTGGCGGGCGTGACGACGCGCCGCCCCGTGCGCACGGCGCTGGGCGTGTGGCTCGGAGCGATGCCGGCGTGGCTCTTTTACCAGTGGTGGATGCGCGATGTGACGGCGGCGGGCATGCCGGTGCTCGTCGTACACCTGTCGATGTACCCGGCGCTCTTCGTGCTGCTCGTGGCGTGGCTTGAAGGTGCGACGAAGCGCGTGCCCATCTGGATCGGCGCGGGCGTCTGCTGGGCGGGGCTCGAGTTCCTGCGCGGGCACATCTTGTGGACGGGGTACCCGTGGTATCTGATTGCGCAGCCCTCGATCGCGTGGCCGTCGGGCCGACTCGGCGGATCGCTCATCGGGATGTTCGGCATGGGGCTCGTCTTCGCGCTGCTGGCGGGCGCGGTCGCGCGTGTGATCCTGCTCGAACGCCGGCGGCGCAACCCGAGCCTGCTGCGCCGTCTCGCCCCACTGCTCGCGATGAGTCTGCTGCTTGGCGTGCTGTCGCTGCCGTGGCGCGCGTGGCTGGAGCCGATGGGCCTGCCCGCGCGCGCATCCGAACGGTCGGTGCGTGTCGCGCTGATCCAGACCAACGTGCCGCAGAGCAATCGCGAGGCGTGGACGGGCGACCAGCGTGTGCGCGCGCTGGACGAGTTCGCGACGCTCACGGCGCAGGCCGCGGCGATGGATCCGAAGCCCGACCTGATCGTGTGGCCCGAGACCATGTTCCCCGGGCCGCTGGGGCTGCCGGCATCGGTGCGCGAGGATCAACCGGATCCGAGCGAGCTCTCGCGCTCGGCGGACTGGCGCGCGCAGGTGATGCTGCTGAACCGGTTCGCGATCGATCGCGTGGTCGCGATGCAGCGCGAGGCGGGCGTGCCGCTGATGGTCGGGTCGAGCGCGTTGCCGGGATTCACGTGGACCTGGAACACGGACCGCAGCGCGATCGAGTATGAGACGGGCGAGCGGTTCAACAGCGTGTTTTTAATCGACGGAGGCGTCGTGCGCGACGAGCGCTACGACAAGCAGCATCTCGCGCCTTTCGGCGAGGTGATGCCGTACATCTCCGCATGGCCGTGGCTCGAGCGTCAGCTCCTGGCGTTCGGCGCGCAGGGGATGACGTTCGACCTGAGCGCGGGCGGCGCCCCGACGGTGCTCGAAGCGGGCGGCGTGCGGATGGCGACGCCGATCTGCTTTGAGGCGGTGATTCCGAGGGTCTGCCGGGGGCTCGTGTGGAACGCGGATGGGCGTCGCGCGGACGTGCTGATCAACATGACCAACGACGGATGGTTCGGGGAGAGCTGGGGCGGGCGGTGGGCGCACGCGATGTGCGCGCGCTGGCGCGCGGTGGAACTCGGCGTGCCGGTGCTGCGCGCGGCGAACACGGGCATCTCCGGCGGGTTCGACGGGTTCGGGCGAACGCTCGTGACCGGGCCCGATGATGCGGGGCCTATCGATTCGACGAACGTTGCAGGCGTGGTCGTCGTAGACGTGGCGCTGATCGAAGACGGCGCATTCGGGCGACCGCTGGCGGCGCGCCTGGGCGAGGGCCCGGGTTGGCTGGCGTTCGGGGGAACGCTGGTTCTGGCGTTGATCGGGCTGCGCCGTCGATCGAAGGAACAGCGAGGCGTGCACGAGCTGCACCCCGCGCTCTGAGCAGACAGGACCGGGAGACCGCGATGCGAACCGATGCTTCATCCACCACGACCGCTTGGCTGATCGGCGCGATCCTCGCGCTGGCGGGGACCCCGATCGCGTCGAACACGCTGGCCCAGCCGACCGAGCAGACCGCGGACGTCGCGCGGTTCGCCGACGCGGTGGCGCGCTCGCAGCTGCGGGAGCGGGCGCTCGACGTCTTGTCGCAGGCGGCGTTCGACCCGAACCCGGGCATCCGCGCCAATGCGCTCGAGGGGCTCGAGTCCACGCCCTCGCGGCTGGAACCGATCGCGCGGGCGGCGCTCAGCGATCAGAACCTCGGCGTGCGGTTCGCCGCGGCGATGATGGTCGGGCGCGCACCGCTCCCGAAGTCGGCGCCCTTCGCCAAGCCGCTGCTCAACGATCAGGACGAACGGGTGCGCCTCGCGGCGATCTTCGCGCTCGCGGCGAACGGGCAGCCCATCGATCAGAACCCGCTGGCCCGGGCGCTGCGCCACCACGATCCGCGTGTGCGTTCGCAGGCGGCATTCATTCTGGGTGAACTCGGGAACGAGTCCGCGGCGCCCATGCTGCGCGAGGCGGCCAAGTCGCGCGAGTCCGGCTCGCCCAGCCTGGAGCGCCTCTTCCGCCTCCAACTGGCCGAGGCGCTCGTGAAGCTCGGGGATCATCAGGCGATCGACTCGCTGCGGGCCGCGCTGTACCCGAGCACGCGTGAGGAGTTCGAGGCCGCCGTCCTCGCGGCACAGGCGATCGGGGAGCTCCGGGACGAGGGGTCGGCGGCGCAGCTGGTGAACCTCGTCGAGCAGCTTGCCCCCGGCGCGGAGCAGGACGCGACCCGCGACCCGGCTCAGCGCCGGTACCTGCAGCCCAAGGAACTGCGACTGGCGGCGACGATCGCGCTGGCCAAGATGGGCTACGCCGACGGGGCGTACGTGGCGGACATGTACGCGGGGGATCCGGTCCCGGCGGTGCGGGCGCAGACGACGTTCCTGTACGCCGAGATCGCGACGCTGGAGAGCCTGGCGAAGCTGGAAGCGATGCTGGACGACGATTCCCCGCTGGTGCGGGTGTCGGCGTCGGCGTCGGCGGTCCGCCTGGTGGACGCGATCGGGGCCCGATTGACCCGCGCCGGGCGATAGGGTCGAACCCTCCCCGCAACCGTGCGAATGACGCTATGCTGCTCGGCCCTCGGGTTTGGGCCCGTGTCGGTGCGTGGATGGGTCTGCGCCGAACAAGTCGGAGAACGATTGTGCACATCGTCACGAAGTTTCTTGTCGTGCTGGGCGCGGTGCTCAGCATCCTGCTCTCGGGTCTTGCCGTCGCGTACACGAAGAACGCCGGCGACCTGCGCAACGCCTACGAGGCGGAGCGATCGGCGAAGGACGCGGCGATCGCCGCGAAGCAGCGGTCCGACACGGAGGCGGCGAGTCTCCGCTCGAGCCAGCAGGCCGAGGTCTCGCGTCTGAACGACGCGCTCTCGGAGAAGACCGACGAGGTCAGCGACCTGCAGGCGCAGACCGCGGCGTTGCGGGCCTCGCTCAGCGAGCTGCAGCGCAGCACCACGCTGCACAACGCCCAGATCGATCAGTTCAACGCCACCGTGCAGACGCTCAGCGACGTGAACGCCTCGCAGGCGAACGAGCTCACGACGCTCCGCCAGCGCGAGCTGCAGTCGGCCGAGCGCGAGATCGAGTTCCTCGATCGCATCAACGATCTGGAAGGCCAGCTCGAGGTCGTGAGCGAGACCAACCGCGCCCTGCGCGAGCAGGTGACGGAACTGCGTGAGACGCTCGACCTGGCCCAGCGGGGCTCGGGTGCGGGCGTTTCCGGCAGCGCGATCACGAGCACAACGCCCCGTG
Source organism: Planctomycetota bacterium (assembly GCA_039182735.1). Classification (GTDB taxonomy): domain Bacteria; phylum Planctomycetota; class Phycisphaerae; order Phycisphaerales; family UBA1924; genus JBCDCB01. The sequence continues at coordinate 70,086 of JBCDCB010000004.1, forward strand.
TCGGCAGCGCGCCGGCTCGCTTCCGCGGACGCGTTACGTCTGTGCAGACCGACGTCGCGGGCTCGCAGCTCGCGGAGGTCACCGGGGGGCTGAGCGACGGGCTGGCCGCCGGCATGACGCTGAACATCGTGCGCTTGCCCGACACGTTCGTGGCGAAGATCGTGCTCGAGCGCGTGGACCAGAACGAATCGGTGGGCCGGATCGACTACCTGGGTCGCGAGGGCGTGACGAGCGTGCAGTCGGGCGACCGGGTGCTCCCGCCGCTGCGTTGATTGGGCATCCCCTTCGAGAACCGCGAGAGACGGAGCAGGATCGATGGCCGAGATCGGGATGCAGATGCCGGGCGCCCAGCGCCGGCGCAGCGCGAACCTGAATGTGTACGCGGGCCTGCTGCTCGCGGCGGTGACGTGCCTGGGCGCGGCGGTCGGGGTGGTCTACTGGCAGGGCCAGAAGATCGGTCCCGAGGGCCCGCTGGGCCCGCTGCAGATGCACGAGAACCCGCAGCGGCTGCAGCTCGCCGAGTGAGCGCGCACGCGGCGCGGGAATCTGGATAATCTCGCGGGGATGCTGCCCGCTCGCCGATACCGCGGTTGAAGCCCGGAAATCGGGCATGCGGGCGTGGCCCTGCGCCCCTCGATCACCGGCTCGGTGCCGGGCGATCTGCTCTGCATTCTTCGCGCGTGGAGACGCGGCTTGCTGCTCGATTCCCTCCTCAGTTGGTTCAGCGTCGATATGGGCATCGACCTGGGCACCTGCAACACGCTCGTCTGCGTGCGAGGCGAGGGCATCGTGCTGAACGAGCCCAGCGTGGTCGCCGTGCGCAAGGGCTCGAACCAAGTCCTGAACAACGGGCAGGCCGTCGGCTGGACCGCGAAAGAGATGCTCGGCAAGACGCCGGGCAGCATCACCGCGGTCCGCCCGCTCAAGGACGGCGTGATCTCAGACTTCGAGATCACCGAGGCGATGCTCTCGTACTTCATCCAGAAGGTGAACGGGCGCGGGCGCCTCGTCGGGCCGCGCGTCGTCATCGCGGTGCCCAGCGGGATCACGGCGGTGGAGAAGCAGGCGGTCGAGCAGTCCGCGCTGCGCGCGGGCTCACGCATCGTGTATCTGGTCGAGGAACCGATCGCGGCGGCGATCGGCGCGGGGCTGCCCTTCGCCGAGCCGACGGCGAGCATGATCGTGGACATCGGCGGCGGGACGACCGAGGTCGCCATCATGTCGCTCGCGGACATCGCGGTGTGCGAGTCCGTGCGCGTGGCGGGTGACGACATGGACGAGTCGATCATCAACCACATGAAGAAGACGTACAACCTGATGATCGGCGAGCAGACGGCTGAGCGTATCAAGATCCAGATCGGGTCGGCGGCACCGGTCGGTGAAGAGACCTCGATGGAGGCGCGCGGGCGCGACATGGTGTCGGGCCTGCCCCGCAAGACGGTGGTGACCAGCGAAGAGATCCGCGAGGCCCTGCAGGAGCCGGTCAACGCGATCATCGAGACCGTGCTGCGCACGCTGGAGCGCGCCGAGCCCGAGCTCGCGGCGGATCTGGTGGACAACGGGATCACGCTCGCGGGCGGCGGGGCGCTGCTGCGCGGGATGGACGTCGTCTTGCAGAACGCGACGGGCATTGACGTCCGCATCGCCGAAGACCCGCTGACGTGCGTCGCGGCGGGCACCGCGATCTTCCTCGAGAACATCGAGGAATGGAAGGGCACGCTCGAGAGCAACCTCGACCACTGACCCGGTCGCCCGGATCTCCGCACGGACGGGTGGAACATGGCACGCCCATCCCCCAGCCCGATGACCCTTCTGGCACTCACCGTGTTCGCGCTGGTGGTCTCCTCGCTCGCGCCGACGCGCTTCACGTCGTGGCTCGACTGGATGCGCGGGCCCGTGATGACCATGGTCGCACCCGTCGCGTGGGCCGGAAGCGGCGCGTCGCTCTGGCTCCGACCGGGCGACCGCATCGTGCTCGAAGCCGACGGCGTCGAGTTCGACAGCGAGAGCGTCGAGGCGATGCGCCGCGAGCGCGACCTCGCGCGCACGCTCATCCTGCGCTTGCAGGCCCGAACGGAAGAGCTCGAATCGACCATCAACGCGCTGCAGGGCGGGGTGCCCTTCGGCGGGGCCGTCGCCGTCACCGGGCTCTACGCGAAACGCGTGGGCGTGAGCCTCGACGCCGGAACGCTGGAAGTGAACCGCGGCTCGCTGCACGGCGTGACGGTGAACACGGCGGCGACTGCGGTGAACGCGCCGCACCAGCTCGTCGGGCTGGTGAGCGCTGCGCAGCCGCTGGTGTCGAGCGTACACCTGATCACGGACGAGCGGATCGAGCCGGAGTTGATCGAAGTGGTGATCGTGCCGCCGGAACTGGGCGAGCGTGTCGAGCTGAGCGCGCGCCCTCGCGCACAGCTGCGCCCGTCGGGCGACGGGACGTTCGAGTCCCCGAGCGTCGGCAGCGCGGCGGCGGAAGCGCTGCGCGTGGGCGACGTCGCGCACCTGAGCGACCCGACGTGGCCGCTCGGCGCGCAGATGCTCGTAGTCGGACGCGTCACCGCGATCGAGCCCACCGACGAGCCGCTCTTCAAGCGCGTTGTGGTGCGCCCCGAGCTCGACCTGCAACGGCTGCGCGGCGTGGTGCTGAGGCTCGAGCAGGAGGACGACCCGGTCGCGGAGGGCACGCCGTGAACTGGGCGCTCTTCACGCTGCTCCTGTGGCTGTCGGTCGGATTCGACGTCGGGTTCCGCGACGCGCTGCAGCTGGGTCATCTGGCGATCGCGCCGTCCTGCACGTTCGTGCTGCTGACGTACGTGTGCGTGTGGGCGTCGCGCGGTTCGATGATCGTGTGCGCGGCGATCGCCGGGCTGCTGATCGACCTGACGTCACCGGTCGTGATCAGCGGCGGGCAGACGATCGCGCTGGTCGGGCCCAATGCGCTGGGCTGCATGCTCGGGGCGGCTCTGGTGATGAACCTGCGCGCGGTGATGTTCCGCAAGAACGTGCTCACGCTGGGCGTGCTGGCGATGCTGCTCTCGCTCGTGACGAGCGTGGTCGTCGTCGCGCTGCTCACGGTGCGCGCGCGGTATGACACCGTGGTCTTCGTCAGCCCTTCGGGCGAACTGGGCGAGCGTGCACTCAGCGCCGTGCTGACGGGCGTGCTGGGCGTGGTGCTGGCGATCCCGCTCGCGTGGCTGCGTCCGGCCTTCGGGTTCCGCAAGATCGCCGCGGCGTACCCGCGGATGCGTCACTGACGTCGAACAGGCATCGCGCGAGCCCGATGCGTACAGTGTCAACGCGTCGGCACCAGCCATCGCCAGAACACGGAGGCACGCATGACCAACGTCGGCAAAGCTGCGATCGAGTCACCCGTGATCGACAACGAAGAGGCGAAGCGGGCCCAGGCGGCCGCCGACGCCTCCGAGGGGCTCCCGCCCGATCAGATCGATATCGAATCGATGAAGGTCGAGCAGCAGCACGGGCTCTACACCGACGAGAACCACGAGGTCTGGGGCGTTCTCTTCAAGAAGCGCATGGAGCACCTGAACGAGGTCGGCTCCAACGTCTTTCTCGGCGGCGCGAAGATCATCAACCTCAGCGACGCCGGCGTGCCCGATCTGCGCGAAGTGAACAAGCGACTCAACGAATACACCGGTTGGTCGTCGCACGGCGTGCCCGGGTATCTGCCCGCCAAGGCTTTTTTTGCCTTCCTCGCGCAGCGCCAGTTCCCCACGACGATCACGGTGCGCCCGAAGACGTCGATGGACTACCTGCCCGAACCCGACATCATCCACGACGTGTTCGGGCACGTGCCGCTGCACGCCGACCCGGTTTTCGCGGACTTCCTGCAGACCTACGGCAAGGCGGCGCTGTACACCAACAACGCCGAGCACACCAAGCGCCTCGCGAGGCTCTTCTGGTTCACCGTCGAGTTCGGGCTGATCCACGAGGACAACAAGCTCAAGCTCTACGGCTCCGGGCTGATCTCCAGCGAGGGCGAGGGGCATCACTCGCTCGAATCGCCCGACGTTGATCGCCGCACGTTCGAGCTCGATCGTGTGTGCGAAACCGACTTTGAAATCGATCACTACCAGCCGATCCTGTACGTGCTCGATTCGTTCGAGCAGCTGCGCGACGCGATGGTGTCGTACGCCGAGCGCGTGCTCGATGAAGCGGGCAAACTGGATGAGCTCGAATCGATCGCGAGCGCCTCGCGCGGCGGGTGATCAGTCGGGCAGCAAAGCGCACAAGCCCTTGCAATAGTCGCTGTCGGGCTTGGCGGGGAACGCGCCCGTCAGCATGCCGGCGACGGCCTTATTGATGCTCGCGCGCACCTTGTCGAGCCGAACGTCACGCAGCGCGATCGCTCCGCGTTCGCCAGTGCTCAGGACGCGGTACTCGGCGTGACCATCCGGAGGTTCGTCGAAGCCGAAGAGGTCCATCAGCGCGAGCGTGTAGATGCCCATCTGCAGGTCGTCGGGCTTCGGTTCGAGCAGCTTGTTGCTGGCCCGACCGGTCTTGTAATCCACGATGCGGAAGGCACCGCTCGCGAGGCGATCGATGCGGTCGATCTTCGCGACGAGCCTGTGCGCGGTGCCGTCGGCGTCGGTGTATGGGATGTCGCGCGACTGCTCGACCTCGATGATCTGATCGCCGTCGTCCACGAAGCCTTCGAAGGCGGTGCGCAGTCGCTCGCGAGACTCGGCGCGGAGCGCTCCATCGACGGGCTGATCGAAGGGTGTGGCGCGTTGCAGCGCCGTGTCGCCGGAGTCGAGCAGATCATCGAGCGTTGGGCGCGGCGTGCCCTCGGCCTCGGCGTCGAGCCAGCGCTTGGTGAAGGCTTCGAGCGCATCGTGCACAACGCTGCCGGAGGCGAGCTGCGCGGTCTTGGCCTCGTCGAGGCGGAGCACGTGCTTGACGTAGAAGCACCGAGGGCAGGCGTTGTAGTCCATGAGACGAGAGTACGAGAGGTGCAGCGGCGCGCGCATCGGCGATGTCACCGCGGGGGCCGCGCCGGCGGCGATCGACTCGATGAGCGAGCGCGCGCGCTGCGCGTCACCCTCGTCGATGCCCGGCGCATCGAGCAGCGACGGATCGGCTTTCGCGAGCGCGCGCAGCACGCGCGCGCTCGAGCGCAGACGGGATTCGATCGTGTCCAGTTCGCCCGTGCCGCGGGCGGCGTCGTGCAGGACCGAGAGCGCACGCTCGCGCTGGCGTCGGGACTCACGGCTCAACGCGGCGCGCACGCTGTCGGTGCCCGCGTGCCACGCCTCGGGGTCGTGCTCCGGCCGCGGCGCGAGCAAGTCAGACTCCAGCAACGCGGAGACATCGCCCTCTTCGAGCCCGATCGCATCGGCGGCGTCCTGCAATTCCTGCGTGAAGTCGAGCGACTTGCCGCGGCTCTTCTTGTGCTTGGCCAGCAGCACCAGGCGACGTTCGGCGCGCGTGCACGCGACGTAGAACAGGCGGCGCTGCTCGTTCTCGTGCGCCTGCTCGATCCGCCCGCTGAACTCGGTCGGGATGCGCACGCCCGCTTCGTCGTTGCGTGTCTGAAGCGGGAAGCCGCGGTAGCGCACGTTGGCGAGGAAGACCGTGTCGAACTCGAGCCCCTTGGACGAGTGCGCGGTGATCACGCTCACCGCGTCGGGGCGGTCCTCGGCTTCTGCGTCCGCGTCGAGGCGTTCGTCCCCCGGCGCGTCGAATGTCTCCTGCTGCTTCGGATCGAGGTCTCGGTAGTGCGCGAGGAAGTCGGGCAAGCGCCCAGGCACCGGCAGGAAGCGTTGACGCGTGCGCGCGAACGCGACCACCGCGATCAGATCGCGCACGCGGCGCGCCCGTGCGCGCCCGTCGAGCGGCTCGGTGTGCGCAGGATCGAGCTCGCGCACGATCTGTTCGATCACGAGGTCCGCCGGCTCCGCGAGCGTCCATTCCAGCAGCTTCTTCCGAAGCGCGGCGAAGCGCTGCACGCGCTCGTCGCTCGGGTGTTCCCGCTCGACCCAACGCGCGAGCTCCGGCGTGGAACCGTCCGCCTTGCGTGCGGTTCGGTGCGCGCGCGCGATGGCCTGCACCTCATCCGGCGGCATGCCGATCGGCGGACGCACGAGCAGACGCTGCGTAAACGCGTCGGCGGCGCCGGGATCGGCGAGCACCGCGCACCACGCGAGCACGTCCTGCACACCGGCGTCGCTCGCGGGTGTGCGCTGCTCGCGCCGGTCCACCGGGATGCCATGCGTGCGGAGTTCGTCGGCGATGAGGTCGCACTGCGGGTTGGTAGACGTGATGACGGCGAAGTCGCGCCACGCGCGATCGCTCGCGGCTCTGTCTTGCAGGACCAGCGCGGCGATGGCGGGCGCGTGGTCGGTCTTCCAGTCGCCGGTGATGCGCAGCTCGACGCCGGCGCCGGTGTCTTTCAACGGGTCACGATCGGGGTCGGGCTCGGCGCGTTTGTCGGGACTGAAGCGATCGCCGGCGGGCTCGATGATCGTGTTGGCGGCGCGCACGATCGCGGGCGCGCTGCGGTGGTTGATCGTGAGCTCGACGAGCTCGTGCGACGACCAGAACTCGCGGAAAGTCGCGAACGCGCGCGGGTCGGATCCGCGGAAGGCGTAGATCGCCTGGTCATCGTCGCCGACGACGCACAGGTCGGGGTTTGATGCCGGCGGTGCAAGCTCGCGGAGCAGCGCGATCTGTGCGCCGTTGACATCCTGGTATTCGTCCACGATGACGTGGCGGAGTTCCGTGCGCACGACTTCGGCGATCGATACGTGCGCGCGGAGGAGGCGGATCGGGAGCGTGATGAAGTCGTCGAAGGTGACCCAGCCGCGCTCGGCGCACGCGCGATCGAAGGCGCGGTAGACGTGCGCCATGCGCTCGAACTCCGTGGCGTCGGCACGTTCGATGGGGGCGTCATCACCGGTGCTTGACTCGGCGGTCTCGCGCCACGCGCGCGCGAAGTCGATGGCCTCTTCTGGGAACCGCGCGCTTTCTTTGCAGCGATCGATGAACGACGCTGCGCGGTCGGCGAGTCGGTCGATGCCGTTGCGGTGGGCGCTGGCGAAGCGTTCGCTTCGCAGGATGAGCTCGCGAAGGAGGCGGGTGCGTTGCGCCGAGTCGATGAGGACGAGCTCGCTGGGGAGGCCGAGGATGTCGCCGAAGCGGCGGAGGAGGCGGTTTCCGAGCGCGTGGAAGGTGCTGACGTTGATGCGTGAGCTGATCGCGGGGCCGAGGTGGCTGGCGAGTCGGTCGCGCATTTCGCCGGCGGCTTTGGAGGTGAAGGTCACGTTGAGGATGCGTTCGGGCTCGACGCCCTCGCGGACGAGGCGGACGGTGCGGGCCACGATGACGCGGGTCTTGCCCGTGCCTGGGCCGGCGAGGACGGCGAGCGGGCCGCCGGTGTGCTCGACGGCGAGGCGTTGCTGATCGTTGAGTGTGATGGGTTCGACTTGCACGGGCCCTCGGAGTCGCGGTCGTGCGTCCGCGCGCGTTCGGTTCATCGATGGATCGTACCCGCCGGTAGCATGCGCGCATGAACGACGAGCCGGGTCGGATCGGTGTGCTATTCGTGTGCATGGGGAACATCTGCCGCTCGCCGCTGGCGGAGGGGTTGTTTATCCACCAGGCGCGTGAGCGCGAGGCGCTTCACCGGTTCGAGGTGGATTCGTGCGGGACGGGCGGTTGGCACGCGGGAAACCCGGCGGACCCGCGTTCGATCGCGGTGGCGCGTCGGCACGGAGTGGTGCTGCCGTCGCGTGCGCGCCAAGTCGATGCCGCGCTCGACTGGCGGTTCGACCGCATCGTGGCGATGGACAGGAGCAACCGCGACGACCTGCTCGCGCTCGGCGCGCCGCGTGAACGTGTCTCGCTGATGTTGTCGTGGGATCCGTCGCTCGAGGGCGAGCACGACGTGCCGGACCCCTACTACGGTGGCGCGGACGGGTTCGACGGCGTGTACGACATGCTCGAGCGCGCGTGTGCCGGGCTGCTCGACGCGTTGCGCGTTGAGTGATTGAGCGTGGGTCAGAAGAGACGCGCGAGCGAATCGTCGAAGGCGGGCACGCCGAGCGTGGTGCCGGTCTCATCGGTGGGGAAGGCGGGGAGCAGGAGCGGCGTGGTCTCGTCCACCTCGAACGCGGCGGGCGCGACGATCACCTCGAAGCCGAAGTCGGATCGTTCAACCGACGGGGCGGCGGCCCGCGCGGCGAGGGTGTCCGCGGTCGCGATCACGGGCGATTCATCGATGGCGGCGGCGATCGCGCCGGCGTGATCCGCCGACATCCACGCGCCGGAGGCGGCGGCGGACAGGGCGAACGGGATGCACAGCGTGAGCACAGCACGGTGAGCGGGCATGGGTCTCTCTCCACAGGCGGGGACGGCGTGAGCACAACGATCGCCGAACAGCCTCATCGCGATTTGGTGGCCTCTCTGACTCCTCGGCGGACGCTGGCCAACGCCCGCGGGCCCGGTGTGCAACCCGGATAACAACAACATACCCGAACAAGGCGGGTCGGCAAGCCGAAATCGGGACGATTGTGAGAGAGGAGTTAGACCTCGAGCAGCAGGCGCTCGGGATCCTCGATGCATTCCTTGACGTGCTTGAGGTACGTCACCGCGCCCTGCCCGTCCACGATTCGGTGGTCGTAGGAAAGCGCGAGGTACATCATCGGGCGGATCGCGGCCTCGCCGGGCTTGTCGGGGTGCTCGACGGGGCGCTTGATGATGTTGTGCATGCCGAGGATGCCGGACTGCGGCGGGTTGAGGATGGGCGTGGAGAGCATGGAGCCGTAGACCCCGCCGTTGGAGATGGTGAAGGTGCCGCCCTGCATGTCTTCGAGGGTGAGCTGGCCGTCGCGGGCTTTCTTGGCGAGTTCGAGGATGCCGCTCTCGACGTCGGAGAAGGATCGGGACTGGCAGTTGCGCAGGACGGGGACGACGAGGCCCTTGTCGGTGCCGACGGCGACGGCGATGTCCACGTAGTCGTGGTACTCGATTTCAAGGCCCTTTTCGCCCTGCACGATGAAGGCGTTGACGCTCGGAACATTCTGCGCCGCGGAGACGCAGGCCTTCACGAAGAAGGACATGAACCCGAGCTTGACGCCGTGCTTGTCGAGGAAGGCGTCCTTGTGACGCGAGCGGAGCGCCATGACGTTGGTCATGTCGCACTCGTTGAAGGTCGTGAGCATCGCGGCGTTGTGCTGGGCCTCGACGAGGCGGGCGGCGATGCTCTTGCGCAGCTGCGTCATGCGCTCGCAGCGGGGCTCGCGGCTGACGGTGCCGTTGGAGGAGGCGCTGCCGTTGGACGACGTGCCCGCGGGGTGCTGGGCGACCCAGTCGAGGACGTCCTGCTCGAGGACCTGCCCGGTGGCGCCGGTGGGCGTGACCTGGGCAATATCGACGTGTAGGTCCTGCGCGACGCGCCGGGCGCGGGTGGTCGCGAGCGTGGAGGACGCCGAGGCGGCGAGCGCGGGCTGCGCGGCGGGCTTGGGCGGCGACGCGGGCTTTGACTTCGACTCCGCGTCGGAGGCCGGCTTGGGCGCGGGGGTCGGTTCGGGCTCGGGCTTGGATTCCGAGGCCGGTGCCGGCGCATCGGCGGGCTTCTCGGCGGACTCATCGATGCTGCCGATGACCGCGCCGACCTCGACGGTGTCGCCCTCGCCGACGGAGAAGGTGATGGTGCCGGCGGCGGGCGAGGGGAGCGGCATCGTGACCTTGTCGGTCTCGAGTTCGACGAGGTCCTGGTCGCGATCGACGTAGGCACCCTCTTCGACCAGCCACCCTGCGATGACGGCTTCGGTGATGGACTCGCCCAGACCGGGGATGACGATGTCAGTGGCCATAGCGCTCGCGCGACCTCCGCTCTGCGTGCGTGCTCAGCAAGTGTATCGGTCGTGACGCGGGGGGCGAGCCAGCGAGAACGTCAGGCGACGCTCGCCTTCGGCTGCGAGGCGTTCTGGTTCGCGCTCGCCTCGTCGGGCTCGGCGGGGCCGATGGCGTCGGTGAGGATCGCTTCGAGTTCCTCGGCGTGTCGCTTGGGCGAGCCGGTGGCGGGCGAGGCGCTGCTCTCGCGCCCGATCAGGGGGAGTTCCCAGCCCCACGCCTCCATGAACGAGAGGGCCATGTGCCCCCATGCGCCCATGTTGCCGGGCTCTTCCTGGACCCACGCCGTCTCGGTCTTGTTGGCGTAGGAGTCGCAGACGTCCTTGAGGCGTTCGAGGTACAGCGGGTAGAGCTGTTCGACGCGGACGATGGCGAGGTCGTCGCGCCCGGATTCCTCGCGGCGTTTGATGAGGTCGTAGTAGACCTTGCCCGAGCAGAGCAGGAGGCGCTTGACGCCCGACTTGTCGGCGCCGGCGCCGCTGAAGTTGGGGTCGTCGATGACTTCTTCGAAGGACGTGCCCGGCTGCAGCTCGTTGACGCGGCTGAACGACGGGGTGTAGCGCAGGAGCGACTTGGGCGTCATGACGATGAGGGGCTTGCGGAAGTTGCGCAGCACCTGGCGCCGGAGGGCGTGGAAGTACTGCGCGGGGGTCGAGGGGTAGATGACCTGCCAGTTGTCCTGCCCGCTGAGCTTGAGGAAGCGTTCGAGCCTGGCGGAGGAGTGCTCCGGGCCCTGCCCCTCGTAGCCGTGCGGCAGCAGGAGCGTGAGCCCCGACCAGCGGTGCCACTTGGACTCGGCGCTGGCGATGAACTGATCGATGATGACCTGCGCGCTGTTGACGAAGTCGCCGAACTGAGCTTCCCAGAGGACGAGCATGTTTGGCGAGGAGAGGGAGAACCCGTACTCGAAGCCGAGGACGGAGAACTCGCTGAGTGGCGAGTCGTAGATGCAGTAGCGGGCCTGGCGGAGTCGTCCGTCTTCATCGACGGTGCCGACCTCGCGCTCGGGGTCACCGGCGACCCCCATCTCCCGGATGTGGTTGAGCGGGACGTACTCCTCCGCGTTGTTGATGTCGCGGAGGACGGCGTGGCGGTGGCTGAACGTCCCGCGGCGCGAATCCTGCCCGCTCATGCGCACGATGACGCTCTGGATCAGCAGCGAGCCGACGGCGAGCTGCTCGCACGTCGCCCAGTCGAGCGGGTTGCCCTCGTGGACGTTGGCCGTGCGCGCTTCGAGCGTTTTGATGAGCTTGCGGTGCGGGGTGAAGGACTCGGGCCACGACCCGAGCGCCTTGGAGATATCGCGCAGGTCGTCGTTGTGGACGCCGGTATCGACGTGCTCGTGCGAAAAGCTTCTTTTGAGCCCGACCCAGCGTTGGTGCCCGGGATCGGGCGTGGGATCGACGGGCGTCTCGCGGGCGCTGAGGTACGCCTTGTCGAGGTTCTCGCCCAGGTCGTTCTTGATGGTGTCCACGTCGGCCTGCTGGATGACGCCGGCTTCGAGCAGGCGCTGCGCGTAGCCGGTGACGACGCTGGGCTTCTTCTTGATCTCGGCGTAGAGCAGCGGCTGGGTGTAGGCGGCTTCGTCGCTCTCGTTGTGCCCGTGTCGCCGATACCCCACGAGATCGATGACGACGTCGCGGTTGAAGGTCATGCGGTAGTCGAGCGCGATGATCGCGGCGCGGACGCAGGCCTCGGGGTCCTCGGCGTTCACGTGGAGGATGGGCGCGCCGATCATCTTGGCGATGTCGGTGCAGTAGTCCGACGAGCGACCGTCGTCGGGGCCGGTCGTGAACCCGATGAGGTTGTTCACGACGATGTGGATCGTGCCGCCCACGGTGTACCCGGGCAGCTGCGCCATGTTGAAGGTTTCCGCGACGACGCCCTGCCCGATGAAGGCGGCGTCGCCGTGCATGATGACGGGGAAGACCTTCTGCCGACCGAGATCGCCCCGCACGCGCTGCTTGGCGCGGCAGCGCCCGATCGCGACGGGCGCGACCGATTCGAGGTGGCTCGGGTTGCTGCTCATCGCGAGCCAGACGTGCTTGCCCGAGGGGAGCACGCGGCTCGCAGAGAACCCGCGGTGGTACTTGACGTCGCCGCCGCCCTCTTCGGCGTCGGCTTTCCACGCGTCGTCGAACTCGGTGAAGATCTGCTCGTAGGTCTTGCCGACGATGTTGGTGAGGACGTTGAGGCGCCCGCGGTGTGACATGGCGAGGACGACCTCGTCCACGTCGTAGCGATCGCCACCGTCTTCGACGATGCGGTCGAGCATCGGGATGAGGGACTCGAGCCCTTCGAGGCTGAAGCGCTTGACGCCCGGGAACCGCTTGCCGCAGAAAAGCTCGAAGAGCTCGGAGCGGTGAAGCTGGTAGAGGACGTGCGAGCGTTCACCGCGAGAGAGTTCCTGCGGCGAGCGTTCGATGCGTTCGCGGAGCCATTCGCGTTCGTCGTCGCGGTCGATGTGCGTGAACTGGAAGGCGGTCGTGCCGAGGTAGGCCCGGTCGAGGAAGGCGACGATGTCGCGCAGCGTGCTCGGGTTCGGCAGCGGGAGCGTGCCCGGGTCGAAGGACGCGTCGAGATCGGCTTCGGAGAGCCCGTTGGCTTCGAGGCTGATGGCCTTGGGTCGCGAGCGTTCGCGGCCGAAGGGATCGATCGCCGAGCCGTGGTGCGCGTGGTCGCGGTACTTCTCGATGAGCTGCCAGACCCTGGCCTGGGTGACGGCGTTGCCGGGGGGCCCGGCGGAGGCGGGCGCGGTGGCGCCGCTGGAGGCGGCCAGGTCGTAGCCCTGGAAGAACTGGCGCATGTCCGCGGAGACCGACGAAGGATCGTCGAGGTACGCGCGGTACTGCGCATCGATGTATTCGGCGTTCCAGCCGTTGACGGCCGGGTCGATTGTTCGCAGCGTGTCGCTCATCGCGTTCCCGTCACGTCGAGCGTTGTGGCAGATGGTCAGCGGCACGAGGCCTTCGCGAAGTGTAGATCGTGCATCGACGCGTAGGAAACGCATGGTGAGTGATTTCCCGGACCTGTGCCCGGTTCGTGTCGATGGAGGGAAGCGGAAGGGCGGGGCCGACACCCGGTACCATCGCGCCGAACCCTCGGAGAAGACCCATGCGTCGGTATGACTTGTGCGTGATCGGGAGCGGGCCGGCGGGGCAGAAGGCCGCGATCCAGGCCGCCAAGCTCGGCAAAAACGTCGTGGTTGTCGAGCGGCGCGAGATGGTCGGCGGGGTCGCCATCAACACCGGGACCATCCCCAGCAAGGCACTCCGAGAAGCCGTCCTCTTCCTCACCGGGGCGCGTGGACGCGATCGCATCGACGGGCAGACCGCCCGCGGCGTGGTCACCATCGAAGACCTCATCTACTGGTGCCAGGAGGTCATCAAGAGCGAAATCCGCGTCGTCGAGGACCAGATGCTCCGCAACCGCATCGAAATGGTCTACGGCACCGGACGCATCGCCGGGAAGCACCTTGTCGAGGTCCAGCACGGCAACGAGATCACCTCCGTCGAGACCGACCACATCCTCGTCGCGGTGGGCACCCGCCCGGCGCGCCCGGAGAACATCGACTTCGATGGATCGCACGTCGTGGACGCCGACGGGATCCTCAAGCTCCCCCACCTGCCGCGCACGCTCATCGTCGTGGGCGGCGGGGTGATCGGGACCGAGTACGCCTCCATGATGCAGGCGCTGGGCGTCAAGGTGACGCTCATCGAGGGGCGCGACGAACTCCTCGGGTTCGTCGATTCCGAGATCGGCGAGGCGCTGCAGTACCACCTCCGCCAGAAGGGCATGACCCTCCGCATGGGCGAGAAGGTGGTGAACGTCCACGTCGTCGAGGCGCCCGCCGGGGCCCGCACCCGCGACGGCAAGCTCGTCGAGGCGACGCTCGAATCCGGCAAGACGATCCGCTCCGAGTGCCTGCTCTACGCGGTCGGGCGACAGGGATGCACGGAGTCCCTCGGGCTCGGGAGCGTGGGGCTCGAGGCGGACCACCGCGGGCGGATCAAGGTGAACGAGCACTACCAGACCGAGGTGCCGAGCATCTACGCGGGGGGCGATGTGATCGGCTTCCCGGCGCTGGCGAGCACCTCGATGGAGCAGGGGCGCCTCGCCGCGTGCCATATGTTCGGGCAGAAGTTCGAGGATATGTCGCGCCTGTTCCCGTTCGGCATCTACGCGATCCCCGAGATCTCGATGGTCGGGTGGACCGAGGACAAGCTCACCGACGAGGACATCCCCTTCGAGACCGGCGTCGCGCACTATCGCGAGATCGCGCGCGGACAACTGCTCGGCGACGTCATCGGGATGCTCAAACTGCTGGTGCATCAGGAATCGCGGGCGATCCTGGGCGTGCACTGCATCGGGACCGGCGCGACGGAGCTGATCCACATCGGGCAGGCGGTCATGGGCTTCACGGGGACCGTGGACTACTTCGTGGACACGGTCTTCAACTACCCGACGCTCGCGGAGTGCTACAAGGTGGCGGCGCTCAACGCGGTGAACAAGCTGGCGCACGTGTGAGGGTGCACTTCTTGAGCAACCCCGGAAACGCCAACGGTGACGGGGTTGTCACCGTGCAGGATGTCAACTTTGTTGTTTCCAACCTCGGCTGCGTGCGCGAGTAATCAGCGCGAGGCCCGGCTGGAACCCGAGCGCCGAGCCCGCGCACGCCTTGCGCGGTCCGAACGCCGCCCACATTGTGGATAAACCCGCAAAGTTCTTGCGCATTCGGACTTGCGTGCCCTTGGACCACGGGTATGTTGACCTTGCCGGCTCACGCACAGGGCCCGGCGTTTCGGAGTCAGACAGTCAGAACAAACCGTGCAGGAAGAGAGAGAAGTGCCATGCGCTGTGACCATGTCCGCGCGATCGGTGCTCTCGCTGTGATGTCGCTTGTCGGCAGCGCTGCGAGTGCGCAAAACATGTTTGAGACCCTCGGCGATCTTGCCGGCGGGGCGACCACCAGTAACGCCTCCGCCGTGAGCGCGTCCGGGGACGTCATCGTCGGGAACAGTTCGTCGGACTTCGGCGGCGAGGCGTTCCGCTGGACCATGCCCGGCACGCTCGCCGGGCTGGGCGACCTCAACGGCGGCGGCTTCAACAGCATCGCCAACGACGTCAGCAGCGACGGATCGGTGATCGCCGGCGTCGGGTCGGCCGCGGCCGGGTCTGAGGCCTACCGCTGGACCGCCGATGCCGGGACCATCGGCCTCGGCGACCTCGCTGGCGGCGCGTTCCTGAGCGTCGCGAGCGGTGTCTCGGGCGACGGCAGCACCATCGTCGGCCACTCCTTCTCCAGCCTGGGCCTGGAGGCCTTTGTCTGGACCGCCGACACCGGGATGACCGGGCTCGGTGACCTCGCCGGCGGCGGGTTCGCCAGCTTCGCCTACGACGTCAACGCCGACGGCTCGGTGATTGTCGGTCGCGGCGTCTCGGCCAGCGGCACCGAAGCCTTCCGCTACACCACCTCGACCGGCATGGTCGGGCTCGGGGACCTCGACGGCGGCAACTTCCGCAGCGAGGCCCTCGGCGTCTCGCCCGACGGGAACACCATCGTCGGCACGAGCAACTCCGCCAACGGCGACGAGGCCTTCGTCTGGACCGGGGACACCGGCATGGTCGGCCTCGGCGACCTCGCCGGCGGCTCCTTCGACTCCATCGCCCGCGCGACCAACGGCGATATCGTCGTCGGGACCAGCAGCACCGATCTGGGCGACGAGGCCTTCATCTGGACGCAGGGCGGCGGCATGACCCGTCTCGCCGACGTCCTCACCAACCGCTTCGGGCTCGACCTCGGCGATTGGCTGCTCACCGACGCGACCGGCGTCTCCGCCGACGGCAGCGTGATCGTCGGCAACGCGATCGACGGTCTCGGCAACACGCAGGGCTTCGTCGCGATCATCCCGAACGCTGGCACGTTCGCGCTGCTCGGGCTCGCGGGCGTTTCCGCCACTCGCCGCCGCCGCTGATCAACCATCGGTGCCGAACCGGCGCCGGTAGTACACAGCCAGGTACTCGACCCGCTCGCGGGTCTGGGGCACCGGCTGCGAGGCCGTATCTCGGTCGCGCAGCTGCGTGCCCCCTTTTGTTGGGACGGGTTCGCTCCGTGCGAGCGATACTTGTTCTCGCAGGCGAGTCGTCTGCCCGATGACGCGGCGGGCCCACACGACGCGCTGCGCGCCGACCTTCGCCGCGTGATAGCGGAGCTGCGCGTCGGGCTCGGCGCGGAGCGATGATTCGACGGGCGGCGTGGCGCGCGGCGACTCTTCGCGCACGACGCGCGAGGTCCCCATGACTTCCCATCCGTCACGCCGGCGCGCCTCGGTGTTGCCGAGGCGGTCGAAGGGAACCTCGAAGAGGCGCGTGTCGTCCGGGTGGACCTGCGCGTAGCGGACCATGGGCGTGGGCTCGTACTCGATCGCCCAGTCGCTCGTGAAGGGCGCGGTGACCGACGTGCACGAGGTGAGCAGCGCGAGCGAGCAGATCCCGATCAAGGCGTGTCGCATCGCGTCATCGTACCGCGGTGTGTCCGGCGAACGCGGGGCGCGGACGTGTCACGGCGCAGAACCCGGCTACGATGCGCCTGCGGAGAAGAACCAAGCAAGGGAGCACACGCGTGTCGAAAATCATCAAAGTTCTCATCGTTCTGGTCATCCTCGTGATCCTGCTCATCGCGGGCGTCGTGGGGCTGGGCATCTTCGCGGTCTCGCAGATCGACAACCTCGCCAAGGCCGCCATCGAACAGGGCGGCACCCGGGCGATGGGCACCCAGACGACCGTGGATCAGGTCGATATCGGGCTGCGCGCGGGCACCTTCGCGATGAGCGGGTTCGGCGTCGCGAACCCCGAGGGGTTCTCGCGGACCCCCTTCCTGACCCTCGCCGACGCCGGCGTCTCGCTCGACTACCAGTCCCTGCAGGGAGGCGGGCAGGACGTTGTCATCACGCTCCCGACGTTCACCATGAACGACGTGGACATCAACCTCGAGAAGGACAAGGGCGACGCGAACTACACCGTCATCCTCAACAACATCAAGAAAACGAGCGGCTCGGGTGACGGCGGCGGGCAACAGCCCACCCCGGACGAACAGGAGCAGCCCCGCTTCATCGTCAACGAGATCGACATCAAAGACGTCGATATCCGCGTGGACATGCTCCCCATCGGCGGCGACGCCACCGTCGTCACGCTGCCCATCGAGCGCATCCAGCTCAGCGACGTGGGCAGCGACTCCGACAAGGGGCTGCTCGCGCGCGAGCTCGTGACCATCGTGGTGCAGGCGATCCTCACCGAGGCCAAGAACAAGGGCGCGGGCATCCTCCCCGCCGAGATCCTCAGCGACCTCGAAGGGCAGCTCGCGCAGCTGCAGGACCTCAGCGCGATGGGCGTGAACATCTCGACCGAGCTCGGCGCCGAAGCGCAGAAGATGCTCGAAGGCGTCTCCGGCGAAGCGCAGCAAATGGTGGACGACGCGGCCAAGCAGGCCGAGCAGGCGGTCGAAGACGCCAAGAAGGACGCCGAGGACGCGATCCGCGGGCTGCTCCCCGGCGGCGGCGGCTGAGCCGGCTCACGCCCGCCCGAAGCGTTTCTCGAGCTCATCGATCGTGAGTCGGATGGCGGTCGGTCTGCCGTGCGGGCAGTTGCTCGCGCGTTCGACCGTCTCGCGCAGGCGCATGAGCTCTTCGACCTCGTCGTCGCTCAGCGCGTCGCCCGCCTTGATAGCGGCCTTGCACGCCATCATGTCGAGGATCTCGTGGATCGCCTCTTCGCTCGTCGCGGCGAAGCCCTCGTGCTCGACACGTTCGAGCAGTTCGCCCACGAAGTCGATCGGATCGACGCCCCTGTCGAGCAGCAGCGTGGGGAAGGCGTGGACGCCGACCTGCCCGGGCCCGATGGCCTCGGCCTCGACGCCGAGACGCTCGAACGTCTCGCGCATCGCGTCGAGCGATTCGATCTGTGACGCGGGCGCGTTGAGCACGGCGGGCATGAGCAGGCGCTGGCGCTCGAGCCCCCCCGCTTCGAAGCGCTGTCGGAGCTTCTCGAACATGACGCGTTCGTGCAGCGCGTGCTGATCGACGATGACGACGCCGCGCTCGTCCTGCGTGACGAGGTAGGCGTTGTGCACGCGGAGCGGTCGGTCGGCGGGGCGGGGCGCGTCGAGGGTCTCCTGCCCCGGCGCATCGGGCGTGCGCGTCACGCGCAGGTGATCCGTCGAGAGCGCGCGCGTGCGCCGCTCTTCTTCGAGCGCCTTGCGTTCGTCATCGAGGCGCCTGCGATCGAGTTCGATGCGCTCGCGCTCGGCCTGCACCGCCTCGGCGACGGCGCGGTACTCGAAGCCCTGCTGCTTCGGCTCGTCCGGGGCGTGCTTGAAACGGTTCACGAAGTCGGCGATCGCGTTGGCGTCGGTCGTGGGGCGATCGCCCGGCGCGCGCGGGTCGGGCCGCTCGACCGCGCCGGTGAGATCGGCTTCGCGCAGCGCATCGCGCACGGCGCGCAGCACCGTCGTGTGCACGACGGACCCATCGCGGAAGCGGACTTCGCTCTTGGCGGGGTGGACGTTCACATCGACGCCCGACGGGGCCATCTCGATGAGCAGCACGGCGCTCGGGTGCTTGCCCGGCTCGGTGAGCCCACGGTATGCCTCGCGCAGCGCGTGCTGGATGGTGCGGTCGCGCACGGGCCTGCCGTTGATGTAGACGTGCTGCCAGCGCGTCGTCGGACGCGCGAGCGCGGGCGTCCCGACGAGGCCCCACAGCGCGATGCCGCGATCGTCGTCGAAGCGGTCGGCGTGGACCTCGAGGTACTGCGACTCGAACTCGTTGCCGACGACGTCGAGCGCGCGCCGGCGCGGGCTGTCGCTCGGCGCGAGGTCGAGCGTGGTGCGCCCATCGATCGTCAGCCTGAACCCGACACGCGGGTGGCTGATCGCGAGCGTGCGCACGATCTCGACGCAGTGCCCCTGTTCGGTCTGCGGCGTGCGGAGGAACTTGCGGCGCGCGGGCGTGTTGAAGAAGAGGTTGCGCACGCCGATCGACGTGCCGACGGGCCCGGCGTCGGGTCGCGGCGCACCGCGTTCGTCGCCCGCGATGTCTACGCGGATCGCTTCGGGCGCTTCGCGCGTACGCGTGCGCATCGAGAGGCGCGAGACGGAGGCAATGGACGCGAGCGCTTCGCCGCGGAAGCCCATCGTCGCGATGGCGTCGAGGTCCTGCGCATCGATGATTTTGCTGGTGGCGTGGGGCGAGAGGGCGAGTTCGACTTCGCTCGCGGGGATGCCGCAGCCGTCGTCGGTGACGCGGACGAGCTCGATGCCGCCCTTCTCGAGTTCGATGGTGATGCGCGTGGCACCGGCGTCGAGGGCGTTGTCGAGCAGCTCTTTGACGACGCTGGCGGGGCGATCGACCACTTCGCCTGCGGCGATCTGGTTGACCACGAGGGTCGACAGGGCCCGGATGGGGCGGCGCTCCGTCGCCGCGGCGTGCGTGGTCATGGGGCGATTGTAGAGGGTGCGCGGCGGGCCGCCCTCGCGGATTCCGATGGCCAACAAGCGTTGTTGTCGTATGCTTTTGGCATGCGACAGGTGTTTCTCCATCAGGACGAAGACGGCGTCTGGATCGCCGAGGTGCCCTCGCTGCCCGGCTGTCGGAGCGACGGCGATACGGTCGAAGAGGCGCTCGTCAACATCCGTGACGCGATGAACACGTGGATCGAATGGATGCGCGAGCGCGGCGAACCGATCCCCGACGATCCGGGCACGGCGTCGCTGGTCGTCGCGTGAGCAAGCCTCTCCGCAACATTTCCCGACGTGCCACGATCGCGGCTCTCACCAAGCTCGGCTTTGAAGTGATCGACGGCCGAGGCAAGGGCAGTCACGCGCTCATCGTCCATCCAGAAGATCGCTCTCGGCGCTCGACCCTGCCAAGACGAGATCCGGTCGCGGTCGGCACGCTCCGCGGCATCCTGCGAGATCTTGGCATCTCGCGCGAAGAGTTCGAGCAAGCGATCTAACCGCCATCTCTTTCCCCGCCGAAGCGTCCGGGGAGTTCGAGGTCGTCGGCGCGCCAGAGCCCGGGCATCGTCGCGCCGACCCAGGGCGGCGCGAGTGTGAGAAAGACGGCGCGCATGATCGCGCGCATCGGCATGAAGACCGCGAGCAGGATCGCCGCCTGCACGCCCAGCATGATGAGCAGCCGAGCCCAGCCCCCGTTGCCGATCGCCGTCAGCCCCCAGTCCTGCTCTTCCTCGAACTGGTACGACAGCGTCCCCGCCCACCAGAGCATCGTGACGGCGAGCGCGGGCAGGCCCATCCACATGAAGCGCGGCGTGCGCGCATCGGGGCTGAGCGCACAGATGAGCGCCCCGCCGATGAACGAGACGACGATCATCCACAGGATCGCGAAGCCGGCCATCGCCTGCTGCCCGCTGATCGCGAGCGACTGCATCCCCCACTGCGACATCGCGAACGACACGCCGCCCATCGCCGCCCACAGCACGAGCAACGAGAGGATCCACCCGCCCGCGGCGCGACCGGCGGTCACGCGCAGGATCTTCGCCGTCATGTCGAACGAGCCCATCGGCGAGACGAACCCGCACTCCGTGCATCGCGTGATGTACCAGCCGTAGTGCTCTTCCTGCCACACCGGCTGCCCGCGCAGGTCGTACCCGCACGAGAGGCACGGGCGGCGCTCGGTGATCTGGCGGAGCTGCTTGACCTTCATCGGGGCGCTGTCGATCGGCTCGTCCAAGGCTCTCTCCCGGTGCGAGGCTGACGGGCTAGGCTACACGCGATGTCCAGCCACGAGCCGCTGCCCACACAACAGCACGAGTACGACGGGCTCGCGAAGCTCCCGCTGCGAACCTTGTACGCACGGCGCGAGCGCACGTTTCTGGTCTTCGCGGGGATTTTCCTGGGCTCGCTCGCGATGCTCAACATCCTCGGCATCACCCGGTTCATCAAGCTCTTCGAGATCACGGGCAAGAGCGACGGGCCGGCAGAACTCGCGGGTGTCCCGCTGATCTTCGCCGTCGCCGTCGGCGTGCTGCCCTACCCGATCACGTTCCTGTGCACCGACTTCATCAGCGAACTGTGGGGACGCAAACGGGCGAACACCGTCGTGTGGATCGGCTTCCTGCTGAACCTGTGGGTCGTTTTCATCCTGTGGGTTGGCGGCGCGATGCCGGGCTTCGAAGAGCGCGCACAGGACGGGTCGATCGTCCGAGACGCCGCGGACCGCCTGCCGGTCTTCTTCGAAATCCGAGAACTCGCCTTCGGCGCGGTCGTGGCGAGCATGATCGCGTATCTCGTTGCGCAGCTCGTCGATGTACACGTCTTCCACTTCTGGAAGCGCCTGACCAAGGGCAAGCACCTGTGGCTGCGCAACAACGGTTCGACGCTCGTCTCGCAGCTCGTCGATACGACCGCGGTCATCCTGATCACACACTTTTATGCGAGCGCGCTGCCCATCAGCGACGCGCACCCACTTTGGCCGCAGCTGCTGCTCTTCATCGCGACGGGGTACGTCTTCAAGCTGACGGCGGCGATGATCGACACCGTGCCCTTCTATCTCGGCGCGTTCAGGCTGGCGAAGTACCTGAGGCTGCCTCCGCCGAACGCGGTGCCGCACCCGAGCGGGGCGTCTGCGGTGGAGGCGGGGGTGGGGTGAACAACTGCCCAAGCAGCGTCGTACGCATCGCATGCAACTGCGATGGCTGCTCTGGCTCTTGTCAACGCTTTCAGCGCTCGGGCTTTCGGGTGTCATGGCGTGGGGAGCTGGCGCGCAGTTCGGCTGGTCGTACGCGATCAAGCCCGGGCTGGGTGTGCTGCTGCTTCTTTCGTGCGCAGGGGCCGCGATCTATCGAGCGATTGCGAAGCCGTTCGATCGCATCGTGCATTCATGGTTGATCTTCTTCGGCGGTGCGCTCTCCATCGGGAGTCCCGCGATCACGCGCTGCTTGATTCCGTTCGAGAATCCGGTCGACGGCATGGGGAGTCCGCTCGTTGCGGTTCTTCTCGCGATGATCGCGTTGCTGATCGCGTCCGCGTGGATTGTCTCGGGCATCCTCTTCCTGATGTGGGACGCGGGCGCGTACGACAAGAAGTCTGATACGTGGCCGTTCGCGTCTCCCGAGTGATGAGGCAACGTAGGAGACGGGCAAGATGCCCGTCCCACTAGACTGGGGAGTCAGAGCGGAGGCCCCCATGTCAGACACCGTCTTCACGAAGATCCTCAGCGGCGACATCCCCTCCCACCGCGTGTATGAGGACGAGCACGTCTACGCCTTCCTCGACATCGGCCCGCTCTCGCGCGGGCACACACTGGTCATCCCCAAGGAGCCGGCGGAGACGATCGACAAACTCAGCGCCGAGTCGAGCGCTGCGATCGGTCGCGTGCTCCCCGCGATCACGCGCGCCGTGATGGCCGCGACGGGGTGCAGCGCGTGCAACATCCTGCAGAACAACGGCGAGCGCGCGCACCAGGCGGTGATGCACGTGCATTTCCACGTCATCCCCAAAGCCGAGGACGGCAGCGGGCTCGACCTGACGTGGCGTCCGACGGATATCGATCACGCGGACGCGAAGGAACTCGCCGAACGGATCGCCGGCGCGGTGAAGGGAAACTGATGCACCACAGAGGACACGGAGGGCACGGAGTCAGAATCCCGGAGTCGTCGAGAAACACTCCAGCCACTTCTTGCCCTCGGTGAACTGTATGCACTCTGTGGTTGACTGCTACGCGCCCACCGCCTCTACACACTTCGCCACCACATCCGCGAGCGGCACAAGGTCCCCCTTGCCGTCGTCGCGTCGGAGCTTGAACTCCACGCTGTTCTCGGCGAGCGCCTTGTCGCCCAGCGTCAGGCGGATCGGCACGCCGATGAGGTCTGCGTCCTTGAACTTGCTGCCCGGGCGCTCGGCGCGATCGTCAATCAACACGTCCAGCCCGGCCTCGCTCAGGTCGTTCGCGATGCGCTCGGCGTGCTCCATCGCGTTCGCATCATCGGGCTTCATCACGACGATGAGCGCGTGGTACGGCGCGACGGGGAAGGGCCAGATGATGCCGTGGTCGTCGCTGCTCATCTCGACGCACGCGGCGACCGTTCGGCTCACGCCGATGCCGTAGCAGCCCATGATGACGGGGCGGCGTTCCTGGTTCTCGTCGAGGATCGCGAAGCCCATCGCCTCGGAGTACTTCGTGCCGAGCTTGAAGATGTGCCCGACCTCGATGCCGCGACGGGCTTCGAGTTTTGCGCCCTGTGCGCGCGGCGAGGGGTCTCCCGCCATCGCGTTGCGCACGTCGGTGACGATCAATCGCGGCTTGTCGCCCTTCATGAGTTCACGCGGGTCGGCGCCGAGGTCGCGCAGCCAGTTGAAGTGCGTGACGTGGTGGTCTTTCTGATCGGCGCCGGTGACCCAGAAGTAGGGTTTGCCGCCCTTCTCGTGATCGATGCCCTGCGCCGCGTCGCGGTCGATGAGCATGATCGCGGCGTCGCCTGCTTTGACCGCCGCGACGGGGCTCACGTAACCGATCGCGAAGCCGGCTTCCTTCGCGCGTTCCGCATCGGCGAGGACGGGGCGCACGCCGCCAAGCGCGTCGCGCACACGCGCTTCGTTGACGTCGTGATCGCCGCGCACCACCGCGATAACATACGTCGCGCCGACGGCGTCGCGGTCCGCTTCATCCACCTCGAATACCACGCTCTTGAGCATCTGGCGCGGCTTGATCTTGAGGAGCGTGCACACCTCGTCGATGCCGGGGCAGTCGGGTGTGTGCTTGTCGGTCAGGTCGCCGGTCGGATCGCCCGCGAAGTACGCGTGATCCGGCGCGTAGCGCTCACCCAGCTCGCACTTCTCGACGTTCGCGGCGTAGTTCGTCTCCGGGCAGCGGAGGATGGTGTCTTCGCCGCTGTCGGCGTTGACCATAAACTCGTGCGACGCGCTGCCGCCGATCGGGCCGGACTCGGCCTCGACGATCGAGAAGTCGAGCGCACACTTCGTGAAGATGTTCTCGTACGCGCGGTACATCGCGTCGTACTGCTCGTCGAGCCCGCCGGGGCCCTCGACGTGCATCGTGAAGGAGTACGCGTCCTTCATGAGGAACTCACGCCCGCGCAGCAGCCCCGCGCGCGGGCGGAACTCGTCGCGGAACTTCGTCTGGATCTGATACAGACTCAGCGGCAGGTCCTTGTACGACGACACCAAGCCACGCATCGCCTCGGTGATGACCTCTTCGTGCGTCGGCCCGAGCGCGGCGTTTCTGCCGTGACGGTCGGTGAGGCGGAAGAGCAGCTCGCCGTACTCATCGGCGCGACCCGTCTCGTGGAAGAGCTCCATCGGGACGATCGCGGGGAGGAGGATCTCGCTCGCGCCGGCGGCGTCCATCTCGTGGCGGATGATCTGGCTGACCTTGCGCAGCACGCGCCACCCGAGGGGGAGGTAGTCGTAGATGCCCGCGCCGACGCGACGGATGAACCCGGCGCGGACGAGCAGCTTGTGGCTGATCGCCTCGGCGTCTGCGGGCGGCTCCTTTGCTGTCTTGATGAGCGTGCGCGACCAGCGCTGGACGTCACCCCTGCGGGCGGTCGAGCGCCACGAGTCTGTATCGGCTGCGGTCTGCGTCATGGCGGGGAGTGTAGTGGGCGAGCTACCCCGTCTTGTGGACCGGGCGTCCCGCCCTGTTGCTTCGATCGCTTCGAATCGGAGCATGTGTGGGAGACGGGCAAGATGCCCGTCCCACTAGGTTGGGGAGGCGCCGAGCCCAAACGCCTCGTGGAGCAGGCTCAGTGCACGTTCGCCGTCGGTCTTGTCGATCAGTACGCCGACCTTGATCTCGCTCGTCGAGATGTTCGCGATGTTGATCCCCGCGTCGGCGAGGGCCCGGAACATCGTGCTCGCGACCTCGGCGTGCGAGCCGATCCCCGCGCCGACCACGCTCACCTTGCTGAAGCCCACGTCGATGGTGCTGGTCCCGCCGCCGATGTCTTGCAGCAGCGCGTCGAGCACGGGGCGCATGTCACTCAGTTCGCCGTGATCGACGGTGAAGGAAACGGTCGCCTTCTTCTTGCCGTCTTCGACGGTGACGGTCTGGATGATGTCATCGACCACGATCGTGCGCTCGGCGAGCGACGCGAAGACGCGTGCCGCGACGCCCGGCGTGTCGGGGATGCCCTCGAGCGTGACGCGCCCGAGCCCGTCCTTGAGCGCGATGCCGGTGACCTCGATGCGTTCCATCTGTCCCCCCTGCTTGTTCTGATCGCCCGGCGCGATGATGGTGCCGGCGTCGTCGCGTTGGCTGTGGCGCACGTGGATGGGCACGCCGAACTTCGCGGCGAAGAGCACCGCGCGCGGGTGCAAAACCCCAGCGCCCATCGACGCGAGTTCGAGCATCTCCTCCGTGCCGACGCGTTCGAGGCGACGCGCGCTCGGCACCTTGCGCGGATCGGTCGTGTAGACGCCGTCCACATCGGTGTAGATCTCGCAGACGTCTGCGCCGACGGCGGCGGCAACGGCGACGGCCGTCGTGTCCGACCCGCCCCGACCCAGCGTCGTGACGTCGCCTTCTTTCGTCACGCCCTGGAAGCCCGCGACGATCGCAACCTTGCCGCGGGCGAGTTCGTTCTTCAGCACGTCGGCGTCGATCGACTCGATGCGCGCGCGTGTGAAGGAACTGTCGGTCGTCATCCCGATCTGTCGCGCCGTGAAGGAGATCGCGGGTTGCCCCATCGATTCGAGCACCATCGCCATGAGCGCGATGCTGATCCGCTCGCCCGACGAGAGGAGCATGTCCATCTCGCGCCGGCTGGGATTGTCCGACGCCTCCGCCGCGAGCGCGACGAACTGGTCGGTCGTCTTGCCCATCGCGCTCACGGTGACGATGACGTCGTGACCACTTGCACGTTCGCGCAGGACGTGCTGCGCGCAGCGGCGCATCTTCTCGACGCTCGCGACGCTTGTGCCACCGAACTTCTGAACAACGATGCCCACGCGATACCATCTCCGTGCGCGCCCGGATCGGGCGATCATGGAGATCCTACCGATGCCGAAGGTCGCGATCGTCTACCACTCCGGGTTCGGGCACACGGCCCGGGTCGCGCAGTTCGTGCGTGAGGGCGTCGCGAGTGCCGGCGTCGAGGCCACGCTGCTCACGACGGAGGAGGCGATCGCGGATATGACGGCGCTCGATGAAGCCGACGGCATCGTCTTCGGCACACCGACGTACATGGGCGGGCCCTCCGCGCAGTTCAAGACCTTCGCCGACGCGACGAGCACGGTGTGGTTCGAGCAGCGCTGGCGCGACAAGTTCGCCGCGGGCTTTACGAACAGCGCGGCGCTCGACGGCGACAAGCAGGGCGTGCTGCTCAACCTGCTGACGTTCGCGTGCCAGCACTCGATGATCTGGATCAGCACGGGCGTGATGATGGAGACAACCGGCGGCGCCCACGGCTTGCCGCCCGAAGCGGTCAACCGCTTGGGCTCGTTCACCGGGCTCGCGACGCAGAGCGACAACGCCGACCCCGCGAACACACCTTCGCCCGGCGATATTGAAACCGCCAAGCTCTTCGGCGCACGCTTCGCCGAGGCGGTGAAGCGGTGGGCGAAGGATTGAGTCCCGACGAGCCGCGACTGTGAGGGAGCGGGATTCCGGCTCCTTCTCACCTCGAGGGAGAAGGTTGGGATGAGGGGTCTTCGCCTCTCTACTCCGCTCTTCCCCTCACCCCGGCCCTCTCCCTGCGCGCGGGGAGAGGGGGGCAGAAATCTCATCAGTCAAAGTGCGCGAAGTAGAACAGTTCGCCCGTTGATTCGCGCATCCACACGCCGGTCGTCGTGAGTGACTGCGCATCGGTGTAGAACCAGATCTCGCCTTCGCCCCACTGCCAGTTGACGCCGTGATCGGCAGCGAGCCTTCGGACATAGTCTCGCTCAGAGTCGCTTGAAGGTGATGCTCGAACTGGTTCCGGTAGCGAACGCACCGTCACGTCGAACATTGAAGCTTCATGTTGCACGTACAGCGTAACCGTCGCACCAGCTGCTCCAAAGCCGGCCCAGTGTCGATAGCTCAAGCGATCCTTGGGATAGTCGGGCAGCGTCGCGGGGAAGTGCGCTGTTTGAGGATCTTGTCCGGTCGGTGCCGTGTACTTCGCAAGGTCGCGGGTCTCGTAGCCGAAGAAGAGGTTCGGTCGCCCGCTCAGGTAGACACAGCCCACAAAGAACGCCACCGAAAGCACCACCACGATTGCGCCCGCAATCATGAACGCACCGAGCAGTTGCTTCACGAGATCCTTCAAGGCTTTCCCTACGCCCCCGAAAGCGCCTGCGCTTTGTCTTTCGCGCTGCGTTCGGCGCGTCGGCGCATGCCCTCTTCGAGGATCCGCTTGCGCATGCGGTAGCTCTCGGGCGTGATTTCGACGAGTTCGTCCTCCTCGATGTACTCGAGACACTGTTCGAGCGAGAGCGAGCGCGAGGCCTTGAGCTTCACAAAGGCTTCCTTGTTGGACTCGCGCACGTTGGAGTGCGCCTTGCCGCGCGAGATGTTGACGGTCAGGTCGTTGTCGCGGCTGTGCTCGCCCACGATCATCCCGGTGTAGACCTCGGTGCCCGGCTCGACGAGCAGCACGCCTCGATCGCTGAGCGTTTCCATGGAGTACGCGGTGGCCTTGCCGCCCTCGCTGGCGATCATGACGCCTTGTGGTCGCTTGGGCGGTTCGCCGCTGGCGGGCTCGAAGCGGTCGAAGGCGGAGTGCACGATCGCCTCGCCCTGCGTCGCGGTGAGCAGTCGTGAGCGCAGCCCGATGAGCCCGCGCGAGGGGATCTCGAAAGAGATGCGCGTCATGGTTTCGCCGCGCGCGTCCATGGACTGCACGATTCCGCCGCGACCGCCGACGAGTTCCATCACGGAGCCGACGTGCTCGTTGGGGCACTCGACGAGCAGATGCTCGATGGGCTCGTGCGCCTTGCCGTCGATCTCGCGGATGACGACGTGCGGCTTGCCGACGGCAAGCTCGTACCCCTCGCGGCGCATCTGCTCGAGCAGCACGCCGAGGTGCAGCAGCCCGCGTCCCGCGACGATGAACTCGTCGCCGCCGTCCACCGGATCGACGCGGAGCGCGACGTTGGTCTCCGTCTCACGCAGCAGGCGATCGCGCACCTGGCGGCTCGTGACGTACTTGCCCTCGCGACCCGCGAAGGGCGAATCGTTCACGCGGAAGACCATCGTGAGCGTGGGCTCGTCGATGCGCACGGGCGGCAGCGGCTTCGGATCTTCGAGGCTGGCGATCGTGTCGCCGATATCGATGTTGTCGATCCCGATCACGGCGCAGAGATCGCCGGCTTCAACGGCGTCGGTATCGACGCGCCCGAGCCCCTCGAAGTGCTTGAGCGTGCCAACACGCGCTTGGCGCTGCGTGCCGTCGCGCGCGATGACGGTGACCTTCTCGCCCGCACGGATGGTGCCTTCGCGCACGCGACCGATACCGATGCGCCCGACGTACTCGGAGTAGTCGAGCGTGGTGACCATCATCTGGAGCGGGTTCTTCGGGTCACCAGTCGCGGCGGGCACGTGCCGCACGATCATCTCGAAAATCGGGCGCAGGTCTTCGCCCTTGACCGTCGGATCATCCGACGCCCAGCCGTCGCGACCGGAGGAGAAGACCGTCGGGAAGTCGAGCGCATCGTCATCCGCACCGAGCTCGACGAGCAGGTCGAAGACCTCGTCCACCGCCGCGCGACCTCGGCTGTCCGGTCGGTCGCACTTGTTCACCACGACCACGGGACGGAGCCCGGCCTCGATCGCCTTGCTCAGCACGAAGCGCGTCTGCGGCATCGGGCCCTCGGCGGCATCGACGAGCAGCAGGCACCCGTCGGCCATGCGGAGGACGCGCTCGACCTCGCCGCCGAAGTCGGCGTGGCCCGGGGTGTCGAGGATGTTGATGCGGACCGGCTCGCCGTCCTCGCGCACGTAGGTGACGGCGCAGTTCTTGGACAGGATGGTGATCCCGCGCTCGCGCTCGAGCGGGTTCGAGTCCATGATGAGCCCGTGCTGCCCGCCGGCGAGCTTGTCGAGCTGTTCGGTGCGGAACATGCCCGACTGATAGAGCAGCTGATCCACGAGGGTGGTCTTGCCATGATCGACGTGCGCGATGATCGCGACGTTGCGGAGTGCCTGGGTCATCTGTGAGGTGTTTCCGGTGCGGGGCGTGCGGAGGTGCGGCGCGCCGGATGATAGGCCGCTCGTTTCACCGCGCCGGGTCGGCGAACCGCAGTTCCACCACGCCGGCGCGCGAGCCCTCCCGCGCCTCGCGGGAGAGGTGCCAGCCCAGGCGTTCGACGCCTCGCAGCGCGTCGAGCACCCCCTCCAGCACGCGCAGGCTCTCGGCATCGTTCGGCGCAAACGCGATCGCCGAGAGATCGACGCGGCCCAGCACCGACGACGGGCGCACCGCGCCGTGGTCTTGCGCCGGCGCATCCGTTCGCCCGAGCGCCCCGATCAGCACGCGCGCGCGCTGCGGGTCGCCCGCGACCACGAGCCAGCCCTCGCGCTGGTGCGGACCCTCCGGGATGACGAACCCCCAGGAGACGACCCGCTCTGAATCGCCCACCCGACGCGTCAGCGTGCGCACCGCGCCCGGCAGACGCCCCTCGAACTCGTCACGCCCCCCGCTCCACTCCGCGAAGGCTGCGTCCGCGCGGCGCGGCAGCTCGGCCACGCCCGTCACGCGGTACGCCATCGCGACGTCGTCGAACATCGACTCCAGATCGACGCGTTGATCCTTATCGCGCACGCTCGCGGCGAGCACCGTCGTCCCGCGCGGGACTACGCCGTCGAGCGCATCGCCACCCGTCCCGAGCCGCAGCATGCGCAGGTTCCGATCCAGCTCTCCACGCGAGGCGTGCGCCGAGAGCCAGAGCACGTCGTCCGCGCCCGTTGACATCGGCACCCGCTGCGCGCCGAGGCGACGCAGCGCACCCTCGTCGTTCGCGAACGCGACACGCGCTCGCGCACCCTCGAACGACACCCGCGCGTGGAGCCACCCCTTCAGCGCCGGATTCACGCCCGGCACGCCGATCCCAAAGGGCAGCGCCGATCCCCGTGCGACGATCGAAACGTGCGTCGTCACCCCGCGTGGACGCTCGAGCAGTCCACGCGCCAGCTCGGGCTGATCCAGCACCCGGTCGAAGAGCGCACGCTGCCCGCCCGGCGCGAGCGCCAGCGTCACGCGCCCCGGCGCGTCCCGGTCGGCCCACGACGTCAGCAGCACGCGACCGTCGTCCACCGCGAGCACCAGTCGCCCGCCCTTCGCGACGTCGCGCGGCGCAACGTTCAGGCGTTTCTTGATCAGCGTGTCCGTCTGGGAATCGATCCGGCTGAAGACCACCCACGCGCCATCGCCTCCGTCGCCCGCGCGGCGCATGAGCACGCCCACGCTGGTGCCGAAGAGCCGATCGAAGACCGCGCCGGGTTCGTCGCCCAAGCGCCGGGCGAGATGGTCCCACGCCTGCGCCGAGCGATCGTCGAGCGCGATCGTGCGCAGCGCCCGATCAAACGCTTCGAACGCGGGGTCGTGGCGGACACGCTCGAGGTCGTGCGCGACGACGAGCGCGTCGAAGTCCACATCGCGCGGCGCATCTGCACGCGCGTCGGACACGAGCCACACGAACAGCGCCGCGCACAACACGGCACAGCGGAGGGCGCGATGCACAAGGTTCATCTCGGCAGACGATCCAGCGAGATCAGCGAGCGTTCCTGCGGGCGCGGCTCGAAGGTCACCGGCTGCACGCCGCTTACCACGCCCGCGCGATACACCGACGCCTCGCCGGCCCACGCCTCGAACGACGCATCCGTCGTGGTCACGCGGTAGAGCACGGGCTGCTCGGAGGTCTCCTCCGCGACGATCGCCACGACGCGGAACGCGCGTTCGCTGCGCACGGGCATTGTCGCCCACGCCGGCGCGAACCCGCGCACCGCGATGCCGCCGGCGTGCGTGTCGCACAGACGGAGCGTGACCGACGTCTCGCCGCCCGTCGCCGCGCACTCGAACCAGCCGTCGGAGGTCCGCACGCGATCGCAGTGGCTCACGAGGGTCACGGGCCGCGGCTCGGGACCGGCGACGTTCACGAACGTGGCGTCGGTGACCGCGAGCTGGATCTCGTCCACCGCGCGGAGCACGTCACGCGTCGTCTGCTCCGTGACCACGGGAAGGGTCGCGGCGAGCGTGCCCATCGGGCGGTCCTCGGGCGTGCCGACAAGGTGCGTCACCTCGGGTGACATCCGCTGGACGGTGAACGCGCCGGCAACCATCAGCAGGAGCGCGGCGGCGGCGGCGTAGCGCCACACGCGCAGCCGCCCGATCACATCACCGCCCTGCATGGGCCGCTTGCCGTCCAGCGCATCGAGGATCGAGCCGGAAAGATCGGGCGTCGAGACGGGGCGTCGCAGGGACTCGAGCGCACGCCGCGTCATCACGGCATCGCGCGCGATGTCCGGGTGACGACGAAGCCGCGCGTGCACGTCTTCGCTCTGGTCCGCGGGGAGTTCGTTGTCGAAGACGGCGTCAAC
This sequence comes from Planctomycetota bacterium, assembly GCA_039182735.1. Lineage (GTDB taxonomy): Bacteria > Planctomycetota > Phycisphaerae > Phycisphaerales > UBA1924 > JBCDCB01. Next base: position 101,513 of record JBCDCB010000004.1, read on the forward strand.
CAGATCTTCCAGCGAGGGTCGATCCAACGACTCGTCCCGACCATCACGCGGGAGATCCGGGTTGTGACCACGCGGGTCGGTCATGCGCGCTCAACGGCCCCTTCGTTCATCGCCCACTCGGCCGGACGCTCGAGCTCCTGCTCGAAGAACCGGCGCATGCGCTTGCGTCCGCGGTGCAGGTGGCTCTTGACCGTGCCCTCGGGCATGCCGACGTACTCGGCGATCTGCGCGATGGGCCACTCCTGCTGGTGGAATAGCAAGATGATCTCACGCTGCTCGACGCTCAGCTTGAGCAGGGCACGACCGATGGAGTCTCGCGCGGAGCCTCGAAACTCCGACTCGATCGCGGGTCGGCTGGGGGATTGCGCGTCGCCGTCCCACCCGCCGACGATCTCGCTGTCGTAGACCGGCTTGAACTTCTGCGAGGCGTTCACGAAGAGCCGCTTGGCGATCGTGAAGAGCCAGGTTGAGAAGCGGAATCGCGGGTCGAAGCGGTCGAGGTTGGCCAGCACCCGCACGAACGCGTCCTGCACGATGTCCTCGGCCACGTCGGGGCGGCCCGAGAGGCGCAGCAGATAGGCATACAGCGAGCCTTGGTAGGCTCGGATGAGGCGATCCGCGGAGTCTCGGCAACCCGCCGCCGCCGCCTCGATCAGTGCCACTTCCTGCGATCGTTCCATCGCCATGGTCTACCTTTCCGCTCTGGGCGCGTTGCACCGATCATCCCGATGCGCGCACCGACGTCAACCATCAGTCTCACCCGGTTCGTTCCGTTTGGGAGGTCTGATGCGAATCTTTCGGCATGATCGGACCCCGAACGCCCCGATTCATCGTGTAAATACCTTTCAGAAACCGTACACATGTCGCTCGATGCTTCACACCAACACGGACGCGCCGACTGGGCGATGCTGCTCGCAAAGTGGACGGAACTCGCCAAGATCGGCGTTGCGCTGCCGAAGTCGGGCGAAACCGGTCGCTGGCGCGAGGCCCTGCCCAGCGTGATCACCCTGCAGGCGGTGACCTGCGCGCTGGGCGAGTCGGCCATGCTCGAGCACGAGGAACGCGCTCTCGGACGCGATCGCGCCGAGATGCTCTTGCGCGAGCACGCCGCGAACCTCGGCACGATCTGGCGCGGCGTGCCGATGCCCGAGACCCTCAACGAGATGCTCGACGACGCCCGGCGCGCGCTCGAACTCACCGCCTGGCTCGGCGACGAATGGTGCGTCGATCGTGCGCACGCCGGCGCGTTCGAGATGCCGGCGCTGCCCGATCTGCCGGAGGGATTCATCGGCGACGTCTTTGCGGCACCCGAGGGCACGCTGCTGGCGCCGGGGTCGCCCGCGGTCTTCGTGCGCCCCGGAGACTTCGACCCCAAGATCGACGGGATCGTGCGCACGCACGCGCCGAGCCCGGTGGGCGCGACGCCGATGCGTCAGGTGTATCGGCAGATCGAGCGAGACGTGGTCGCGCCCAACCAGCTCGCGCTGCTCGCGGGGCGCCCGCTGCTGGTGCCGATGATCGAATCAGGCAAGCCGGTTGCGCGTGCGCACGACGTCACTCGCTGGCGCGACGAGCAGCGAGGGATGTTCGCGGACACGGGGCCGACACTCGTCTTCGCCGAAGACCACCCGGAACTGCTCGATTCGCCGCCCGACGCGCCGTGGTGAAGCGTGTCAGTGCATCGCGTGCGGATCGGTCGGTTCACTGTGGTGCGCGATCGTGATCGGCACGGCGTGCGCATCGTGCGCGCGCCCGGCGCGCTCGGGAGAGTTGCAATCGCGCGACAGGTGCAGGAGCACCGCACGCTTGGGCTCGATCAGGCGCACGGCGTGTGCCGACTCTTCGTTCGAGAGGTGCCCCGCACCATTCGTGATGCGGTCCTTCAGGAACGATGGGCGATCGCTCTCACGCTGCATGACCGGGCAGTAGTTCGATTCGATGGCGAGCACATCGACGCCCCCCATCGCGTCGATGAGCGGCTGGGTGACGCGCCCGAGGTCGGTGGCGTAGCCGAGCGTGGAGGCCTCGCCGTCGAAGTCGAAGCGAAGGGCGGCGACGCCGAGATCGTCGTGCGCGAGGTGCACGGAACGTGCGCGCACGCCCTGCGCGACGTCGAAGGAGCCGTCGTCGAAGGGCGTCGTCTTGCGGCGGAGCAGACCCGCGCGGTGCGCGCGGCCCATGTGCGCCCGGTGGATCATGAACCGCGCGTGCCTCGGCAGCGCCTTGATCCAGCCGGTTCGGCAGTGGTCGTTGTCAAGATGCGTGAAGACCACGTGGTCGATGTGGTCGAGCGTCAGCCCGAGATCGCTCAGGGCGCGCCGTGTCTTGAGAGGCGAGAGCCCGGCGTCCACGAGGATCACGCGTTTGGTCTTGCCCGAGCCGCGCACGATAATCGAGCAGTTGCCCGCGCTGCTGCTGGCGAGGACGCGGAACGTTGTCTCGCGCGTGTGCAACGCGGGCTGCGCGTGGGATTCCCACAGGTTCTGCGGGAAGGGGCGTGGGGTGCCCGCGGCATCGCGCAACCGTGCGCCCGTACCGCCTCGTTGATTGATGGTCGCCGGTCCGTGGCTCATGCGGTCGAGGGTAGCAGGCGGCGTCGTGCGCACAAGAAAGAACGCCCGCCCGGCGTTGCGACCGAGCGAGCGTTCTGAGGGTGCGTCCGCGAGAGAGATCGGGACTGGCGGACGGTGGATTGCGCTTAGGCGGCGCGGGCCGCGGGGCGGCGCGTGCGCCCGACGGTGCGCTGGTCCGGCGCGGCGCGCCGTTCGGGCTGATCCGTCATGGCGGCGACGAGTTCATCGGGTCGCGTGGCCCAGAGGTCGGCGCCGATTTCCTCGGCGAGCCCGTCGGCGCGGTTGAAGACGCCGCCGCCGACCACGACCTGCAGCTCCTGCGTCGCACCGATTTCCTGGATCGTGTCGATCAGAGCGCGGATGTTGGGCAGGTCGGTCGGCGCCGAGGCGAACATGAGCAGCACGTCGGGCTGCGTGTTCTGGACGCGCTCGAGGATTTCGTCGTTGGCGATCCCGCCGCCGGCGAAGGCGATCTCGAACCCGGCCTGTTCGAGCAGGTCCACGCTCATCTGTGCGCCGAGTTCGTCGGCATCGGTCGGGCCGCAGAAGGCGAGCACGCGGCGCCCGTTGTGCGCGCCCTGGCAGAAGCGCAGCGAGGCCTGATCGACGAGCACGCGGAGCAGGCGTGTCGCGAAGTGGTGCCCCAGCGTCGAGAGCTGATCGTTGCGGAACATCTTGTCCACGGTCTCGTAGACAGGCCAGAAGACCTCGCTCACGAGGATCTCGGCTTCCATGCCCTGCGACGCGGTCTCCTGCACGATCGCTCGCGCTTCGTTCCGGTCGCCCTGGATGAGCGCTTCGAAGAGACGCTCGATCGTCAACTGTGTGTCCATATCGCTTCACCACCTCTCAGGGTTCCGATTCCTGCAGTGGTGATCGACCGTCGCGACCCGCTCGCCGCACGCGAAACGCGTCGTTGATGTGTTAGCGGACGCTCGCGCGTTATCGGTCGTGGCGTCTTGCGCAGGGTGTGCGCAAAGCGTGTGTTATCGGGCGTCGCCGCGGTACGCGACGACGACGCCGAAGGTCATCGGGCGCTGCGCGACGCTCGCGAAGCCCGCGCGTTCCATGGCGTTCGTCATGTCCTCGCGGGTGAGGAACGTCTCGATCGAGCGGGGCAGGTAGGCGTAGGCCCCGCTCGTGTCGCGGCTGATGAGCGTGGCGGTCAGCGGCATGACGCGCTTGGTCCATACGTCGTTGCCGAGACGGAGCAGCGGGTTGGTCGGCTCGCTGAACTCGAGCACGATGAGCCTGCCGCCGGGGCGGAGCACGCGTTTGAACTCGGCGAAGGCCTTGTCGGGCTCGGCGACGTTGCGGATCCCGAAGGCGATCGAGAGCACGTCGAACGAATCGTCTTCGAAGGGAAGGTTCATCGCGTCGGCGAGGACGTACTCGATATTGGCGCGATCGGGCTCGCGTGCGGGCCCGAGGCGCTTGGTGCGCGCGATGTCGAGCATCGGCGCGGTGAAGTCGCCCCCGACGACGCGTTTGGCACCGGCGTCGGCGAAGGCGCGGGTGAGGTCCCCGGTGCCGCAGGCCATATCGAGGACTTCGTCGGTGGGCCGGACGTCCGCCAGCCGGACGGCGGCTTTGCGCCACGCCTGATCGCGTCCGAAGGAGTGCAGGCGGTTGTTGAGGTCGTAGGCGTGGGCGATGGCGCTGAACATCCGCCGGACCTTGTCGGCCTTCTGCTCGTTGGCGTGCGGACTCGAGGCGAGTTCGTCGCTCGACCACGCGGGCGTGTCGGTCGTCGGCTTGGCGGGGGCGTTCTGCGTCACAGGCGAGTCTACGCGCGCCGCGGCGCGATACGCTTTGCAGGAATCCCCCTCGCCTCTGGAGGAACCCACGATGCGAACGACACGAGTGATCGCCCTGACCGTCCTGCTGCTCGCGCTGCCGCTGGTCGGCGGGTGCGCGACGAAGACGAACGCCGCGACCGGTCAGCGTCAGTTCGATAGTTTGTCGCGCGAACAGGAAATCGCGATGGGCGAGGCGAGCATGCCGGAGCTCATCCAGGCGTACGGCGGGGCGGTGCCCAGCGCGGGCGCGCAGCAGTACGTGACGGACATCGGTCGTCGGATGTCGGCGTTGACGGAGGCGGACTACCCGTCGCTGCCGTGGGAGTTCACGTTCCTGAACTCGGACGTGATCAACGCGTTCGCGCTGCCGGGCGGGAAGGTCTTCGTGACGCGCGGGCTGGTCGAGCGCATGACGAACGAGGCGCAGCTCGCCGGCGTGATCGGTCACGAGATCGGGCACGTCACCGCGGAGCACATCGACGATCAGCTCACCAAGCAGCGGAGCATCCAGATCGCGGGTGTGATCGCGGCGATCGGGGTGGGCATCGCGGCGGGGCAGGACAACGCGGCGGTGGGCGCGGCGGCGGGCGGCGCGATCCTCACCGGCGCCGGGCTGTACTCGCTCACGTTCGGGCGCGACGACGAACTGGAAGCCGACGAGCTGGGCATGCGCTACATGACGCGCGCGGGATATCACCCGCGCGGGATGCGTCAGCTGATGGAGATCCTCGCGGAGGCTTCGAGCGGTGCG
>JBCDCB010000005.1:0-105481 GCA_039182735.1 Planctomycetota bacterium
CAGCGTAGCGGGGCGGCAAGGCGTGGGCCCGGGGGTGGTTACGGGGTCGTTTTCGAGGGCATCCGGGGGGCGTTCGGGTGCGAAGTGGCCCTTCCCTAGGGGAGGATCGACGGCTCATGAGCAAACGGGAACGACCCAAGAAGGTGCGGACGCTGGAGACCGAGGTGTGGCTGGCGTCGCCGTTGGAAACGGTGTTCGAGTTCTTCAGCGATGCGCACAACCTCGAACGCCTCACCCCGCCCATCTTGCGCTTCAACGTCCTCACGCCCAAGCCCATCCCCATGAGCGCCGGCACGATCATCGACTACAAGCTCTCCCTCCGAGGCATCCCTATCCGCTGGAAGACCCTCATCAGCGCCTGGGAGCCTCCGCACCGCTTCGTGGACACCCAACTCGTCGGGCCCTACATGCTCTGGCATCACGAGCACACCTTCGAAGCCGTGGACGGCGGCACCCTCTGCCGCGACATCGTCCACTACCGACACGCCGCCACCTGGCTCGGCGAGAAGCTGCTGATCCGCAACGACATCCGCGGGATCTTCGAGCACCGCCAGAAGGTGATGCTCGAGCGTTTCGGCTCGCCGGGGGCGACCAAACCCGAGCCCGACCACGCCGTCGCCTGACGCGGTACCCTGTGCGCGTTCGCACTCCCCACCGGAGAAGGAGGCACGCGTGCGCACGACCTCAACCCTCATCATGCTCGCCGTCGCGAGCACACTCGTCGGCTGCATCTACACCGGCGGCTCGTCCCGGAACCTCTACGGCAGCGCGCCGGAAGACGAAGGGCTCATGCTCCTCGCCTACCGCCTGACCGGGTCGTTCAGCAGCGCTGAGCAGGCGATGGCCAGCCCCGACGAGTTCTTCGACATCCGCCTCGAAGCCGTCCGCATCTGGGACGAACGCGACGACGCCATCTGGCTCTACGTCGAACAGGCCACCGCCGAAGCGGTCGATCGACCCTATCGCCAGCGCATCTATCGCCTCACGCGCGAGGGCGGCGCTACATACCGCAGCGCCGTCTTCGAGCTGCCCGGCAACGCGCGCAACTTCGCCGGCCAACACACCAACCCCGACGCCTTCGACATCCACGTCCCCGAAGACCTCAGCGAACGCGACGGGTGCGACATCCTCCTCGAGCTCGACGGCGACGGGCTCTTCGCCGGCTCCACCCACGGCACCGGCTGCTCCAGCAGGCTCCCCAATGCCTCCTACGCCACCAGCGTCGTCCACATCTCTCAGGACCGTATGGCCTCCTGGGACCGTGGCTACAACGAGCAGGGCGAGCAGGTCTGGGGCTCCGAGTTCGGGCCCTACATCTTCGTGCGTGTGGACGACTGATCACGCCACGATTCGTTGACACGCCGCCCCTCGTCCTCCGGTTCACGGGCACGCCCGCAGAGGCCGGCTTCGTCTACGGCAAGACGATCCGCGCGTGGCTCGCGCACAACCTGGATGACTACCTGAATCGCGTCTGCGCCACCAACCGCATCACGCGCGAGCACCTTAGCGCGCACGCATCGCGTTGGGCCGCGACGTGCCTGCCCGACCACTTCGCCGAGCAGCTCCACGCGATGGGCGAGGGCGCGCGCATCCCGACGCAGCGCATGGCGGAGTTTATCGACGCCGACTCCGCCAGCGGCACCACCATGCTCTGCAGCGGGATCGCGCTGACGCACCGCGATGGTGCCTGGGTCGGTCGCAACGCCGATTGGCTCGCCGCCATTCTGAGCCGCGGCACCTGCGCGTACATCCACGGCATCCGCGGACGCATCCCGTGCATGGGCCTCGGCGTGGTGGGGGACTTCGACATCGACACCGGCGTCAACGCCGAGCGTCTGTGGGTGCATGTCCACACCCTGCTGGCGAACGACGAGCCGAGCGGTCGCAAGCCGGTCATCGACTGGCTCTTCTTCGCGCGCGAAGCGCTCGAAACATGCACCGACATCGATCACGTCGAAACGCTGCTCAATTACTACGAACGCAACCGCGGCATGATCCTCCACGTCACCGACGGCAAGACCAACAAATCCGCCATCTTCGAATGCACGCGCACCACGCACGAACGCACCGATCGCGACGAACAGACGCTGCTCGGCACGAACCATCTGCTCGGCAAGCACCCGCCGGCAGCGCGCGAGGCCAAGTCGTCCACCGGCTCGACCGTCGCGCGTCTGCGCTGCCTGCGCGCCGCCATGCAGCAGGGGGACGACGCCCATCCGCGCGAGCGGATCGCGCGGGCGCTGGGCGATCCGGGCGTGGAACTTTCGCGCACGCCGCGTCTGCAGACGATCTACTCGGCGATTTGCCGTCCGGGCGCGGGCGACGTGTGGTTCGCCGCGGGCCCCCGCGCCGCGAGCCGGCAGCCATGGCGCCGCGTGCCGTGGCCCTGGTGAGGTCGCACGACCCGCCCGTTGCCTTCACAATGCACGCATGACGCTCGGGCTCCCGAAAGGCACGGTCCTGCTGACCGACTACGACGACGCGTGGCAGCAGGACTTCGTGCGCGCCGAGCGCGCGATCACCGACGCCGCCGGCGATCTCGTTCTGCGCATCGAGCACATCGGAAGCACCGCGATCGACGGCGCCATCGCCAAGCCCATCATCGATCTGCTCGTCGGCGTGCGCGCGCCGGACGACGGCCCGCGCCTCGCCGAGCGTCTGGCGCCCGCCGGCTACGAGAGCCTCGGCGAGTTCGGCATCCCCGGTCGCACGCTGCTGACCAAGGGCGACCCGGTGACACACCACCTGCACGCCGTCGATATCGAGAGCGCGTTCTGGCAGGTCAACATGATCTTCCGCGATGCGCTGCGCCGTGACCCCGATGCGCTCGCGCGGTACGTGGAACTCAAGCGCGAACTCGCGCGGCGGTTCGCGGACGATCGTGCACGCTACACCGAGGGCAAGTCGGCATTCATCCGCGCGGTGCTGCGCGACGCTGGCTGCGCGTACGAGGGGCTCGCCGATGGGATCCGGCGCGCGAGCGATCTCTGACCGTCAGTTCCCGCTGTTCATCACTTCCATCGTGTCCATCTGCATCGCGACCTGCTGGCGGAGCATTTCCATCTCGGATTCGCTGATGCCCGCGCGTCGCAGATTCAGCTTGATCGCCGGTCGCCACTCGGTGTTGACCAGTTCGTAGCCCTGTTCGAGCAGCCCCTCTTCGACGCCCGTGAGGTGTGCCGCGCCGTAAATCACGGCGATCTCGTCGTCATCGCCGTGCTCGTCGATCGCCTCGCGCAGGTCCGCGAGCACGATGTCGTTGCGCTGGTTGAGGATGACGTCCAGCAGCGCTTCGCCGCCGGGGATCGGCATGCCGCCCTCGAAGACCTTGTCCGCGTCGCCCAGCACGAGCATGAGCATCGCGCGCATGCGCACCGCCGCACCGGGGATCGCGTCGATCAGCCCGAGCGCCGCGCCGGAGAGTTGCCCGAGCAGCGACGAGCCATCCATGATCCCGAAGAGCACGCTCGCGGCGTCCATCCGACCGCCCGTGCGCCGCTCGACCGCGGCCTGCACCTGATCCACCGTCATGTCGCTGTTGACCCAGTTCTCGCCCGAGTGGTCCATCTCGTCGAGCTGGAACGAGAGGCGCAGCGTGCGCGCGAGCTTCGCCTGGATGCCGTCGGGTTCGAGCGCGTCGATCTCGTCCTGCGTGATGGGCGGCTGATCGGCGAGGCGGAGGTCCTTGTCGAACCCGCGCCCGCCGGGCTTGCCGTCGGCGCCGAGCGAGACGAGCGAGCGGTGCCCGCCGTCACCCTCCTCGATGATCCAGTCGTTGCCCCACGCGTCGTCCGCGAGCCGGTCGGTCCAGCGCCCGAAGCGCGGGTCGTCGGCGTAATGCCCGAGCAGTTCGTCGAGCGATTCCGCCTCGCGCCCCTCGTACTCGCGGAAGTGCCCCGCGAGCACGCCGATCAGCCGCAGGCGGTTCTTCGTGCGCCGTTGCAGTTCGCTATCGCGTGAGACTTCGTCTGTGTCGTGCTCCACCCCGCTCGGCCCGACGCCCTCGTAGAGCACCAGGTCGTGCGCATCGAGATACTCCTGCAGCGCCCGGTAGTAGCGCCGGTCCGCGATGTGGATCGCGCCCGCGAGCGAGACGCGCGGCCCGACGCCGTCCGTCGGCTCGTACTCACGCGTCGCCACGCTCAGCACCAGCACGCGGCGGTCGTTCTCCTCTGTCTTGACCCACTTCTCCGAGAGCGTTGCCTCGTGCGCACCGTCGTCGTGGTGCGGGTGGGCCCAGGCCATCGCGCCCAGCGCGAGCGAAGAAGCCAGCAGGATCGAAGCGTGTGCGATGCGCATAGGGAAAGCCTCCGGGCGCGTCGTGCGCCCACATGTTGTACGGAATCGGGCCCGGCCCGTTGCCCGCAAAACGCACAGCGGCCCGCGCGAAGCGGGCCGCCGGTCTTGGTGTCGATTGATCAACGTCAGGCGCTGAAGGACGACCCGCACCCGCAGGTGCTGGACGCGTTGGGGTTGTTGAACACAAAGCCGCGGCCCATGATCTCGTCCTTGAAGTCGATCGTGACCCCGCCCAGATAGAGCAGGGACTTCGGGTCGCAGACCATCTTCACGCCGTGCTGCTCGAACTCCTCGTCCGTCTCCTTGAAGGATTCGGTCAGGTCGAGGATGTACGAGAACCCGGAGCACCCGCCGCCTTTGACGCCCACGCGGAGGCGGATCTTGTCGGCGTCGAGTTCCTGCTGCTCGATGATGGTCTTGATCTCGCGCGCGGCGCTCTCGCTGAGCAGGACCGGCGCGTCGGTCTGAGGTTCGCTGGTGGTGACCGTCGTCATGTCGGTGCCTCCGAAGATGGTCGTCTGCCGCGGACCCGCGGCAAGGGGCATGATACCCCTCTCCATCGGATGAATCGGTCGAGAAGCCCCGCGTATTCACCCGTCCGAGAATCCGCGTTGAAACTCGGGATTCCCGGGCGGTCAGTGCGAGTGCGCGTGGTCCTCGACCTCGATCCCGTTCTTCTTGCGATAGTCGTTGATCGCCGTCCGCAGCGCGTCCTCGGCGAGCACCGAGCAGTGGATCTTCACCGGCGGGAGCGAGAGGGCCTCGACCAGGTCGGTGTTCTTGATCTGCGCGGCTTCATCGAGGCTCTTGCCCTTGACCATCTCGGTCGCGAGCGAGGACGACGCGATCGCCGACCCGCACCCGAAGGTCTTGAACTTGGCGTCGGTGATCTTGCCGGTGGCCTCATCGACGAGGATCTGGAGTTGCATGACGTCGCCGCACTCCGGCGCACCAACAACGCCGACGCCGACGTCCTTGCGCTCCTTGACCTCGTTGCCCTTCCCGAACGTGCCGACGTTGCGGGGGTTCTCGTAATGCTCGATCAGCTCTTTGCTGTACGCCATGGTGTGTCTCCGTTCGCGTTCGGTCCGCGTTGAGTTCCGGGTGTTCGACCGTTCGGGTCAGTGCGATTGCCACTCGATCGAGTTGATGTCGATCCCTTCCAAGTGCATGTCGTACAGCGGGCTCAGCTCGCGCAGGTGGTTCACCGCCCACGTGATCTTCTCGATCGCGAAGTCGATCTCCTCCTCCTTCGTGAACCGGCCCATCGACATCCGCAGCGACGAGTGCGCGAGGTCATCCCCGACGCCCAGCGCCTTGAGCACGTAGCTCGGCTCCAGCGACGCGCTCGTGCACGCGCTGCCCGACGACACGGCGATGTCCTTGATCGCCATCATCAGACCCTCGCCCTCGACGAAGCCAAAGGAGATGTTCGCGATGTTCGGCAGGCGCTTCTCCGCGTGCCCGTTCACCTGCACGTGCTCGAGATTCTTCGAGAGCCCCGTTTCCAGCTTGTTCCGCAGGGCGAGCAGACGCTCGCGCTCATCGTCCATCTCCTGCATGCACAGCTCGCACGCCTTGCCGAAGCCGACGATCCCGCTGATGTTGTGCGTACCCGAGCGGTAGCCGCGCTCCTGCCCGCCGCCCTCGATCTGCGCCGTCAGACGCACGCGCGGGCGACGCCGACGCACGTACAGCGCGCCCACGCCCTTGGGCCCGTAGATCTTGTGGCCGGACCAGGTCAGCAGGTCGATGTTGTCGCGCACGACGTCGGTCGGCATCTTCCCGACCCACTGCGTGCCGTCGGTGTGGAAGATCGCGTTCCGCTCGTGGCACAGCGCGCCGATCTGCGGGATCTCGTTGATCGTGCCGAGCTCGTTGTTCGCCCACATGATCGTCACGAGGATCGTGTCCTCGCGCATCGCGTCCTTGACCATGTCCGCGGTGATCAACCCGTCCGCGCCGGGCTCGAGATACGTGACGTCGAACCCTTCTTTCTGCAGACGCTTGCACGGGTCGAGCACGGCCTTGTGCTCGTGCAACGCCGTGATGATGTGCCCGCGGCCCGTCTCACCCGCGGGCTTCTTCGCGTGCATGTACGCGGCGCCCTTGATCGCGAGGTTGTTGCCCTCCGTCGCGCCGCTCGTGAAGAGGATCTCCTTGGGCGTCGCGCCGATGATCGCCGCCGACTGCTCGCGGGCCTTGTCGAGCCCGGCTTCCGCGGCCCAGCCGAACGCGTGGTTGCGCGAACCGGCGTTCCCGTAGACGTCCGTGAAGTAGGGCAGCATCGCCTCCACCACACGCGGGTCGCACTTGGTCGTCGCGGCGTTGTCCAGATAAATCGGAAGGTCCGGCATCCGTCGTGTCCTCTCGTCTCGGGCCCACCACACTTCGACATCGGGCGAGTTTCTGATTCTCGCCGGTCCCGGTTTAGAATCAATCTAGTCTAGGCGCGATCCGGGCCGGGCAAACCGCCAACCCGGCCCCGCGAATGGGGATTCGAGAGGACGAGAGCGGGGGATTCAGGAGCCGCGGGCAATACTCTGCGGGCCTGCGGGATCTTGCGGCTGCGTCCTCTCGTCGCCGTCGCGGGGGCCCGTCGGCACGGGCTCACAAGGTGCCAGCGCCACACCGGGATCGTGCTCCGGGAATGCCTGTCCGATGTGGCACTGCTGGCTTGTCCAGCGATGGCGAGGCGTGGCACCCAGCTCGCGACTCGGATCCGAGAACCCATGACTGGAGGATTCAGCCTCGGACACTACCCAAACCGCTCCGCTGTCGACTCCGGCTGTTCGATCGGGTTCTTCAGCCCGTGCGCGCAGCGGAAGCCAGCCTCGCGCGCGCCGCGTTTGAAACGCTCGGCGTTCTCCCGATCGTGCCACGCCGACCCCGCACGCGACGGGTGGTAGAGGTGCAGCACGGTCGTCTCGCGAACGGCGAGTGCGCTCGTCCCGCCGCTGCGATACACGCGACGACCGAAGTCGTCGTCCTCCGTGCCCCACGTGTGGAACTCCTCGTCATGCCCGTTCACACGCACGTACGCGTCGAGCGACACCGAGTGGTGCCCGCCCAGCGGCTTGGGCTTGTGCGCCTTGCTCGTCATCAGCTTCGCCAGCCCGAGCCTGCGTTCGAGCATCTGCCGGTCGTAGCGCTTCGCGCGCTTCGCAAGTTTCGTGCGCTGCGCCGCGTCGATCGTCACCGGCTCGCGCTGCGCTTTCGCCGCTTCTTCATCAAACGATGCCGTTTGCTGCTCGGTCAGGTTGATGCGGTACGCGATGACGAGGTCGTGCTTCGCGCCGAGCCGCGCGTGCGCCGCGATCGTGTCGGGGTACGCGAAGCAGTCCCCATCCAGAAACAGCAATCGCGTGCGCGGATCGGGGGCGGTTTCCAGCAGCGCGCGCACGGCGTTGTTGCGCACCTGCGCCAGCCTCTCTTTCCCCTGGTGCTCGCGCTGCACCAGCGTGATCGGCAAAAAGAACTCGTGCGCGCACGCCTCGACGAGCAGCGCGATGTCCTTGTCGATGACATCGCACGTCACGGTGATACCGGCGGGCTTTGTGCGCTGCGTCGCGATGCCCAGCAGCGTGAGGCGCAGGTGTCGCGTCGTGTGCGTGGGGATGACGACGTGTACCGGGTCGAGCGGGCCCTCGCTCATTCGGAGATCTGCTTGAGTTCGTCACGCAGAATCGCCGCGAGCTCGTAGTTTTCCTGTTCGATCGCCTTCTGCAGGCGTTCGCGCAGCTCACTCTTCTGGCTGGCGGGGAGCTTCTTGACGAGTTCGTCGCGCATGCCGCGGAGCAGCGCGACCTCGCTCGACATGTCTATCGCCTCGGGCATGCCCGATTCCTCGAAGTGCTGGCGCAGCTCTTCGAGCCCTTCGTCGATGTGGAAGAGCGCCGCCTTGGCCTCGTCGTCGGCCACCATCTGCGACGCCAGCGCCCGTGTCCGCATCATCAGGATGTACGGGCGGAACTGGTCGAGCACGTTCTGGTCCTCTTCCGTCTCCGCGAAGTCCCGGCACAGTTCGATCACACGCAGGTTGCGCGACGTGTCACGCACCACGCCTTCGTAATCCGCCAGCACCAGCAGCGCGAGGTAGCGGTGGTAGTACTGCACCGCCTCTTCGCGCAGCACGCGGCAATCCTCCGGGCTCAGGCTCGGCTCGGGCGCGTCGTCGTCGAACGTGTCCCCGTCGATCGGCTCGCCGTCCAGGCGCATCTCGTGGTATTCGAGCAGGCTCTCGCACCCGTGCGGGCGAAGCCCGTCGGGGCGCCCGGAGACCTCCATCTGCAAGACGCCCAGGTCCACCCGCATCTGGATCTTGGGCAGGCCGTCCTCGCCCGAGATCACGCGGACGTTGATGTGGCCCGATTCGTAGGTCCACTCGCGGAGCAGCTCGGTGAGGTCGATCGAGACCTCCTTCCCGTCCGGCTCCTCGCCCGCGCCCGCCTGATCGCCCAAATTCTGTTCCGGCGCATCCATCGCCCGAGTCTATCTCCTTCGACCATGAAATCGCTTCTCGGACCCGTCAGAACCGGCCCGCCCGCCCAGCACCACGTGTGGGTTGGGGACCCCGGGAAGCTCGTGAAGATGGCGAGCCCACGTGACGACCAACTCTTGCGTACGGGCCGAGTTTCTCTCTTGCGGTACCCCGGGCCTCCGCCTACTGTGCCGATGGTTCCGAGTCGGAGTCGCTCGGCAGAGTGGGAGAGATCCCTCGCGGTCCGCGGCAGCGATCATCGCTGTCGATCAGTAAGGCGGGTCCATGGGGAAGTCTGAGGTCGAATCCGATCTGCAGCTCTACCTGCGGCAGATCAATGACTACCAGCTGCTGACGCCCATCGAGGAGAAGATCCTCGGCTGGTCCGTCATCAACGAGTCGTGCCCCGCCGCACGCGAACGCCTCGTGCGCTCCAACCTCCGCCTCGTCGTCTCCATCGCCAAGCAGTACGTCAACCGCGGGCTCTCCCTCACCGACCTGATCGAAGAGGGCAACATCGGGCTCATCCGCGCCGTCGAAGGCTTCGACCCCGCCCAGGGCGCCCGCTTCTCTACCTACGCCTCGTGGTGGATCAAGCAGGCCATCAAGCGCGCCCTGATGAACGCCGCCCAGCCCATCCACGTGCCGGCGTACATGATCGAGCTCATCGCCAAGTGGAAGGACGCCACGCGTCGCTTCGAGGAAGAGCACTCCCGTCAGCCGAGCCTCGAAGAACTCGCCGAGATGCTCGATGTGCCTATCAAAAAGGTCTCGATCATCCGCAAAGCCGGTCGGGCTTTCTCGTCGCCCTCGCAGGCACCCCTCGACGAAGACGGCAACCCGCTCAACTTCTCCGACGTCCTCACCGACACCCGCCACGGCAGGCCGGAAGAAGATGTCCACCGGCGCGACGAACTCGAGACCGTCCTCCAGCTCCTCGACGCGATCGACGAACGCGAAGCCACCGTCCTGCGTCTCCGCTTCGGGCTCGACGGCAAGGAGCCGCTCACCCTCAAGCAGATCGGTCAGGAAATCGGGCTCACGCGTGAGCGCGTCCGTCAGATCGAGGTCGAAGCCCTCCGCAAGCTCAACGGTCGCCTGATGGACGAGAAGCCCAGCCGCTTCTTCCGCGACGAAGACGAAAACGAGCTCGGCGAAACCAACGTCCCGAACGGACGCTCGCGCCGCTCCGCTCGCTCGCGCAGCCAAGCGACGAACTGAGCTCCCTTCACAACGAGCCGCGACCTTCAGGGAGCGACCCCGCATCGATTACGCGTTCTTCGGCGCCTTGTAGAACGGCAGCGCCGTCACCTCGCCCGGGATCGTGCGCCCATTGCCGCAATCGATCTCGACGCTCGTGCCCGGTTCGCTGAGCGCCCGATCGATGTACGCCATCGCGATGGGCTTCTCGAGCGTCGGGCTCAGCGCGGCGCTTGTCACCTCGCCGACGGTTGCGCCGTCTGAGAGCACCCCCATGTGCGCGCGCGCGGTCCGCTTGCCCTCGAGCGTGAGCCCCACAAGCAGGCGCTCGGGTCCGCCATCGTCGCGTGTGCGTTTGAGCGCTTCCATGCCGATGTACGCCTCGCCGCGTTCGTCCTCGTCCTTGTCGATGTTCAGCGCAAAGGGCATGTTGGCGGCCATCGCGCTGATGTCTTCGCCGAGCTCGTTGCCGTAGAGCGGCATGCCCGCTTCGAGGCGCAGCGTGTCGCGTGCGCCGAGCCCCGCCGGTCGGATCAGCGCGTCGTCGGCGTCCACGTCGATGTCCTTGAGCACCAGCTTCAGCCCCATATCCACCATGCTCGCCGGCAGGATGACCTCGATCCCGTCCTCGCCGGTGTACCCCGTTCGGCTCACGATCAGCTTCATCACCAGGTAGTTCTTCTGCGTGAAGCGGTAGCGCTTGAGCGTCGGGATTTCCTTTGAGAAGCGCCCGATCACGTCCATCGCCTTGGGCCCCTGGATCGCGACCATCGCGGTCTTCATCGTCTGGTCGTCCATCTTGAGGACGTACTCGTTCGCCGCGATCACCTCGTCGAAGTGCGCGACGACCTTCTCGCGGTTCGCCCCGTTCACGACCATGAGGTAGTCGTCGTCATCGAACTTGCTGATGATGACGTCGTCCTTCACGCCGCCCTGTTCGTTGAGGATCATCCCGTATCGGCACTGCCCGACCTGCATATCGCTGACGCGCCGGGAGAAGACCTTCTCGAGAAAGCGTCGGCTGTGCCGGCCGCCGATGCGCAGTCGCCCCATGTGCGAGACGTCGAAGATCCCGCCGCTGCGCCGCACCTGGTGATGCTCGCTGTGGATGCCCCCCCAGTCGCGCTGGTAGACGATCGGCATCGACCAGCCGGCGAAGTCAACGATCTTCCCGGCGTTGCGTTCGTGGAACTTTGCGAGCGGCGTCTGATGCACAGCGGTCTCTCCTCAATGCGTCCGACGAGCCGCGACCGTCAGGAAGCGGGAACGGCTCGACACGAGTCACCCGCGCCACATGCTCGCGGGCGTGGCTCAGCCAGAGACTAGCGTACGCAAACATCTCACCCCTTTGCGTCGAATCGCCACCCGGGCCACGGCGCGTTGTCGATCAGGCGCGTCCGACCCGCCCGCGCCGCCACCAGCACCCGCGCCGAGCGCCCGCTCGACGGCGCCAGCAGCGTCTCCGCATCGCGCACCGCGGCGTACTCGACTTCGAGCCCCGCCGACGCCATCGCCCCTCGCGCCGCCCGTTCCGCTCGCTCGGGGTCCGGTTCCGCCGCAGCGAGCATCAACGCCTTTGGCACGGCGCCCGCCATCGATCGCTGCTCTGGCGAGAGGTGCGTGTTCCGGCTGCTCATCGCGACGCCGCCGGGCTCGCGGACCGTCTCGACGCCCACGATCTCGACGTCCATCCCTTCGCGATCCACGAGCGCGCGCACGACCTGCAACTGCTGCCAGTCCTTCTCGCCGAAGATCGCGACGCCCGGCGACACCAGCTCGAACAACCGGCGCACCACCGCGTACACTCCCGCGAAGTGACCGGGTCTCGCCGCGTCTTCGAGTGCCGGCGATCGCGCCACCCCCGGCAGCAAAGCCTCTGCCACCCCGTGCGCGCCGTCGGGGTACACCTCGCTCGCCTCCGGCGCAAAGAGCGCCGAGACGCCGAGCCGCTCGCACGTGCGCGCATCGTCGCCCATGTTGCGCGGGTACCGCTCGAAGTCGCTCGCCTCGTCGAACTGCGTGGGATTCACAAAGACGCTGACGACCACCGGGTGGTCGTCGCTCGCGATCTCGTGCGCGCGCCGGATGAGCGCTTCGTGCCCGGCGTGCAGCGCGCCCATCGTCGGCACAAAGACCGCACGCGCACCCGCACCGATCGCGTCGTTCAGTTGTTCGTGTGTGTTGGCGAGTCGCACGGAGCGGAGCCGTCCCGGTCAGTGGCAGCTGTCACCCTTGTGCGGCAGGTCGCACTCGCCGAGCAACTGGAAGCCCTTGCGCCGCAGGATCTGCCCGCCGAGCACGAGATCATCGACCGAGATCGCGACCGTGGGCGTGCCGTTGGGGCGGAGCATGACCGGGTACGCAAACCGGATGCTGAGTTCGGCGCCGAGCAGGTTGAGGCACAGGCTGCTGAGCGTGTGCCCGCCGATGAGCTCCACAATCATCACGTCGAGCATCGAGAAGGGCAGGCCCTCTTCGCGGAGCAGCGCCTTCGCGCCGGCGGCGTTGTTCGTGATGATCCGCACCACCGCGTGGTCAGAAGCTTCCTGCACGCTGAACGCGCAAATGTCGCACCCCTCGGCCCGGTCAAAGAGCTCGACCAGATCCAGCAGCTTCCCGACCTTGTTCTCAAGGAAGACGCCGAACTGTGTCACGCTGGGAACCGTGTACCCCTGCGCCGTCGGCGTTGGGCTCGCTTGGGTCATCGCAGCGCTCCTCGCTGATCAAACGTCGGTCTGGCCCACACCAGGCGGTCGTGGTCGCGAATCCGCATCGCCCATTCCCACAGCACGCCTCGCTCCCGCGTTCACCCCTCGCACACGACTCGGGGGATACAGGACGGGCTCGGGCCGACACATCCCCTCATCCTGAGGGTTGGCCCAACCTGAAACGTACCCCAACCCTCACCAACATGACAACGGTTTTTTGCGGATTCGCCTTTCGCTCGCTCGGAATCACAGCGCAATTCTTGCCATGTTCGGGGTGTGCGGGCCCTTCTGGTCGCTCCGGTCCAGATCCAGACCTCAACCGACCACCGGCTCCGGGGATGCGACCCGGGGCAGCAGGCCCGCGCCCGCGGCCTCTTCGAGCAGCCGGCGCACCGCCGCCGAACCCCGTTCCCCCATGTCCACCGTCAGATCGTTCACGTACAGCGCGACGAACCGGTCGATCGACTCACGCGACTGCTCCGGCGCGAACCGCTGCGCCACGTCGAGCGATCGTTCCCGGTTCCCCATCGCGTGCTCGATCGATCGGCGGAGGACCCGCGACAATCGCTCGCTCGTCCCGCCGCCGAACCGCTCGTCCAGATCACGCCGGATCGCGTTCGCGCCCAGCGGCAGCGGCAACCCCGTCTCGCGCGCCCACCACACGCCGAGGTCTTCCACCAGGTGAAGCCCGTCGTCGGCGAACGTCACCTGCGCCTCGTGGATCACCAGCCCCGCGTCGGCCTCGCCCGCCAGCACCGCGGGGATCACGCGATCGAACCCCATCGCTTCGTGCAGCGGGTCGCGACCCAGCAGCAGGCGCAGCGTCAGGTACGCCGATGTCCGCACGCCCGGGATCGCGAAACGGGTCGTGGCGTCGCGCAGCGTGTGCGTCGCCATCGGTTTTGCCGAGACGATCTTGGGCCCGAAGCCCGTGCCCATCGAGGCGCCGCTGGAGGTCAGCGCGTAGCGATCGGCGACCCGCGCCCACGCGGCGAACGACATCGCCGTCACGTCCAGATCACCCGCCTCCTGCGCACGCCGGTTGAGCGCCTCGATGTCCTCGGCGATCGGCGTGAAGACGAACCCCTCACAGTCGATCTCCGCCGGCTCGCCAGCGCCCGCGTCGCCCAGAGGCCACCACATGAACGCGTCGTCCGCGTCCGGCGAGTGCCCGATCGTCAGGTGGATGGCTCCGTCGGCGTTCATGCGGCGATCCTAGCGCCGCCGCGATACCCTTGCGGTCCGCCAGGGCACGCACCCATGAGCAAGAAACGGCGCAACAATTCGAAGTCGGGCGACACCCCGGAAGTCGTCAACCGGCGCGCGCGCTTCGAGTACGACATCGAAGACACGCTCGAGGTCGGCGTGCGCCTCGTCGGGACCGAGGTCAAGTCGGTCCGCATGGGCAAGGTCTCCCTCGCCGAGGGCTACGTTCGCGCGACCGAGGAGCCCGCACGCATGGAACTGCACGGCGTGCATATCGCCGAGTACCCGCCCGCCGGCGCCTTCCAGCACCCGCCGACGCGCGTGCGGACGCTCCTCGCGCACAAGAAGGAAATCGTCAAGTTCGCGACGCGCGCACAGGTCAAGGGGATGTCGATCGTCCCGCTCAAGCTCTACTTCAAGGGCGGGTTTGCCAAGATCCAGATCGGAGTGGGTCGGGGCAAGGGCAAGAGCGACAAACGCGAGACCATCAAGAAGCGCGAAGCCGACCGCGACATCATGCGCGCGATGTCCAAACGCGTCTAACGCTTAGCGCGCCGTGGTGCGCACGCGCCACGATTCGGCGAGCGCCGGGTCGAGCACCTCGATGCGCGCGCTCGACAGCAAACGCGAAGCGCGTCTGTTCATGAGCAGACGCTCCTGCTGCAGGCGCGCGGTGCGCTCGACCGACGCGCGCACACGCTCCAGCCCCGGGTCGTCGCCCGGGATGATCTCCTCGACGAGCGCGACGGCGTACCCGCTCGGCTCGATCGCGATGGCGTCGGTCAGCGCGCCCACACGCGTGCGCACGATCTGGGCGCGTAGCGCTTCGGGGTAGGTCGGGTCGGCGGGGCTGAGGGGCTCGATGATGCCGCCGCGCGCGGCGCTGATGTCGCTCGAGGCCTGCGCCGCGACCACGCCGAAGGCCTCGCCCGCGCGCAGGCGATCGAGCGCCCGCTGCGCCTCGCGCGCCGTGGCGGTGGTGATGAGGCGGATGCGGTACCGCTCGCCGTGGAGCAGCGCATAGGTCGTGCGGAGGGTGGGTGCATCGAGTCGTACGTCATCACGCACGAGCGCCCGCAGCATGGCGGTGCGGCGGAGCAGCGATGCGAAGCGCGTGTCGCCCAGCCCGCGCTGCGCGCGCAGTTGCTGCAGCAGTTCGATGCCCTGCCCGGTGTTGGCGGCGACACCGCCGCGGCGCAGCTCCTCGATGAGCAGTTCGCGTTCGGCGCGGACGTCGGCATCCGTGATCGCGATGCCCTCACGCGCGCACGCCGCTTCGAGCTGGCGTTCGAGCAGGATCTCTTCGAGCACGATCCCGCCGGCGGCCTCGGCGAGCGGGCGGCGCATCTCTTGCCACGAGACCGTTTCGCCGTCGATCAACGCGGGGGGCGTGGAGCGCACGGGCTGAGATGGCTCGCGCTGGACGGTTCGTTCGGCGCGTTCGATGCCGCGCGTGGCGTCGCGTTCGGGCGTGCGTGTCCCGTCGCTGTTCGCGCACGCGCCGAGCGGAGCGTGAGCGGCAAGATCGTCATCGAGATGGCGCGTGTGTACCCTCGCATGCGTCGAGCAGACCGCGCGCCGGGAACCGTGTCAACCGCGCATGCGAAGCGAGACCCATGGGACCAGCCACGATGCCCGCCAGCGAGACGTCACGCCCGGATGCCCCGCCGCCCACGCGCGCCGCGTTGTGCGCGTACTGCGGCGAGGAGCAGGCGTCGGCCGCCTTCGAGCGCTGCCATGCCTGTGGCGGGCTGCGCGAGCCGCTCTCGAGGCAGGCCACGCAGAACGAGATGGGCCCCTGGCAGGTCCGCAACGCGTCGCGTCCCTTCCAGCCCGGGTGCTCCTTCGACACGCTCACACGCATGGTCGATCGCGGCAGGGTGACGCGCGACAGCGTCGTCCGCGGGCCCACGACGCACCAGTTCTGGACGCGTGCCGATCGCACGCCCGGCGTCGCGGTGCTGCTGGGCGTGTGCCACGCGTGCGCTCGTTCGGTACGTCCGAGCGACGCGACGTGTGCGCACTGCTCGGTCGTGCTCGCGCCGGCGCACGATCGCGACTCGCTCGGGCTCGGTGAGCGACGCGCGATGCCGGGCAGCGACAAGGTTGATGCGCACGTGCCGCTCAGTGCTCGTGTGAACCCGAAGCGTCGGGGCGCCGGCGCGCGGGTGCTGCTGCTCTTGTCGCTGCTCCTGAACGCGGCGCTCGCGATCGGGTGGTTCGTGCTGTTTGCCTCGACGAATGCGGCGGAACGCGCCGGTGACATCAACGAACAGCAGGCGACGGCGGCGAACGAACCGGACGCGGGCTCACGTGACGTGTCGCCCGCATCGAGCGAGCCGATGTCCGCGAGCGCAGATGCCACGCCGTCGCGCCGTGTGCCCGTCGGGCTGGACCCGGAGCTGGTGGACTATGCCGAGCGGTTCGAGTCGGCCCTGCTGCTCGCGGAGCAGTTGACGCCCGAAGCGCTCACGCGAGCGATCGAGGAACTGCGCGAGATCGAATCGGACGCGCGGCAGGTCGGCATCGAGCCGGCGTCTGGCGAGTCGTTCAAGGCGCTCGGAGAGACGGTTGCGTTTCTCGAACTGCGTCACAAGATCGAGCGTTTACTCGTCGATGGCGAGCCAGGCTCGCAGTGACGCGACGATGCCGCCGTTGGCGGGCGGGAACTCGTAGCGGTCGATCTCGTCGAGGGGGACCCAGCGGAACTCGCTGACGTGGAGGGCCGCCGGTTCCGGGGAGTCCGGCAGGAGTCGGCAGACGCGGGGGTGGAGGCGGACGCGGGCGTGCTCGTAGTCGTGTCGGATGTCGCCGAGGGTCCCGATAACCTCGCAGCGGACGCCGACTTCTTCCCAAAGTTCTCGAACAACGGTTTGTTCGGGCGTCTCGCCGGGGTCGGCTTTGCCGCCCGGGAGCTCCCAAGAGCCTCCGAAAACGGTGTCGGTGGGGCGTCGGGTGATCAGCACGCGGACCGGAGCGGCCGCGGGCTCGTTCGATTGGATTTTGATAGGGTTCTCGTTGATGACGATGCCGATTCCGACATCAACGATGGGCCGGGTGTCGTGCGTGCCGGGTGATGTGCCGTAAATATCTGTCATTGAGTGACTTATGAAGAGTGTATCCGAGTCGGGCTCAGGAGCGTTGACGACCCGATCGAGCCGCATACGCTAGGTGTGCCGGGACGCGACACGCGACCTCGGTGAGCCGATAGATTGACTACTTCGTGGCTTCGTGCCGCGTTTCGCCGTCGGTCGGGGATCGGAGCCCTCGATCGACGGTTTTTCATTTGCTGCGCCGCGCGCACACGGCGCGCACCTGCAAACATGCGCGATCTTTCGTCGAACGCGCTGCGAACGTGCGCGAACGTGCGAACTTCTCACGGTTTGTACGCGCGCAGCAACGCGTAGCCACGTTTGGCGCGCACGCCGGCTTCGATGAGCAGCCACGCTTCGAGCGCGAGCGTGATGCACGCGATGATGACGAGCAACCACTTGCGCGCATCGAGCCATGATGGGTTGGCGTCGTTGCCGATGAAGGCTTGCCAGAACATCGCGCACGCGGGCACCACGAGCATGAGCGCCGCGGCGGGGATGGCGAACCACGTGGGGCGCTTGGTCACCGATAACCACGCGACGATGACGACGAACGCGAAGCCGGCGAGGAGCTGGTTGGTAGCGCCGAAGAGCGGCCAGAGGATCAGCCCGCCCGCGCCGGCATTGTCGAGCGACCACGGTTGACCGCTGGCCGGAACAGACGCGAGCAGCGCGGCGGTGATCACCGCGAAGAGCGTGGCGCCGTGCGTCGTGGCGAGCAATCGCGCGGGGTTGAACCGCGAGGCGCGGCGTTCGGTTGGCACAAACGTGCGCGCGAGCTCCTGCACCACGTAGCGCTGCAATCGGCAGGCGGTGTCCATCGTCGTCGCGGCAAACGATGCGACCATGACGGCGATGAGCGTCGCGCCGAGCGCCAGCGGGATGCCGAGCGCGGCGAGGAAGTTGGCCGAGCCGTCTACGAACGCGCTGACCTTTGCGCCGAGCGAACCGGCGGCGGACCAGGATTGGTAGCGTTCGTTGAAGGCATCGATTCCTGTGGTGACCGCGTCGCCCGCGCCCGATGCGACGCCCAGCCCGATCCCCGCGGCGCAGGCGGCGATGACGAGCGTGGCGAGGAAGCCCTCGGTGAGCATCGCGCCGTAGCCGACGGCGCGGGCGTCGGTCTCGCGCGTGAGCTGCTTGCTGGTGGTGCCGGACCCGACGAGGCAGTGGAAGCCGCTGCACGCGCCGCAGGCGACGGTGATGAAGAGCATCGGGAGCAGCGGAGGCGCGCCGATGGGCTGCCAGTTGATCATCGGCGCGACGAACGCCAGGGGCGTGCGCTCGCCCGGCTCGGTCATGACGGTTGAGGGCGCGTGCCCGCCGAGCAGGCCCGCGGCGATCAGCCCGGCGACGAGCAGCGCGAGGCAGGTCAGCAGTTGCAGGGCGTTGATGTAGTCGCGCGGCTGGAGGAGCGTCCACACCGGGAGCACCGACGCGACATACGCATAGGCGAGGAGCAGGGCGGTCCACGCCCACATGGGCATCGACGCGAGCGTCTGGTTGAAGGCGTGCAGCGGGCCGGCGTCGCCGAAGATCACGCTGAGGTACATGGTCGCGAGCGCGATGATCGATGGCAGGACGATGGAGCGTCCCTTGCGGTGGATCAGTGCGCCGATCGCCAGCGCGAGGGGCACCTGCACGAGCACGGGTGTGATCGCGGCGGGGGACTGGCGCAGCACCGCGGCGATGACGAGCCCGAAGACCGCGAGCACGATCCACAGCCCGACGATGAGGATGCAGAGGAAGAGGAGGCGCGCGCGCGGGCCGAGGATGTCGCCCGCGATGTCGCCGATGGAACGTCCTTTGTTGCGAAGGGAGACGACGAGCGAGCCGAGGTCGTGCACCGCGCCGACGAGGATGGAGCCGAAGACGACCCAGAGCAGCGCGGGCAGCCATCCCCACATGACGGCGATGGCGGGCCCGACGATGGGCCCGGTGCCGGCGATGGAGGTGAAGTGGTGCCCGAAGACGACGGACTTGGCGGTGGGGACGAAGTCGCGATCGTCGCGTTCGGATTCTGATGGGCACGTGGCGTGCCGATCGAGTTGGAAGACGCGCGTCGCGAGCCAGCGCCCGTAGGTGAGGTAGGCGACGACGAGCAATCCGGCGGCGACGAATACCAACAAGAGGACGGTCATGGCTGCGGTGATTGTGCGCCATGGCGAGGGGCGGGGCGAATTCGCTTGCGTTCCGGTCGCCCCGGGCGAAGATGGCCTTCATGCGAAAGGACCGGGCTATGGATCGGAGACGGATGCTGATCGGGTCGGCGGGTGCGTGCCTTCTGCTCGCGTACGCGGCGGGTTGCGGATCGGTGCGCGACGTGCAGGTCTACAACCCTTCGGATCGCACGATCGACGTGACGGCGCAGCTCGCGACTGGTCAGACGAACACGCTGTCGCTCGGGCCGCAGACGTCGTGGGGCTTTCGCGTGAAGCCCGGATCGAAGGTCGGGTTCGGGGATACGACGCTGGTGATCGGCAACGACGTGGAGATCACGAATCGCGGCGACGAGGTTATCGAAGTGCGCGACGAACGCTGGACCAACCGGGTGCATCTCGGGCGGAACGGCTGCACTTCGTTCGATCTGACGGACGAGAGCCCGGTCTCCGTCGGCGACCTGCGATTCCGGGTGACACGAACGTACTGACGGGCAAAGGGGGGCTTCATGACGCGCGAGATGTGGGGTTCGTACCTCCTTCTGGCGTTCGTGCTGATGCCCGCGTTGTTCCGTGTGCGCTATGGATTCTCGCCGGTCATTGTTGGTGATCCGCGTCGGGACGTGTATGCGCGCTGGGAGTGGGGGTACGGCGGGTGCGTCGCGGTCTTCACGATTGCGCTGTTCGCGCTGCCGGTGACCGGAGGCTCGACGATCGGCGGAACTGCTGTGCTGCTGTCGATATTGCTGGTGCTGTACGCGAGCGTTGCGATGGGCAGGTCGTGGCGCATCGGTCAACGCGAAGACGATGAGCACGCGACGTTCGTGCGGACGGGTCTGTATCGCTGGGTTGCACACCCGATCTACATCGGGCTCGTCGGGCTCGGCATCGGAACAGTGCTGATGCTCGGCGTCGACGACTGGTGCGGGTGGTTCTTGCTGATCACGACGCTCGTCTACGTCGTTGTGCAGGGCCACCGCGAGCAGGTTCGCTGGCAAACGGGTTAGCCCTCGTCGTCCAGCACGTCGATCGCGGACTGTCGGCGTCGATCCACGGTGAGCCGCAGGACATCGGGACGCGCGTAGTGCCCGCTGGGGTCGAAGTTCTGGCGTTCTTCGTAGACGCGATCGAGTTCGAGCGTGGCGTGGATGACGCGCTCTTCGCCGACCACGGGCTCGACGAGCCACGTGCCGTCGGGGTTTGCGACGCAGGATCCGCCGTTGTGGAAGGACTCGAGCGGATCGCCTTCGAGGATGCGATCGCGGAGCGGGACGTCGTCGGGCAGGTCTTCGTTGCGGAGGATGGCGCTTGCGGAGATGACGTACGTGCGCCCTTCGCGCGCGATGAAGCGCGTGATGTCCTGCGTGTTGGCGAGGCTGCCGGGCCAGATGGCGACGTGCAGGTTCGTGCCCTGTGCGTAGAGCGCCGCGCGCGCGAGGGGCATCCAGTTCTCCCAGCAGTTGAGCGCGCTGAGCGTGAAGGGCCCGACGGGGTGCGTGACGAGCCCGTTGCCGTCGCCCGGCGACCACGCGAGACGCTCTTCGTAGGTCGGCATGAGCTTGCGGTGGACGGACGCGATGGTGCCGCGCTCGTCGATGACGACGCGGGAGCAGAAGAGCGAGTGTCCGCCGCGGTCTTGTGGGCGTTCCATGACGCCGATGACCACGGCGCATTGGGATGCGGCGCACGTTTCCTGCAACTGCCTGAGGTGGCCGGCGTCGATGTCCACGCCCTGATCGACGTAGCGCGCGTGCAGAGCTTTCTGACCCGGATCGTCGAAGCGTGCGCCGTCGGTGCGCGAGAGCCAGACGGGGTAGGCGGGGACAAAGGCCTCGCCAAAGCAGACGAGGCGCGCGCCGTGCAGGGCGGCGTCGCGCACGCAGTCGCACGCCTTGGCGATCGTTCGATCGCGGTCGAGAAAGACGGGCGCGACCTGTGCGATCGCGATGCGGAGTGTGCGGTCCATGCTTGCAGGCTACCTCGCGATGTGGAGATTCGTCGGAAGAAGTCGCCCCCGAACGCCGTTGGCGACGGGCCACTCGGAGGACCCCGGATGATGACACGGCTGATCGGTGCGGCGGCTTGTTCGATCGCGATGCTGGCTCCCGCCGCGAACGCGGAGACCGAGCCCTTCGCGCTCGTCGAGCTGTTTACGAGCGAGGGGTGCCACTCGTGCCCGCCGGCGGATGAAGTTGCGTCGGAACTGATCGAGCGCACGGAGCAGGACGGGCGGCGTGTCTTCGTGCTCGCGTGGCACGTGGACTACTGGGATTACCTCGGGTGGGAGGACCGCTTCAGTGATGCGGCGTACTCGGATTGGCAGCGGTCGTACGCGCGTGCGTTCCGGACGCCGCAGATCTACACGCCGCAGATGGTGGTGAACGGGACGAACGCGTTCGTGGGCTCGCGTCGCGCGCAGGCCGTCGAGGCTGTGGAGAGTGGGCTCGCGCAACAGGCGTCGGCGGATCTGTCCTATTCGATCAACGGTGCGGTCGAGCCGGGCGAAACGCTTCGCGTGGGGTTCGACCTCAAGATCAACGGGACGATCGAGGGGCCGTCGCTTGTGCATGTTGTGATCACGGAAAGCGACATCCAGACCGATGTGACACGCGGCGAGAACGCCGGGAAGACGCTGCATCACGACGGCGTCGTCCGCGCGCACGCAACAGGTGAGCCCGGCACGCTCACCGGTGACATCGAGATCGCGATCCCGAGTGATGTGGAGATCGACAACGCGTCGGTCGTCGTCTTCGTGCAGGATCGCAAGACGATGCGCGTGCTCGCGGCGGAGGGCGGCGCGCTCGCGGAGTGAGGGCTAACGCGCGTCTTCCCACGCGTGCACCGCGTGCTTGATGATGTCCGCGGCGTCGCCGTGCCCGTAGCGCCACGCGAGCAGGCCCATGACGACGAAGAAGAGGATCGCACCGCCGACGACCGCGCGCGTCGGGTGCACCTCGCGGTGGCTGGTCAGTCTGGGTTTGTTGCGCGTTGTCATCGTGCGCTCCGGTCGCGGCCCGTATGGGACGTATCGACCGGATCCGCACGCGAAATCACGGTGACGTGAGGTCGCGGTGCTCAGGGAGCGCAGCCGAGATTGCTCACGACGAAGGTGATGTCCGCGGTGTCTGTTCTGCCGTCGCTGTTGGCGTCGCCCGGGGTGCCACTGGCACCGGGAGTGCCGGCGCCGAGGTTGCTGACAGCGAAGGTGATGTCGGCGATTGTGGTCGAGCCGTCGCCGTTGACGTCGCCCGGGCAGGAGGCGGCGGAGCGCATGGGGAGCGTCGCGAGCGCGGTGATGGTCGCTGAGTGGGCCGCGTCCGGACGGAAGAGCTCGAGTGACAGTTCGCGCTGCTCGGGGGGCTGCGCCGAGGTGAACCAGAAGTTGAAGAGCGTTCCCCACCGGATCGCGTTGGCACTTGGATCCTGCTGGATGGTGTCGGTTTCCCATCTGACGGCGCCGGCGTCGAGCAGCACCGACCAGTCCTCGTCGGAAACCGGATCGCCCGAGTGGCGATCGACATCACGGAATCCGAGCCCCGTGAGTCCGCTCCGCGCCGAGGCGGTGAGTTCGATCTCGACGGCGCGCACGGCGCGATGGGAGTTCAGGTTGTGAACCGCGACTTCGTAGCGCCACGTGCCATCGTTGTTGTCGTGCGCTCGGCTCGCAATGTTGATCCAGCCATCGCCGCCGGTGGCGGGCACCTTCACGGTGTCGAGCGTGACGCCCGGATCGTCCGCCGGCCACGCGTTGATGGCGGGCTCTCCGACAAAGATCTCGCCGACGCACTGCAACTGCACACCGGCGGGTCCGCTCTGGAGCACGGCGACTTCGCGGTATGTCGCGTTGTTCGCGCTGTTCGCGCCGGGCTCGGTCTCGGCGACCATGTGACCCTCGATGAAGTACCGCGCGTCGGGGTAGGTGTCCGCGTCGAAGTACTCATCTCGAACCTGCAGACGCTTGAAGATCGGGTCGCCCGTCTGGTTCAGGCTTGCGAACGGGAAGGGGAACGCGCCGGTCCACGGGTTGATCTCGGCGCGTGGTCCGAGGCGGGTCTGGTCGGCGTTGACCGCGGCGTTGTATGGGTCCATGCAGCCCGGACCCAGGTAGGGCGTCCCCTGGAGCAGCGACTCGCACGTGCCGCAGGAGGGCTGCTGCGCGACGACGAAGTTGACGTGCTTCGCCCAGCTCATCCCGATCTGAAAGAACCGCCCCGATTCCTGCATGTAGAGGTTCTGTACGAGAACCGGATGGTCACCGGTGAAACCGTTCCACGGCAGATCGGCGTCGCCCTGATTGCAGGAGAACGTGCCCGTCGAGAAGGCGCTCACACCATCGATCGGCCCGTAGGTCTCGACGAAGCCGTCGAACCAGCCCAAGTTCGTTTGCACGACATCGGATCCCGGGTCGGCGTGCGCGAATGTGCTTATAAGAAACATGCAACTGAGTACGGTGATCTTGTGAAACATGCACACGCTCCGCGAAGACGTTCAGCGACTTTCCATTCAGACCGTACTTCGGGATGCCTCGCGTGACGGGCGAAATGCGCCGTGAACCGTTTCTGGTCGCCGTTCAGAAGACTCCTGCGGCGAATTCGCTTCTGAATCACGACAGAGCCGCCCGCTGCCAGAAGTTGGGAACGTGGCCGATGCGTGTGACCTATCGAGAGTGCTTGGGAGATGCTCCGGCTAACGCAGCCCGTATTCCTTGAGCTTGCGGTAGAGGGTGCGCTCGCCGATGCCGAGCATGCTCGCGGTCTGCTCGCGGTTGCCTCCTGTGAGGCGGAGGGTCTCGCGGATGGCGCGCTTCTCGAGCTGTTCGAGGGAGGTGCCCGCGAGGGAGCCGGCGGAGGGGGAGGGTGCGTCTTCGGGTTCGTCGGCGGTCGCGATGTCGGGGGGTATGTGGCGGACGTCGAGCTCCTCGTCGCCCGCGCCCATCGCCATCACCGCCATGTTCTGCACGACGTTGAGCAGCTGGCGCACGTTGCCGGGCCAGGCGAACTGCGTGAGGCGCATCATGGCGGCATCGCTCACCGAGGGCACGGGTTTGTTCATTTGCTGGGCGAAGCGCGCCACGGCGTGGCGCACGATGCGCGGGATGTCCTCGCGCCGCTCGCGGAGCGGGGGGAGGTGAACCTCGACGCCGCGGATTCGGAAGTAGAGGTCCTCGCGGAACTCGCCGCGTTTGGATGCCGCGGGCAGGTCCTTGTTGGTGGCGCTGACGAAGCGGACGTCGGCGTGGCGCGGGTCGTTGGAGCCGAGGCGCACGACCTCGCCCGACTCGAGCACGCGGAGGAGCTTGGCCTGCATGGGCAGGGGCATATCGCCGATTTCGTCGAGAAAGAGCGTGCCGCCCGAGGCGTACTCGAAGACGCCCTCGCGGTCCTTCTCGGCGCCGGTGAAGGCACCCTTGACGTGCCCGAAGAGTTCGTCTTCGAGCAGCGATTCGCTCTGACCGGCGGCGTTGAACGTGACGTACTTCTTGCTCGAACGCGGTGAGTTGCGGTGCACAGCCTGCGCGATGAGCTCTTTGCCGGTGCCGCTCTCCCCGGTGATGAGGACGGGCAGGTCGGAGCCGGCGACGGTGCGGACGGTGTCGATGATACGGCGCATCGCCTCGGTGCCGGCGATGATGCCCTCGAAACCGTCATGCTGCACAAGGTCGCTCAGCGATTCGCCCGAGGCGTTGCGGAGCAGGACGGTCTCGGCGGCACGCCCGACGAACGAGCGGAAGAGCGCGAGGTCGATGGGTTTCTCGACGAAGTCGAAGACGCCTTCCTTGAAGGCTTCGCGCGTGGTGCCCACGTCGCCGTGCGCGGTGACCATGATGACCTCGGCGTCGCGCTGGAGCGCCTTGGCGCAGCGGAGGACGAGCATGCCGGCGTCGGCGCCGTCGCTGGCGATGGTGCCCTCGGGGGTCTCGGCGCCTCCAGAGTTGGGCATGCGAAGGTCGGTGACGACGACGTCAAACGAGCCGCCCCTGAGCTCTTCGATCGCGCTGGGCGCATCGGTGACGATGGTGCAGACGTGCCCGGGCTTGCGGAGCGCCTCGGCCATGACGTCGGCGTGCTCGGGCTCGTCCTCGACGATGAGGACCTGGGCGCGGAGGTCTTGTTGGGTGCTCGCGTGCATCGGGCGGATGATACGGGCGCGTCAGGCGGTCGTGATATTCGAGCGGCGAGCGCCGGCGAGCGCGATGGCCATCGCGTCGGCGACGTCGGCGGGCTCGGGGATCGCCGGGAGCTTCAGCAGCGCCGCCGCGGAGCGCTGCATTTGTTGTTTGCTGGCGCGACCGCTCCCGGTGAGGGCGCGTTTGATCTCGGCGGGCGGGAGTTCCTCGATTTCGACGCCGAAGCGCTGCAGCGTCATGAGTGCGACGCCGCGCGCGTGGGCGACGGTGAGGGCGGCTTTGGGGTACGCGGGGTGCGCGAAGAGGGTCTCGACGCACGCGATGCCGGGATTCAGGCGATCGATCAGCTCGCGGAGGTCGTGCTCGAGTTCGAGGAGCCTGGAGGGGATCGACGCGTTCTTTCGGAAGACGAAGCAGCCGGACTCGACGATGGTGATGCCGTCGAGCGAGGCGGGGTTCGGCACGTCGAGGTAGGCGTAGCCCGTGCAGAGCAGACCGGGATCGATGCCAAGCACACGCATGGCGTGATGGTACGCGTGGGTCTCTTTGGATTCATGGCGGCTCAGTCGCGGCGCGAGCGAAGCACCTCGTCGGACTCGATGAGCCCGTCGTGCAGGCGGACGACGCGTTCGCAGCGGTCGGCGACGGAGTCGTCGTGCGTGACCATGATGATGGTCATGCCTTCCTGGTGGAGGGCCTCGAAGGTCTGGAGGATCGCCTCGCCGGTGCGCGAGTCGAGGTTCCCGGTGGGCTCGTCGGCCATGAGGACCACGGGGTCGGTGACGAGGGCGCGGGCGATGGCGGCGCGCTGCTGCTGCCCGCCGGAGAGTTCGTTGGGGCGGTGGCCCATGCGGTCGCCGAGCCCGACGAGCTCGAGCTTCTCTTGGGCTCGTCGCGTTCGTTCGCTCTTGGGGATCTGCTGGTAGAAGAGCGGGACGGCGACGTTCTCTTCGATCGTCAGCGCGCTGATGAGGTTGAAGGACTGGAAGACGAAGCCGATCTTGCGCCCGCGGTAGCGGCTGAGTGCTTCGTCCTCCATGTTGGCGACGTCCTGCCCGTCGAGGAAGTACGCGCCGTCGCTGGGGCGGTCGAGGCAGCCGAGGATATTCATCATCGTGGACTTGCCCGAGCCGGAGGGGCCCATGATGGCGAGGTACTGCCCGGCGGGGACATCGAAGTCCACGCCGCGGAGCGCTTCGACGAGGACGCTGCCGTCGGGCTTGTAGTAGACCTTGCGGACCTTCTCGAAGGCGCAGACGTTCTGCACGCTCGCGAGGGAGGTGGAGTCGGGGACGGCGTCCGGATTGGCGGCGATGCCGGTCACGGAGTGCGGTACCGGCGTGGGCTCGTGCGGCTGCACGGGCGGGTCAGTCGATCTGCAGCGAGGCGATCGCCGTGGCCTTGTCGGGCGCGAAGACGAAGACCTTGTCGAGCCCGGTGAGCAGGAAGATCGACCAGACCGGGTCGGGGACGGCGCACATGCGCATCTCCTTGCCGTTTTCCATCAGCGTGCGGCGCACGCGAAGGAACTGGGCGATGTTCGAGGAGTTCACGTAGGTCACCGACGTGAGGTTGAGCACCACGCTCGGGCAGCCCTCGTTCGCGGCTTCGCGGAGGCGGTTGTACAGATCGTTCAGTTCGTCGGAGAGCTCGGGCTCGTCCGCGAGGTCACAGATCACGATCTCGTTCGACCACTCCGTCGCCATGGCTCGCTCCGCAGGGGCGGTGGGTTTGTTGACCGCCGGGTGTGGACTGTAGCAGACGGCGCGGGCGGCGCGCTCATTCGGTCTCGGCGGGCGCTTCTTCCTTGACGTCGGACTCCTGCCCGGGCGGGACGATGGCCGCCGCGACGAGGCGATCCCCGCTCTTGAGGCGGACGATCCGCACACCCTGTGTCGCTCGTCCGATGCGGCTGATGGAGTCGCCCGGGATGCGTGTGAGCTGGCCCTTCTCGGTGACGAGCACAACGCCCTCGCCCTGCGCCAGCGCGTGCGCGACGACGACGCGCCCGTTGCGCGTGGTGGTGCGGATGTCGATGCGCCCCTTGCCGCCGCGGGACTGCGGGCGATGCGTGACGTCGTCACCTTCGCCCGAGGCGACGAGGTACTCGCGGAGGTTCGTGCACTTGCCGTAGCCGTGCTCGGTGAGGGTCAGCAGCGCGAGTTCGGGGTCCTCGGCGTAGGTGTCGTCCTCGCTGGCCATGGGCACGCGGACGAGGGAGACGACGGTGTCGTCGCTCGCGAGGTTGATGCCCTTGACGCCCGCGGCGCCGCGCCCCATGGCGCGGGCGTCCGATTCCTTGAAGCGGATGGACATGCCCGAGGCGGTGACGAGGATGAGGTGGTCGTCGCCGTCGGTGTAGGTGACGCCGACGAGCTCGTCGCCGTCGCGGACGTCGATCGCGATGAGCCCGCTGCGGTTGACGTTCTGGTAGAGCTTGAGGCTGGTGCGTTTGACCTTGCCGGATGCGGTGGCGAAGACGAGGAAGTCTTCGGTGCGTTCGAAGTCGTGGATGGGCATGAACTTCACGGCGCGTTCGCCGGGCTTCATCTCGATGAGGTTTCGGATCGAGCGCCCCTTGCTGGTGCGCGTGCCCTCGGGGACCTCGTAGACCTTGACCTTGAAGACGCGCCCGTTGCTCGTGAAGCAGAGCAGGTCGTCGTGGGTCGAGGCGACGAAGACGTGCTCGATGAAGTCGCCCTCGCGCGACTCGGCGGCGCCGCGGACGCCCGATCCGCCGCGACCCTGCTCGCGGTACACCGAGACCGGCGTGCGCTTGACCCAGCCCTCGTGGGTGATAGTGACGGCGACGTCCTCCTCGCGGATGAGCTCGGCGATGTCGATGTCGCCGTCGTCTTCCTCGATGACGGTGCGGCGTTCGCGCCCGTAGCGGCTGCGCATCTCGACGCAGTCCTCGCGGATCATCGAGATCACGCGCTCGGGCCTGGCGAGGATGTCCTCGTAGTCCTCGATCTGCTCGACGATCGCGCGGTAGTCGGCGGTGAGCTTCTCGATCTCGAGGCCGACGAGCTGGATCAGACGCATCGCGCCGATCGCCTCGGCCTGCACGCGCGTCAGCAGCGCACCCTCGTCCGTGCCCGCGATGCGCATCAGACGCTCGGGGATCTTCGGGGCGTGCTCGTGGCTCGGTGGGATGCGGAAGCGGCGCGCGGCGAGCGCGTTGATCGCCTCTTCACGCGTGCGGCTGCCGCGGATGATGCGGATCACCTCGTCGATATCACACACCGCGTAGATCAGGCCTTCGAGCACGTGGGCGCGCTTCTTGGCCTCGTGCAGCAGGTGACGCGTCCGGCGTTCGATCACATCGACCCGGTGCGCGATGTAGTGATCGATGATCTCTTTGAGCGAGAGCGTGCGTGGCTGGCGGTTGACCAGCGCGATGTTCATCATGCTGATCGTCGAACGCAGCGGGGTGAACTGGTAGAGCTGGTTCTCGACAACCGCCGGGTCGGCACCACGGCGCAACTCGCAGACGACGCGCGTCTGCGCGCTGCGCCCCGATTCGTTGCGCACATCGACGATGTCCTTGATGCGCCCGTCGCCCACCGCGGTGACGATGCGGCTGACCAGCGTCTCCTGGATGAGCTGGTAGGGGATCTGATCGATGACGATCTGCTGCTTGTTGTTCTTGAGGTCCTCGACGTGGACCTTGCCCTGCACCTTGAGGCGCCCGCGCCCGGTGGCGTAGCCCTCGGCGATGCCGCGGCGTCCGCGGATGACACCCCCGGTGGGGAAGTCGGGACCGGGGACGATTTCCATCAGTTCCTTGATCTCGACGTCGGGTTCGTCGAGCACACGGATGATCGCGTCGAAGACCTCGGTGGGGTTGTGCGGCAGGAGGCTGGTCGCCATGCCGACCGCGATCCCGATGCCCCCGTTGATCAGCAGGTGCGGGAACTTGCCCGGGAGCACGGCGGGCTCTTGCAGGCGGTCATCGTAGTTGGCCTGGAAGTCAACGGTGTCGAGCTTGATGTCCTCGAGCATGTCCACGGCGGCGTGGTGCATGCGCGCTTCGGTGTATCGCATCGCGGCGGGGGGGTCGCCGTCGATGGAGCCGAAGTTGCCCTGCGGATCGACGAGGCGGACGCTCATCTTCCACGGCTGCGCGAGCCCGACGAGGGTGGGGTAGATGACCGACTCGCCGTGCGGGTGGTAGTTGCCCGAGGTGTCGCCGCAGATCTTCGCGCACTTGAGGTGCTTGCGTCCCGGGCGCAGGTTGAGATCGTGCATCGCGACGAGGATGCGCCGCTGTGATGGCTTGAGCCCGTCGCGCACGTCGGGGAGCGCACGATCCATGATCGTGCTCATCGCGTAGGTGAGGTAGGAATCCTTGAGTTCGTCGATGATCTCGAGATCGACGACCGCGCCGATGCCGGTGTCGATCACGGCGTCTTCGGGCGGGGTGGGCGGCTGCGCGTTGGGGTCGTCAGGCATCGGTGAAGTGGGTCCGTCGGAGCAGGTTCTGAGCGGTTCGAAAGAGCGGTGATTCTAGGGGTTCACTCGGCGCCCGGCACGCCGCAGCGGGCCGCGCCCGTGAGGAAGCGGGTGATCGGTCTCACGAGGGTGATTCGTGCTCTCCGGCAGTCGCGGCTCGCCCGGACACCAACCCGATGAGCACCGGCAACACCAGCAGCACGCCGGTGCCGGCGGCGAGCCAGACGAACTCCTGCCACAGATACCCGTAGGCGAAGCCGGGGGCGGCGATCAGCGCGCTGATCCACCAGACGTGCCTGGACTGTGCGCGCGTGAGAAGGCGGAACTTCTCGCCGATGACGACGCGCGTCCAGAGGTATGCCGGGAACACGAGGGCGTAGGGGGTGATGAGGGTTTCGTAGGCGATCGCGTACCAGGCGCGGTTATCGATGAATGAGTCGCCCGCGAAGATCAGCCCGCCGGAGGCGACGCCGAAGACGAGCAGCGCGAGCCACCAGCGTGAAGGCGCGGGGCTGGTTCGCCGGTGGGCGAGTTCGCGCCAGTGCAGCGCGCTGGTGAAGACGGTCTGGACCGCGAAGTGGATGACGAGGTACTCGGGGATGAGACCCCTGAGGATGCCGCCGGCGTAGAGCAGCGTGAGCGAGATCATCGCGAGGAAGACGACGCCGAAGCCGATCGCGAAGGCGATCTTGGATCGGGCGGGCGTGGCGATGTCGCGACGCACACGATGGATGGTGAGATCGAGGTGCGGGCAGGCGAGGAAGCCGAGGATGATGGCGGGGGCGGCGAAGGCGAGGTCGAGCCGCCCGAACGCGCCGTCAGCGGAGGGGATGCTGAGCGGGCCCGCGCCGGGCCACACCGACGCGTGCGCCGCGATCGCGCCGAGCGAGAGGAGCAGCGTGATCCACGCGCTCACGAAGAGCCCGTTCCTGCCGAGACGCGCGAGGCCGACCACGAGCAGCGCCAGCAGCAGCAGCGCGGTCGCCTGCGCGAGCCCGGCGAGCGCGTTGTTTCCAATGAAGAGGTTGGCGTACCACGCGAGGAGCCGGCCCAGCACCGACGCGTGGAAGACCAGCGTCCAGATGCTGAACCACCGCAGCAGCACCGGGTGGCGAGCCTCGAAGGACTCGCTGCTCGCCGGGCGCGAGAAGAACCACGCGACGCTCGCGGCGCCGAGCACATTCGGGACCGCGAAGACCAGCCACGACCATGCGCCGAAGTCGCGCGCGAGGTACAGCGGCAGCAGCATCCCGATCAGCCACGTCCACGAGCAGCCCAGGTAGACCGCCCACGACAACAGCGCGAGCGGGTGGCGGCTGGGTGGCCGGTCGCTGGGTTGATGCTCGCTCATGCCGCGTGGTTCGCCTGCTGATCAGGGCTCTTCGACGGGTCCGCCGAATCCTGATTGGGATCCCTCGGCTTGGGCGTTTCACGCTTCTTGCGCGCCTTGGCCTGATCTTTGGGTGTGACGTGGAACGTCGCCTTGCAGCGTCCGACGCGTTTCTCGGCCTGACCGGGCTTGCCGAGCCCTTGGAAGATGTCGAGCTGGACTTCAAGGTTGAACTCGCCGCCGGTCGCCATCTTCTCTTCGACGGGTTCCATCATGCGGCAGCGGTAGACCGCGGGGCCGTAGCACGGGCGGAGGAAGCGGTAGGTGAGCTCCTTGCAGACGACGGTGTAGTCGCGACCGACGGCTTTGAAGAGGTACATCCCGCCGGCGATCTCGCTGTTGGCGAGCAGCGCCGCGCCGGCCATCGCGTTGTACCAGTTCTTGTTGAAACGGGTGAACGGCAGCACCGCGGTGAAGGTGTTGTCGTCGATGGGGCGCATCACGATGCCGCTGCGGAACGCGTAGGGCAGCCAGATGAACGAGCAGACCTTGTGCCAGAAGTTGTTCCGCGTGCTGAGCTTGCTCACGAAGGCCTCGGCGCGCTCGAAGAGCGTCATCTTCCGCTTCGGGCGCTCCGGGTGACGCAGCGGCTCGCGCTCGCCTTCGTCGGCGACGGGCGGTGCGTCGAGGTCCTGCGGCGCGTCCGTGTCGGCCTGCTGATGCGGTTCGGGCTGTGTGCGGGCGTCGCTCACCGACAGATCATAGCGACGCGCGCTCAGCCCGCGGGCTCGAGCACGTACTCGCC
Source organism: Planctomycetota bacterium (assembly GCA_039182735.1). Classification (GTDB taxonomy): domain Bacteria; phylum Planctomycetota; class Phycisphaerae; order Phycisphaerales; family UBA1924; genus JBCDCB01. Next base: position 31,862 of record JBCDCB010000005.1, read on the forward strand.
CTGGCGCTTCTCGTCCGCGACCGGCACCCGCAGCGCCTCGCCCGGCTCGTGCACCAACGCGAGGCGCCACGCGCCCTCGCTCGCACGTCGGAGCAGTTCCACCCGGCTCTGCATGCTGGTGTACGGCTCCACGTCGTACGCCATGTTGCTCGTCGGGCGGTTGTGCCAGTGCGTCGGCATCACGTCGCTCACGAAGCACGTGTGCCGCGGCGTGTGCGCGTCCGAGCGGTCGTCCTCGAACGCGATGCACTGCTGCCCCCACGTGTGCCCGGGTGTCGGGATCACCCACATCCCCGGCATGATCTCCTCCTCGCCCTCCACCAGCGTGAGACGCTCGGCGATCTCCGGCGTCAGGTGGCTCGGCAGGTATGTCTTGTGCATCGTCGATCGGTTGGCGATCGCGTCGTCCCACTCACGCTGCTGCACGATGACCTCGGCGTTCGGGAACGTCGGCACCGTCTTGCCGTCGCCATCGACGTGTGTCAGCCCGCCCGCGTGATCGAAGTGCAGGTGCGTGAGGACCACCGCGTCGATGTCCTCGGGTGAGCAGTCGGCCTCGTGCAGCGCGTCGCGGATCGTGCGGGTGTCCTGCGCGTAGAGCGAGCGTTCCTTCTCGCTCATCTTGTCCCCGATGCCGACCTCGATCAGGACGAGGCGGTCGTCCCGCTCGAGCAGCAGGGAGTTCTGCTGCAGGGTCATCCGGTTGTGCTCGTCGGGCTGGAGCCACTTGGTCCAGACGACGCGCGGGATCATGCCGAACATGGCGCCGGCGTCGAGGCGGAACTCGCCGCTGCGAAGCAGTCTATGGCTCCATCCGGGCATGGCGTGCTCCATCGCGCCGGGACCGCGGCGCGGGAAGGTGGGGGCGAGAGACTAGCGGGACGGGGGGGCGGTCACAACGCACGGTGTATGCTTGGGTGTCCCGGCATGAGGCCCGGACCACGCACGGACGCACGCATGGCCACGCAACGATGGATCGCGCCGGAGCCCGCCTCGCCCGCCGAGGAGACCGCCAACGCCGCGCTGCGACCGGAATCGCTCGACGAGTACGTCGGGCAGGCGGACCTTGTCGAACGCCTGCGCATCGCCATCGAAGCGGCGCGCGCACGCACGGAGTCGCTCGACCACGTCCTGCTGCACGGCCCGCCGGGGCTGGGCAAGACGACCATCGCGCACGTCATCGCCCGCGAGATGGGCAGCAAGGTCCACGTCACCAGCGGGCCCGCGCTCACGCGCGGCAGCGACCTCGTGGGCCTGCTTACCAAGGTCGAGGCCAACGACGTCATCTTCATCGACGAGATCCACCGCATGCCCGCCCCAGTCGAGGAGTTCATCTACCCCGCGATGGAGGACGGGCGCATCGACGTCGCCATCGACACCGGTATGCACGCGCAGACCGTCAGCCTCACGCTCAAGCCCTTCACGCTCATCGGCGCGACGACCCGCGCAGGCCTGCTCAGCGCCCCGCTGCGCTCGCGCTTCGGCATCACGCACGCCCTGCGCTACTACCCCGCGGACGACCTGCTGCGCATCCTCGCGCGCAGCGCGGGATTGCTCAGTGTGCCCGCCGAGCACGACGCGCTGCACTCGATCGCGCGTCGGTCTCGCGGCACGCCGCGCATCGCGAACCGCTTGCTGCGACGGGTGCGAGACTATGCGCAGGTGCGCGCCGGCGGCGAGGTCTCGCCAAGAAGCGTGGACGAGGCGCTCGCGCTCGAAGGCGTGGACCGGCGCGGGCTCGATGATCTCGACCGGCGCTACATGACCACGATCGCGACGACGTATCGCGGCGGTCCCGTGGGGCTCGAGGCCGTTGCCGCGACGATGGGCGAGGACGCCGGCACGCTCGAAGACGTGGTCGAGCCTTTCCTTCTGCAGGCGGGGCTGCTGGCGCGCACGCGCCGCGGGCGCACGCTTACGCACGACGCGGTCGAGGTGCTGCGCACGGAGCTGCGCGTCAACGTCTCGCGCATCCAACTCGACGAGCCCGAGCATGACGAACTCGCCGAGGGTCAGGGCGGCTGATGCCCCGCGCCGTTCACCTGTCGGAATACATGGACGAGCCCGATGTCGATCGCGACGACCTCGCGCGGTCGCTCGTCTACATTCGCGCGGTGAACAAGCGGCTCGGCGGGGTGTCGGCGATCCTCGACCGCTTCAGGAAGTGGTCGAAACGCTGGCCGACCGATCGCCCCGTCACGATGATCGATCTCGGCACGGGCTCGGCGGATCTGCCAGTCGAGGCGGTTGCGTGGGCGAGCGCGAGCGGCTTCGATCTGCGCGTCACCGCCGTGGACAACCACGCGATGACGCTCGACTTCGCGCGCGCGCACGTCACCGAGACGCTCGGCGAGGAGGCGCTCCATGACGGGCGCATCACGCTCGTGCAAGGCGATGCAACGACGATCACCGATCGCTTTGAGCCCGGCTCGTTCGACTACGCGCACGCCGGGCTGTTTCTGCACCATCTCAACGATCTCGGCGTGATGACGGTGCTGCGCGTGATGGACCGTCTCGCGCGCGCGGGCGTGATCTGGAACGATCTCGTGCGCACGCCGATCGGGCGCGCGGCGATCCGACTGATGACGCTCGGGCAGCCCGAGATCATCCGCCACGACGCGGTGGTCAGCGTGGACAAGGGGTTCACCAGGCGCGAGACGCTCGATCTCGCCAAGCGCGTGGACATCACGTACGCCGAGTATTCGTGGAATGTCCTGCATCACCGATTCGTGCTCGCCGGCGAGAAGCGCGAGTCGTGGTCGTGATGGTTGACGTCCTCGTCATCGGTGCGGGCCCCGCGGGGTGCGCGGCGGCCATCGGGCTCGCCAAGCGAGGGTTCGGGGTCGCGCTCGTTGAGGGCAAGGCGTTCCCGCGTGCGAAGGTGTGCGGCGAGTTCGTCAGCCCCGCGGCGACGGGTGTGCTTGAGTCGCTGCTGCCGACGGATCGCCTGGCGGAACTCGGCGCGCAGCGCGTGCGGACGTTCGTGATCGAGGAGGGCGAGCGCGCCGTCGAGTGGTCGATGCCCGCACCGGGATGGGTGCTGAGCCGGCGCACGCTCGATGACGCGCTGCTCGACGAAGCGCGCGCGCTCGGCGTGCCCGTACGACAGCCGGCGCGCGTTGAGCGGGTCGAGTATCCGGAAGCACCGAGCGCGCGTGTGCGCGCGATTGTCTCGGGCGACGCGGTCGAGGCGAAGGTCGTGATCCACGCCGACGGCAAGGGCACGCACGACCCGGCGCGCAACACGCCCATGCGAAGCGGTGTCGTCGGGATGAAGTGCCACCTGGACAACACGCGAGCGCGCATCCACGGCCTGCGCATGCGCAGCGCACGCGGCGCGTACATCGGTTCGGTCGGCGTGGAAGGTGGCGGCGCGACCGTGGCGCTCGTTGCGCAGAGTGGGGTCGTCAAGGCGCACAGGGGCGACGGCGATGCGCTGCTGCGCGCGCTGTGGCCGGCGTACGACCCATCATGGCGCACGGACGAGTGGCTCTCGTGCGGCGTCGCGGGCGGCCGGTACATCGCGCCGGGCGATGCGCGTTCGTTCCGCGTTGGGAACGCGGCGGCGGCTGTCGAGCCGGTCGGGGGCGAGGGCATCGGGCTCGCGCTGTGGAGCGGGGACCTCGTCGCGCGCACGCTCGAGGTCGATGACCTCACGCGTTCGCAGCGAGCCGTGCGCAACGCGTACCGAGCGCGCGTGCGCTGGCGGATCCCGGCGTGCAGGGTCGCGGCGGAGACGCTCATGCGCCCGCGTGCAGTGTGCGCGCTGTGGCCGCTGCTGCGCGTGCCGATGTGCTCGATCAAGCCGTGGTACGCGCTGACGGGCAAGCCGCTCAGCGCTTGAGAGCGATGAGGACCTCGGCGAGTTCGCGCGCGTTCTTGGAGACGGCCTTGATGTCTTTGTCGCGCGCGAGTGTGCCGTCGTCGTTGAAGGCCTCGCCCGCGTTGCTGAGCGCGTACTGGTTGCCCAGCACGTTGACACGGATGTTGAGCAGCAGGTCGCGTGTGTGGCTGAGGACGCGCAGCCCGCCGAGCCCGCCCGGCGAGCAGCCCAGCAGCGACGCGCACTTGCCCGCGAAAGCGTGCAGCGGGGGCTCGCCTTCTTTGGGGCGGCTGGCCCAGTCGATCGCGTTCTTGAAGGCGGCGGTCATCGACGAGTTGTATTCGGCGTTCGAGATCAGGAACCCGTCGTGCTCGATGAGCAGGTCCTTGAAACGCTGCGCGTGCTCGGGCATGCCCTCGCGCGATTCGAGATCTTCGTCGAAGATCGGCATGGGGAAGTCACGCAGACGAACAACGGTGACCCCCGCGCCGGCGTCTCGCGCGTAGGTCGCGGCGGCCTCGGCGAGACGATGGTTGAACGAGCCTTCGCGCAGTGATGTGCCGAAGGCGAGGATCTTGGGTGTGCTCATGCGGTGCTCTCCGGTTCGGGCCGCGATGGTACCGGCGCGCCGGCTCGGCGGGCGTAGGCGATCGCCACGACCAGCATCAGCACCGCGACACCCGCGGCGCTCACGATGCGCCACACGGGCGAGACTGTCGCCAGATCCACGAGCACGACCTTCGCGCCCGCGAGCGCGAGCAACGCCAGCCCGGTGTAGCGCAGCGCCGGCGCGCGCCGGATCGTGCCGAGCACGAGCAGTGCGATCGCGTAGAGCGCCCACCAGATCGAGAGCGTGGCGTCGCGGGCGGCGGGGTCGCCCGGGAGCAGCACGCCCGCCGAGCGATGCACCTCGGTGCTCGTCAGCACAAAGAGCATGATCCCAGAAGCGCCCATGCCGGCGAGGGCGAGCGCGCGCGTAGACGTGTCCGAGGGTCGTGCATGTACGCGCACGGAGCGCGCGATCGCGAGCAGCACGATCGAGAGGCTCACGCCGGTGATGAAGACGGGGATCGCGAGCGGGGCGGCGTCGGACGGGCGCCACGTCTGCAACTCGCCCGACATCCAGTAGACGGTTGCGCTCGCTCCGGCGATCAGCAGCGCGATCAGGTCGAGACCGCTTCGTGGCGCGAGGTACCTGTGCAGCGCAATCGCCCCGAGGGCCAGCCCGCCCCACGCGATCGAGATATCGAGCGGCGGATTGCCCGGCGTCGCGAATGCGAGGCACGAGAACATCGCGCCGGCGAAGAGCAGCGCGGTGCGCGCGGGCCGATCGCTCTGGAGGTGCGCGCCGATCGCGAAGGCCGCGGCGGCGGTCACGCAGCGCGCGCTCCAGTCGCCGAAGCCGAGGCGCAGGACGGTGAAGACGTGTTCGGGGCGTTCATCGAAGAACGTAAGCAGGTCGAGCGTGATAACGCGGACCGCGCCGATGAGCAGAAGGAGGATGCCGTAGGCGTTGAGCGCCGGGAAGCGGAGGTAGCGGGCGGCGGCGACCGCGGCGATGCCGATGGCGAACCACGCGGTGAGCTGCGTCCATCCGCCGAGCCCGAGGGCCACGATCGCGAGGAGCAGCGCCGCGGATTGCGCGAGCAACGACGCCGAGAGCGCGAGGCGCGCGGAGGGTTCGGACCCCCACACGCGCGGCGGGTTGGGCGAGGAGGCGAAGGCGAGCCCGAGGCTCGCGCCGAAGAGCAGGAGCGGTGCGAAGACGTCGCTCTGCGGGCTGATCTCCCGGAACGCGAGCGCGGTGAGGGCGAAGGCCCATGTTGTCGAGGCGAAGGAGGAAAGCAACCACGAGCCGTCAAGCCCGAGGTAGCCGCTGAGCGAGGCGCGCACGTCGGCGCCGGTTTCGCTGCGCACAAACGCGGTGGTGTGCTTCGCGCGGGCGGCCTGCCTGGGGCGCAGTCTCTCGAAAAAACGCGACGAGGCGATGAGCTCGAGATGCGTCGCGAGCCAGACCAGCAGGACGAACACGACGACGCTCAGCGGATAGCTCGCCATGTCGATCGCCCACAGCGAGGTGAGCACGACGGTGCCCCACCACGCGAGGCGCCGGAGGTGCTGGTAGGGCGGGCCGAGCCAGCCAGAGAGCGTGAGCCCCATGACCAGGAGTGCGAGCAGGTAGGCGGGGAAGAAGACCGGCGACGGTTCGCCCGTGGCCATCGTGAGCGGCGCGAGATACGCGCCGATGAGCGAGAGCGAGGCGAGGAAGACGCGCTTGCCGATCGCGCCGAGCGCAATGCCCAGTGCCGCGGTCAATGCAAGCAGCACGAAGCCGCTCGGGACAGAGATGAGTTCGACGAGGCGCGTCGCGGCGAAGACGGTCGCGTAAATGATCGCGAGCCCGCTCGCGCTGAGGCCGGTCGATGCGAGCGCGTTGATGCGCGTGCGGATGACCTCGCCGAGCGCGATGAGCAGCCCGCCGAAGCCGACGGCGAGCAGGCAGCGGACCTCGACGGGCACGCGACCGAGCCAGCCTTCGTCGTACGCGAGTTTGAGGAAGAGCGCCGCGGCGATGACGAGGATCAGGCTCCCAGCCGCCGCGAAGGCACGCGCGCCGACGAAACGCTCCCAGTTGATGGGCGGGCGTTCGCGGCGCGGTGGATCGAGCGTCTCGGTCTCGGCGGGTTTCTCGATGCGCGCCGGAGTTCGTGGGGCCGGCGGTGCGACCTTCGAGGGCGGCGTCGGTGCGGGAGGCAGGGAAGCGCGCGTTGGGCGCTCGCGCTCGAGCGAGTCGAGCCGCCGCGACATGCTCTCGAGCATCGACTCGAGCCGCGCCAGGCGGTCGTACACGGATTCGTTGTCACGCGGCTCGTCGGTCATGCGCGCACCATGCCGATTCTTGGGAAAGGCTCCGGTTATGTGTCGCGAGATTACTCGAAGACGATGGTGCGTCGCCCGTCGAGCAGCACGCGGTCTTCGAGGTGCATCCGCACGGCGTGCGCGAGCACGACGCGTTCGAGATCACGCCCTTTGCGGACCATGTCGCGCACGGTGTCGCGGTGGCTGACCGGCGTGGTCTGCTGGGCCACGATGGGGCCCTCGTCGAGTTCCTCGGTGACGTAGTGCGCCGTGGCGCCGATGAGCTTTACGCCTCGTTCGTACGCCTGGTGGTACGGGCGCGCCCCGGCGAACGCGGGCAGAAACGAATGGTGGATGTTGATGATGCGCCCGGGCATCGCGTCCACGAAGCGCGGGCTGAGAACCTGCATGTACCGCGCGAGGACCACGAGCTCGACGCCGTCGGCTTGGAGCGTGCTCAGCACACGCGCTTCCTGATCGGGTTTGGTCTCAGGCGAGACGGGCTCGTACGAGAACTCGAAGCCAAACGACCGCACCATCGCGCCCGGGTCCTCGTGGTTCGAGATCACGCGGGTGACCTGTGCGCGGACTTCGCCGATCGATACGCGCCACATCAGGTCGGCGAGGCAGTGGGTCTCACGGCTGCACAGGATCGCGATGCGCGGCGGCGGCCCGGGCCAGCGCACACGCCATCGCAAACCCAACTCGGACGCGAGTGATGAGAGCGCCCCCTCGAAGGCGCCGGCGTCTCGCACTTCCTCGAACGCCAGGCGCATGGAGAAGCGCCCGTCGCCTGGGTCGGCGTGCTGCTGCGCATCGAGGATGTTCCCGCCCGCTTCCGCGACCGTCCCCGCAACGGCGGCGATCACGCCGCGGCGATCGTGGCAACTGACGAGCAGGTGCGCAATGTCGTGGTGGTCCTCGGGTTCGCCGGCGGGCGCGTGCATGCCAGAAGATATCGGCGATCCGCGTGCGCGAATCTCGCGCGATCGCTCAGTGTTTGCGGCGTGTCGCGATCGGGGCGAGGAGGAGCAGGGCGGTGCCCGGCGCGGGGAGCGCGCCCTCGACCTCGATGGTGTACGGGTAGTTGCGATCGCCCTCGACGCTGTCACCCGAGGCGACGACGACCACGCTGTAGATGCCTCCGCCGCCGATCGGCGTGGTGAACGTGAATCGCGGGTCACCGTTGGGACCGTCTGCGGGGAGTTCGTTATCCGCGGAGCCGAGGAAGGTGAGCGTGGCGGGCGATGTCGGTGTGCCGCTGGCGAACTCGGTGAACGTCTCGAGCCCGGTCGGGTTGCCCTGGAAGACGAAGATCACGGGGTCGAGCGCTTCGGTCTGGCGGCGCACCTCGATGGAGAAGGTCGTGAGCTCGGCGACGTCGAGCGTGTACCACTCGCCTACGTCGATCGCGCCGATGGGCCCGCCCACGGGCGGCGAGATCGCGTCCGCTTCGAGCGAGCCGGGTAGCGTCTGGCCCGGGTTCAGCTGCGTGATGGGCGTGATGATGGCGCCGAGCGCCGGCGCGGCGAGCGAGGACAGAGCGACAGCAGAGACGATGAACGCGGGTGCGGACTTCATGGTTGGCTCCTCCGGAACGCCGCGTGTGCGCGCGGACGTCCGATATTCCTGTGTGCCGCGGCAGCATACCGCCGGTCACCGGGAACGCAAGAGGAGCGCTACTCCACCGTCACGCTCTTGGCGAGGTTGCGCGGCTTGTCCACGTCGTGCCCGCGCAGGACCGCCGCGTGGTACGCGATGAGTTGCAGCGGCACCACGGTGAGCATCGGGCTCAGGCATTCGGGGCAGTCGGGGACGTACATCACGTCCTCGGCGAGCCTTTCGATGCGCGTGTCGCCCTCGGTGGCGACGGCGATGACGTGCCCGCCGCGCGAGCGCACCTCTTCGATGTTCGAGAGCACCTTGTCGTACTGCGCGCCTTGGTTGGCGATAAAGACCACGGGCATGCCCTTGTCGATGAGCGCGATGGGCCCGTGCTTCATCTCGGCCGCGGGCATGCCCTCGGCGTGGATGTAGGAGATTTCCTTGAGCTTGAGCGCGCCCTCGAGCGCCGTCGGGTAGTTGTACCCGCGACCCAGGAAGAGCCAGTTCTCGCGGTGGATGTGTTTTTCGGTGATCTGGCGGATGCGCTCGGCGGTGTCGAGGATCCGCTCGATCTTGCCGGGCAGCGCGTCGAGCTCGCGCATGAGGTTCGCCGAGTCGGAGGGCGACATGAAACGCCGGCGCGCGACGAACATCGAGAGCATCGTCAGCACCGCGACCTGTCCCATGAAGGCCTTGGTCGAGGCGACGCCGATCTCCGGGCCGACGCGCAGGTAGACGCCCGCGTCGGTCTCGCGCGAGATCGTCGAGCCCACGACGTTGACCACGCCCAGCGCGAGCGCGCCGCGGTCTTTCGCTTCGTGCAGGGCGCTGAGGGTGTCGGCGGTCTCGCCGGACTGGCTGACCGCGACGACGACGGTCCCGTCCTCGATGATCGGGTTGCGATAGCGGAACTCGCTCGCGTACTCGACTTCTGCCGGGACCTTGCCGAGGTCCTCGATGAGGTACTCCCCGATCATCGCGGCGTGCAGCGCCGTGCCCTGCGCGGTGAAGATGAAGCGTCTGGCCTTGACGAGCTCTTTGGCGAAGTTGTTCACGCCGCCGAGCACGACGCGGCCTTCATTCTCATCGAGGCGACCGCGCAGCGTGTTGCGCAGGGCCTGCGGCTGCTCGAAGATTTCCTTCTGCATGTAATGCTGGAACGAGCCGAGCTCGATCTCGTCGAGCTCGAGTTCGAGCTGCATGATCTTGGGCGTCACCGTGACGTTGTCCACGGTGGAGGTGCGGAAGCCGTCACGCCGGATGCGCACGACGTTGTAATCCTCGAGCGAAATGGCCTGCGCGGTGTGCGCGACGATGGCCGAGGCGTCGGACGCCACGACGAACTCGTCCGAACCGACGCCGACGATGAGCGGGGAGCCCTTGCGCGCCGCGACGAGCGTGTCGGGCTCGCGCTCGGAGATCACGCAGATGGCGTAGGCGCCGGTGACCTCTTTGAGCGCGGTCTGGACGGCCTTTTCGAGATCGACGCCGCCCTCCGGGTCGTACAGCTCGCCGATCAACTTGGTGAGCACCTCGGTATCGGTCTCGGAATAGAAGGTGTGGCCCTTGGTCTCGAGGTATCGCTTGACGGCGTCGTAGTTCTCGATGATCCCGTTGTGGATCAGCGCGATGCCGTTGCGGTCGTCGATATGGGGGTGCGCGTTGTGCTCAGTGACGGCGCCGTGCGTGGCCCAGCGGGTGTGGGCGATGCCGACGCTCCCGTCGAAGCCGTGCGTCTGGCTCTCGACCGCGGCTTCGAGGTTGGCGACGCGACCGACGGCTTTGCAGACGTTGATGCCGCCGTTGATGATCGCGAGCCCCGCGGAGTCGTAGCCCCGATATTCGAGGCGTTTGAGCCCCTCGAGCAGGAGGGACTTGGCGGGCTTGTTGCCGATGTACGCGACGATGCCGCACATAGAAGTGTTCTCCCCGGTCAGGCTCAGACCGATCCACACGTGATCGGCACGATGAGGGTACGAAACCGAGCGATCGATCGTTCGGACCCTACGATGATTGGATGGCCGATCTTTGGTCGGGTCAGCGCGAATCGGCGAGGTCCGGCGTCATGCCGCTGGCGCTGCGAATGCGCCCGCGGACCCTCGACGAGTTCGCCGGGCAGCGCCACCTGCTGGGCGAGCCCGGCTCGACCGACCGACCCCTCCTGCGACGGATGATCGAGTCCGGCGCGATGACCTCTATCCTCCTGCACGGCCCGCCCGGGACCGGCAAGACGACCCTCGCGGAGGTCATCGCCCACGCGACGGATCGTCGGTTCGTGCGCGAGAACGCCGCGAGCGTCGGCGTGAAGCGCATCCGCGAGATCACGGACGAGGCGGCCCGGATCATCGAGGAATCGGAGGGGGCGCGCCGCACGATCCTCTTCCTCGACGAGATCCACCGCTTCAGCAAGAGCCAGCAGGACGTGCTGCTCGAAGATGTCGAGCGAGGTCTGATCACGCTGATCGGCGCGACGACGGAGAACCCGCTCTTCGCGGTGAACTCGGCGCTCGTGAGCCGGAGCACGCTCTTCCGGTTGGAGCCGCTGGAGCATGGGGACGTCGTGCGCGTGCTGCGCCGGGCGCTCAGCGACGACGTGCGTGGGTACGGCGCACGCGACCTGCGCGTGTCAGATGAAGCGATCGAGCACTGGGCCGAGATGAGCGACGGCGACGCCCGGCGCGCGCTGACGGCGATGGAAGTCGCGGTGCTCAGCGCACCGCAAGAAGGCACGGTGACGATCGGCCTTGCCGAAGCCGAGCAGAGCGCGCAGCGCAAGGCGATCGTCTACGACCGCGCTGGCGATGCGCATTACGACCACGCGAGCGCGCTCATCAAGTCGGTGCGCGGGAGCGACCCGGACGCCGCGGTGTACTGGCTGGCGCTCATGCTCGAAGCGGGGGAGGACCCGCGCTTCATCGCGCGCCGGCTGGCGATCCTCGCGAGCGAGGACATCGGCAACGCGGACCCGCGCGCGATCGTGATCGCGGATGCCGCGTGGTCGCTGACGGAACGGATCGGCATGCCTGAGTGCCGCATCACGCTGAGCCAGTGCGCGACATATCTGGCGCTGGCACCGAAGAGCAACCGCGCGTACCTCGCGATCGATGAGGCGCTCAAGGACGTTCGCGCCGGGCGCGCCGTCGAGGTGCCCATCGAGATCCGCGACGGCACGAAGGCTGAGTCCGTGGGCTCCGCGAAGCACGGCGAGGGGTACGAGTACAGCCACAACGCGGACGTGCGCACGTCGATCGGCGGCGTGACGGGGCAGTCATATCTTGGCGTGAGCAAGCGGTATTACGAGCCGAGTGACATCGGGGCCGAACGCGTGCTGAAGGAGCGGCTCGAAGAGGTGCGCCGGGCGCGTGAGGGGCAGCGGTGAGCGAGCTGATCGATCAACGCCGAGCGCATGAGCGTGCGATCACGAGACGGTTCGCTCGCACGATGCACCCCATCTACGCCATCGTCCTTTTGATCGGCTTTACCGTCGCCGCGATCTACATGAGGGTCGATGTGTACAGCTATCCGTGGTCGCGGGTCAGCGACTGGTGGGATGTTGCTTTGCTGGTCCTTGTGACCTGCTTCTACAGCGGGATCGTTGCTGGCCTGCTCGTCGGTGCGATCGCGATCCCGGCGTCGCTTGTTGTTGCACTCGCGACGCGCTTGCGAGTCGACGGTTTGGGAGCGGAGACTCGCCTCGGGCACCAATGCCAGTTTTGCGGCTACGACCTGCGAGGCACGTCCGGGGTGACCTGCCCCGAGCGTGGCAAGCCCATTTACGGACGCGGCGGGGGTCACACGGGACCTGAGCGCCGATCTCACGCGCCGAGGTAGGCGACACGCCTCGATCCGGCTACGCTCTGCGTTCATGAGTCTCTTCCAGAGTCAGGCGGACGGGTCCGCGAGCGAGAGCAGTGGGGAAGCATCGGCGATGACGACGGCGCACGCAGCCGACACGTCCGCATCCAGCGGGCGCAGGATGATCCGTGACTTCAGCGCGAGCGAGCTCTTCGAGGGCGCGTTCCGCATCGCGAACGCGCAGCTCGGGCGCACGCGCACCGACAAGCCCTACCTCAAGTGCCTGCTCGGCGATCAGTCGGGCGAAGCGCCGGGGCGCATGTGGAACATCTCCGAGCAGGTATTCCGGCGGCTCCCGACCGACGGCTTCGTGTACGCGCGCGGCGAGACGCAGCCCTACCAGGGCGAGATCCAGCTCATCATCCACGAGATCGACCCGCACGAGCCGACGGGTGACCAGCTCGTTGAGCTGATGCCCGCTGCCGAGCGCCCGATCGACGAGATGTTCCGGGAGGTGCTCGCGCACATCGATTCGCTCGAGCACCCGGCGATCAAGGCGCTCGCGCAGGCGTACCTCGATGACGCGCAGCTTATGGCAGAGTTCAAGACCGCGCCGGCCGCCAAGATGATGCACCACGCGTACATCGGCGGGCTGCTCGAGCACACGCTGAGCCTGATGAACCTCGCCCACGCGGTGTGCCCGAACTACCCGGATATCAACCGCGACCTCGTGATGCTCGGGCTCTTCCTGCACGACCTCGGCAAGACACGCGAGCTCTCGTGGGACGGGGCCTTTGCCTACACCGATCGCGGGGAACTCATCGGGCACATCGTCGAGGGTGCGATCATGCTGCACGACAAGTCGCAGCAGGTCATGCGCTCCGCGGGCGTCCGCTTCCCCGCCGGCGCCATCACCGTGCTGCAGCACATCATCCTGTCGCACCACGGGATCCCCGAGTACGGCGCGGCGAAGGTGCCCTCCACCCCTGAGGCCATCCTCATCAGCCACCTCGACGACCTCGACGCCAAGACCCACATCGCCCTGGCGATGACCCGCGGCAGCAAGTCGAAGCGCGCCGACCTCGGCGGAAACTTCACCGAAAAGCAGTGGTCGCTCGGGACCAAGCTCTACCGCCCCGACCCGCTCAAGCCCGCGCAGGGCTGATCCCCACGCGCCGGCGCACGCCTAGAGTTGTGCGATGGACGAGGGTTCACAAGAGACCGTGCAGGTGAACTTCGGGCGACCGTTCCCGATCTTCCCGCTCGATCGCGTCACGCTGCTCCCGCACGCGGTGGCGCCCCTGTACATCTTCGAGGCGCGCTACCGCCAGATGGTGACCGAGGTACTCGACGCCGCGGGCCAGATCGCGATGGCGGTCTACCGCGACAGCGCCTGGCCCGACTCGACCGAGGGTGCGCCGGCGATCGAACGCGCGGTCTGTGTCGGGCAGATCGCACAGCACGCCAAAGGCCCGGACGGCACGTACAAGGTGCTGCTGCAGGGCGTCTGCCGGGCGCGTGTGATCGATGAACTGCTCCCCGAGGGGGAGCGCCTGTACCGCATGGCGCAGCTCGAGCCGCTCGAAGCGCCGCAGGTCCCGGACGAGGCGCTGCAGCCCGCGCGCGAACGCATCCTCGACCTGTTGCAGTCGCGCGAGCTCTCGGAGCTGGCCAGCGTGCACGGCGTGCCGGACGAGGTCGAAGAACGCGACATCCCGACGAGCGCGCTCATCGAGCTGCTGGCGTTCAGCGTGATCGACGAGCCGCGTGTGCAGTACGACATCCTTGCCGAGGGCGACGTCACGTGCCGCGCGCGCATCGTGGAGGGCGAGCTGGCGAGGCTCCGTCGGCTCGTGCGGCGCGCACGCCTGCAGCACGACCCCGAGGCGCCGCGCGGGGTCACCTGGAACTGAGCATCCGCCGCAGCGGATCTGTCGAATGCCGGTACATCGCACGTGAGGAGGCAACCATGCTCTGCATGTTCGGACGCTGTGGCACACAAGGGAAAGTCGCGGGGATCGCCGCGCTCGCCGCGGGCATCGTCGCGGGCCTCGGCGTCTCGCACCTCCTGAACCCTGGCGACAACCCCGCGCCCGACAGCCCGGAGAAACAGGTGCTCGACATCACCATGAACCGCATCGACGGGACTCCGGAGAACCTCGCCGAGACCTACGCCGGCAAGGCGGTGCTCGTCGTCAACGTCGCGAGCAAGTGCGGGTTGACCCCGCAGTACGAGGGGCTCGAAGCGCTCTATCGCGCGAACAAGGACAGCGGCTTCGTCGTGCTCGGGTTCCCCGCCAACAACTTCATGGGCCAGGAGCCGGGCACAAACGAAGAAATCGCCGAGTTCTGCACCAGCACGTTCGACGTCACTTTCCCCATGTTCGAGAAGATCAGCGTCAAAGGCGACGACGCGCACGAACTCTACCGACGCCTCGGCGCCACGCCCGATCCCAACGGCGGTGCGCCGGGCTGGAACTTCACCAAGTGGCTCATCGGGACCGACGGACAGGTCATCAAGAAGTTCGGTGCGCGCACGAGCCCGAGCGACCCCGAGCTCATCGCCGCCGTGCAGGCCGCCCTGCCCGCCTGATCACGACGGTTTCGCGTTCGCTTCGTCTTCTTGAAGAGACTTGGTGATCGAGGCCTCGTGTACCGTCACGCTTGCCTCGTCCAGCTGCTGCTTGAGCGCGTGGAAGCGGTCGGCATCGACCGATCGCCAGTCCCGTTTGCCGGCCTCGATCATCGATCGCAGTTCCGCGGTGAGCGTGTCGAGTTTCTCGACCACGCCCGCATCGACGATGTCGCGCACGCGGTCGAGCGCCTCGCCGATCCACTTGAGATCGAGCTTCGTGTTCGTCACGAGGTCCGCCACGCGGTGGCGCGTCATGTCGTCGCGCGCGTGCTCGATGGATTCCGCCTCGATGCGTTCGATCTCCTCTTGCGAGAGCCCGTGGTTGGGCACGATCTGGATGGACGCGCGCTTACCCGATCGCCGCTCCGCCGCGCCCACGCGGAGCACGCCGTTGGCATCGACGAGGAACTCGACCTCTATCTGCGGCACGCCCGCGGGCATCGGCGGCACGCCCGCGAGATGAAACTCGCCGAGCGATCGGCAATCTTCGACCATCTCGCGCTCACCCTGCAGCACGTGGAGCTTGATCGAGGTCTGCCCGTCCACGCTGGTCGAGAACATCTCTGTCGCGCGCGCCGGAACGGATGAGTTGCGATAGACGATCTTCGCGACCGCGCCGCCGACCGTCTCGATCCCGAGCGAGAGGGGGATCACGTCGAGCAGCAGCGCATCGCGCCGCGTCCCGGCGAGGATCGACGCCTGTACTGCGGCGCCCATCGCGACGACCTCGTCCGGGTCGAGCGCGGTGTACGCCTCGCGTCCGAAGAAGTCGCTCACCGCGGTGCGCACGAGCGGGATGCGCGTCGAGCCGCCAACCATTACCACGCGATCGATCGCGTCGGCGTCCAGTTTTGCATCGCGCAGCGCACGCCGGCACGCCTCCAGCGTGCGATCGACGATCGGGCGCATGAGCGACTCGAGCGTCTCGCGCGTCAGTGTGTGCGTGATCGTGCGCGCGCCGAGATCGATCGAGATATCCACCGAATCCTGCGAAGAGAGCGCGATTTTCGATCGCTCGGCCATCGAGCGCAGCGCCTGCCTCGCCGCGGGCGTGAGCGAGTTCGCGTCGTCCGCGCTCAGCCCCGCGCCGTCGTGCAGCACGTGATCGATGATGGCGTGATCGATGTCGTCCCCGCCCAGGTGCGTGTCGCCGGCCGTGGACACGACCTCGAAGTACCCGGTCTCGTCGTCGTCTTCGTTCGCGGGCGTGACGTGCAGGATGGAAACGTCGAACGTCCCACCCCCGAAGTCGTAGACCGCGATGGTTTCTTCGTGCGCGCCGCTCGCCAGCCCGATGCCGTACGCCAGCGCGGCGGCGGTGGGCTCGTTGACCACGCGCACCACGTCGAGGCCGGCGAGGCGACCCGCGTCGCGCGTCGCCTGGCGCTGCGCATCGTCGAAGTACGCTGGAACTGTCACGACGGCGCGCGACACGTCCGTGCCGAGCGCGGCACTCGCGCGTTCCCGCAGCGCGCGCAGGATGTCTGCCGAAACCTCCTGCGGCGACTTCTCGACCCCACCCGGCAGCGCGACGCGAGCCTGCCCGTGCGCGCCCTCGACCACGCGATACGCCGCCCGCGAGCCGGACGCCCCGAAGTCCGCGAGCGAGCGACCCATGAGGCGTTTGACGGAGGTGATCGTGGATTCGGGATGCTCGATTGCACCGCTGCGAGCACCCGTGCCGATCGCTTCGACGCTGCCGTCGTGCGCGTAGCGCACGGCGGAGGGCATCACGCGTTCGCACTCGTTCGAGGTCAGCACGCGCGGGCCGCTCTCGTCGGCGATCGCGACGAGCGAGTTCGTGGTGCCGAGGTCGATGCCGACGATCGGGTTACTTGTCGATGGGGTTTCCTGACTCATCGGGCGAGTCTAGGACGAGCATCGGGCGATCGAAGTTGCCGGTCTGCGGGTCGAAGCCACCCTCTTGAATCCCGACGAGGAACCTCGACAGGTTCATGCGATGCGCGATCCGCGTGCTCGTGTAGTCCGGCTCGACGCGGAGAACGCGCGAAGCATCGATCTCGGGTCGGAAGAGCAGGTCACGGGTGTACGCGTGATCGACGTCCGGGCGGTACAGCAGGTCGCGATCACGCACGTCTGGGAATCTCGGGACGGTTGATTCGTGGATGCCGTTAGGAACCACGTTGAAGACCTGCGTCTGCTGCGCGCTGGCAGTACCGACAAGAAGGCACACGGTAAAGCAGGTTGGAGCGAGCGTTTTCATCGGCGGGCTCCGTTCACTCTCTGAGGTACGACCACTCAGCAAGCCGCTCGACCATCGGCGTCGAGGCGCGGTCGTCGCCACCATCCAACAAGACATACCAGCGGTCCGTATGCGCGCGGATCTCGACGACGTGAGTGATACCGCCTCGCCGATCGGTCGATTCGCGCGGGTTGCCCTCACGCCGATCCGGGTTGGCCGGGTCGAGCAGCCCTTCGTCGAGCGCCAGTTTGTACGCCTCGCTCACCTGATCGGCGGTGAGCGTGCGCACGCGCTCGGGATAGGTGTCGAGGTCCGCGCCCGGTCCCACGCCGGCGCGGAGCGACCCGTCGGGCTCGAGCAGCAGGCGCATCGGCCTCGCCGAGATCGGCACGCCGGGCGCGTCGTTCGAGGGCGGTGCGAGTACCGTGACGGCGATCGAGAAGTCCGGCGGTGGGTCGGGCGTCGCCGCCGTCGGCGTGAGCGAGCAACCCCACGCGCACAGGGCGGTTGAGAAGATGGTGAAGCTCGTGCGAGCGGATCGGTGCATCTCCACGATCTTCCCGACTTGTCTCTCGCGGGGCAAGGGGTGGTGTTTGTCGAAACATCGAAGTTTTTTGTGGGTGTTACCCGTAGATTCTGCGTTGAAACTCTGTTTTGCCACGGAATCTTCGGTGACAACAGATGAGGCAGCACACCCAGCCCATCCCGGGCTCGTATAATCCGGATGCCGAGCCGGAGCGCCCGGCGGGCGTCGATCGACCGGTGCGGGACCCGTCCCCAGAACCCACGACGCCTCGAACCCGACACGGAGGAACACGAATGACGACCGCCCCTTCGCCGCAGTCCGCCGACCCCATCGTCGGTCGCGACGCCGCCACGCAGCACCCCGAGCCCGAAACCGACCGCCCGTACGTCTGGATCGACGGCCAGCTGCTGCCAAAGAGCGAGGCGAAGGTCTCCGTCTTCGACCACGGACTCCTCTACGGCGACGGGTGCTTCGAAGGCATCCGCGTCTACAACGGCGCGATCTTCAAGGCCCAGTCCCACCTCGACCGCATCTTCCGCAACGCCGAGGCGCTTCACATGATGCGACAGGGCGACGGCTTCCCGTACACAAAGGACCAGGTCCTGAAGATCATGGAGCAGTGCGTCGAGGCCAACGGCATCACCGAGGGCTACATCCGCCTGATCTTCACACGCGGCGCGGGCACGCTGGGGCTCAACCCCTTCAAGTGCGAGCGCCCCACGGTCATCTGCATCGCCGACACCATCACGCTTTATCCGCCCGAGATGTACACGGACGGCATGCGGATCATCGTCGCCAAGCGCCCGCGGACACCGAGCGCGTGCCTCGACCCGATGCTCAAGAGCCTCAACTACCTCAACAACATCCTCGCGAAGGTCGAGGCCATCGACGCCGACTGCCTCGAAGCGATCATGCTCTCCACCGACGGCTACGTCGGGGAGTGCACGGGCGACAACCTCTTCGTCGTCAAGGACGGCGAACTCTTCACCTCGCCCATCGAGGTCGGCATGCTCGACGGCATCACGCGCGAGTTCGTCAAGTCCACACTCTGCCCCGCCCTCTCGATCAACTGCACAGAGAAGCGTCTGACGCTCGACGACGTGCTGGCGGCGGACGAGATCTTCCTCACCGGGTCGGCCGCCGAGATCATCGCGGTGACGCAGGTCGATGAGACGATCATCTCCGACGGCGAGGGCCCGGTGACACGTCAGCTCCGCGAGAAGTTCCGCGCGATCGTGAGCAGCGACAACGTGCCGGTGGATTGACACGTCTGGTAGCGTCGTGGTGTGAACGAACCCGACGAGCCGAACGAGTTGATCGAATCAGAACGCCCGTGGTGGCGCCGCCCGCTCGTCATCGAGACGGCGATCGTCCTATGCGTGGGTGTGCTGCCGCACGTCATAAGTTCAGTCAGCTTGTACGTGTATCAGCGCGTTGCGTTCGGGGTGTCTGGTTCCAGCGGCGGCACCGCGAGTTCCTACGCGTTTGCACTCATCTATCAGGATGTTCCGGACATGCTGATGGTCGTACCCGTGACGCTGTACTTCATGTGGCGTGCGGTGGATCGAGGTCAACTCAAGTGGTCCGACTTCGGAATCGTTCCGCCGAAGCTTCTCCGCGACATCGCGTTGGGCGTCGGAGTCACCGTATTCAGTTTCGCCATCTGGTACGTGCTGAAGATCGGTGAGGTCCAAGATGCGTTCCTGCGGATCGATGGGTGGGAAGACTTTCAGATTCATGGGCCACGCTCTACGCCCGACTCGTTCGGTGAGAGCTTCGGCGTGTCTCATGTGATCGTCGGGACACTGGGGCTCGCGATCAACAGCCTCAACGAGGAGCTGGTGTGTCGCTGTTACCTGATCGCAGTGGCGCCCGCGTTTTTTCGTAATCCGTTTCTGGCGATCGTCGTACCGGCGTTCCTGTTCGGTCTCTATCACCTTTGGTATGGATCGTTCGGCGTCGTCGATGCGTTCATCGGTGGATTGGTGTACGGCGCTGTGTTCTTGAAGTGGCGGAGCATCTGGCCGCTCATCGTGACGCACACGCTCTACAACGTTTTTGTGATCTTCGGGTACGAGTACTTGCGGTACCCGATTGACCGGTGGCTCTAGAACCGCTTATGCGTCTCTCTGTGCTTTGACCCACCGGCCCCGAGGATCGCGCGGGCCAGCGACGTGTCGCTCCGGCGCGTGATCTTGATGTTTCGGGCGTCGCCCTCGACGATCGCGACGTCTTCGCCGAGGCGCTCGACCAACCCCGCGTCGTCCGTCGATGACAAGTCGCCTTGCGCGTACGCGCGCCGGAGAAGTTCGGCGCGGAACACCTGCGGCGTCTGCACGAGCACCAGATTCTCGCGGCTCACCGTTTCGGCGACCTTGCGCACCGTGCTGTTGGTTTTGCCGGCGTCGCCCAAGATCGCGTCGAGCGGATCGACGTTCTCGTCCACCATCGCCTCGGCGCTGGTGCGTTTGAGCGTGTCGCTCGCCTCGATCGCGGGGACGACCGCGTCGTAGGTCTGCGCCGCCTCGAAGACGCGCTCGACCACCTCGGGCGGCGTACACGGGCGCGCGGCGTCGTGTACGCCGATGTGCGTGATCTCGCTCGCCCACGCCTGCTCGTTGATGTACGCGAGTGCCGCGGCGACGGTCTCGTAGCGGTGCGTCTTGCCGCCCTTGCAGAGATCGACGCCGAAGAGCCCGAGCTTGTCGCCGTGACGCTGCTTGAAGGCTTCGAAGTCGTCGTGCGGGCCGGCAACGACGATGCGCTGCACGTCGTCGCGCTTGGAGAAGATCTCGACGGTGCGTTGGAGGACGGGGCGCCCGCCGAGGTCCTCGTCGAGCTTGCTGAGCGGGCCGCCGTAGCGGGACGACACGCCGGCAGCGGGGATGATCATGCAGCACACAAAGTCGGCGTTCATGCGCGCAGAATAGCCGTAGGATCCGGCATGGGCGACGACGCGGGCTATCTCGATCCCTACGTGGAAGCGACGGCGAAGCACGGCGCGGTCTTCGAGGCCACGCTCTGGGCCTCCAAGCAGAAACAGACCGACCGCTTCCGTGTGATCGCCGAAATGGTCAACCTGCGCGGCAGGACGATCCTCGACGCCGGCGCCGGGCTCGGCGACCTCGCCGCGTGGCTGCACGAGCACACGATCGAGATCAAGAAGTTCATCGCGGTCGAGGGTGTGGCGCGTCTCGCGCACGAGATCGGCGAGCGCGACCTGCCGGGTGTTGTCGCGCTGCACGATGACTTCGCGGGGCGCGACACGTTCTTCCACGAGATGCAGCGCGGGCACGGACCGTTCGACGTAATCGTCTTCTCCGGATCGCTGAATACGTTTGAGGTCGAGCGCGCGCGCGAAGTGCTGGAATGCGCCTGGCTCTCGCTCGCGGACGCGGGTCGCGGCACGCTGGTCTTTAACTTTCTGAGCAGCGCGAACGATCGCGGGCCCGCCGAGCCGCCGGCGAAGCGGTTCGACCCCATCGAGTTGCTGCGCTGGGCGCTGGATCGCACGTCGATCGTGCGGTTCCGCCAGGACTACTTCGACGGGCACGACGCGACGATCGCGATGCGCGTCCCCGAGTAGTCGGATCGGGACAGGCACCGGCGCGCGAGTTGTGCGACCATCCCCGCATGAACGATGCGGGGCGCGGCTACAAACGCGAGGTGCTGCAGGACGGCGTGCGCTACGAACTGCCGATCGTCATGCCAGGGCGCTCCATCGTCGGGTGCCTCAGCGTCTTCTTCGGCTTCCCGTTTCTCGGCGGCGCGATCGGCGCGTCGCTCGCGCTCTTCGGTGCCATCAGCGGCGGCCCGCAGGGCGTTGCGGCGGTGATCGGGACGGTCGCCTTCACGCTTGCCTTCGGCGCGATCGGGCTCTTCGCGATGGCGATCGGGCTGATGGCTTTTGTCGGGCGGAGTGAGGTTGAGGTAAATCGGCACGGGCTGCGCCCGTCGCTCGTGATGCCGGGCGTGCGACTCGGCAAGACGCTCGCGTACGACGAGATCGAGGCGTTCGTTGTGCGCGCTCGCGTCGCGCTGCGTGAAACCGCCGGCACGGGTGTGACGGATGCCGTGCCCGCGGGCATGTCGCAGGAACTCGTCATGCGCCTGACCAACGGCACGTACAAGCGTCTCTGCGGACACCGCACGCGTGCGTGGCTCGAAGGCTTCGCGCACGAACTCGCGCAGCAGGCGTCGGTCTATGAACCGAGCGAACTCTCCGGCGAACGCAAGATCCCCGTCGAAGTCGCCGAGCCCATGGCTGTCAAACATCAGGAACCGTTGCCAGCCGCGGAAGCGCAGGCGGGCACACCAGGGGCGAGCGCCATCGCTTCGTCGAAAGCGGGCGAGGGCGATCTCGCGCCGCTGCCCGAAGCGCCAAAGAAGGCCACCGCGATCGTCACGCGCAACGGCGATACGCTCTCGATCCGGCTCCCGCCGAAGGGCTTTGGTGGCTCGAAGGGCATGGTCGGCTTCGCGGTGATCTTCAACGGCGTGCTGCTCTTCATCGGGTTCATTTTCAGCCAGACGTTCTTCAGCAATAGCACGCCGACATTCGCGATGATCTTCGCGGGCGTGATCTTCGGTGGATTCCTACTGCTCGGACTCGGGCTGCTGCTCAGCGCGATCAACCAGTCGGTCCGGCGCGGCGTGATCGACGTCATCGGCCCGCCCGGGCCCGACGCCGGCCTGCTCATCACGCAAAAGGGTCTCTTCGGCGTCACCAGCAGGCAGTGGCTCGCACAAGACCTCGCCGGTGTCGTCTGCGGGTTCAGCGGCACCACGATCAACGACAAACCCGTCAACAACCTCCGCGTGCGCACGATCGGCGGCGACGAGACCGGCTTCTTCACCGAACGCGACGACAACGAACTCCGCTGGATCGCGGGCCTCATCGCGGGCGGGCTCGAGCTGCGCGCATGAGCGAGCACGAAGATCCGAAAGCGGTCATCGAGCATCGGCACGCGGGTTTGACGATCACGCTGCCGCCGCACGGTTTCGAGGGGCCGCGGCGCACGTTCCTGATTCAGGCGGTTGTCTTCGGGGGTGCGGCGTTCATCGTTTCACTCTTCCTGGTGTGGTTCTTCATTCTGCGCGGCCTGTTCCAGTGGGGGTCGCTCGTCACGCTTCCATTCCCGCTCGCGATCGGCGGATTCGGGTCAC
This sequence comes from Planctomycetota bacterium, assembly GCA_039182735.1. GTDB lineage: Bacteria > Planctomycetota > Phycisphaerae > Phycisphaerales > UBA1924 > JBCDCB01. The sequence goes on from JBCDCB010000005.1 coordinate 54,474, forward strand.
TTCTCGTGCACTCGGTCTTCGGGTTCCACACCCGGCGCGGCACGATCGAGGTCTCCGGGCAGCCCGGCCCCGGCGCCACGCTCTCGATCGCGCAGCGTTCCGTCTTCGGCTCGCGGAGCGCTTCGTGGACCGCCGCCGAACTCGAGAGCGTCGGCGTCGGCGACCCCATCGACGCGCCCGGTCGCATGCCCACGGCGCACCTTCTTATCACCGCGCGAGATGGCGTGAAGCGCGGCTTTTTCCCGGAGCGCCAGCCCGAAGAACTGATGGAACTCGCGGTCGTGCTCAGCGAGGCGCTCGGCCTCGACCCGCCCGGGTCGTAGCCCGCTATTCTGATGCCATGCCGATCATCGTCTTTCAGCACAACGAGAAGAACCGCCCCGGTCGCCTCGGCGCGACGCTTCGCGACCATGCGCACCGTCTCGATATCCGCCGCCTCGATGAGGGCAACCCGATCCCAGAGGACTACGACAACGTTCACGGCGTCATCTCGCTCGGCGGGCACCAGTACGTCGGCGAGGGGCACGCGTGGATGGGACGCGAGCTCGAGTACCTCCGCGGGGCGCACGAACGCAGCATCCCCGTCGTCGGCGTCTGCCTCGGCGCGCAGCTCGTCGCCGCGGCGCTCGGCGGGAGCGTCTCCAAGATGGACAAGCCCGAGGTCGGGTTCTTCGACATCAACCTGCTGCAGGCGGGCCAGACCGACACGATCCTCAGCGGCGTGCCGTGGCGCGCCAAGATGTTCAGCCACCATCACCACGAGGTGAACGCCGCGCCGGAGAGCGCAGTGATCCTCGCGTCTTCTGAACGGTGCAAGTCTCAGTGCTTCCGCGTCGGCATGCGCACCTACGCCTTTCAGTATCACCTCGAGGCGGACCGCGCGATCATCGATGATCTCGTCAAGGACGCGGTCGGCGATCTGCACAGCAGCGGCGTCACCAGCGAAGAGTTCGCCAAGCAGGTGGACGACCTCTACGAGAAGTTCGCGCGCCTGAGCGACCGCATCTGCGTCAACCTGGCGACGTACCTTTTCGCGCGCGACGGCGCGATGATGGCCTGACCAGCGGTGCCCACCACGCTCAAGCTGCACACGCCCAGCGACTACGTGTTTGCGCGTGACGTCTGCTCGTATGGGTACTTTCTGCTCGCGCCGAACCGATGGGATCCCAAGACCCGCTCGCTGACCCGCCCGCTGCGCTTGCGCTCCGGCGAGCGCACGACCGTGCGCCTTGATCAGTTGGGCGATGCCCCGGGCGAACAACTCCGCGTGCGGGCCGTGAAGGGGCGCGACGTGCGCGCTCGCTGCGACCGCGCGCTCACGCCCAACGAACGCACCGAGGTCAAACGCCTGCTCCGGCGCATGCTGAGCCTCGACGACGACGGCGTCCGGGCGTTCCACAGGATCGACTGGCGCTGGAAGAAGAGCGGCAGGGGGCGCCTCTTCCGCAGTCCCACGGTTTTCGAGGACGTCATCAAGACCGTGACCTCGTGCAACGTCGCGTGGACCAGCACCATCCGGATGAACGAGCGCCTCTGCGAGGTCGTCGAAGAGGCGTTCCCCTCGCCCCGCCAACTCGCACGCCGCAGACCCGAGACGCTGCGCGCACGCTGCGGCGTCGGCTACCGCGACAAGCGCATCGTCGAACTCGCCAGGCGTTTCGCGCACGCCGAGATCGACCCCGCCCGGCTCGAGGATCCCGGCGTGCCCGACGACGTCGTCGAGAAGGAACTGCTCGGCCTGCCGGGCGTCGGGCCCTACGCCGCCGGCAACATCATGCAACTGCTCGGGCGGTTCAGCCGGCTGGCGATCGATACCGAGACCGTCCGCCACGCGCGCGCCGTGCTCGGCATGGAGGGCGAATCCCGCGAAATCGAGAAACGCGTCGCGAAGCACTACGAACCCTTCGGCGAGCACAAGTTTCGCTCCTACTGGTTCGAGCTGTGGGATTTCTACGAAGCCGCCCGCGGGCCCGCGTGGACATGGGATCCCCGCACCACCGGCAAGACGTTCACCGCCTCGCAGCTCAAGTGACCCGACCTACAGTTGGCCCGCGATGACGAGCATCCACGGCATCCCGACATCGACGGATCAGCGCGACGCCTGGTCGCCCGATCGATCGCGCGCGCACTACGCCATCGACCGCTGGGGCGCCGGCTACTTCGATGTGGATGACCGAGGGCGCATGACCGTGCGCACGAGCGCCGACGGCACGCGACCCGAGCACGCGATCGTGATCGAAGACGTCGTGCGTGAGCTGCGCGCACGCGGGTTCGCGACGCCGGTGCTGCTGCGATTCCCGGACGTGCTGACGCACCGCGTCCAGACGCTGGTCGGCGCCTTTGATCGAGCGCGCGAGCAGGACGCGTACGCCGGCGGATACACGTGCCTGTTCCCGATCAAGGTGAACCAGGCGCGCCAGGTCGTGGAGCGTGTGATCGAAGAGGCCGTGCGCGCGCACGAAGAGGGCGGATCGGCACGTGTGGGCCTGGAGGCGGGCTCGAAGCCCGAGCTGTGGGCGGTGCTCGGGCTTGCGGCGGCGCACCCCGAGGTCGAGATCGTCTGCAACGGATTCAAGGACGCCGAGTATCTGGAGACCGCGCTGCTCGCGTCGCGCCTCGGGCGTCGCGTGACGGTGGTGGTCGAGAGCACGGACGAACTGCGCGCGCTCGTGGAGATCGCCGCGCAGCTGGGCGTGGCACCGCGGATCGGTCTGCGCGCGCGCCTGACGAGCGCCGGTGCCGGACGCTGGCAGGAGAGCCTCGGCGAACGCTCGAAGTTCGGGCTTACCGCGACGCAAATGCTCGCCGCGGTCGAGTTCTTGCGTGAGCGGGACGCGCTGGGGAGCCTGCGCTTGCTGCACTTCCACGCGGGGAGTCAGGTCTGCGACGTGCGCGCGCTCAAGCAGACCGTGAGCGAACTCGCGTATGTCTACAGCGATCTGTGCGCGCTCGGTGCGCCGCTCGAGGATCTCGATGTCGGCGGGGGGCTCGCGGTCGATTACGACGGCTCGCGCAGCGCGGGCGAGTCGTCCATGAACTACACGATCGACGAGTACGCGGCCGACGTGGTTGACCGCATCAAGGCGGTGTGCGATCAGCGCGGGATCGCGCACCCGCGCATCCTCACCGAGTGCGGGCGCGCGATCGCGGCGTACAGCAGCGTGCTGGTGTTCGACGTGCGCGGCGTGACGACGCCGGGCGCGGAATCGGTCAAGATCCCGGAGATAACGGACCCGCCCCCGCCGCTGGTGGTGCTGCGCGAGACACTCGAGCGGGTTGAGTCGATGGACCCGCTCGAGGCGCTCCACGACGCGACGGATGCGCGCGGCGCCCTGCACGCGATCGCTTCGATGGGGTACGCGTCGCTCGTCGCGCGTGCGTCGGGCGAGCGCACGTTCGCGCAGATCGGTCGCCGTCTGCTGCGGCGCGCGCACGAGGCTGGTACCCGTTCATCGGACTTTGACGAACTCGCTCGCCTGCTCGCCGATCAGGTCCTCGTGAATGTCTCGGTCTTTCAGTCATTGCCGGACTCGTGGGCGATCGAGCAGCTCTTCCCCATCTGCCCTGTCCACCGGCTCGGTGAGCGCCCGACCCGTCGCGGCGTGCTGCACGATCTCACCTGCGACAGCGACGGCAAAATCGATCGTTTCGTCGAGCCCGACAACCCGGACGGCACTCGTGTGCGCACGATGATCGACCTGCACGAGCCGCGCGCGGGCGAGGCGTATCTCCTCGGCGCGTTCCTCGTCGGCGCGTACCAGGAAATCCTGGGCGACTACCACAATCTTTTCGGCGATCAGCACGTCGCGCACGTGCGCCGTGGCGCCGACGGCTCGCTCGTCATCGAGGACATCGTCCCCGGCGACACCGTCAACGAGGTCCTCGGGTACGTGCACACCGACGCGGAGGCGCTCCGCTGGCGTGTGCGCGCGGCGTGCGAACGCGCGATCGCTGACGGGCTTATCGATCGAGCGCAGGCGCGCTCGATGCTGGCGCACTACGAGAGCGGGCTCGAGGGGTACACGTACCTCGAATCATGACGCGGTGCGCGAACGCGCCGATCGGTCCCACACGTCCGCGTCCGCGAAGAGGTGCTCGTTCACGAAGCGTTCGCTCGACCACACGTAGCGTTCGAGCGCGACGCGGCGTGCGATCCTGCCGGCCTCGACGCGCCACGCGGGATCTGTGGCGACTCTCGTGATCGCGTCGCGGAGCTGTTCGTCGTTGTCGAAGACGATGCCGCCGCCCTCGTCGAGTTTTTCGACGAGGCATTCCTGCGTGTTCACGATCGTCGGCATGCGCGTGAGCATGCCCTGCACCATCGCCTGGCAGAACGTCTCCCACTTCGAGTTCACGATGACGCACGTCATGGTACGGAGGAAAGGGGGCACATCGCTCGACGCCATCCACGGATGAGCGATGACATCGTCGGGCAGTTCGCTCCGCGCCGGAGGCTCGCGGTAAGACGCCAGGTGCAACCGGCTGATGCGCCGGACCTCAGCGGGCAAGGTATTCCAGACGGCGAGCGTCTCGGGCACGCCCTTGTTCGCGGACTCCATTGACCCCAGCAGGCAGAAGTTCACCGGGGTGTCGGGCGTAGCTTCCGGCGGATCTTCGAGGTTCAGCGCGGGCGGATCGGGGGGAAAAAACAGGTCGGCATTGGGGAGGCCATAGCAGACCGCGCGCCGGACCGAGGGCTCGACGCCGTGCAGGTCGAACGCGTCGTTGACATAGCCGCTGACGCTGACGACATCGCATGCTCGCTTGTTGACCCACGCGACGGTCTTCGCGCTGGGCCAGCGGTGCGCGATCATGAGGAAGCGGTCGGCGATGCCTCGGAGCCTCGCGAGCTCCGCGCCGGGCAGGCACCCGCGCGCCACGTTGCCGAGCACGGCGACATCGAACGCTTTCGTCTCTCTCGGCGAGGCGATCAGGGCGCCGACGATGCTGTTCGGGACGGGCTTGCGCAGGCTCGGCGTGAAGACGACGTCCGGGCGGGCGCCGTCGAAGTGTTCGTCGAAGCGTTCGCGCCAGGTCGCGTCGGCGATGACCGTCACGCGGACGCCGAGTTGCACGAGGTGCCGGACGAGTTGGATATCGAAGACCTCGACGCCGCGCAGGCTTTTCTTGCGCCGGTCCATCACGAAGTTGGGCGTGAGGAAGAGCACGCTCTTGCCGGCGTGCGCGAAGCCTGCGGAGGGGGCGATGGGGGGATAGCGCCGGTCGATGGTGCTGGTCGCGGTGGGCGCGTCGGCGGCGAGAGTCATGGGGCGATCGTAGCGTGGTGAATCCGCTAGACTCGCGCGTCCACCGAGAGGAGTCGCCTTGCACGAGAGCGTGCGCACATTGCTGACGGGGATCGTTGACTACGCCGGGCTCTTCCCGCCGGCGAAGCTCGACATGGTGCCGAGCGTGCGCGACTTCGCGTCGTACCGATCGAGCGCGGAGTCTTGGATGTTGGCGCGGTTCGTGGTGCCGGTGGCTCGTCTGCGCGAGTTCGCGGAGGCGTCGAGCGACGCGCTGCCGCGGACGGGCGAGCCCTGGCGGCTGAGCGCGCTCGTCGGCGCGGATCTGAACGCCGATGTGGAGACGGTGTTCGACTTCAACAGCGCGTACGCGCCGGGCGAGGGCGCGGAGCACGCCGACGGCGGCGCGGTGATCGACACGCTCGAGATCCGCGCGAGCGACGGCGCATCGATCGACGAGGCGATGCGCGCGGTGCCGGAGCAGCTCGATCCGTTCTTTGAGATCCCGTGGAACGGCGATGCGCGCGGCGTGATCGCGGCGATCGCGGGGACCGGCGCACGCGCCAAGATCCGCACGGGCGGCGTGACGCCCGAGCTCATCCCGCCGACAGACGCGGTGGCGCGGTTCATCCACGCGTGCGCCTCGGCGGACGTGGCGTTCAAGGCGACCGCGGGCCTGCATCACCCGGTGCGGGCCGAGCAGCCGCTGACGTATGAGGACACGCCGCCCCGCGCAACGATGCACGGCTATCTGAACGTCTTTCTCGGTGCCGCCATCGCGCAGCACACGCGCGCGAGCGTCGAGGAAATCGACCTCGTACTCAATGAGACTGACCCCAAGGCCTTCGACTTTCATGGCGCCGGTGTCGAAGTTCGCGGCGTGGCGCTCGACACCGCGCAGCTCGCCCGCACGCGCGAGACGCTCGCGATTTCATTCGGCTCGTGCTCGTTCACCGAACCCGTTGACGACGCTCGCGCGATCGACCTCCTCTGATTGGACCAACGCATGCGACCCGAACTCGATGACACGCACGACCCGAGCCTGCGATCGTGGGTCGAAGCCGCGAACGATGACGCGAACAACTTCCCGATCCAGAACCTGCCCTTCGGCGTCTTCTCCGTGGACGGTGAAGACGAAGACGACGCGCGCGTGGGTGTCGCGATCGGCGATCACATTGTCGATCTCGCGGAACTCGTCGATGCGCGCATGTTCCCCGGGCTCGACTCCGCCGACGAGCCGCTGATCGACGATGTCGCGGTGCCCATGCTCAACCTGCTCATGATGAGCGATGCGACGCGCGTGCGCGGCATCCGGCAGCGTCTCAGCGAACTGCTCAGCGAGGGCAACGACGAGCTCCGCAAGAAGAAGAAACTGGTCGAGCGTGCGCTCGTCCCGATGGAGGCGTGCGAGCTGCACATGCCGGTGGATGTCGGCGACTTCACCGACTTCTACGCGAGCAAGCACCACGCGACGAACGTGGGTTCGATGTTCCGCCCGGACAACCCGCTGCTGCCGAACTACGTGCATATCCCCGTCGGGTATCACGGGCGTTCGAGCAGCGTGATCGTGAGCGGCGAGGCGGTGACGCGCCCGAACGGTCAGACCAAAGCGGATGATGCCGACCGACCGAGTTTCGGGCCGTGCAAGCTGCTCGATTACGAGATGGAAGTCGGGCTGTTTATCGGCGGCGAGGACAACGAGCTGGGCGAGCCCGTGCCGCTGCGCGACGCGTGGGAGCGGCTGTGGGGCGTGGTGCTGCTGAACGATTGGTCGGCGCGCGACATGCAGAAGTGGGAGTACCAGCCGCTGGGCCCGTTCCTGGCCAAGTCGTTCGCGTCCACGATTTCGCCGTGGGTGGTGACGCGCGACGCGCTCGCGCCCTTCCGCTGCGCGGTGACGTCGCGGACCGATGCCGACCCCGATCCGCTGGAGCACCTGTACCACGACGACGATCAATCGGCGGGCATGATCGATATGACGGTCGAGGTGTACCTGCTCACCGAGCAGATGCGCAAGAAGAAGGTGGACGCGGTGCGATTGAGCAGCGGGTCGTACCGCGACATGTTCTGGACGCCCGGGCAGATGATCGCCCACCACGCCAGCAACGGCTGCAATCTGGAAGCGGGCGACCTGCTCGGCAGCGGGACGATCAGCGGGCCAGAACGCGAGTCGCGCGGCTGCCTGCTGGAGCTCACGTGGAACGGCAGCGCGACGGACCCGAAGCCGGGCTCCGACCGCTCGCCCATCGTGCTGCCAACGGGTGAAGAGCGTGTGTTCCTGCAAGACGGCGACGAGGTGATCATGCGCGGGTACTGCGAGCGCGAGGGCGCGCGCCGGATCGGGTTCGGCGAGTGCCGAGCGGTCGTCGAGCCGGCACCGAAGGCGTGATCGCATGAGCGACGTCGTCGATCTGCGAAGCGACACCATCACGCGCCCGACAGACGCGATGCGCGACGCGATGGCGCGCGCAGAGGTCGGCGACGATGTGCTGCAGGACGATCCGACCGTGATCCGGCTCGAAGAGCGTGTTGCGGAGATCCTCGGCAAAGAGGCCGCGCTCTTTGTGCCCTCGGGCACAATGGCCAACCAGCTGGCGATCCGCTTCCACTGCGAACCGGGCGATGAGATCATCGTGCACGGCGAATCGCACATCGTGCACTACGAGAGCGGCGCGCCGGCGGCGCTCTGGGGGTGTTCCACCGCCTTTGCGTACGGGGATCGGGGCTTCTTCACGCCCGACGACGTGCGCGACCTGATCCGCTATCGCGATGTCCACTGCGCACGCTCGCGCCTGGTCGTCATGGAGAACACGCACAACCGGGGCGGCGGCGCGGTCTGGCCCGTCGATCGATTTGCGTCCGTTGCGGCGCGTGCAAAGGAAGAGCAACTGCGTGTACACCTCGACGGTGCGCGTCTCTGGAACGCGGGCGTCGCCGCGGGCGAGCCGCTTACGGTGTGGACGCAGCACGCCGACAGCGTGAGCGTGTGCTTCTCGAAGGGGCTCGGCGCACCGGTGGGATCGGCGCTGGCGAGCACACGCGAGAACATCGAGAAAGCCAGACGTTTCCGCAAGATGCTCGGCGGCGGGATGCGCCAGGTCGGCATCGTCGCGGCGGGCGCGCTGCACGCGGTCGAGCACCATCGCGAGCGGCTCGCCGACGATCACGCCAACGCCAAGGCGCTCGCGGAAGGCATCGCCGATGTGCCCGGTGTCTCCATCGACCCGTCGAGCATCGAGACGAACATCCTGTACTTCGGTGTGGATCTCCCGGGCGAGCGGGAACCCGCGCAGCGTGTGTGCGATGCGCTCGAAGCAAGCGGCGTGCGCATGCTCTCGGAAACACGCAACCGCGTTCGCGCCGTGACCAACATGCACGTTGATCGTGCGATGATCGATCGCGCGGCGCAGGCGGTCCGCGACGCGATGGCGACACTCACTTCTCGATGAGCGCGACCGAGAGCGATGTGCGCACCGGCTTGAAGCATTGGCGATCGTCGCAGGGCTGGTACGTCACGGTCAGCCGGGGCGTGCCCGACCACGCGGCCTCCGTTCGGCGCAGCGTCACGGGGATCGTGACGGCGCCCTCGTAGACCATCAGCTGCTGACCTTGCGTCTCGGGCGCCTGCCCGAGATACGCGTGCGGCTCGGGGTAGGCGGGGATCGCCTCGACGCCCGTGCCGCCCATGATTCGAATGTCGAGGCCCTGCATGCCGTCGATGCCCGGCTCGGGCGCGTTGACGTGCACGCCCGGCTCGATGTCGAGCTTCAGCACCAGCACCTGCTCGGTGCCGTGTGCGAGTTCGATCCGGTCGCGGTCGGCGAGGATTTTGACCGGTGAACGTGCCGCATCCTCGGCTTCTTCGGGCGGCGCGGGCTCTGGCCACTTCTCGATCAGCGCCCGGTCCAGTGCCATCACGCGGTACAGCGCGCGCGTCGAGTTGATGGTCGCGACGGGCGACTCACGCAGGTCACCGCTTACCGAGCCGAGCAGCGCGACGGCGTCCACGAGGTAGTCGCGATTGCTTGTGATGTCGAAGAGGTCGAGCAGGGCGTGCGTCATGACGCTGACGGGCGCGGGGATCGCGCCGTCGTACGTCGAGCGCGAGCGCACGATGAGGTCGGGGCGCCCGGCGCGGGTGTCGAACATGGCGCCGATAGACGACGGGTCGCCGAAGTGCTGGTGCGCCTTCTTGAGCAGCGCCTCGGCACCGTCGAGGAACGTGAGATCGGCGCGTCCGCTCGCCGCGCTCACCCGGTGCAGCGTGACCAGCCCCTGGATCACGTTCGCGTAGTCCTCGAAGAAGGCGTCGGTCTGCCCCGGCCCGTTGCGCCACACACGCAGCAGGTCGCCGCCTTGCGTGCGCATGTCGTCGAGCACGAAGCGCGCGGCCTTCTCCGCCGCGTCGAGATACCTCAGGTCGCCCGTGATGATCGCGCCCGTCGCGAAGGCCCCGATCATCATGCCGTTCCACGACGCGATGACCTTGTCGTCGAGCCCGGGCTGCTCACGCCGAGCGCGAACCTCGTACAGCTTCGTGTTGATGCGATCGCGCCACGCGAGCAGTTCGTCACGGCTCATGCCTTGGCGCTTCGCGAGTTCGTCGGCCCGCGCGGGCATGAAGAGCACGTTCTTCCACCCGTCCTCGGGGTGGTGCGGGTCGCGGAAGTTCGTGCCCTGATCGATGCCGTAAAGCACTTTGGCGAAGGCGGCGTCGCCCGAAGAGAGCGCCTCATCGATTTCCTGCTCGGTCCAGAGGTAGTTGAGCCCTTCGCGGGCGTTGACCTCGGCGTCTTGCGCGGAGAAGAACCCGCCGCGCGCATGCGTCATCTCCTTGAGCACGTAATCGAGCGTCTCGATGAGGATGCGCTTGTCGTGCGGGTCCTGTGTGCGTGCGTACGAGCGGGCGTAGAGCGTGGCGAGCTGGGCCTGGTCGTAGAGCATTTTCTCGAAGTGGGGGACGAGCCACTTCTCGTCGGTGGAGTAGCGGTGGAAGCCGCCGCCGACTTGGTCGTTCATGCCGCCGATCGCCATGGCGTCGAGGGTCTTGCGGATGGCGAGGTCCACGCGATCGAGCGTGCGCTGGTCGCCGATGGCGGGTCGGACATCGAGGAGGAACTCGAGGTAGACGGGCTGGGGGAACTTGGGCGCGCCGCCGAAGCCGCCGTGCTCGTCGTCGAAGATCTGCACGAGCGTGGCGATGGCCTGCCCGAGCTGTTCGTCACCGATGCGCACGGGCGATGGCGTCTCGCTGAGGTCCTGGCGGATGCCGGTCGTCAGGCGCGAAGCGGTCTGCACGACGCGCGCGCGCTGGTTGGTCCACGCGCCGCTGATCTGTTTGCAGAGGTCGGTGAAGCCGGGACGACCGAAGTTGGCTTCCTTGGGGAAGTACGTCCCGCCGAAGAAGGGCTTGAGCCCCGGGTCGTCTTCGCCCTCTGCTCCCGGCGGTGTGAGCCAGGCGCTCATGGGCCAGCCGCCGGAGCCCGTCATCATCTGCACAGCTTTCATGTAGACGTCGTCCACGTCTGGCCGCTCTTCGCGATCGACCTTCACGTTGACAAAGAGCTCGTTCATGACCGCGGCAACGCCGGGGTCCTCGAAGGACTCACGCTCCATCACGTGGCACCAGTAGCAGGTGGAGTAGCCGACGCTGAGGAAGATCGGCACGCCGCGCTGGCGGGCGGCTTCGAAGGCCTCCGGGCCCCACGGGTACCAGTCCACCGGGTTCTTCGCGTGCTGAAGCAGGTAGGGAGAGGACTCACGGGCGAGTCTGTTTGTGTTTCGATCGGTGTCTGCGTCCGCGGTGTGGGCGTTGGTCATGGTGAGCGCCAAGAGGGTGAGCAGCTGGATGGGCGAGCGGGTCTTCATGGAGCGGACTCTAGGTGCATGCGGAGGCGAAACGGGGCTTTCCCGTGTGCCGACCGGCGGCTACACTCCTCGCCCGCGTGCAGGGTCGCCCGCGGACTTCAGCAAGCCGATCGACCGAGACAAGCCATGTCCAAGCAGTGTCACTTCACAGGCAAGCGCACCACCTTCGGCAACCACGTCGCCCGCAGCGGCGCCGCGATCAAGAAGGGCGGCTTCGGTCTGCACTGCTCCGGCAAGGCACGCCGAACCTTCAAGCCCAACCTGCAGAAGGTCACCGCGATCATCGACGGCAAGCCGACCAAGGTGCACGCCAGCACCCGCGCTATCCGCTCGGGCCTCGTCGTCAAGCCCCTCAAGCGCAAGTACGGCTACACCCGCGAGCAGAACGCGCAGGGCTGATCGCCCGCGTCCGCGCAGCGCATCCAACGACAATCGAATCACTTGTCCAGGCGAGCGGTCTTCGACTTGGTCTCCGCGGTGATGGTCATCGTGACGCCCGGCTGGTTGAGCTTCATGACGAAGTTCTGCGCGCCGACGACCTGCGTCGCGAGGCCGGCCTCGGAATCCCACACGACCTTGCCCTCGACCTCCGCGCTGTCGAGCATCATCATCCCGCCGGCGGGGTTGTTCGAAGAGATGTCGCCATCGACCTCGACGTGGGCTTCGCCGTCGTCGCTCGCCGAGAGCGTGTACGTGAGCGAGGCGGTCATCGCCATGCCCGGCGCGAGCTCGTCGAGTTCCTCGACGTGCGTCCACGAGTCGCCGACGTCCGCGGTGCCCGAAGGGTGACGCGTGCTGAAGATCGCGCCGAAACGCCCACGCGCCTGCGCCTCGGACGCGAACGTCGCCACGATCTGGTTCTGCGGCACCGCGCTGCTATCCACGCTCAGGATCTTGCCCATCGGCGACACGCTCAGGATGATCGGCTTGCCGACGAGCCCCGAGAGCTGCGACGAGAGCATGTTGGGCGCCTGCTCGCCGGCGGCGAGCGTGCTGTCGTAGGCGAGCTTCATCGGGCCCTGTTCGAGATCGACCTTGAGCACGTGGTAGACCACCTCGACGTTCGCGTTGCCCGACTCCTCATCGATCGCGGTCACCTGGATCGTGAACTCGCTCGTCTCGGACATGGTCTGCTTCTGCTCGGGCAGCTGCATGCCGCCCTCGGCCTCGCCGGTCTGCGACTGCGAGGCGCGCTGCTCGGTGCCGTAGCGCATGGGTTCGCCGGGTTCGAGCGTGGGCGTGAGGTCAACGGTCTGCGCGAGGGCCGGCGTGACGATGGAGAGCCCCAGCGCGATCGCGCCGAGCGTGTTGCGAGTAAGCATGTGATCAATCTCCTGTGCGAGCAAAGAGTGAACTGGAGCTAGTTGTTATGATCTGCGCGCGAGATTCGCACCGTTGTGTCTGACATAGAACGCCATAAAGACTTCTTTCGGCCACGCCGCTCCCAAAACGCGATGTTGTGTCGCATGTGGCTGGAGAACGACAGCGCGATCCCTTTGTGCGTGTCCCATTCGATCTGAGCATTGCTGACGGAATCAAGCTCGATCAGTTCGTCTCTCAGATCGAGTGGGTTCCAAGAGTTGTCCGTGGTGATGCTCACTCTGGCAGTCTGCTGATCCTGCGCATCGAGCGAGTAATGCCTTCGCTCAACGAGCCCAGTTTGGTCAGGATCCAGTACAGGGCGCTCCCAAGTCTGCCCCATCTGCACTTGGCAATTCTGGCAGAAAAGTGAAAAAACATCCTGAAGGTACAGAAGGTGTACGTGGTCTTCGGCGTTGTCGGCGTCGACACCATCTGCGTGCGCATCAAGAATCTCACCGCTTTCATCGACACGGACAAGCAGCACCGTGTCCAGTCTCTCTGGATACTGCATTAACTCAAACAGCAACGGAGTCTCATTGCCGTCGTTTGCAATCGAGCTATCAAACTCATTCACATGCAGTTCATCGCCATGCGTCACGCGCATCTGCTCGGTGCGAATCTCGAACGTCGTCTCGCCGGTCGCAGCGTCAAAGTCAGACTTTGATACGGTGAAAATCGCAAAGGCACTCATGAGTTGAATGCTCTTTGGCCTGGCATTCTCGAGAACGCGTGAATCGTTTTGCCACTCCACTTTGTACCGAAGTGACTCGGCGAACGAGTAGTGTGGCGACAAGTCCACGTCGCACCACGCCGCGCTCGAAGTGAGCGCGCACACACTCGCGATCGCGATGTGGGCGAGGCTTTTCATTACGCCACGGCCGCGACGACCTTCTTCGCGGCGTCCGCGAGGTCGTCCGCCGACTGCATCGTCGGGATTTCCGACTTCGCGCCTTCGAGCAGCGCCTTGCCCTCCGCGACGTTCGTGCCTTCGAGGCGCACGACAAGCGGCACTTCGAAGCCCACTTCCTTCGCCGCGTTGATGACCGCCTGCGCGATGACGTCGCAGCGCATGATCCCGCCGAAGATGTTCACGAGCACGCCCTGCACCGCGTCGTCGCTGAGGATGATGCGGAAGGCCTCGGTGACGGCCTCTTCGCTCGCGCCGCCGCCGACGTCGAGGAAGTTCGCCGGCTCCCCGCCCTCGTGCTTGATGATGTCCATGGTGCTCATGGCGAGCCCGGCGCCGTTGACGAGGCACCCGATCTTGCCCTCGAGCTGGATGTACGAGAGCCCGAACTTCTGCGCGCGCAGCTCGTTCTCGTTCTCCTCCGTCGGGTCGAACATCCCCTTGATCTGCGGCTGACGGAAGAGCGCGTTGTCGTCGAAGGAGAACTTCGCGTCGATCGCCAGCACCTGACCGTCCGGGAAGTTCTCCGCGGGCGGCGTCACGATCAGCGGGTTGATCTCCGCCAGTGCGCAGTCCTTGTCGCGGTACAGCTTCTCCAGCGCGAGCATGATCTTCGCGGCCTGCCCGATCTGCTTGCCGGTGAACCCCAGGCGGAACGCGATCTCCCGCGCCTGGTACCCCTGCAAGCCCAGGTGCGGGTGGATCAACTGCTTGATGATGGCGTCGGGCGTTTCTTCGGCGACCTGCTCGATCTCGACGCCGCCCTCGCGCGAGGCGATCAGCACGTTGCGCCGCGTCGCGCGGTCGGTCGTGATGGCGAGGTAGTACTCGTCGGCTTTGCCCGGCTTGCGCTCGGCGATGTCCACGCCCGCCGCGATCAGCAGCTTCTTGACCTCGATCCCCTCCGCGCCGGTCTGCGGGGAGACCATCCGGTTGCTCAGCATGAAGCGTGCCGCGTCCTCGGCTTCTTGCGGCGAGCGGACGAGCTTTACGAAGCCGGCCTTCCCGCGACCGCCCGCGTGCACCTGGGCTTTCACCACCGCGAGCCCGCCCTCGGGCATGCCGGCGTCGTCGAGCACCTGCTTGTAGGTCGTGGCGGCCTGTTCGACGTTCTCGACCACGCGTCCCGCGGGGACCGGGACCCCGGCATCTGCGAGCAGTTCCCGCGCCTGATGCTCATGCACCTTCATCGTCGGCTCCGTCCGAGTTGCGCCGCGCGGCCGCGGTGACACCCCGCGTCCGCCGACCCGTGGATGCTACCGCATCCGGCACACGTGCACGTCGGCGCGCAAGTGCCGCGGAAGAAAGACCCTGCAGCGGGCTCGGGATTCCCGATCTTGGGCGCTGGCAAGCGGGCGAAGTTCTGATTCGCAGGCGTTTTGCGCTTGCCCGGCGCGTGTGAAGGCGGACAATCTGGGCATGACACGTCGAACACGCGTCGGTCGAAGCAAGGGTTTCACCCTCATCGAACTGCTCGTGGTGATCGCGATCATCGCGATCCTGGTGTCGATCCTGGTGCCGGCGCTCTTCTCGGCGAGACGCGCCGCGGGCACTGCGGTGAGCCTCTCGAACGTGCGCCAGCTCGTCACCGCGTGGCACCTGTACTGCAACGACTACACGCACTTCCCGTTCTGGCTCGACGAGTCGTACGTTGACGATGACGATCCTGAAGCCGGCATCGAACTCGGCTTCCCGAACCCGTTCACGCTTCGATCGGTGTGGGGCGGAGTCGACTGGTTTGAAGATCAGGAACTTGAGGGCGGGTACAAGCGCGCCAACCGAGTCGTCAACCCGTATGTCAGCGACTCCGCGAATCTGAAAGCACGCCTCGAAGTCTTCCGCAGCCCCAACGACAACGGCTTGAAGCGGTTCAACTACACGCCGCTCTATGAAGACGAGACCGAGGAATATGTCATTCAGAATGCCCTCGGGAATCGCTCGCTCGAAGCCGACAGCCTGTACGACGCAACGTGGTTCGGGCAGCTCGGCAACAGCTACGATTGCAACGAGCACATCTGGGTTCGCCCGGGCAAGTGCATCAGCCTCTCCAACCAAGTACAACGTGAGCAGTTTGCGTACACAAGGCACGGCATGCACGATGTCAGAGAGCCGTCACGCTTTGTGCTGATCGGTTCAGCCGGGCAGATGCGTGCTGGGCGTGCGTGGCAAGACCCAGAAGCCTTCGGCCTTGCTGCTGGGCAGGAGATGCCCTACGGATGGTGGTATGGCGAGCGCAAAGCAAACTACGCCCGCGCCGATGGTTCTGCCGGAATCTTTGAGTGCATGCGCGGGCCGCACACCGGCGACTACACGTTCTACATCGACCCGGCGAAGTTCGATCTCAGCGAATGGCGAAGCTGGGTGCCGCGCGGTTGTCACGGCAACCTGCTGCCCAACTGAACGCGCGGCTTACTTATCCGCGATGTTCAGCGAGCGGCCCAAACGGCGCTTGCGGTTCATCATCTTGCGACCGTTCTTCGTGCGCATCCGCGCGCGGAAACCGATGGAGCGCTTGCGCTTGATGCGGCTGGTGCGGCGGGGATAGTGCATCGGGAACTCCCGGTCGTGCGTCGAATCGTGCGACTCTGATGATGATGGCCCGACCCGCGACCCACGCGCCGGGACGGTGAATATAGCCCCTCGCCCGTCCGGAGACCAGCCCCACGCCAAAACCGGCCCCACCCGAACGGCCCGAGAACACCGACGGGTCGCGCCACTTGGTTCGAATCGCGCGGTTCTCGATGGCACTTGCGCAAACTGCCGATAGGCTTGAGGTTGTCCGATCGGGGGCGGTCCCCGGTCGGCGCCGATTGGGCGACTTCGCAGCCGGTCACCCCGCCCGTGCCTCGACCCTTGGGTCCCGAGCGGCGCGACCTGCCCACACCCGCGGAGACCCCGATCGGCACACCCGGTGCCCACGGCCTTGCCGCGCGTCGGGACGTCGATGGTTGCGCGGCACGCCCGCCGCGCCGGGTCTGTGGGGTGCGTCGTGAGCAACGCAGGATCCCTCGCCGAGCGTGTCGGGAACGCGCTCGGGTACACGTTCAAGAACGCCAAACTCGTCCGCCACGCGCTCACCCACGCGAGCGTCGCCGACACTCGTCTGGATTCCAACGAGCGGCTCGAGTTCCTGGGCGATGCGGTGCTCGGGATGCTCGTGTGCGAGTATCTCTTCCGCACATTCCCCGACTTGCTGGAGGGGGATCTGACGAAGATCAAGTCGGCAACGGTCTCCCGTCGCCTCTGCGCCAAGCTCACGCGTGAACTCGACCTCGACCGCGAGCTCATCACCGGCAAAGGCATGCAGGGGCGCGAGGACCTGCCCTCCTCGCTCTCGGCGGCGGTGCTCGAGTCGATCATCGGCGCGGTCTATCTCGACGGCGGGTTCGAGGCGGTGCAGGACGTCTTCTTGCCCTTGCTCGAGCCGCACGTCCGCCGCGCCGCCGACAGCGGGCACCAGCAGAACTTCAAGTCGGTGCTGCAGCAGTTCGGTCAGCGTGAGTTTGCGGCGTCGCCGCAGTACCTGCTGCTCGACGAGCAGGGCCCCGATCACGCCAAGGCCTTCCGCATGTGCGTCGAGCTCGACGGCAGGCGCTTCGAGGCGTGCTGGGCGGCGTCGAAGAAGCAGGCCGAGCAGCAGTCGGCGAGGCTCGCGCTCGAAGAACTCGGGCTGCTCGAGCGTGACGACAGCGGGAATCTCATCTACGTCGGCGAAGAACAGGGCGCGCCCGTCCCCGCGCCGCAGACCAACGGGCACGCGCCCGAACCTCCCGAACCTCCCGAGCACATCGATCGAGACGGGCACGAGGTCGAGCTCTTCGAGCCGGCGTGATCGCGCTCACGGCGCCCCGAAGCCGAACCATGTCGTGACATCGATCGGTGATCGCGCGCCCAGCGCGGAGCCGGGGTAGGCGGGGAGCGGCCACGACGTACGCACACCGCGCGCATCGGTGCGCTCGTAGGCGATGCGCAGCGTGCCGTCTGATTCGAGCATCGAGTCATCAAACTCGACGAAGACGCGCCACCCGAACTCGGTGCGCTCGACGTTTGTCGGCGGCGCGGGGGCCGAGCCCCGGGCGGCGCGGACATCGCCCTCGCCCGTGATCGTCCACGTCGCACGCGGGTTGTCCGCCGGACCGAGGTGCAGCGTGACGGCATCGCCCGTGCGCGACCGTGCGCGGCAGTCGATCCGCGCGCGCAAGATCGCACGATCCGATGCCGACGACGGCAACCGCTCGAGCACCAGCGAGGTCTGCCACACGTCCGGCGGCAGGAAGGGGCGCGCGATCGACCACGACGCCTGCGACCACTCCAGCATCGCGGGCCCGAGTTCGAGCCCCGGCGGATGCAGCGGCGCCGCGGGCGGCTCCACCGTCTCCAGCGTGTCGCCCCGCGGACGCCAGCGCCCGAGGAAGTCGCGCGTCAGCCGGTTCCGGGTCCCGGCGTCGAGCCGTGGGTTGAGCAGTGACGACAAGAGCGCCGCCTCGCCCGACTCGATCGGGCTCCACGCGGGCCGGACGACCCCGTCCGGGAATCGCTTGATCTCTGTGAGACGCCCGAGCAGGTCGCGCGCCGCGGCGTCATCGCGCAGCGCGTCGAGCGCCACGCGCCAGCGATCCGCGGACTGCTCGGCGAAGGCCCGCAGCGCGGGATCCCCGAAGGGCTCGCGAACGTTCGCGAACTGCTCCGCCAGCGCCGGACGGTCGAGCAGCAGGTCCACGCGCCAGCTCGTCAGGGGATCACGCGCGATCGGCGTCAGCAGGTGACGGAGGTCGCTCGCGTCGCGTTCGCTGAGCGTCGGCGTGGCGACCTGCTGCGCGATCCGACGGATGTCGGGCGGGTCGATCCATGCGGTGCGCTGAAGCCTGCCGTCGATCCGTAGCGGTGTGCGGGGCGTGTCGCTGGGGATCGGCGCGATCGCCGCGAGGAAACCCGCCTCCGCATTCGGCATCGCGTCGCCGCGCGCGAACCGCACGCCTTCGACACGCGCCGTGGGGGGAGACCAACCGCCTGGCACGGCCTCGCCGGCCTCCCCGGTAAAAAAGACGAGCGTCGATTCGATCACGCGCCCGTCGCCGAGTGTCACCGTCGGCGCATCGGCGAGTGTGCGCGAGTCGTCGATGGGGTTGAGCGCGATCACCAGGTCTCGCCCGGGGATGACAGGCAGGGGAGTCTCGATGAGCCTCCACTGCGCGCCGACCGATGCGGGCGATGCATCCCCCGCGGAGCCGCGCTCGGGGGCGCTCGCGCAGCCGGTCACGCACGCGATCGCGATCACGGCGAGACAGAGCGTGCGTGGTCGAAACAGTCGCGCGATCACGGGTCGATCACCAAAGTGGGTGTGCGTTCGGGCCGATACACGCGGAGATCGTGGGGCAAGGGGTCCCGCGCGTGCAAGTCGGGCGAAGATCGGGGTGGGTCATGGTCGAGCCGCAGAGCGATGGCAGCGTGCAGTTCCGGGTCTTCGTGTCGGAGGCCGACCGTGTCGAAGTCCGCGGCTCCTTCACGTCGTGGGACAGCGACCCGCTGGCCCTCGAACGCGAGCCCGATGCCGACGGCTGGTGGGTGGGCTCGCTCACGCTGCCCCCCGGTCTGCACGAGTTTCAGTACGTGATCGACGGCGAAGACCGGCTCGCCGACTACGCCGCCAACGGCGTGCGTCAGGACGCGTTCGGCGCGTGGGTCAGCCAGCTCGTGGTCGAGCACGCTGGGCCCGGCGTCATCGGGCGCATCCAGCCGGACGTCCCAGCCGCGAAACCCAAGAAGCCCGCCGACCCGCTCGGCGATCTGCCTCGGCACCCGCTCGCCGCCTGAGGTTGGTCAGGCGCTCGCCGCGGCGAGCTGCGTGGGGATCGTCTCGATGATGTTCGAGACGACCTGATCGGTGTCGAGCCCCTCGGCTTCGCCCTCGAAGTTCAGCAGCACACGGTGACGCAGCGCGGGCAGCGCGATGGCCTTGATGTCGTCGATCGAGGCGGCGGCCCGGCCGCGCACCAGCGCCAGGCACTTCGCGCCAAGCACCAACGCCTGCGCCGCGCGCGGCGAGGCACCGACGCGCACGAACCGGTTCACCATCGGCGTCGCGAACTCGCCCTGCGGGTGCGTCGCCAGCACGCAGCGCACCGCGAAGTCCTGCACATGCTCCGCGATCGCCACGCGCGCGACCAGCCGCTGGTGACGCACGATGCCCTCGGCGTCGAGCACCGACTCGATCTCGGGCGACGTGCCGCTCGTCGTGCGCTTGAGGATCTCCTGCATCTCGTCACGCGTCGAATATCCGAGGTTCAGCTTGAAGAAGAAGCGGTCGAGCTGCGCTTCGGGCAGCGGATACGTGCCCTCCTGCTCGATCGGGTTCTGCGTCGCCATCACGAAGAAGGGCCTCGGCAGGTCGCGCGTCTCGCCGGCGGACGTGACGCGCTTCTCCTGCATCGCTTCGAGCAGCGCCGCCTGCGTCTTGGGCGTGGCGCGGTTGATTTCGTCGGCCAGCAGGATCTGCGTGAAGACCGGGCCCGGCTGAAAGACGAACCGCTTGCCCTGCCCCGTGTCATCCACGATCGACGTGCCCGTGATGTCCGCCGGCATGAGGTCGGGCGTGAACTGGATGCGGTTGAACTCCAGATGCAACGCCTGTGAGAGCGAGCGGATCAGCAGCGTCTTGCCGAGCCCAGGCACGCCCTCGAGCAACGCGTGCCCGCCCGTGAAGAGGCACAGCAGTACGCCGTCGATGATGTCGCTGTGCCCGACCACCGCGCGACCGATCTGCTCACGCACCGCGGCGAAGTCGGTGCGGAACTGCTCGGCTGCGGCCTTGACCTCGTCGGGCGTCTGCGGATCACTCATCGGTGGCGGCTCCATGATCGACGTGCGAGGTCGATCATAGAAGCAACCGGCTCGCCAGCGCCGCCTTGCGGGTTAGTCGCCAACGGAAACCGGGATTCCCGCGAGCGCCACCATCGCGTCGTGCAGGTCGGTCAGGTGCCCCATCGCCGGCACGCGCGACGCCCCGACGCCCACCGACGTGCAGATGACGTGGTCGCTCGTGTGGTTGGGCGAGGCCCACGCCACGCCGAAGTGGTTCGTGAGCAGCGCACCGAGAATCGACGTGGGCTTGTCCGCCGAGGCGTAGGGGTGCACCGGCTCGCCGCGGAGCATGCGTTTGAGGAAGTCGATCTCGTTGTTGCGGAGTTCCACGCCCGTCGCCGCGTTGACGAGATCGGTCAGCACGTGCGCATCGCGCCGCGACTCCGGGATCTCCGCGAAACGCTGGTTGATCCACGCGAAGGAGTGCTGCGCCTCGAGCACACGCTCGAACTGGCGGATGCCCTTCTCGGCGTAGCTCGAAATCCCCGGGTTCGCGTTGGCGTGATCCGTCGTCACGATGAGCAGTGTGTCGTCGCGGTCCTCCATGAATTCGGTCGCCGCACGCACCGCGTCGTCGAACTCGATCTGATCGTGGATGATCGCCGCCAGATCGTTCGCGTGCGCGGCATGGTCAACGCGTGCCGCTTCGATGATCGCGAGAAATCCCTCGTCCCCGCCGCGCTTCTCGAGGTGCGCGAGCGCCGCGCTGGTCATCTCGGCGAGGGTCGGCGAGTCGTCGCCCCGATCGATCGCGTAGTCGAACATGCCCGGCATAAAGCACCCGAGGATCGGGTTCCCGAGCGACTGCGCATAGGTGAGCGCTTGCTTGTTCGTCGCGAGGTTGACACTGGGGTGACGCTCGAGCAGCAGCGACGTGAAGTGCTCACCTCCGCCGCCCAGCGCGACGTCGAACCCGCGTTCGAGATACTGCTGCGCGATGGAGTCGTAGGTACGCCGGAACTCGCTGTTGGCGATGAAGCCGGCGGGCGTCGCGTCCTGCAGGTGCGTCGTCGTCACATGCCCCGTCGCCTTGCCGATCGCGCGGGCGCGCACAAAGAGCGGGTCGGGCATCGAGCCGTCGGGCAGCACGCTCAGCACGCCGTTGTTGCATCGCTTGCCGAGCGACCACGCGCTGACGGCGGCACCGGAATCGGTGACAAACCCGTTCGCCGACGTAGTGTCGAAAATCGATCGCTGCGAATCGTCGCGGCGGATCAGTTCCGCCCACGCACCGGACGTGCCGTCGCGCAGATTGCGAAACAGCTCGGCGAGCTGCAGCGTGCCGACGCTCATCCCGTCGCTCACCATCAGGATGATGTTCTTCGGCTTGCCCCGCGTGTGCGAGGCGCTGGGCACGCCGGGTCTGGTCGGCGTCGCGCGCGGCGCGTCGATCTTCGGCGGTTGGCCCGCGCCGGCGAGGCCCACGCCCCCGGCGACCACACCCAGCCCCATCAGCCCGAAGAAGCTCCGCCGGTCGAGGCGGTCGGTCGGTGTCTGCTGATCGCTCATCGCTGCGCACTCCCACGAGGTCACCTGATCGTATCGAGGCTCAACCGGTCGAAACCGCCGCGCGGGATGTCAACGTTGTGCGAAGACTTCAGAAGGTCCAGCGCAACGCGAGCGAGATGAACCCCGCGGGATCGGTCTCCGGCTCGGAGAAGTCTCGCCCCGAGCCCGTCTTGATGTCGAACTCCTGGTACACGATCGCGCCGCCGGAGAGTTCGAGTTCCAGCCCGCCCGCGGGCGACCAGATGACGCCGGCCTCGATGGGGATGCGGACGTCATCGACCACGCCGTCGGGCAGCGGGCCGTCCTCGTCGAGCCGGTAGTTGCGGAACTCCGCACCGCCCTGAAAGAAGAAGGCCCAGTCGTCGTTGGGATCAACGCGGACGCGCAACCCCGGCCCGCGCGACTCGACGAGCACCTGGTCGTTGACCTGCCAGCGCACGCCGACGATGGGGATGACGCGCGCGTCGTCTTCGAGCCTGCTCGACGCGGCGACGCCGAACGAGAGCGTGAGGTTGTCGCTGAAGCGGTAGCCGACGCTCCCGAACCCACCGCCGGTGACGGCTTCGCCGAGGTCCGCGCCGGGTTCCCACCCGAGCCCGACGAACCCGCCGCCGATGAGGCTCCAGTTATCGTCGAACTGGTAGATGCCCGTCACGCGGAGGTCGAGGTTGTAGAGGTCGTCCCACGGGTCGTCGGTCCCCGGGAGGATGCCCGTCGCGCCGTCGAAGTCCCAGAACGATGCCTCGCCAGAGAAGTCCGTCACGAGCCGGAACTTCTCGCCGATGGGTGCGGCGATTGTCACACCCGCGCGCGTTCGCGCGATGCTCACGCTCCCCTGCGCATCATCGAGGTCGGCGTCGAACGTATAGCGACCGAAGCCGCGCACCGTGACGCTCACGCCCCGCCCCGGACCCTCGGCCGCATCGCGTACATTTGCGAAGGGCAGCCGCGCCTCTTCCTCTCGCAGCGCCGGAGCGGGCTCCGTCGGCTCCACAGGCTGGCGGAACGAGAGATCCGCGAAGTCGTCGCTGCTGAACGTGCGGGCGTCGGCGTGCGCGCTCAATCCGAGCGAAGTGCTTGCCACGATGAGGGCGAGTCGTTGCATACGCCCATGATCGTACCGGACGGGCGATCGGATTCGGTCACACCTTCATCTTGCGTGCATAGAGCAACCATTCCATGCACAGCAGTCCCGCCGCCCCGAGCACGAACCAGTGCCAAATTTCCCGTGGGATCGATGCGCCGCCCGCGCCCGACGCGCTCGCGCCGCCGGCCAGATCGATCGAATCCGCGGTGCGCAGCAGCGATTCGTCCCGGCTCAGCACGCTCACCGGCAAGCGCAGCGGTCCGTCGGGCGGCGCCGCCTCGTCAATCACCCCGCGCACCTCGTACAGCCCCGCGCGCGCCAGCGGGCCGAATGAGCGCGCTCCAAACGATGCGCCCACGCGCAGCCGCACCTCGGTCGGCCCGGTCGCGACGATCTCCTCCGCGCCCGGCGCGAGCCGCAGGCGGACCGGTTCGTTCGTGCTCGGCGCGACGCCCGCGGTCTCTTCGCCGCGGAGCGTGAGCGCCTCTACCGCGTTTCGCCAGAAGACCGGGAAGCTCGCATCGCGCCACCAGTTGGAGTCTTCGAGTTCGAAGGCGATGTGCAGGCGTCCGACGCCGCGCCACTCGAGCAGCGTGATGAGGTCGCCGGTGCGTCCCGATGCGAGCGTGGTGGTGCGCACGCCCTCGCTGTTGTCCGGCGCGGGGTACGTCCACGCCGTGCCGCGCGGCGTGACCGCGACGTTCCCGAGCGAGACGTAACGCATCACCGGGTGCGCGCGCAGCCAGAAGGCGAACGCGTTGCGTGCGCTCGTCGCAGTGACCGGGACGTCCTCACGCGACACGCCGGGGATCGGCACGCACGCGCCGATGCTGATCGTCGGGACGGTCGGCAGCACGCTCGGTTCCACCCGATCGAAGATCACCAGGTCGCCCGGCAGCGGCTCCTGCGCCGCCTCCGCGCGCCGGTACGCGCTCGCCTCGATGATCTCGAGATCTTCCGGCTCGAGCGTGCGCAGCACCGCTTCGAGCAAATCGTCCACCACGCCGTCCGCGTTGTCCGGGCGCACGAGTGTGATCCGCGGGTTGCCCGGCGGGCGCAGCAGCACCCCCGCGACGTTGTCGCTCGCCAGCGCATCGGCGCGCCCGCTCTCGATCAGCAGCACACCGCCGTCGCTGTGCTCGAACGAGAAGGTGTACGCCGCCTCGCCCGCAACGTACTCAGCGGCCCCGTCTGGGCGCGTCGTCCGCTGCGCACCGGGTACTTCGATGACCGCTGCGTCGCGCGCCACGCCGTCGAGCGAGAGCGTGACCGGCACCTCGATCGGACGCTCGTATGTCGAGACGAGCTGCGCGAAGACGCGAAGCACCGCGGGGTCCTGGAAGTCGCGCCTCGCCGCGGCACTGGCGATGCCGACGTTCTCCGCGCGCGCGCCCGGCGCGCGACCGACGCGTTCAAAGAGCACGTTTGTGCTGCCCAAACCCGGCGCGGTGACGCCCGGCGTGCGCTCGAGATCGCCATCAGAAAGCACCACCACGCGTGCGCCCTCGTCGCCCGTCGCGTCCGCCGACCCGATGAACGCCCCGAGCACGCGCACGGCCTCGTCGAGATCCCCCGCCTGATCCGTCGGCTCCAGCTCGCGCACCAGCGTGCGCACGCGCTGCACGTCGCCCGTGAAGTTCGAGATCACCTGTGCGCGCTGGGCGATCGCGATGAGCATCACCTCCGCCGAGCTCGGTACGCGCCGGAGCAGTTCGTCGGCGCGCTCCTTCGCTTCGTCGAGGCGGGAGTGCGTGATGTCACCGTCGATGACGTCGCGCGCGTTCATGGACGCGGAGCGATCGATGATGAGCACGACGCGTCCGGAAAGCGCGTCGCCGTCGTCGAGCGCGGGGCGCGCGATCGCCCCGACGAGCAGCGCGAGGATGAGCAGTTGCAGCAGCAGCAGCCACGACGGGCGGATCATGCGGAAGGGGGCGTTGACCTGCAGGTCCTGCGCCGCGCTGACCCAGAGCATTGTCGAGCTGATGCGCATCGGACGCCGACGCAGCTTGAGGAAGTAGAGCAGCACCAGCAGGGGGGCGGCGATGCTCCCCGCGATGATGCCGGCAACAGGATCGAGGAACGTGAACGCGAGCACGGGTCGATCCTACGCGCGGGCTTCGCGCGCGCGTTCGATGCGATCGAGCAGCCAGTCGGCGAAGCCTTCTTTCGCGACCTTGCCGCCGGTCGCGTCTTCGATCACCCCGTACAGGCGCGCGTCCACGTCGGGCGCGTCCATGGTCTCGAGCGCGTTGGCGACGATCAGGTCCA
Organism: Planctomycetota bacterium; assembly: GCA_039182735.1. GTDB lineage: Bacteria > Planctomycetota > Phycisphaerae > Phycisphaerales > UBA1924 > JBCDCB01. The sequence continues at coordinate 79,585 of JBCDCB010000005.1, forward strand.
GGCCTTTGCGCTCGAGCTTCGAGCGTGCCGACGATTCCAGGCGTTCGATCGGTTCGAGCGCAAAGCCGACGAGCAGCTGGTTCGACTGGCGACGTGCCGCGCAGCCCGTGAGCAGATCGGGCGTGGATTCGAGCCGCAGGACCATCTCCCCCGGTTCGCGCCGGAGCTTGGTCTTTGATGGGTCCTGATTCTGATCGGACTTTGGACGGTAATCGGCGACGGCGGCGGCCATCACGAGCACGTCGCAACCCTCGAAGTGCTCGCCCAGCGCTCGCTCGAGGTCGGCGGTGGTCTGGAACCGCACAAGGTTGACCTGCGAATGTTCGGGGACTCGGTCCGTCGGGCCGAGCAGGAGCGTCGTGCGCCAACCGCGCTCGGCCGAGCGGTCCGCCAACGCGGTCCCGAGGCGTCCCGACGAGCGATTAGCGAGGTAACGAACCGCGTCGATGGGTTCGTGCGTCGGGCCCGCGGTGATCAGGATGTGCGGCGAATCGTTCGGCATCTGTGCGGTCGCGCGCCCCGTTGCCCGCAGCGCACGGCGCGAGCATAATCGCACCGGGGCGTCGGTGGGGTCGCGAGAGCGCCGTGGCGTCGGCCGAGTGTGGAGCGTGTCCCGACGCGCGCCGGGCGTACTCGCTCGTGTCGGTCCTCGCGTGCAGCAGCGTGTGGAGTCGCGATGGCGAAGGTGAAAAAGAAGCTCGGGCAGATCCTCGTCCAGATGGGCGTCATCAACGACGACCAGCTGATGACCGCCCTGGGCATGCAGAAGGGCGCGGGCAAGCGCATCGGCGAGGTGCTCATCGACGCCGGCATGGCGAAGGAAGAGCAGGTCGCCCAGGCGCTCGCCAAGCAGTTCCAGCTCGAGTACATCGATCCCGGCGCCGACGGCTTCGCCGACACCATCGACACGTCGCTCGTCCCCGAAGACCTCCAGCGCAAGCACCTGCTCATCCCCATCGAGAAGCGCGGCAACCGCATCAAGGTCGTCGTGCATGACCCCAAAAACTTGCAGCTCTTCGACGAGCTCCGCTTCCGGTTGAACGCAGACTTTGATCTCGCGGTCGGGGCGCGCGGCAAGATCAAGATGTTCCTCGACGGGCAGGGCGGCGGGGGCACCGGCGGCGGGATGATGGCCCCGCAGGAATCCATCATCAGCGCCTCCATCGACAAGAGCCTCGACAAGTCGGTGGACCGGTCGGTCGATACGTCGATCGACCAGGCCGCCGAGAGCGCGCCGATCATCAAACTCTGCTCGCGCATCATCGTCGAAGCGGTCAAGATGGGCACGAGCGACATCCACATCGAGCCGATGGGCGATCGCGTGCGCCTGCGCTACCGCATCGACGGCGTGTGCATGGAGCGCGACAACCTCCCGAAGCGCATGCAGAACGCCGTGCTCACGCGCTTCAAGCTCATGGCCTCCATGAACATCTCCGAGAAGCGCATCCCGCAGGACGGGCGCATCAAGATGCCCGTCACCAACGACGACGGCGAGACGCAGGTCATCGACTTCCGCGTCTCCGCGTGCCCCGCGTACCACGGGGAGTCGATCGTGCTGCGTATTCTGCGACCCGATTCCGTGCGGATCGGTCTGGAAAACCTGGGGTTCGAGGCCGATCACCTCGAGATCTTCCACAAGGTGATCCGGCGCCCGAACGGCATCTTCCTCGTGACGGGGCCGACGGGTTCGGGCAAGACGACGACGCTCTACTCCGCGCTCGACATCCTCAACCGCCCCGACAAGAAGATCATCACCGCGGAAGACCCGATCGAGTACGCGTTCAGCGGGATCAACCAGTGCCAGGTGCGCGAGTCGATCGGGCTGACGTTCTCGAGCGTGCTTCGCGCGATGCTGCGTCAGGCGCCGAACATCATCCTCGTCGGTGAGATCCGCGATAAGGAGGTCGCCGAGGTCGCGATCCAGGCGGCGCTGACGGGTCACCTCGTCTTCAGCACGCTGCACACGAACGACGCGCCGTCGGCGATCACCCGACTCATCGATATGGGCGTCAAGCCCTTCCTCGTCGCGTCGTCGATCCAGGCGGTCATGGCGCAGCGCCTGATCCGAAAGCTGTGCGATCATTGCCGCGAGCCAGACGAGAAGCCGGACCCGAAGTACCTGCGTCTCGTCGGCATCACGCCGGAAGACCGCGAACGCAACACGATCTACAAGCCGGTCGGGTGCGAGCGTTGCAACGGCACGGGCTACAAGGGCCGGCGCGCGATCTTCGAGTTCATGACCATGAACGCCACGATCCGCGACCTCGCGTTCAAGCAGTCCTCGGTCGCGGAGATCCGCGCCGCCGCCCGGGCCAACGGCATGCGCACGCTCGTCAGCGACGGACGCATGAAGATCCTCCGTGGCGTGACCGCGCCCTCCGAGATCGCGCGCATGGCCCAGACCGAGGGCGTGTACATCGAAGATGAAGACGAGGCGCTCGTCAGCGCCTGATCGCACGACGCAAGCAGATGTGAACCGCCCGCGCCCACGCGGGCGACAGCCGGGAGCGAGACCCCATGTCCACGATGCAGATCGACCGACTGCTCGACACCGTCATCAAACTGGGGGCGAGCGACCTCCACCTGACCGTCGGGCGCAAACCGACCCTCCGCCTCCACGGCGGGCTCAAGAACCTCGACACCAAGGTCCTCGATCCCGACGACATGGTGACCCTGATGAAGTCCATCACACCCGAACGCTCCCAGCAGGAACTGCAGGAGGTCGGGACATGCGACTTCGGCTTCGCGTACGGCGACCAGGCCCGTTTCCGCGTCTCGGTCTTCCGACAGCGCGGCGACCTCGCCATCGTCTGCCGACTCATACCGAACAAGCTGCTAACATTCGAGCAGATCGGCTTGCCCGAGATGTGCCGGGAACTCATCCGGCGCCCGCGTGGGCTCTTCCTGGTGACCGGGCCGACGGGTTCGGGCAAGACGACGTCGCTCGCCACGATGCTCGACTACATCAACGAGAACTTCGAGCGCCACCTCATCACGATGGAAGACCCCATCGAGTACTACCACTACCACAAGAAGTCGATCGTCAACCAGCGCGAGGTCGGCTCCGACACGCCCGACTTCGCCGAAGCCCTCCGCCGAGCGTTGCGTCAGGACCCCGACTGCATCCTCGTGGGTGAAATGCGAGACCTCGAGACGATCGAGGCGGCGATCCGGGCCGCCGAGACCGGCCACCTCGTCTTCGGAACCCTCCACACGACCGGGGCATCCAAGACCATCGACCGTGTCGTGGACGCCTTCCCTGTCACCCAACAGAACCAGATCAGGGTCCAGCTCTCGACGGCCCTCCTCGCCGTGCTCAGTCAGGCCCTCCTGCCCCGCGTGGACACCAAGGGCATGGTGGCGGCGTACGAGTTCCTCGTCGTCACCCCCGCGATCGCCAACCTCATCCGCGACAACAAGTCCTTCCGCATCGACTCGGCCATCCAGACCGGCAAGCGGTTCGGCATGCAGCTGCTCGACGAGCACCTCTGGTCGCTCTACTCCCGCGGCATGATCTCCGCCGAGGAGATGGTGGATAAGGCCAAGAACCCCACCGACCTGCGTGATCGGGTTCACAAGATGGGGCGTCAGGTCGGGCGCGCTGAGTGGGATCTCGATGAGGCCGAGGCGTCTTCTTGATCGAATAGGATGTGTCAAAACGCTTTTATGATCTGTAAACCGGATAAACAGATCGGAAGCCACTCAGGATAACCTCGGAAAAAGCTCATTTTGTTTGGTTTTTGAAAGTTCCAATCGTGTGTGTTGCATGTGTCGCATACACGCAAGTTGTTGATGAGTCGAGGATTGTCGAGATCCGCGCGGATATCTTGACGTAGAGACCCCGGGACAGGACCCGGGCGGGCCTTCGGGCCCGCGGGTTCTGTGTCGGGTGAAAGGTGGATCGGATGCCCCAGGACGGCAGCATACTGAACATCGACCCCGACCAGCTTCGCAAGCGCAAGCTGGGGCGCGTGCTCACCAAGATGGGCAAGGTCACCCGCGAGCAGGTCCACGAGGCGCTCCAGATCCAGCAGAAGGAAGGCAAGAAGCGGAAGGTCGGCGAGATCCTCGTCGAGCTCGGCTACATCAATGCGGTGGACATCGAGATGGCCCTCGCCGGTCAGGCGGGCATGGACTTCGTTGACCTGTCTGAGCTCGAGATCACCGAAGAGACGCTCGCCGCCATCCCTCCCGAGACGGTGAACGCGTACGGCGTGGTCCCGATCGAGTACAGCCAGAAGGGCAAGAAGCTCCGCGTGGCGCTGAAGAGCCCCAAGAACTTCCGCGCGGTGGACGACCTCCGCCTGCTGATGGGGTTCGAGGTGCAGGCCTGCGTCGCCCCGGAGAAGCAGGTCGATGACATCATCGCCCAGCACTACGCGAACAAGAGCACGTCGATGAGCGACGTGATCGGCGAGATGAGCCAAGACGCCTCGCTGCAGCAGGGTCTGCAGGGCGGCGCGCCGGGCGGGGCGTCGATCGACCTCGAAGCGGTGCTCGAAGCCTCCGAAGACAACAAGGTCATCAAGCTGCTGAACTTGGTGCTGCTGCAGGCGATCAAGGACCGCGCGTCGGACATCCACTTCGAGCCCTTCGAAGAGGAGTTCAAGATGCGGTACCGCATCGACGGCGTGCTGTACGAGATGGTCCCCCCGCCGCAGTACCTGGGCCCGGCGATCGTGAGCCGCATCAAGGTGATGTCGAACCTGGACATCGCCGAGCGCCGGCTGCCGCAGGACGGGCGCGTCGAGCTGATGGTGGGCGGTCAACCGGTGGACCTGCGTGTCGCGGTGCTGCCGACGATGCACGGCGAGTCGGTCGTCATGCGTGTGCTCGACCGCTCGAACGTGGAGCTGTCGATCGATCGTGTCGGGCTCCGCAGCGATGACCTCGATGTGGTCAACCAGCTGATCCGCAAGCCCAACGGCATCGTGGTGGTGACGGGCCCGACGGGTTCGGGCAAGACGACCACGCTCTACGCGGCGCTGTCGGCGCTCAACAAGCCGGACATCAAGATCCTGACGGCGGAAGACCCGGTCGAGTACGACATCGACGGGCTCTGCCAGTGCCAGATCAACCCGGACGCCGGTCTGACGTTCGCCAAGTGCCTGCGTTCGTTCCTGCGTCAGGACCCGGACGTGATCCTGGTCGGTGAGATCCGCGACCTCGAGACGGCGCAGATCGCGGTGCAGGCCTCGCTGACGGGCCACCTCGTCTTCAGCACGCTGCACACGAACGACGCGCCGAGTTCGATCGTGCGCCTGCTCGATCTGGGCGTCGAATCGTTCCTCGTCACCGCGACGATGGAAGCGATCATCGCGCAGCGGCTCGTGCGCACGATCTGCTCCAAGTGCAAAGAGGCGTACGACCCAACCGACGAGCAGGTCATGGAGCTCGACCTCACGCGCGAAGAGATCGGCGACCGCCAGTTCTTCCGCGGGCGGGGCTGCGATACCTGCCACGGGTCGGGCTACAAGGGACGCATGGCCCTCTTCGAGATCATGCAGATCGACGACGGGATCCGCGACCTGATCATGAACCAGGCGAGCACCGCGGTGCTCCGCGAAGAGTCTCGCAAGCGCGGCATGCGCACGCTGCGTGAGTCGGGCCTGCTCGCGATCTACGAGGGGTTGACCACGATCGACGAGGTCGTGCGAGAGACGATGTCCGAGGACTGATCCCGGGCCTTGATGGTGTTCGGCGTGGGGCGGGGATCCGTGAGCCCGCTCACGCGTCGAGACGACAGCGGGAAGCGTTCGCCGGGTGGGCGGGCGCGGAGATACAGCGATGCCGAGCTTCCAGTACGAGGCACTCGACAACAAGACCGGGAAACGCCAGCGCGGCGTGATCGAGGCGGGCAGCAGCGAAGAGGCGATCCGCCAGATCAAGCTGCAGGGCTACTCGCCCACCGCGCTGCGCGAGAAAAAGAGCAAGAAGTCCGCCGGCGCCGACGACGGCGGGGGCGGTGACGGCAAGATCGATCTCGCCGCCGACCTGGGCGGGAAGAAAAAGAAGAAGTCCGGGGGCGGGCTCCCGTTCGGGAAGGTCAAGGGCAAGAACCTGACAGCCTTCACGCGCCAGCTTTCGACGCTCCAGGACGCGGGCCTTCCACTGCTCCGCTCGCTGCAGATTCTCGAAGAACAGCAGAAGCCGGGCCTGCTCAAGGGCACGCTGCAGGGCGTGGTCGAAGACGTCGAGGGCGGCTCGTCGCTCTCCGAGGCGATGGCCAAGCACCCGCGCGCGTTCAACGTGCTGTACACGAAGATGGTCGCCGCGGGCGAACTGGGCGGCGTGCTCGACGTGATCCTCCAGCGCCTCGCCGAGTTCATGGAAAAGGCCGAGGCGCTGAAGCGCAAAGTCATCGGCGCGATGATCTACCCGGTGGCGGTGGTGGCGATCGCGGTGCTCATCGTGACGGGCATCATGATTTTCATCATCCCGTCGTTCAAAGACATCTTCGCGGACTTCGAGGTCGAGCTCCCCGCCGCGACGACGATGCTCATCAACACCAGCGCGTGGATCACCGGGGACTATCCCACAGAGGGCGCGCAGAAAGTCCCGGGCTGGATCATCGTGATCTTCAGCCTGCCGGGGCTGTGGCTCTTCTCCAAGCTGATCCGCAAGACCAAGCCCGGGAAGATGGTCACCGACGTGCTGCTGATGTACGTCCCGATCGTCGGCGGGCTGGCGCGCAAGAGCATCATCGCCAAGTTCACCCGCACGCTGGGCACGCTCATCGCCGCGGGCGTCCCGATCCTCGAAGCGATCACGATCACCGGGGAGACGTCGGGCAACTACATCTTTGAGAAGGCGCTCGGGCGCGTGCACGACTCGATCCGCGAGGGCGAGTCCTTCGCCGAGCCGCTGCGCCAGGCCAAGGTGTGCGACTCGATCGTGGTCAACATGATCGACGTTGGCGAAGAGACTGGCGACATGGACACCATGCTCCTGAAGATCGCCGACAACTACGACGACGAGGTCGATACCGCGGTCGCGGGCCTCGTGAAGCTCATCGAGCCGCTGCTCGTGGTCTTCCTGGGTGTGATCATCGGCGGCATCGTCATCGCCATGTTCCTCCCGCTCGTGAGCATGATCGAGGCGCTCCAGCAATGACCCATCAACCGCACCCAATCCGTTCGGCGCGGCGCGCGTTCACGCTCGTCGAGCTGCTCGCCGCGGTCACCGTGATCGGGATCCTCATCGGGATCGTCTTCATCGCGCTGGGTGGCGCGACGCAGCAGGCCCGCGCCTCGCTCGCCACACGCCAGCTCGGAACGATCCAGCAGGGTGTCGCGCAGTTCGAGACCGACTTCGGGTACCTCCCGCCGCTGCTCAGCGACTACACGGACGTGCCCGGCTCCGGGTTCGCCGGGACCGACAAGGTCCTCGTCACGCCCGAAGGGCAGGCGACCTTCGGCGCCACGCTGCAGCAGCAGGCGGAGTTTGTCCGCGACGCGTACATGGCGTCGCGCTACTCGAGCGAGTACTCCATCGCCGCGTACCTCATCGGGATCGCGGAACTGAGCGGAAACGCAACCGTTCAGGACCGTGACGGAGAAGACTTCCTGCTCGCCGCGGACGACGGAGACGACGGCGTCGTCGGGCCCGGTCTGCGTGACCCCGGCCCCGATCGCGCGTGGGGCGGGGGCTCCAGCAGGCTCGATGCTCGCAGCTCCCCCGGCGATCCCAACACGTACTTGCAGCCCCGTGGCGGGCAGGTCTACGGCCCGTACATCAACGCCGCCGACCTGACCGATGCGATCGAGCCCGAACTCCTTGTTGGCGGCAACGACAACTACATCGGCTACCAGGTGCTCGACCCGTGGGGCAACCCGATCCGCTACTACCTCAACTGGCCGACCAAGGATCCCACGCTCACCGGCCTGGACCTGCAGCGCAACCGCACGGTGGACTTCCTGCCCGTCGAGCTGCGCACCGCCGAGTCCGCCGACGCGCAGATCCGAGGCAACGACGTCGATCTGAACCTCGACCGTATCGCGCTCAACTCGAGCTTCGCGCTGCTCTCGGCGGGCGCGCCGTTCACACGGACCTTCTCGGTCTCGGGGGGCGACGACCAACCGCTCATCCCCTTCGGAGACTCGTTCCTCACCGCCACCGGCACGCGCGAAGTCGTGCAGCAGCCCGGCGCACCGACCACGGCGTTCGAGTCGTTCACCGCCGCCATTTCCACGCAGAGCCTCGATGTGGCCGCGACGCACGACGCGATCGTCGCCGACCTCGAAACCAACATCCTCATCGGATCGCAATGATGCATCGTGCGCACACAACCCGACTCCGCCGGGCCTTCACGCTCGTCGAACTGCTCGTCACCGTCACGGTGATCGTGATCCTTACGGGGATCGTGCTGGGCGTCGGCGCCAGCGTGATCGGCGGGCAGAAGGGGCGCGTCACGCAGAGCATCCTGCTCACGCTTGATCGCGCCTACCAAGAGTTCGTCGATACCGGCGGGCGCCTGACGTATCCCCTCGATCCGGCCAACATCGCCGACCCGGAGAGCTACTACGCCGTGCCGGGCGAGACCAGCCGCCTCTTCGAGTCGTACAACCCGGTGAGCAGCCGCCAGCACCCGCTGCGTCCCGATGCGGCGGTCGCGCTGCGTCAGATGCTGACGGTGCGTTCGGTGCAGGACATCGTCGCGGAGATCCCCTCGCAGTTCACGATCTCGACCACGGTTGCGACCGGGAGTGACAAGGAGCGCGACCCGACGCCGAGCGTGCTCGATGCGTGGGCCGACCCCGACCTGTGGCCGGTGGACATCCTCTCGACAGAGATCAACGGCACCGACCCGTACCCGCTGTACGACACCGCCGGGCGCACGTACATGACGACGATCTACTTCGTCTTCCCCTCCACGCCGGCGCGCAGCGCGCAGCAGCCCAACACGTTCCAGGAGGGCAACATCGCCGCGGAGTTCCTGTATGGCAAGGCGGTGAACCAGCGTCCGTACTTCATGTCGGCGGGTCCCGACGGGCTGTACGGGCTGGCGCAGGAGTTCCCCGACTCGGGCGACGCCGAGGCGACGCGCCTCGCCTTCGAAGCGGTGCAGGACAACCTGTACTCGTACCCGGTGCAGCCGCCCTCGCGCGACGCGGGAGGTTTCCGTTGAGCCGCAACGACCGCACATCCCGCACGGCGCTCACGCTCGTGGAACTGCTGGTGGTGATCTCGATCATCGTGATCGCCGCGAGCGCGGTGCTCCCGGCGTTCACCAGCGTCATCCGCTCGGTGAACTTCAGCGACGCGGTGAACAAGGTCTCCGCGACGCTGGGTTCGGCGCGGGCGCTGGCGATCGCCGAGTCGAAGTCCACGGGCGTCGCCTTCCTCTTCGACATCGAAACGCAGCAGATGACGCTCGTGATCCTCGAGCAGGAGAGCACGGGCTTCCTGGACGAGTTCGCGTCACAGCCCGCGGCTCGGTACGTCCCGGCGCGCGACGTGCTGCCCGTCGAACTCCCACCCGGCATCGCGGTGATGGGCCTGCCCTCCGACCGCGCGCGCATCGCGCCCTGCGCCGATTGCCCCGGGTGCGAGGAAGACGCCTACGCCGTGCAGTCCGGGCCCGCGCAGGTCGCGTGGTACGCCGGTGAGCGCATCAACGACTGCAACGACGGCGGCGTGAACACCGTCGTGCCCTGGCTCTTCCCGCGGAGCGACCCGCGCATCCACCTGCCGCGTGGCGGCGACCCGTGGCGCGAGATCTCGGGCCAGTCCTCGGGCGGGATCTCGATCGCAGAAGCGGAGATCGCCGTGCGTCATGCGCAGACCTTCGCCGTCTTCTTCACCGCCGACGGCTCGGTCACCACGAGCCTCGAAGCCGGCGGGCAACTGGTGCAGGACGCGTACATCGAGTTCTTCGACCGCCCGGTGGATCCGTTCGATCCGATCTCGGCGCCGTACGACCTGATCGACGTGTTTGATCCCGACGCCGAGAACATCGTCTCGTCGCTGAGCGACAACGATCCCACGCCCCGCAACGAAGAGGTGGTGCTGCGCGGGGTCGATCAGCTCGCGGTCTTCTCGCTGCAAGCACTGACGCGGACCGCGGGGATCACCGAGCCGTGGTTCATCGCGTCGGACGATTCCGTCCTCGTCACCGAGATCGCCAGCACGCGCCTCGTGCCCGACAGCGAGCTGGTGATCGCGCTGAGCAACGCGATGGACGGTGCGGCGATCGAGCCCGACGGCTCGATCACGCCGAACATCGATCCGACGCCCGACAACGTTGGCAACCTGCCGGAACCGATCGCCGAGATCATCGGCTTCAACCGCTTCACCGGCGACGTCTTGAGGAGGTCTGGGCTATGAGTTCTGCCCGACGACGATTCGTACGCGTGCGCACCGTGCGCGCGTTCTCGCTCATGGAGGTGCTGATCGCGGCGTTCCTGCTCGCGCTGGGCACGCTGGGCCTGTTGGCCCTGCTCGCCGGCGCCGCGCGCCAGCAGCAGCTCACCACGCTCGAGACGCGCGCCGCCTTCGCCGCCAACAACACCTTCGCGCTCGCGTCGGCCTCGGTCGGCGAGCTCGAGCCGCTGAGCGCCTCGAACCCGGCGGTGGCGGACGGGGTGTGGCAGTTCGCGGTCGCCGGCTCCAGCGCCGCGGGCGCCGACGCGGAAGACTTCGCGATCGGGGTCACCGACGACGCGGGCGACCTGCGCAACTTCCTCGTCAATGTCCCCTCGGACTACGTGCTGTACGACCGCCCGCAGCTCTTCACACAGCCGGTCCCGCAGTTCAACCCGGTCGTGCCCGGGCCCGACAACGGGCTCCGCGCCTTCCCCGTGGGCTCGATCGACACGACGTCGCTCGAGCTCGTCGTCGAGTTCCTCGAGGTCAATGTCGTGAACGGCACGCCGGTCGGGGCGCCGGCCAACACCCGACCGCCCGTCACGCGCGTCTTCCGTCGCCCCACGCTGCCCATCCCGCCGGACGATGACGACTCGGTGTTCTTCGGCGACGAGAACGGCATCGACGTGCGCGCGCTGCACCTCGACGGGGAAGACCTCTCGATGGCCGTGCCCGTGCAGCCCGCGGTCTACCTGCTCGTCGATCGAACGAAGTCGAACCCCGACATCAACGCGGTGCTCGACGGCCCGAATAACGGGTCGCTCGACGCGTGGATCTCGAGCAACTTCGTCTCGACCGGCGGCGTCTGGGTGATCGATCGGATCATCGCGCGGGGCTACACGTACCGCAGCTCGCGTGTCGCGTCGCTGGGCGAGCGTGTGCTGGCGAACCGCGAGGGCGTGCCGCAACTCTCGTACTCCGCGGTCTACCGCACGCGGGTCACGGGCGGGGGTCAGCTCGCGCTGCTTTCGTATTCGATCACGCCCGCCGACCGCCTGACGCCCGACGTGGTCACGGACTTCGTCACGACCGAGGGCGGTTCGATCTTCCGCCCGCGGGAGACGGCGATGAACGTGAACCAGGACGAAGCGCCGCTGCGGATTGTCGATCTGGACGTCGGGTTCGACCCGGTCGAGCAGCAATACTTTGTGGAATCGACCGACGCGGAAGCCGAGTGGTCGCTGCGTGTCGGGCAGCTGCTGCTCATGCAGGGCGACGACAGCTCGTCGCCTTCGTACCTCGGGGCGGACAACGCGGTGGAGATCGTGCGGGTCGCCGAGCGTGCGAGCCCCGGCGAGCCGCTGCGTGCGTACCTGGACGATGCGCCGCGCGTGAACCGTCGCGCGACGGTGAGCACATCGCAGAGCGCTTCGGAGCGGACGTTCCTCGGGATCCAGGGCGTGATCACGGACGCCGAGGATCGCGTCTGGCGTCTGAACCCGGTGGACTTCAGCCTCTTGCAACTTTGAGGAACGCATGACCGTGCGAACCACACACAGACCGTGCCGCGGCTTCACGCTCGCGGAACTGCTCGTCGCCGTTGGGCTGGTGGCGCTGCTGACGCTGGGCGTCGGGCAGCTCTTCCGCAGCGTGGGGACGCTGGTGACGACGGGCATCGCCATCACCGAAGTCGATCGCAACGCGCGGGTGATCGAGGCGCAGCTGCGCCAGGACTTCGCCGCCCTGCGCAACCTCGACCCGAGCGAGACGTACATCGTGATCCGCGGGCGAGCGCTGGGTGATACCGACTTCGACGGAACGCTCGACATCGGCCCCGAACGCCCGATCTACTTCAACCGCACCGACTTCGAAGAAGAGCGACGCCTCTCCGGCCAGGTCGGCGGGCTCATCGATCCCTACGGGCCCAACGGGCTCGGGTTCACCACACGCCTCGACGAGATCGTCTTCCTCGCCAGCGAGCCCGCGGGGTACCGCTCCTACCAGCCCGACGACCCGATCGTGAGCGACAACGGGTCGTACTTCGGCAACGCCGTGCCCACGCCGGTGCAGGCGTCGGTCGCGCGCCTCTCCATCGGGCACGGGCTGCGCCCGCGACCGGAAGACGATCCAGAAGATCTCTACGGAGCGAACGGCTCGCTGCCCGCGGAGTGGCTTTCGATCCCCGACGGGGACTTCGGGCAGGCCGCCGGCGAGAACAACGGCTTCGACGACACCGCCGCCGGGCGCGCCGTCAGCAACGAAGAGCGAAACCGCTTCGGTGCGCAGTGGGTGCTCGCGCGCCAGGCGAGCCTGCTCTTCGGCGGGACCGCCGCGGGCCAGCCCGCCGAGAATCCCGCGGATTCATCCGTTGGAGAACTCGGCGTTCGCCGCTACGCGCCGTACATCCGCGATCAGGAGACCGAACTCCGTTTCGAGTTGTCGAACACGGATCCGGTCTTCGAGGGCAACGACGGTCGCCTCCTCGCCCAAGCGATCGGTACTACCGTCGCGGTCCCGAGTTGGCGCGATGCGGTCGGCAACGCGAACGCGCCCCGCGGCCCGATGCCGCGCGTGCTCCGCCACGGTCGGGTGGACATCATCGCGCAGGACGTGGAAGACGTTCGGCGCTGGCTCGAGGGCGTCGAGCCCGCGATCGAACCCCCACTCCCCGATCCCTTGCCCACGGAAGTGAGCGACGGGTCGGCGTACGCCAGCGGTGAGTGGGATGCGGCTTCACAGTTCCACCCCATCGCCGTCACGCCCTTCGGGACGCGGATCGACACGCGCTTCGAGGCCGACGCGCCCCTCTGGGTACGCGGGCGGCTTGCCGATACCGCGGTGAACGCGATCCCGACGTTCCGAGGATCGGGCGACTTCAATCTCGCTTTCGAAGAGAACGTGCGCAACCTGCAGAGCGCGATCGCGGGGACCGTGACGCGGTATCTCGTCGGCACGGAGACGCCGCGCTTCGAGCGAGCGCGCCCCGGCGGGCTCATCGACGACAAGCAGTCGGCGCGTGACGCGTTCATGGATCTGCACGCGCTGCTCGCCACCAACTGCAGCCGCTTCGAGATCGACTGGAACGACGGGACCATTCACACGAACCCGAGCGTCACCGACTTCGTCGTTCGCAAGCCGATCGGCCAGGACGGGGTCTTCGACGGCGGGGGCGGGACCCCCACGCTCCGCATCGACGTGGGCGAACGCGTGTGGTTCGGGTACGCGCTGACGAAACGAGAGTACCTCGCCGCGGCGGACCCGACGTTCCCGACCACCCCCGCCGGACGCGACATCGCCACCGACCCCGAGATCCTCCCGGTGGGGAACGGCGACGCGGGCGTGAACATGCAGCAGGGCGTGCCCGGCGCGACCAACGATCGCAACGAGTTCCGCCTCACGTCCGACCTGTACGAACGCCCGGAAGATCCCAGCCCATCGTTCTTCCCGAGCACGCCGGCGGCGCAGCCCGCGCTCGAGGTCGCGCGCCACGGCGGGGTGAGCGACGAGTACCTCGCCGTGTGGCCATTCCGCGAGATCGACGCGCTGGGCGAGTACGGCGGGGCGTACCCCAAGCCGCAGTTCGTGCGCATCCGCATGACGCTGCACGACCCGGCCGGTCGCCTGAGCGAAGGCCGAGACTACGAGTTTGTGTTCCGCGTCTTCAACTGACGCAGCCATTGCCGGAGGTCAAGATGACCCACACGCACCAGACCGACCACGCGCCGCGCCGCAAGAGCGCGCGAGAGCGTCGAGGCACGATCATCCTGCTGGCGCTGGGCGCGCTGGCGGTGATCTCCATCGCCGCGATCGCCTACGTCACCGTCGTGCGTATAGATCGCGGGTCCGCGCTGCTGACGTCGCGCGATCAGAACTTCCGCCAGCAGGTCAATATCGTGACCGAGCACATCGGTGACCTGCTCGCCGCCGACCTCTTCGGGAACAAGATCGTCACGCTCGACACGCCGCGCAACAGCAGGGGGGTCGTCAACCGCCCGAGCATGTTCGAGGACGGTGAGTTCTGGGATTACCCGTACACGTACGTCGCCGACGATCTCGACCCCGAAGACCGCTACACGTTCGATCGGCGAGACCGCCTCGACCTGAACACCAACCCGACCACCAACGCGATCATCACGTCGCCGACGCCGCCCAGCACGTCGAACGCGCTCTTCAACCCGCGCCCGCCCGCGGCGCTCACCGACGACGCGTGGCTCGCCTCCGCCGAGCCTGATTGGAACCTCAACGGGTACCCCAACATCCGCGCCGTGGACGGCTCGCTCGACACGACCTACCGCTGGCCGCAGGTCACCAACCTTCGTTCGGCGTACCGCTTCGTGCCCGACGATTCCTTCCGCCCGGATCTCGGGGGGAGCTGGGTCCGCAGCGACGGACGCTTCGTGGACCTCGCGCGGTTCTTCGAGTCCTCGGACGCCGACGACTTCGGCGATCCGGGCGTGGACTTCCTCTCGCTCCCCAACAACGAAGGACGCGCGATCCTGCCCGCGGCCGGGCGCGGTGACCCGCAGAGCCCCGGCGATCTCAACGACGCTCGGAACTCCACCGACGTCTTCGACGTGCAGATCGACGAGCTCGCGAGCATCGACCCCGAGGGCAACGACGCGAGCTTCCTCCACACCGATTACGACGAGCGCTACTGGGTAGACGCCGACGGCGACCTCCGCGCCGACTCCCGTTGGACGCAGCTCGACGCCCTCGCCGGCGCTTTCGGCTACGTCTGGTTCGTCGGCGCGCGCGTCATCGATGCCTCCTCGATGGTCAACTTCAACGCGTCCATCGAGTCGGGCATCTTCAACGGCTTCGCCACCGACCCCGGTCGCGTGCACGCCGACGGCCGCACGCCCGCCGACATCGCGCTCGAACGCCTGCTCTTTGACAAACGCCCGCTCGCCGTCTTCGACGGCTCGCAGGGCACGCGCGAAGTCATCACCGACGAACTCATGCCCTTCGCCGGCCAGGCGTCGTACAACAAGCACGTCACCCGCGGGCTCCGCCTGCCCGGCTTCACCAAGGCGCTCGTCGATGCACGCACGATGCCCGGCACCGGCATCCCCGCGGGGCAAGCCGAAACGCCGTGGGGCGAGGTTGTCACGCAGTTCCTGACCGTCGCCGGCGGCGCCGACAACCAGGCGTACGACGACGGCGACTTCGTCTGGAGCGGCTTCTCGCCCACGCTCGACCGCGTCACCACGCCCGCGCAGCGCTACCAGTTCTACGCGCTCTTCGGCGGGAGCCCGACCGCCCCCGTCAACGGCACCGTCGGCGGCTACCCCTACCGCGAGCTCATCGACCTGCAGTCCTTCTGGGGCACCGGCAGCAGCGCCGTCAACTCGCGCTTCGAGCAGAACATCGATCCCGACGATCGCCTGCCCTCCTCCGAAGATCTCACCACGATGCCCGACCGCGCGGCGGGCCCGCTTCGCTCGATCGAGACGGGCGACGAGGCCCGCGGGCTCTTCTCGCAGAACGCGCCGTTCCCCAACCCCACGCCGCGCATGCTGCACGATTCCGTGCGCCGGTTCCTCACGCCCTACAGCGGCGTGAGCGACGTCTCGCCCGTTCCCAACTTCCGCGAAGACGCCACCCCCAACCGCAAGACCAACCTCATCGACCTCGCGGTCAACTCGTCGCGCAACCTGCCGACCGAGATCCCGCGCAACATCTTCGAGTCGTTCGTCTGGGCGCTCGCGCCGCTCGCCACCGATCAGCCGCTCAGCGGCTCGCTCGCCGAGAACGGCACCGCCCCCTTCGCCAACGGGCGCGACGGCCGCTCTTTCGACGCCTCGGCGGACAACCCCGAGATCGCCCGCGCGATCGATCTGCACTACGGCGGCGGGACGCCCCCGACCACCGGTGCGCCCAGCACCGGCGAGGCCGAACGCTTCTTCGGGCCCGAGGGCGGCGCGGCGTACGCCGTCACCACCGCCGGCGCCCTCACCGTCAACCTCCTCGACGCCAGCGACGAGGACAACATCCCCACCGTCGTCCGCGTCATCGGGACCTTCGACGGCGAAGACCTCATCGTCGATCGAGACGACACCGAAGCCATCGAGCTCGGGCTCAACTTCGACCACGGCTCCGTCCGCATCCCCATGATGTCCACCCCGCCGCACCCGATGGCCGACTTCACCGACCCGCAGCAGGACTTCGGCACCGCGCTGACGACCTACAACCGCGAGGGCTCCGGCGCGTTCAACCCGCGAGGCGGGATGACGCTCGTGGGGCTGGAGCGCCAGCCCTTCCTCGTCGGTGCGCTCTCGATCGCCATCTACGCGGAGCTCGCCGCCGCCACGCTCGATGACTTCGCCGGCGACAACACGATCGACTACGACAGCCCGGCTGAGCAGCTCGGCTCGATCCTCGTCTTCGAGCTCTACAACCCCTGGCCGGAGGACATCCTCGCGAACGATCTCGACGACTACCACGTCGTGATCCCGGAGAGCGCCAACGCGATCGGCCTGGGCGACGCCAACCGCATCCGCCTGCGCCTGCCGAACGTGAACCTGCCCGCGGGCGAGCGCCGGACGTTCTACATCGCCAGCGAGGCGCCCACGCCCGACAACGGGCTCTGGGGCGACACCCGCGACGAGCTCATCCAAGCGCTGCGCAACGACATCGCCGGCGCGACCGTTCCTCCGGGCGGCGCGATCCCCGCCGTCGTGGACGACACCGCGCTCGTCGCGATCGACAGCACGGGCAGCGTGGACGCGACGTTCGCGTCGAACCCGATCATGTTCGCCGACCCGGGGAGCGCGCCCGTCCCGCGGCCCGTGCTCCTCATGCGCGACATCAACGATGACCTCTCGCAAGACGGCGTCATCGATGTCCGCGACTGGGTCCTCGTCGATCGACTCTCGGGGCACGAGCAGGTCACGTTGCCCTCCGTGGAGAACGAGTTCCCCAAGTGGTTCACCGGCTCGGAAGACGTGATGGACGACCTCGTGGGCGACGCCGAGATGGCCGCAGCCGGCTACAACACCGACCCCCTCGCCGACACGCGCTTCCAGACGCGCATCGCGACGGGTCGCGTCGCCGTCGCGTCGTCGCTCAGCCGTTCGGCCAACGTCCGTGCCGACAGCACGGGCACCGGCGCACCGGTTGGCGGGTTCCCCACCGCCGTGATCGACGTCGGCAACGACACGTCCTTCGACGCCGGCAGCGGCAGACTCGCCTCCTTCATCAACAACTTCGGGTTCGACGCGATCGAAGACAGCGATCGTCAGAGCGCGTGGGTCATCGGCGGCAACTTCTGGATGCTCCCCACCCTCCCGGACCCGGGCGATCGGGTTGCGCAGCGAGACGAACCCTGGCGTTCGCTCTTCAACTCCGCGCAGACGCTCAAGGAGAACTTCGCCGATCTGCACGAACTGGGCGAGTCACCGGACGCCGCGGGCACGGAGATCCTGCCCGCCAACTTCCCCGGCTTCCAGCTCTTCGTGCCCGATGCGCCGCTCAAGACCGTCGCCGACCTCCACATGCTCACCAAGTTCGCGCACCGGTGCGCCGACAACGACCTCGACAACCTCAACGCGTGGGTCACCGTGGGCGAGCAGATCGCCAACTCCCTCGTCTACGACCACTCCGCCGACTTCGACGGCACCAACACGCCCAACCCCTATGCCGCCACCCTCGACCCCACGCGCTACGTGCTGACCGTCACGGGCACCAGCGGCGGCGGGCCCAACAGCGGCGATCTCGAGTCCGTGCAGGGCCTGCCGGATTCCATGGCCGTCCCCCTCGCCACCCGCGTCTTCGACCCATTCACCGCGCTGCCGTCCACCGCGTACGCCAACAACTCCGTCGCGCACGGCGTCATCAACATCAACACCGCGCCGAGGCAGGTCCTCGAGACCCTGCCCCTGCTCGTCCCGCTGGGCGACATCCAGGGCGCGGGAGCCGGCACGACCTCCGTCCTGCCCGCCACCAGCTACGGGATCGACCAGGGCTTCATGAACACCGCGCCCGCCGGCAACGCCTTGGCAGAGCCCGGGCCCGACAACCGCGCGTTGCTCATCCGCGAGTACCGCGATCGCGAGCACAACCCGCTCTCCATGTTCAACATCGTCGCCGGCACCGGTGGCATCACCCGTGCCGAGTTCACCAACATCAACGGGCTCCGCGGCGGACGACAGAGCACCCGCTTCGGCAACGGCACGGGCGAACGCCCCGGCATCACATCCCTCGGTGAACTCTCCATCCTCGGACAGTGGGAAGACCTCGACGCCTCATCGCCAACCACCGTCCAGCCCCACCCCGTCGGCACGGGCACCGGCGGCAACCCCGGGATGATGGCCCTCGCCGACCGCGACCTTCCCAGCGGACGCCAAACCTTCGGCAGCCCGCTCGATCTCTACAACCCCACCGTCTCCCCCAACGCCGACGGTTCCGGTCCCACCGAGAACGACGGCGCGGGCTACGTCATCGCTGAGAACGACCCCGCCGACGACGTCGAAGAACGCCTCGCGATCTTCCGCGCCATCAGCAACGTCGTCTCCACGCGCAGTGACGTGTACCTCGCGTGGTTCGTACTCCGCGGCTACGACCCGCGCGACGTCGAGTCGGTCAACCTCAGCGGCACCGGCACCGCCGACGCCATGCAGGACCCCTTCTTCGAGCCCGCCTACGAGAGCCGCTGGCTCGTGCTCTACGACCGCTCCAACGTCCGCAAGCCCACGGATCGCCCGCGCGTGCTCATGCAGGTCGAGGTGCCCATCGAGCAGCGACCGCAATAAGCGCGTCTCGTGGGCTGTCAGGGTGATTCGTACTCGGGGACGCTCGGATCGATCGTGCGCGACCATGCCTCGATCCCGCCCGCCATGGACTTGGCGTCGTGGAGCCCCTGCGCCCGCAGATACGCCGCGACGCGCAGCGAGCGCACGCCGTGGTGGCAGTACACCACGACCTGCCGCCCCTCGTAGTCGGCGAGCTCTTCCACGCGCGCTTCCAGTTCGTCCATCGGGATGTGCTCGGATGGCTCGATGCGCGCGATGTCGCGCTCGGCGTCGAACCGGCAATCGAGCAGCACCAACTCGTCGCTCTGCACGTCGAGCCAGATCTTGACCTGCTGCGGGGAGACCTCCCACGTCGGGTCGAGCCGGCGCTGCGGTTCAGACTCGTTCATCGCGCCGGGTACCGCTCGTAGACGCTCGCCTCGTCACGCGGGTCGGGCGACCACACCACCTCGCCCGGCGCGCCGTCCGTGAACAGACGCACCGGGAAGAGCACGACGTCCATCGCCGCCCAGAACGGGGCGCCGAACCCCTCGGCGACCTGGGCGCACGCGTCGCCCCCGAGTTCGAGCGACGAGCGCGCGTCCGGGTGCTCGCCGCGCTGGCGAGCGGTCTCGCGCGCGTAGTACGGCTGCAGCCGCGTGTACGTCGGCTGATGCTCCGTGACGTCGATCCCGACGACCACGTCGATCGTCGCCCAGTCGTCGCGTTCCAGACGCGCGAGCACCGGGGCGTGTTCCTCCGGGCCGATCGACGCCCGCGACTGCGGATCGACGCCCGGCAGCGCACGGTCGGCGATTGTCAAGCGGTCGTTGTCGGGCGCGGCGCACGCGAGAAGCGTGGCGGGCAGCGTCAGCACGAGCAGGGCGGTGGCGGTTCGCATGGCGATCATGCTACCTCCTCGCCGCCCTCCGGGTCGCGCACGCCCACCTCGCGCAGCGCTCGGTTCACCGCCTCGGCGCAGACCTCCGCTTCGAAGCCCCGGCGCGCCAGCGCGCCGTACACGCGCCGGCGTCGCGCCTGCGCGTCAAGCGACGCCGGCATCGCCCGCAGCCGTTTGCAGGCCAGCGCGAAGGCCGCCTCGGGTTCGTTCAGCCCGTCGCGCACCTCGTCGATCGCGGCGTCCACCGACTCGCGGTCCAGTCCACGCTTGCGGAGCTTGTTCTCGATGAGCCGCTTGCCCGCGGGCGCGCCGCGCACCGCCGACCGCGCCAGGCTCTTGGCGAGCGCCGCATCGTCAAGCAGCCCGATGCGCTGCATGTCGAACACGACCTCGTCGCACGTCGCGCCGTCGTAGCCGCGCATCTTCAGCTTGCGGCGCAGCTCGGTCTCGGAAACAGGCCACTTGGTGAGGCTCGCGATGGTGAACGAGCGCGCCGAGTCGAAGAGCGCCGCGGCGCAGACGCGCTCGCCGATCGACGCGTCCCATTCGAGCCCCACGCGCAGACCGATCTCGCTGAGCCAACGCTGATCGATCGCGCACACGTCGGTGCCCTCGATCACCACGTGCCAGCGCATCGGGTCCTTCCGGTCCGGGCGCAGGTCCTCAATCTGTGCGCCCGGCGGCACGCTTTCGATCCGCTCCACCAATGCCTCGGTTTTCTCCTTCGGAGAGACCCGCGTCCTCGGCTTGGATCGCTTGCGCTGCTTCATGATGAGAGCTGGTCGAGATACGCCTGCAACTCGCCCAGCGCCTTGGCGTCGCGCGCTTCGGTGGCGCGTGTCACGCCCGCGGTCAACATGTCGCGCGCCTCGTCGAGCCGCTCGAGCGCTTCGAGCGACCGCGCCTTGTGGAAGTACGCGTAATGGTACGACGCGTCGAGCGCGAGGCACCGGTCGTACCACTCGAGCGACGCCTCGTGCGCGCCGCCCTTTGCGTGTTCCTGCGCGATCATGTACGGCGCGTCGGCGTCCTGCGGGTCCACCTCGTGCAGCGTCATCAACTTCTGCAGCCGGTCCGTCACGATCAACCCCTCTCCGCTCTTCGGAGTTCTTTGCTGTACGCGCAGTACTTCCGGCAAATCTCGTCTTCGTCGCACGAGGCGCCGCGCGCCTTGCACACCGCCCTGCCGTGCAGAATCAGCATGTGCGAGATCTTTGTCCACTTCGCCCGCGGCAGCCTCGCCATGAGATGGCGCTCGACCATCGCGACCGTCGCGTCCTCCGGCGCCAGGGCAAATCGCTTGCTCAGACGTTCGACGTGCGTATCCACCACGACGCCCACCCGGATCCCGAACGCGTCGCCCAGCACCACGTTCGCCGTCTTCCGCGCCACGCCCGGCAGCGCGAGCAGCGCGTCGATCTCCGTCGGCACCTCGCCGCCGTGCTCTTCGATCAGCGCGGTCATCGCCCCGTGGATGTGCTTCGACTTGTTTCGAAACAGCCCGATCGTGCGCACGTAGGGTTCGATCCGCTTGGGCGTTGCGCTGGCATAATCCGCCGGTTCTGGGAACGCCGCAAAGAGCGCCGGCGTCGCCTTGTTCACGCCCACGTCCGTCGCCTGCGCGCTCAGGATCGTCGCGACGAGCAACTCGTGCGGTTGCGTGTAGTCGAGCGCGCACTCCGCGTTCGGGTACCGCTCTTCCAGCGCGTCGTAGATCGCACGCGCCCGACGCTTCTGCGCCATCGTCACCTCGGGCAGGCGGAAAGGCAGATCGCGCATGCCGCGCGGGTTGTCCGGCGTGCGCACGAGCGTGGCGCTCACGGCGTGCGCTCCTCAGCCGGCGCAAGCGCGTTCGCCGCGCCGAAGACGAACGCGAGCACGCTCAGCACCAGCGTTGTCACGAGCATGAACGACGCCTTGGGGTGCATCGACTGGAACCGCGTTTTGGCGGCGTCTGCGACATCGTTGTTCCCGATCGCCGCGGCGTCCCAATACGTTCGCAGTGCGTCGTTCATCTCCGGGCGCATACTGATGAAGGTGATGCACACGAGCGCCGCGCACGCCGCCACGGCGCAGGAGCGCAGCACGCCGGTCATCGAGCCGATCCGGATCGCGCCGGTGATCCCGCCGATCGCGAGTGTGAGGAACGCGAGCAGCACGCACACAAGCGTGACCCAGTCGCCGACCGTGAACGCGCGGTTCATGATGGAGCCCGCGGCGATCATCCAGTGCTCGCCCGTGTACGAGGCGTAGGCGGGCAGCGCGGGATCGAGGTCGCGCATCGTTGGGAAGGCGATCGCGGCGGTGACGCCGATCGCCGCCGTCACGCCCGCACAGAGCCCGAGCGCCAGCAGGTGGATGGTCTCCAGCACGGTCTTGGCGATGCCCATGGCGCGATCATAGACAGGCCCGGGCGGAGCGCGGCACACTGTGCGGATGAGCGGCTTCCCCATGCCCATGCCGGAACTCGCCCTCGCGCTCGTCGGGCTGCGAGAGCCGGCGTCTGTACGCGCCAAGATCGAGCTGGCGCGTACGCTGGGCTTCCGTGCGATCGCGCTCGACGCGACGGATCGTGAATCCCGTCCGCGCGAACTGGGTCGCAGCGCGCGCCGCGACCTCGCCTCGCTGATCCGGCGCGCCGAGCTGCGCTGCGTGGGCATCGACGCGTTCATCCCGCCGGCTCACTTTGTGGATGCGGCGCACGCCGACCGCGCGGCCGAAGCGGTGATGCACGCGTGCGACTTCGCCGCAGATCTCGCCTCGCTGACCGACGGCGAGGCGATCGTGAGCACGCTGCTCCCGCCGGGGTTTGCGGGGCGACGCACACTCGCCGCGCACGCCGCGGGCTTCGGGGTGCGCCTCGCGGATCATCACGCCCCGCCCGACGAGCACGCGGGCGAGACGTCGAACGAGCCCGACGTCGGCCTCGACCCGGCGACCGTCATGCTCGCGGGCGGCGACGTCGAGGAGACCCTCGCGTCGAACGCCGATCGAATCGCGAGCGCGCGCCTGTCGGACCTCGATTCCAGCGGTCGCACCGAGCCGGGCACGGGTCGTCTCGATCTGCTCGCCTACGCCGTCTCGCTCGGGACGAGCGGGTACGACGGGCCCGTCGTCCTCGATCTGCGTCAGCTCGAAGACCAGCCGGGTGTGGTGCGGCGTGTGCTGCAGCGTCTGTCGGAGATCGCTCCGAAATAGGCGAACGCCGGACCTACGATGTCCGTCATGCCCGCGCAGCGAGACTATTACGACGTGCTCGGCGTCAGCCGCCACGCCACCGCCGAAGAGATCAAGCGCGCGTATCGCACGCTCGCGCGCGAGCTGCACCCGGACGTCAACAAGTCGGCGGACGCCCCTGAGAAGTTCAACGAGGTGCAGCAGGCGTACGACGTGCTCTCTGACGATGCCAAGCGAAAGTCGTACGACCGCTTCGGGCACGCTGGTGCGCAGGCGAGCGCGGGCGGGCGCCCCAGTGGTACCTACTCCTGGTCGAACGTCGGCGGCGGATCGCCCGGCACCGGGTTCAGCGACGCCGACGTTGCTTCCATGTTCGACGAGATCTTCGGTGGCGGACGCGGGCCCTTCGCGGGCGCCGGCGGGCCCGCGGGGCACGCGCGCGCGCGATCCAAGCCGAGACGCGGCGGCGACCTCCATCGTTCCATCACCGTCTCCTTCGTCGATGCCATCCGCGGCACCACCGAGACCGTCCGCGTCCAGCGCGGCGGCTCCACGCAGACCTTCGACGTCCGCATCCCGCCCGCGACCAGCGACGGGAACAAGCTCCGCGTCCGCGGCGCCGGGCAGCCCAGCCAGAGCGGGGGATCGCCCGGCGACCTGATCCTCACCGTCGAAGTCGGCGGGCACCCGTACTTCAAACGCGAGCACAACGACGTGCTCATCGACCTGCCCGTCACCATCGCCGAGGCCACGCTCGGAACGAAGGTCACCGTCCCCACCCTCGACGGCAAGGTCGATCTCCGCGTCCCGCCCGGCACATCGAGCGGGGCCAAGCTCCGCATCAAGGGGCGTGGGGTGCGCGACCCGAACGGCAACGAGGGCGACTTCTACGCCGTCGTCAAGATCGTCCCGCCAAAGGACCTCGACGATGAGACCCGCGCCGCGATCGAATCGCTCGCCGAGTGCCTGCCCGACGTGCGCACAGGCGATCATTGGAAGTAGACCGGCGCGACGCCCAAGTACACTGCGCACATGGGTATCCACTGGCCGATCCTGAAGACGCTCACGCTCAACCCTCGGCAGACGTTCGTCACCGACGACCGCCGTTCCTGGCGTGGGGCCGAACTGCTCATCGCGTCCATGCACATCGCGGCGGAAATCGAACGCACCAGCGAATCGAAGCAGGTGGGCATCATGCTGCCGATGAGCGGCGCGTTCCCGGCGGTGGCGCTGGGCGCATGGATGCTCGGGCGGACGATCGTGCCGCTGAACTTCCTGCTGCGTCCGGGCGAGCTGCAGCACGTCGTCAACGACTGCGAGACGGACGTCATCGTGACAGCGCGCCCGATGATCGAGCACCTGGACAAGCCGCCCAAGGCCAAACGCACGGTCTTTCTTGAGGACATCAACTTCAAGAGCATGCCCGACCTGCGCTGGCCGGCGCGGCCCAAGCCCGACGACCTCGCGGCGCTTATCTACACCAGCGGCACGAGCGGGCTGCCCAAGGGCGTGATGCTCTCGCACCACAACCTGCGATCCAACATCCGCCAGTTCTGCCAGCACATCCACCTGAGCAAGGACGATGTGATGTGCGGCGTGATCCCGCCGTTCCACTCGTTCGGGCTCACGGTGCTGACCCTCGCGCCGCTGGTCGTGGGGTTCGGCCTGGTGTGCCAGCCACGGTTTGTGCCGCACCGGATGGTGCGCCTGATCCGCGATGAGAAGCCGACGATCTTCGTGGCGATCCCGTCGATGTACGCAGCGATCAACCGGGTGAAGGACGGGCACGAGCGTGACATGCGTTCGCTGCGGCTTGTGGTGTCGGGCGGTGAGCCGCTGCCCACGAGCGTCGCCGACGCTTTCAAGCAGCGCTTCGGCAAGGAGATCTGCCAGGGCTACGGGCTCAGCGAGATGAGCCCCGTCACGCACTTCAGCACGCCCGAGGATGGACTCGCCGGAACCGTCGGGACCGCGCTGCCCGACGTCACCACACGCATCGTGGATATCGATCGCGGCGTCGATCTGCCGGTCGGGGGCGAGGGCGAGATCCGCCTCGACGGTCCCAACAAGATGCGCGGCTACTTCAAGATGCCCGAGCAGACCGCCGCCGCCTTCGACGAACGCGGTCATCTCCGCACCGGCGACATCGGGCGCATCGATGGGAAAGGACGCCTCGCGATCACCGGGCGGCTCAAAGAGATGATGATCGTTTCCGGCGAGAACGTTTTCCCGCGCGAGATCGAAGAGATCCTCGAGCGCGATCCCGGCGTGCACGCCTGCGGCGTGGTCGGTTCGCCAGACGACATGCGCGGCGAGGTGCCCATCGCCTTCGTCGAAATGGCCGAGGGCTTCGAGTTCGATGAGTCGGCGCTGCGCTCGCTCTGCCGGGAACACCTCGCGAGCCACAAGGTGCCGCGGGACATCCGGGTGATCGACGAGATGCCGCGCAACCCGACGGGCAAGGTGCTGCGGCGGGAACTCAAGCAGATGCTCGGCGCGACATCGAGCGTGTAGTTCTGCGCCATCGCAAAACGACGAACCGCCGACCCGTCGGGCCGGCGGCTGATGTCGTTCGAAGTGCGCGAGAGAGGACTCGAACCTCCACCCCGTAAAACCCGGACCAGCACCGCAAGCAGGCGCGTCGGCCAATTCCGCCACTCGCGCGTGTTGGGGCGAGCCGGAACCGGCCCGCATTTGAGAGCGACAAGCCTACCCGCCTGCGCCGACCACTTCCAGCGGTTCATGGGGATCCGCCGGGGCTATCCTCGGCACATGGCGGAGCGGG
>JBCDCB010000006.1:0-103334 GCA_039182735.1 Planctomycetota bacterium
GCCTAGACATTGATGTTTCATTTGATGCCTCTCAAACTGCATTTGGCGCCTATTACCGAAACCTTGAGGTATTTATAAATCATTCGTGAAGTCGCGGAGCGTCGGAAACATGGGGCGGATGGTACGCTCGCGTTGTGCCGATCGCATCGCCCAGACAAGACGGACTGATCGGCGGTCGTGCGCTCTTCGACGGAGCGTTCCGCTATTCGTTGATCCGGGAATGGGAACCGGACGCCGCGCGCGCGGCCTTCGTACTGCTCAACCCCTCCACCGCCGACGCGTCGAACGATGACCCGACCGTCCGGCGCTGCCAGGGCTTTGCACGGCGCATGGGCGCGGGCTCGCTCGAAGTCGTGAACATCTTTGCGTATCGAGCGACGGATCCGCGCGATCTGCACGCGGCGTACGCACGCGGGGACGACATCGTCGGCCCGCGCAACGATCGGGCGATCGTGCGCGCCCTGCGCCGCGCCGAGTTCGCCGTCCTCGCGTGGGGCGGCCACGGCGGGCTGGGCGGTCGCGCCGCCGAGGTGCTCCAACTGCTCGATCGGCGTGGGCTGCTCGAGCGCTGTTCGTGCCTCGGCACCACGGCGAGCGGCGAGCCGAGGCACCCGCTCTACCTGCGAGCCGACACCCGCCGGGTCTCGATCGTCTGAAATGCAAAGCGGGCGGCCCTCTTGGGACCGCCCGCGTGATGGTCATTCGATTCAGCGTGCGCTCACTCGCCGCCGTCGGTCGGAAGCGCCTTCTGGGTCATGGGGTCGCGGAGCGGGATCTGGGTCGCCTCGCCGCCGAAGAACTCGGCCATCGATGCGCGTCGATCGGGGTCCACCTCGTTGACGTTCCCGGTGTAGATGTCTTCCCAGGGACCGACGACGAGGATCGCCATGTTGTCGGGCTGCAGGTACTCGTTGGCCATGTTCTGCACGTCGGCTCGGGTGACGGACTTCACCTTGTCGCGGTAGGTCGCCCAATAGTTCGGATCGCGCCCGGTCCACTCGTCATTGATGAAGACACTGAGCATCGCGGGCTTGGACTCGAAAGTGCGAGGGAAGGTCTCGATGAAGGAGTTCTGCGCGGTGACGAGTTCTTCTTCGCTGACCTTGCCGGACTGCATCTTGTCGATTTCTTCGAGCGCCATGCGCAGCGCGAGGGCGACGGTCTCGCCGCTGGTAGAAAAGTGCGTGAGGAAGTGCCCCGGGTACCAAGAGGGGCGGACGAAGGAGGTGTAGACGCCGTAGGTGAGGCCCTCGTCGTTGCGGAGGCGGTTCATCATGCGTGCGGTGAAGCCGCCGCCGCCGAGGATGTCGTTCATCACGGAGATCTTGATGGAATCGGGGTGGTCACGATCGACGGTTCGGTGCCCGAGGCGGACCATGCCCTGCGGGACGTCCTCTTTGTTGACGTAGTAGACGCCGGGCTCGGGGACGTTGTCGGAGCCTTCGGGGTCGGGGACTTCGTCGCCGAACTCCCAGCCCTGGATCGCGCTCTCGAGCGTGGCGAGCATGTCCTGCGGCTCGAAGTCGCCCGAGACCCCGATGATGAGGTTGCCGGGGTGGAAGACGCGCCGGTGGAACTGGCGCATGTCTTCGAGCGTGATCCCGGTGATGGTCTCTTCGGTGGAGACGCGCGCCTGGAAGCTCTCCTCGCCGTACATGAGGCGGTTGAAATCACGCCCCATGATGGAGCCCGGCGCGTCGTTGCGCTGCTTCATGCTCTCGAGACTCTGCTCGACGAGAATGCGTTTGCGGTCTTCGTCGAAGCGCGGGTTGCGGACGACGTCCATGAAGATCGCCATCGCCTCGTCGAGGTTGGACGAGAGCGCGTTGAGCGCTGCGCTGGACGTGGTGGCGCCGGACCCGGTCGAGATGTTGGCGGCGAGGTAGGCGACCTCCTCGTCAAGATCCGCGGGCGACATCGATGCCGTCCCGCCCGAACGCATGAGCGAGCCGGTCATGGAGTTGAGCCCGATCTTGTCGTCGGGTACGAGGTAGGCGCCGCCCTTGAAACTGAAGGTGATGTTGACGAGCGGGAACTCGTTGGAAGGCGCCATGTACACCGGCACGCCGCTGGGCAGCTGGTACCGGAACTCGCCGGAGGCCGGCGGGGTGAAGTTGAGCTCCTCGAAGATGAGCTCTTCCGGTCGGTCGGGGACGCCGGCGAATGCGGCGGCGGCGAAGGTCGCGGCGATCAGAGCGCCGCCCGTGATGCTGTGAATCTTCTGCATGGGTGATTCCTCTCGGGGGGCTCAGTTGTCTTCGGACTCGAGACGCTCGCGCAGCTTCTTCAGCACGTAGTCGAACGCGGCCTTGTCCTCCGCCGGGACCTGCGCCGCCTGCTGCTCCATCATGGGCATGATCTGGCGGAGCTGTTCGATCGGTGCCTGGCCCATCTGGGCGAGCATCATCTGCACTTGCTCGCGCTGCGCGGGCTCGAGCGCCGCCAGCTCTGGGTCCATGTTCGTGAGGTCGGCCTCCTGACGCGTGTACGTCGCGACGGTACGGACCGAGTGATCGAAGTACGTGTTGGCGACGCGCATGATGTCGTCGGCGGTGACGGCCTGGATCTGCTCGGGAGACTCGTTCATGTACTCCCACCCGCCGAGACCCTCGTAGTACCCGAGCTGGACGAGAATGAAGAAGTTGCTCTGCAGCCGGCGGAACGAGTCGGCGATCGTCTGGTTCTTGATCTTCTGGAGCTCACGATCCGTGACGGGCTCGGCCTTGAGCTTCTCGATCTCGCGTTCCCACGCCGCTTCGAGATCCGCGGTGGTGGCGTCATTCTTGGGGAAACCGATGAACTCCAGCGCGCCGCCGTACTTGCGGGGCTGGTACGACGCGCCGGCCTGGTCGGCGATCTCATCGCCCTCGACCATCGACTTGTAGAGGCGACCGGTGCGCCCGTTCAGGATTCCGGCGAGGACCTCCAGCACGTAGCCGTCCGCGTGGCGGAAGGGCGGCGCGGGATACATCACTCGGACCCGTGTCTGGCAGTCGCACTCGGCGTCGATGCGCTTCTCGAACGCGGGCTGCACGGGGAGTGTGACGACGGGCGGGATCACCGGGTTGGTCGATTCGAGCCGCCCGAAGTACTGCTCGATGACGGGGCGGACCTCATCCGGGTCGAAGTCGCCGACGACGATCCCCACGAGATTGCTGGGGTCGTAGTAGGTGTCGAAGTAGCCCGTGAGGTTGTCGTAGGCGTAGCCGCTGATGTCGCTGGGCCACCCGACGATCGGCCACGAGTAGGGCGTGCTGGACCAGAAGACCGAATCGATCTGCTCGTCGATGCGCCCGGTGGGGGTCGATTCGAGGACCTGCTTACGTTCCTCGATGACAACGCCGTTCTCGGAGACGAACTCGCGGAACGACGGGTTGAAGAGCCGATCCGATTCCATCCACGCCCACAGCTCGAACTTATTGCTGGGCACGTTGATGAAGTACATCGTGAGGTCGTGCGAGGTGAACGCGTTCATCCCCGAGGCGCCCTTGGTCGTGTAGACCCGGTCGAACTCGTTGGTGACGACGTGCTCCTTGTGGGCATCGACGACCTCGCGGAGCTGCTTACGGATGTCGCGCATCTCGTCGGTGTCGTAGGAGGCGTCCCACGGGTCGCTGATCTCGCCGCGTCGCCAGCGGTCGTACTGCACGCCGACGACCTGCGAGAGCAGGCGGTCCTGCAGCTGGCGCTGCTTGTCGTGGGACATGCGGTCGGCTTCGAGGTCGCTCGTGCCGATGGTGCCGGTGCCCTTGAAGAGCATGTGCTCGAGGTAGTGGCTGATCCCGGTGATGCCCGGGCGTTCGTTGACCGAGCCGACCTTCGCCAGCCAGCCGGCGGCGATGATGTTGGGCTGCTCGTCGCGGGGGTAGAGCATGAACTCCATCCCGTTGTCGAGTGTGAAGAGGATGGGTTCGACCTGCTGGGCGTTGGCGGTCGCCGACGCCGCGAGCGCGACGCCGACCGTCGCGATCCGCAACATGCGCATGGGGTTCTCCTTGCTGCATCTCTCACGCCGACCCGGGAGCACCGGCCCGACACCACGACCGCGCACGCGCGGCACACGACACACACCCTACCGGCGAGGCGGGGACGGGTTCCGCCGACCCCATTCGCCGGCCCGACGCCCCGCCGCGGGAGCCGTATGATCGCGCCGATGAGTCCGAGATACCACGCCACCGCCCTGCTGCTCACGCTGCTGACGATCGTCGGCATCGCGCCCGCGCAGACCCCGACCACACCCCCCACCAACGGCAACGGCGAGCAGCCCGCCCAGCCCGCCGAACCGCCGCAGCCACCGCCGGTTCGAGAGCAACTCAAGAACCCGCGAGCGACGGTCGGGACGTTCATCTACGCCTACCTCGAACTCATCGATCCCGAACAGGTGGACACCGTCGAGGCGATGGCGCTGGCTCAAATCACGCTCAACTTCGCCGGCGCGCAGAACCTCGCAGACGACGCGCAGCGCCAGCGCCTGGTCAAGCGGCTCGGGCGCATCATCGTGGACGATCCCGCTCGGACACGCATCGACGCCCGTTGGTACGCGCGGACCGGAGATATCCCGACCGATCCCGCAACAGACGTCGTCAGCTACCGCCCACCCAAGATCCGAGACAACGACAAACTGCCACCCCTCGAACTCCGGAGGCAGGCAAACGGTGAGTGGCTCTTCTCCGCCGAGACCATCAACCGAATCGACGCGCTCTACGCCGATGTTTTCCCGAACGAAGGTGTCCGTGGCGTGCTCCGGCGGTACGGGCTCGACTTCCTTGTCGATGTGGACTTCTTGGATGTCCCACTCTTCCAATGGGCCGGTCTCTTCCTCGCGATCCTGCTCGGCGTCACCGTCGATCTCATCGTCCGATACATCGTGGCGTTCATTTCTCGTCGCTTCTTCAAAGACGATGACGACGACGAGGGCACGCGTTCTGCGATCAAGAAGCTCATCAAGCAGGTCGCGCGCCCGACCGGTCTCGCCGCCAGCGCCACGACGGTCTACTGGCTCACCAAGCTGCTCGACCTTCCGCTGCTCTTCCAAACCGTGATCAGTTCGGCGGCACGGGTCATCGCGATCTTCGCACTCTTCTGGGCGATTTACCGGGTCGTGGACCTCGCCGCCGAGGCCTTCGCGATACACACCGCAAAAACCCGCAGCAAGTTCGACGACCTCCTCGTCCCGCTGCTGCGCAAGGCGAGCAAGATCTTCGTCGCCGCCGCAGGCCTGTACTTCGTTGCGACGTCGCTCAACATCCCGCTCGGCCCCCTGCTCGCCACGCTGGGCCTCACCTCGCTCGCACTCGGTCTCGCGGCGAAGGACACCGTCGAGAACTTCTTCGGCTCCGTCGCCGTCATCACCGACCGACCCTTCAGCGTCGGGGATTGGGTCGTCATCAACGACACCGAGGGCACCGTCGAGGAGCTCGGCTTCCGCTCCACGCGCATCCGCACCTTCTACAACTCGCTCGTCACCGTCCCCAACGCCACGCTCGTGCGTGCGAGCGTGGATAACTACGGCAGGCGCATCTACCGGCGCTACAAGACGATGATCTCCATCACCTACGACACGCCGCCCGACACCATCGAAGCTTTCTGCGAGGGGGTGCGCGAGCTCATCCGCAAGCACCCGCACACCCGCAAGGACTTCTTCATGGTCGAGCTCAGCGAGTTCGGCGCACACTCGCTCGACATCATCCTGTACATGTTCTTCCGAGTGCCGGACTGGAACATGGAACGGCGCGAACGCCACCGCCTGATCCTCGACATCATCCGCCTGGCCGACAAGCTCGGCGTGCGGTTCGCCTTCCCCACGCAGACGCTGCACATGTACAACGAAACCGACAACCGCCCGGGCCCTTTCGAACCGGGCAAGGCTTTCCCGCAGCGGCGCGGCGAGCCCGACTCGCGCAAGCTGGGCACCGAGTCGGCGGCGGAAGTCATGGAGGGTTCGGAGTGGAAGCGTTCGTGACGGCGCATCACGCCGCCGTGGGCAGCTCCGCGATCATCCATCGGTTCTTGCCCGCGCGCTTGCTGTCGTAGAGCGCGCGGTCCGCCGAGAGCAGCAGCTCGTCGCGCGAGACGGTCTGCCTGCGATGCTTCTCGTCGCCCGGCACGGGCGCAAAGACCGCGACGCCGATGCTCACCGTGGTCCCGAACGTCCCGCCGTCGGGATCGCCCACGCGGAGTTCCTCGATCACGGATCGCAAACGCTCGGCGAGGTGCTCGGCGCCCTCGACGCCGCAGTTCGCCGCGATCACCGCGAACTCCTCGCCGCCGAACCGCGCGACCATGTCCATCCGGCGGGCGGCGGCACGCATCGCCTCGGCGGTGCGCGTCAGCAGCGCGTCTCCCGCCAGATGCCCGTACGTGTCGTTGATCTGCTTGAAGTTGTCCAGATCGCACAGCAGCACCGCGAGCGGCTTGCGCTCGCGCCGCGCGCGCTCGATCTCCTCGACGAGGCGCCGTTCGAAGGCGGCACGCGTCCGCACGCCCGTGAGCTCGTCCGTCTCAACGCGCCGCGTGAGCTCCTCGCGCTCCCGCTCGAGGGCCCGGTTGCGGTGCGCGAAGCCCAGCGAGAGCTCGGCCACGATCGCCGGCGCCTTCGTCCGAACCTCATCACGCCAGCCCGCATCCATTTCATCTCCGCAAGTGGCTGGTTCCGTGCGCTCCACCGCGCGATCGGCGAACCACAGGGCGTGCGCGACGCCACGCTCCTCGCCCGGGCTCTCGGGCTCATCGAGCGATTCGATCAGGGCGGCGCCTCCGTCATGCGCGCGCCACGTCCGCAGCAAGTGCGCCGCGAGCGCGAATCCACTGCGACCGAACGTCTCGATCTCCTGTTCTCGGAGAGAAAACGGGTGCTCGCGCTGCAGCGTGCGCCACGCGGGATCATGCACCGCGGCGAGCACGCGCCCGGTCTCTGCGAGCGCCGACGCCGCGGCGATCGACCTCGCCCCTTTCGCATCAAAACGGTCAAAGACGCGCAGCGCGCGATCGCAGCGCTGGCGCGCGCGCACGGCGCAACGGGTCACGGCATCCAGTACGTCGTCGTCGAGTTCCGCTGTCGCGAGCAATGCGCTCAGCCCGAGCAGTCGGAGCGTTCGCTCGCCGAGCGCGCTGACCGCCTCAAGCGGATCCCAAAGAGACCCGGGCGTGCCAAACATCGGATTGTTCGCGAAGCGCACCGAGGTCGCGAGCAACCCCGGGTCCAGCAGCGCGGGTGACGCGAGATCACGCGGCAACGTCTGGTCGGCGTCGATCAGCCACCCCGCCGACGAAGCGCACAGCGGGAGCGTCTGCTCCTGGTGCCAAGAATCTCCCCAAGGCTTGCACACGTCTCGATCCTCGATGTGTTCCGCACGCATCGCGTGCCCAACCCGCCGCTCTCCACGGCTCCGCACACCTTCCAATTCGGTCGGACGAGAGGCAAGGACAAGTCATCCCGAACCCCCAGACCGTGCGAGAATTCGCCGATCCACACGCGCAGGGGTCGGATTCTCGGACGTGCGCGAACGCGTCGGGAGCGCCGCTCGGGGTTCAGTCGCGAAGGGGCGTTCGCCACGCAGACGCCGCGCGATGTCCGCGATCAGGCGTTCGTCAGAGGGCATGTTGAGGTGGGAGGCCTCGAACGGCGGGTTGGGGACCCACCACGGAGTCTCGCCGGTCATCGCCGTGTTCTCGACGCCCACAATAGTGTCGCAGAGGCGCACGTACGGGTACACCTCGTACGCGCGTGCGCCGAGTTCGGCGTCGAGCCTCGCGAGAAAGGCCGAGCCCGCCTGCATGTCGAAGGGGCGGTTGTCGAACGACGCGATCCACGCGAGCCGCGCCCCGCGGTGCGGCGTCGCGAGGGTGAACAGGCGGTTGATCTCGAGCACGCGTCCGGGGTCGCTCTCGGCGCGGGCCATCGCCGCGAACCTCGCGACCAGGCCTCCCATCGAGACACCGACGACATCGACCTCGACCGTGCGCGCCTCGTCGGGCGAGGGGAACCGCTGCTCGAGACGATCGAGCGCACGGTCCCGGCACGACTCCCACGAACGGACCGACCAGAACGGAACCTCGATGATCATCTCGGGCGTGCTCGTCACGGCGCGGAGCATCTCGGCCGTCGTATGCACGCCACCGCCGGGGTCCCAGTACCCGGCAAGCACCAGCACCGGGCGTTCGAGCGGCTTGGGCGTGCGCTGCATCGCACGCAGGGCCGAGCGCCCTTCTTCGAGCGACAAGTCGAGCGACGGATTCGCGCGCTGCGGCGATCCGCAGCCCGCGAGCGTCGCGAACATCAGCATGATGGCGAGGCGTCGCACGAGCGATCAGCGTAGTCGAACGCCCGACGTCAGTTGCCGGACGGCGGGCCACCCGCGCGCGCGAAGGGTTCTTCGCCGCGCAGGCGTCGGGCCGCGTCGGCGAGTAAGCGCGCGTCGGTCGAGACCATCAGATGCCCCAGCGACCACCAGGGAGTGCGCACCCACATCGGCTCCACTCCGGGCGGTGCGGTCTGCTTGGCGCCGACCCAGACATCGCGCGTGCGCCCGTAGGGCGTGAGGCGATCGCGCGGCACGCCCTCGCCGCGCTCCAGCGCCGCGTCGAGTTGCGCCAACCGATCCGATCCCGGTTTCATGTCGCGTGCCGCCGAATCGAGCGCGATCCACCGCGCGAGCTGCGCGCCGCGGTGCGGCGTCGCGAGCGTAAACAGACGGTGTACGCGTAGGCGGGGGATGCCGAGCGCTGCGCTCGTGGACGGAAGCGACGCGAAGCGGCTGAGCAGGCCGCCCATGGAGACCGCGATGACATCGACTTCGACCGTCTCGCCGTCGTGCTCGCCCCACGCGTTCACAACTCGAGAAACGGAGTGCCGCGCGGCCGACTCGAACGAACCGCACGAGAAGTACGACACCGGGAGCACGCGGCTCGCGTCGCACGCGAAGACCGAGCGGAAGACGCGCGCGTTGTGCCGCGCCAGCAGCGGCCACGCGCGCCAGCCGGCGATGCAGACGATCGGTCGCGTGAGGGGCTTCCGATCACGGCGCATGCGCGCGAGATCTCGTTGCGCGTCGGCAATAGAGAGGTCGAAGTCCGGGTTGCCGCGTGTCACGCGTCCGGCTCTGGCTGCGGATGCGGTGTGTTCAGCCATGCGGCGCGATCGTCTCCGGGGCCGGGCGCCGGGTACCTGCCGGCGCTCGCGCTTCGCAGCATCGTTCGGAGTTCGAGCCGCAGGGTTTCGACGCGCTCTTCGAGCGCGCAGATCGCGCCGTCGGCACCGAGTTCGATCAGTTCGCGCGATTCGATCGGCTCGCCAAACGCGCAGGCGACACGCTTGCCCAGCAGGCTCGGGAGCTTCTGCCCCCTGGGCCACGCGTCGAAGCAGCCCTCGATCGCCGCAGGCACGACGACGCATCCGCCCTTTTTGATGAGCAGCCACGTGCCGCGCTTGAAGGGCTTGAGCGCGCCGTCGGGCGTGCGCGCCCCCTCCGCGAAGATGACGACCGCCTTGCCATCGCCCAGACGTGTGAGCGCTTCGCGGATCGCGGGCATGTCCGACTCGCCCGGCGTGATCGGGATCGCGTTGACCGCGCGGATCACCTTGCCAAAAAACCCCGAGAAAAGCGTGACCCGCGCGAGGTAGTGCGTCTGGCGGTGCAGGATTCCGCCGCCGATCAGCGGCGGGTCGAGGTGCGACTGGTGGTTCGCCACGATGATCACCGCGCCCTGCTTCGGCACACGGTCCTTGCGCAGGTACCGCACGCGGTAGAAGAGCGTAGTGAAGAGCAGGATCGCGTAGTCGATCGACCAGAACAGCAGCGGCTGCAGACGGCTCACGCGTTCACCCCGCACCGGTCTCGGCGTGATCGCGCACCGCCTCGCGCACGATCCGCACGATCTCATCGACCACCGCCGAGCGCGTGAGCAGCGACGTGTCGAGCTCGACCGCGTCGTCCGGTTTGGTGAGCGGGCCTACCGCGCGGTTCATATCGCGCTCGTCTCGCTGGCGCAGTTCCTCTTCGATTTGATCGACGTTTGCCGGCACGCCCGACGTGAGCAGCTGCGCCGCGCGACGCTCGGCCCGCACGCGAGGCGACGCGAACAGAAAGATCTTGACCTCGGCTTGGGGAAAGACCACCGAGCCCTGGTCGCGCCCTTCGCTCAGCAGGCGCGGGTGCTCGCGCCCGATCCGTCGCTGCGCCTCGACCAGGACCTCGCGCACTTCGGGCAACGCCGAGACGGGCGAGACCGCGGAATCGACGTCGGGCTGGCGCAGACGCAGCGGATCGATCGCCTTGCCGTGCAGCGTGATACGCGGGGGCGCGTCGTGCTCCTCGGCGCTGTACGAGAGCTCGGACTCACGCAGCGCCTTGGCCACGGCGGGACCCTCGTCGAGCGGGATCCCGCTGCGTAGCGCGAGCAGCGTCGCGGCGCGATACATCGCACCGGTGTCGAGGAACCACAGCCCGAGCGTGCGCGCGGCGAGGCGGCTCACCGAAGACTTGCCGGCGCCGGCGGGGCCGTCGATCGTCACGATCGTGCGCACGGTATCGGGCTTGCGCTCGATCTCGCTCGTCACGCCTTCCGCTCCGCTCTGGATCCCGTCGGTTGCTGCGCTGGGTGCCGGCATGGAGCCTCCGTCGTGGTGCGCATCGGTCAGGACGCCGCGGCTTCGATCAGCGCCGCAACGCGTTCGCTCGCGGCCTGCAGCGCCGGGATCGGATCGCCCTTGCCTTGGTAGGCCAGCGAGAACCGCCCGTCGTACCCCACGGCGCGGATCGTCTCGAACATCGTGTCGAAGTCGTACCCGCCCCGGTGCCCGCCCTCGTCGAAGTCCCCGATCGTCGCGAGCACGTCCCCCGCGTATGGCGTCAGCGCGCGCAGGTACTCGCTCGCGTCGCCCTGCTCGGCGGCGACCGCGAAGTCGGGGAACGAACCGATCCGGAACCCGCCGACCTTGCGGATCATGCCCGTCAGACCCGTGGGCTCACCCGTCAGGGGGCCGCTCGGCATCATCAGCAGGTTGAGCTCGGACCGTTCCGCCTGCGCCATCAGCACCTTGAGCGATTCGGCGACGCGGTCGGCCGTCTGTTCATCGCCCTTGTCCGAGAGCTTGATCACCACGCCCGAACAGCCCAAGCGGTGCCCCACACGCAGCACGCGTGCGAGCCGCGTCGTGGCGGCTTCCGAGGCGCCCTCGCCCTTCTTGCCGATCTCGTGCGATTGGTCCTCCACGAGCAGCAGGCACGGGCAGCCGGCCTTATCCGCGGAGTCGCGCAGGCGATCGATCTCCGCTTCGGTCCAGCCGGCGAGCATCGACGTCGGGACGTTCAGCCCGTGGAGTTCGA
Organism: Planctomycetota bacterium; assembly: GCA_039182735.1. GTDB lineage: Bacteria > Planctomycetota > Phycisphaerae > Phycisphaerales > UBA1924 > JBCDCB01. The sequence goes on from JBCDCB010000006.1 coordinate 11,328, forward strand.
CGCGCTCGCGCACGAACGACGGAACCCGCAAGAGGTCTTCCGGCGCGTCGGGCTTCCCGAGGCGTCCCTGGAACGAGCTGGCGGAAAAGGTCAAGAGCATCGTCCCGTGGAATCTACCCGACCGGTGGCGGGCCCGCAGCCCACCGCAATCCGGCCCGGCTCACGCTATCTTCTTCTGTATGAGCATCCCCTCCGATCGCCGGTACTCCGACACGCACGAGTGGTTCAAGATCGACGGGTCCACCGTCACCATCGGGATCACCAAGTTCGCCGTGGACGAACTCACGGACATCACATATGTGCAGATGCACGACGTCGGGACGTCGATCGAGCAGGGCGGGACGATCGGCGAGGTCGAGTCGGTCAAGGCCACGAGCGATATCTACTCCGCCGTCGCCGGCGAAATCAGCGAGGTCAACGGCGCGCTCGATGAAGACCCCGCCACGCTCAACACCGATCCCTACGAAGCCGGCTGGCTCATCAAGCTCAACGCGGGCGACACCTCCGCGCTCGACGACCTCATGGACGCCGCGGCGTACGAGGCGAAGTACGGCGCCTCCTGACCCACGCCGACGCGCTACCCTCACATCCCATGATCCGATGCACCGACGTGCACAAGTCGTACCGTCTTGGCGATCGCACCGTGCCCGCCGTGCGCGGCGCAACACTTCAGATCGACAAGCCGGGCTTCTACGGGCTCATGGGACCGTCGGGCAGCGGGAAGAGCACGCTGCTCCATCTCCTCGCCGGGCTCGATCGGCCCGACGAAGGCGAGATCGACGTCGATGGCAAACGCCTCGACACACTCAATGAAGCCGGGCTCACCGCGTACCGGCGCGAGTCCATCGGCATCATCTTCCAGCAGTTCAACCTCATCTCCACCATGAGCGCCCGCGAGAACGTCGCGCTGCCGGGCATCCTCGCCGGCAAGAACGAACGCGAGCTCAGCGCCCGCGCCGACGACCTGCTCTCACGGCTCGGGCTTGAGGGTCGCGGCGATCACCGACCCGACGCGCTCAGCGGCGGCGAACAGCAACGCGTCGCCATCGCGCGAGCCCTGCTCTTCGAGCCTTCGCTCATCCTCGCCGACGAGCCGACCGGCAACCTCGACAGCGCTTCGAGCGAACGCCTGTGGGCGCTGCTCGCGGACGTCGCGCGCGAACGCGACACGACCATCCTCATGGTCACCCACGAGCCCGCCGCCGCCGCGCACTGCAGGACCGTCTACTGCATCCGCGACGGCGTCATCAGCGGGCACATCAACACGGAGGACCTCGATGCGAGCGGCGTGGCGGCTGAGTACCAACGCCTTGGGCGGTCGGCGTAGCAGGACGCTCCTGCTCATCGCCGCCGTCGCCATGTCCACCGCGCTCGTATCGAGCGTGGCGTGCGCGCTCGCCTCGCTCACCGAGGGCATGGCCTTCCGCGTGACGAGCGCCCTGGGCCGCGCCGACCTGCGTGTGAAGCACGTCGCCGAAGAGCGTTTCGACGCCTCGCTGCTCGAAGTTGTCCGCGCCGATCCCCGCGTGCTGACCGCGTCACCGCTTTCGCAGGGCGCGCTGCCGCTGATCGTCCCCGAGTCCGGTGCGATGGCTTCGCCGCTCGCGCAGGGCATCGATCCGGCGACCGAGTACGAACTCACAACCCCGGAACTGGACGCCGGGCGCGCGATCGCGGGCGACGGCGAGATCGTGCTCAACGCCGCCTCCGCCGAGGTGCTGGGCGTCTCGGTCGGCGACACGCTCGAAGTCGCACGTTTCGGCGATCCGATCGAACTCACCGTCGTCGGCATCGAAGCCAAACGCGCGATCGAACTCGTCACCAAGCCCGTCGTCACCGTCTCACTCAGCGCCCTCGAAGCGGCCACGGGCAAGACAGATCTCAGCGAGATCAAGATCGCGCTCGCGGACGGCACCGACGCTCGGGCGGTCGCCGACGAACTCGCCGCGGGCATGCCCGAGAACGTCATGGTGCAGACGACCGAACGCGTCACGAGCGGCATCGCGACCAACGTCCGCGCCAACGAGTTCATGTTCCTGCTCGCGTCGATCCTCTCCTACATCGGCAGCGCCTTCATCGTGCTCACCGGCATGACGACCAACGTCGTCGAACGCCAACGCGAGCTCGCCATCCTCCGCAGCATCGGCGCGACGCGCACGCAGATCGCGTCTTCACAGCTGATGGTCGGCGCGCTGCTCGGCGCACTCGGCGCCTGCATCGGACTCCCGCTCGGCATCGCGCTGGCCGGCACGCTCGCGATCGCGCTCCCCGACCGCCTGCCCGCGGGCCTCGCGCTGCCGCCGACGGAACTCTCGATCGCCTTCGCCGGCGCTGTGCTCGCCGGGCTGTTCGGCGCAGCGGTCCCGGCGATCAACGCCGCGCGCACGAGCCCGCTTCGATCCTTCGGCATGCGCGCGCAGCGCACCAGCGCCCGCGCGATCGTCGTCGTCTCGATCCTCGGCGTGCTGGGCGTGCTCTCCCAGCTCGTCATCGTCGGCGTCCCGGACGACGGGCAGGTCGTCTTCTGGGCCTACGCGCTCTTCGGCCTGCCCGCGATGTTCACCGGGTACTTCTTCCTCGCCGTGCCCGTCGCGATCGGCGTCGCGATGCTCGTCGCCCCGCCGCTCTCACGCATCCTCCGACTGCCCGGCGGCACGCTCAAGAACACGATCCTCGCCACGCCCATGCGTCACGGCTTCACCGCCGGTGCATTGATGGTCGGGCTCGCCATGATGGTCTCTATCTGGACTAACGGCCGCGCGGTGCTCAACGACTGGATCGCCTCCATCGAGTTCCCCGACGCCTTCGTCAACGGGTGGGACGGCATCTCGGCCGAGCAGCGCGCTCGCATCGATTCGCTCGATTTCGTCACCGGCACTGTCGCGATCACCCTGCAACGCGTCGAATCCAGCGCCTTCGGCGTCGCCGGCATCCGAGACTTCAAAACCACGTTCGTCGCCTTCGAGCCAGAACCCTTCTTCGAGATGACCAACCTGCACTGGGTCGCGGGCGATCCCGACGTCGCCATCCCGCGGCTCAAGGAGGGCGGCGCCGTCCTCGTCGCACAGGAGTTCCTCGTCGCGCGCGACGGCTTCGGCATCGGCGACACGTTCACCATCCAGCGCAACGGCGAGCCCTTCGACTTCGAAATCGTCGGCGCCGTCTCCTCGCCAGGACTCGACCTCGTCAACAAGTACTTCGACATCGGCAAGGAGTACGCCAACCAGGCCCTGCACTCCGTCTTCGGCTCGCGCGATGACCTCGCGCGCGTCTTCGGCAGCGAACGCATCAACCTCCTGCAGGTCGGGCTCGCCGACAACGTCTCCGATGCCGACGCGACCGAGCAGCTCCGCGCGGCGCTCGGCACCGGGCCCTTCGTCGTCGGCAGCGGACGCGAAATCAAACAGGGCATCATCGACGTCGGCGTCGGCTCGATGCGCGTGGCCACCGCCATCGCCATCGCGGCCATGTTCATCGGGTGCCTCGGCGTCGGGAACATCGTCATGGCGGGCATCGACGCGCGGCGCTTCGAGTTCGGCGTCCTCCGCGCCGTCGGCGCGCGCGGCACGCTCGTCGGGCGACTCATCCTCGGCGAGGTCATCATCATCGCCCTCACCGCGTGCGTCATCGGCACGCTCATGGGCATCCAGGGATCGTGGGCCGGCATCCGCTTGCACGAACTGCTCGCGGGCATCCGCCTGCACCTGCGCCCGCCGACCGAGATGGTCCTGCTCGGGTGGGGCGTGCTGACGACGCTCACTGTCGTCATCGTGCTGCCGATGCTGATCCGCGTCTCGTGCACGAAGCCGCGCGAACTGCTGTTCAGCGTGAAGGGGTAGTACTGATCATCGGCTATCGCATCATGGATAGGTCATAGCACGCAGTCACGAGCAAGATCCCGACGAAGCTCGCGATGAGACTGACTCGGACACTGTCCATCCACGATGATACCAAGCGCCAGCGCAGCACAACGGCTTGCGCTATCGCGTGGACGACCACTTTCAGCAGCACGAACAGGTTCCACGCGACCTCCGTTCCGATCAGGTACCACAAGCCGATACCGATTCCCACTAAGAAGAATAAACTCAGCACCGCGGTCGAGTACGCCTTGGCATAGCCCGGAAGCTGTCCTGTCACGAGCCGGACACCGAGTTCGATCACGAATGCACCGAGCAGCCCCAACACAAATGGTCCCACGATCAGGATGAGGAAGAACACCGGCATCGCAACCTCCGAAGATCCCACGCTTCACAGACTCGATCCACGCCTACGGTTCCCGATGGACGTCCAGACGCGCGATTCAGTCTACGAACTCGTTTCCGACCACCAACCCGCGGGCGATCAGCCAAAAGCGATCGACGACATCGTCGCGCGCATCGACCGGGGCGAGCGTCATACAACGCTCCTCGGCGCAACGGGCACCGGCAAGACTTTCACCATGGCCAACGTCATCGCGCGCACCGGCCTGCCCGCGCTCATCCTGAGCCACAACAAAACACTCGCCGCACAACTCTACGAAGAGATGCGCGAGCTGTTCCCGAAGAACGCCGTCAACTACTTCGTCTCCTACTACGACTACTACCAGCCCGAGGCGTACATCCCGGCGCGGGACATCTACATCGAGAAGGACGCGTCGCGCAACGACGACCTCGATCGGCTCCGCCTCGCCGCCACGAGCGCCCTGCTCAGCCGACAGGACGCCATCGTCATCGCGAGCGTCTCGTGCATCTTCGGCCTCGGGGCGCCGGAGGCATACCGCGACAAGGTCCTCCGCGTCGCGGTGGGCGAGCAGATGGACCGGCGCCGCTTCCTGGGTGAGCTCAGCGGGATGCAGTATCAACGCAGCGACATCGACTTCAAGCGCGGCACGTACCGCGTCAACGGCGACGTCATCGACCTCTACCCCGCGTACGAGCAGTTTGCCGTCAGCATCGAGCTGTGGGGTGACGAGATCGAGAAGATCTCGCTCATCAACCCGACGAGCGGCGAGGTGCTCGCCGACGAATCGCTCTTCTTCGTCTTCCCCGCGGTGCACTACGTGATGCCCGAAGACCGCATGAAGCACGCCGTCACCGGCATCCGCGAAGAGCTCGACGCGCAGGTGCTCGCGCTCCGCGCCGAGGGCAAACTGCTCGAGGCGCAGCGCCTGATCGCGCGCACGAAGTACGACCTCGAGATGATCGAAGAGGTCGGCTACTGCTCGGGCGTCGAGAACTACTCGCGCTGGTTCGACGGACGCGAGCCGGGCGAGAAGCCGTGGACGCTGCTCGACTACTTCGACTTCGGGCCCGCCGGTCGCGGCAACTGGCTCATGTTCATCGACGAGAGCCACGTCACCGTGCCGCAGGTCCACGCGATGTACAACGGCGACCGCCACCGCAAGCAGATCCTCGTCGAGCACGGGTTCCGCCTGCCCTCGGCGCTCGACAACCGACCGCTCAAGTTCGAGGAGTTCGAGCAGAGCACACCCAAGGTCATCTACGTCTCCGCGACGCCCGCGCCGTACGAACTCGAAAAGTCCGGCGGCGAGATCATCGAACAGGTCATCCGCCCGACGGGGCTCGTCGATCCCGAGATCGAGGTCCGACCTGCGAGCGGGCAGGTGCCCGACATCCTCGAGGAATGCCGCTCGCGCGCCGAGCGCGGCGAACGCGTGCTCGTCACGGCGCTCACCAAGCGGCTGTGTGAAGACCTCACCAACTACCTCGACCAGCAGGGACTCAACGTGCGCTACCTGCACAGCGAGATCGACACGCTCGACCGCATCGAGATCCTGCGCGACCTGCGCCTCGGCGCGTTCGACGTGCTCGTCGGCGTCAACCTGCTGCGCGAAGGCCTCGACCTGCCCGAGGTCACGCTCGTGTGCATCCTCGACGCCGACAAAACGGGTTTCCTCCGCAGCCCCACGTCGCTGGTGCAGACAATCGGTCGAGCCGCGCGCAACGCGGCGGGGCGCGTCTTCCTCTATGCCGACGAGGTCACGCCCGCCATGCAGGCCGCGATGGAAGAGACCGAACGCCGGCGTGCGAAGCAGATCGCCTTCAACGAGGCGCACGGCATCGTGCCGCAGACCATCAAGAAGGAGATCCGGCGCGGCATCGAAGAGCAGCTGCAAGCGCGGCGCAAGGCCCGCGAAGCCGTCAAGGAACAAGAACCCGGCGTCGCGCGCGACGAGCTCCTCGCGCTGCTCAAAGAAGAGATGCTCGGCGCGTCGAAGGAACTCGCCTTCGAGAAGGCCGCCCTCATCCGCGATCAGATGGAAGCCATCGAGCAGCACTCCGAGCTCGTCGATGAGCACGGGCGCATCAAGCGCAGCGAACTCGAAGCCATGGTCGGCGGCGGGCCACGCAAGAAGGGACGCAAACGCGGCTCGGGAGGCAAGCCCGGGCAAGCGGGCAGTAAGGCCGGCAAGACGACGCGTGGCAAGAGAAAGTCTTCACGCTCGTAAAAGAACTCAAAGCCAGCGTTTGTCGCGGAAGTAGAGCCACAGCCCGACGCCGATGACGAGCAGAGCGGCGCACGTCACCAGAAACGACCACGGGTGATCACCGAGCGGGATGCCCGTCACGTTCATCCCCAGCACGCCCGACACGAGCGAGAGCGGCAGGAAGATCGCCGCGACGATCGTAAGGCGCGTCGTGATCTCCGCGGTCTGCTCGCTCAGGTGCGTGGTGATGGTCTCGCTCGCGACGCGCGTCTGCTCATAGACGCGTTCGAGGTCTTCGAGATCTCGCGTCAGCCGATCGACCAGTTCGCGGATCTTCGCGCTCTGGCGCACGTTCAGCCATTCGTGATCGCCCTCCGCGAGCGCGCGCAACGCGTCGCACTGCGGCGAAAGATACCGCTGCAGGATCGTTGTTCGCCGGCGGATGTTCGCGCTGCGTGCGCGCAGGTCCCGAACCTCCGGCGCGTCGTCCGTGTGCTCGATCAGCGCGTCCGAGTCCGTCTCGAGCTGGCCGCCCTGCTCGGCGAGCTGGTCGATCACCGTCTCCATCCGATCGCTGATCCGGCGCGCCAGCGACACCACCACCGCGCCGGGACTCATCGGCGGATCGACGGACTCCAGCCCCGAGCACAGATCCTCGATCGCGCGCATCGGGAACTTGCGCAGCGTGAAAACCCGATCCTCCTGCACAAACATGCGGACCACGACAAGATCTTCGGGCTCTGCCCCCTCCGTGAAGTTCACCGCGCGGAGGATGACGATCGTCCCGCCGGGAAGGATCGAGGCGCGCGGGCGCGTCTCCTCCTGCAGCAGCGCCGTCACCGCGATCGGATCGAGCCCCGCGGCGTCACGCAGCCACGCCTCAACGCCGTCGGCCTTTCGATCGAGATCCACCCACGCGTGCTCGGGCGGCCCGGCCTCGATGTCGCTCCACGAGAGGCGGACAGCACCGCCGCCGCTCTCGGGCAGGCGATAGGCGTTCAGCAGCATCGACCGGTCGGTCTCGTCGGACACCTCGACTCCTTGTCGAACGCGGGGATCGGAACCCTGACACGCCCCCTACCATCGAAGCCAAGCGAGAGAGGAACACGTGCCAGCAGCAAGCAAACGCAAGACGACCAAGAAGCGTACCAGCAAGCGCTCGAAGAAGGCGACGGACACACCCCACGCCGGGGTCGAGGCCAAGCCCAACGGCGTCGCGACGAACGCGAACCTCGCCGAGCACGACTTCGAAAAGACCGGCGAACGCCGCTTCGATCCCATCCGCGAGATCCGCGTGCGCGGCGCACGCGAGCACAACCTCAAGTCGCTCGACGTGGATATCCCGCGCGATCGCCTCGTTGTTGTCACCGGGCTGAGCGGCTCGGGCAAGTCTTCGCTCGCCTTCGACACGATTTTCGCCGAGGGCCAGCGCAAGTACATGGAGTCGCTCTCCGCCTACGCGCGCCAGTTCCTCGACCAGCTCAAGAAGCCCGACGTCGAGCAGATCGAAGGCCTGCCCCCCACCATCGCGATCGAGCAGCGCAGCAGCGGGCACAACCCGCGCTCCACCGTCGCGACCACGACCGAGATCTACGACTACCTCCGCCTGCTCTTCGCGCGCTGCGGCGAGCCGCGCTGCTGGCACCCGACGAAGAGCAAGAAAGGCGGCGAGGTCATCAAGCGTTGTGGCAAGCCCATCAGCGCCGCCAGCGCCAGCGCCATCACCGACGCCGTCTCGAAGTTCGACGAGGGCACGCGCATCATGGTGATGGCGCCGCTCGTGCGCGCCAAGAAGGGCTTCCACAAGGATGTCGCCGAGAAGCTCGTGAGCGACGGGTTCGTGCGCGCACGGGTGAACGGATCGATCGTCGATCTGCGTGAAGCCCTTAAAGAGGACAGCGAGAACCCGCTCGGGCTCGGGCGCTACGAGAAGCACACCATCGAAGCCGTCATCGACCGCCTCGTCGTCAAGCCAGACGCGCGTCAGCGCCTCAACGAATCGATCGAGACAGCGCTCCGCCTCGGCGAGGGCGTCGCGATCGTCGGCGTCGTCATCGATAAGGACTCCTTCGAAGATCACGTCTACAGCGAGCAGTACGCCTGCGCCGAACACCCGGAGGCGTCGCTGCAGGAGCTCGAGCCGCGCATCTTCTCCTTCAACTCGCCGCAGGGCGCGTGCAAGGAGTGCGACGGGCTCGGCACGCTCATGGAGTTCGATGAGTCGCTCGTGATCCCGAACCCCGCGCTCTCGCTCGCAGACGGCGCGGTGGCGGCGTGGGCGAAGAACGGCCCCGTCCGCGCGTGGTTCAACCGCCGACTCCGCCGCTTCTGCCGCGACTTCGAGGCCAAGTGGCGCGCGCCCGTGAGCGAACTCGACGCCGACCAGCAGCGCATCCTGCTGCACGGCACGACGGAGCAGGACGAAGAATCATGGGGCGCGACCTTCGAAGGCGTGATCCCCAACGTCACCGAATGGTGGGGCACAACCGACAACGAGGGCGTGAAGGAGTGGCTCAGCGGGTTCATGAGCCAGACGCCCTGCCCCATCTGCCACGGCGATCGCCTGCGCATCGAGTCGCTCAGCGTCTTCCTTCGCACGAAGAAGCCGATCCCGGCGGAGGTCGCCAAACGCCGCGCGAGCGTGCACGCGCTCTCCGACGACCCGCACGACATCAACATCTCCGACTTCACGCGCCTCAACATCGTGCGCGCGCTCGAGGTCATCGAATCGCTCGACCTCACGAGCGAGCAACTCAAGATCGCCGACGCCATCGTCCGCGAGGTGCGCGCACGACTCGGGTTCCTCACCAGCGTCGGGCTCGATTACCTCTCACTCGACCGCAAAACGGCGACACTCTCCGGCGGTGAGGCGCAGCGCATCCGCCTTGCGACCCAGGTCGGCAGCGGGCTCGTCGGCGCGTGCTACGTGCTCGACGAACCCACCATCGGGCTGCACCAGCGCGACAACCGCAGGCTCATCGACACGCTCCGACACCTGGCCGACATCGGGAACACAGTCATCGTCGTCGAACACGACGAGGACATGATCCGATCCGCCGACCACGTCATCGACATCGGGCCCGGGCCGGGCGTGCACGGCGGCACCGTCGTCGCCCAGGGCACCATCGAGCAGATCAGTACGATCGAAGATTCCCTTACCGGCGCGTACCTCAGCGGCGCGCGCGCCATCGAGGTGCCCGTAAAGCGACGCAAACTCAGCCCAAAGAAGGCCATCACCGTCAAGGGCGCGCGCGAGAACAACCTCAAACGCGCCGATGCCGCCTTCCCCGTCGGCGGGATCGTCTGCGTCACCGGGGTCTCGGGCTCCGGCAAGAGCACGCTCGTCAACGACATCCTGCTGCAATCCGTCAAGCGTCACCTGCACGGCACGCGCGTCAAGCCTGGCGCACACGACCGCGTCAACGGGTTACAGCACATCGACCGCGTGATCGAGGTGGACCAGTCGCCCATCGGGCGCACGCCGCGCAGCAACCCCGCGACGTACACCAACATGTTCAACGACGTCCGCAGCGTCTTCGCCAAGACCAAGGAGGCAAAGGTCCGCGGGTACGAGATCGGGCGCTTCTCCTTCAACGTCAAGGGCGGGCGCTGCGAAGCCTGCGGCGGGCACGGCGTCAAGAAAATCGAGATGCACTTCCTCCCCGACGTCTTCGTCACCTGCGAGACCTGCCACGGCACGCGCTACAACAAGGAAACGCTCGAGGTCACCTACCGCGGCAAGTCCATCGCCGACGTGCTCGCCATGACCATTGAGGAATCGTGCGACTTCTTCGAGAACCACCCCAAGATCCTCCGCTTCGCGAACTGCCTGCGCGACGTCGGGCTCGGATACCTCACGCTCGGGCAGCCCAGCACCACGCTCTCCGGCGGCGAGGCGCAGCGCGTCAAGCTCGCGACCGAACTCGGCAAGGGCGTCGGCGCCGACGGGCTGCCATCCAGTTCATCGATGGGGCACACGCTCTACGTGCTCGACGAACCGACCACCGGGCTGCACTTCGAGGACATCCGAAGGCTCGTCGAGGTGCTCCAGCGGCTCGCCAGCCAGGGCAACACACTCGTGGTGATCGAGCACAACCTCGATGTCATCAAGTGCGCCGACTGGATTATCGACCTCGGGCCCGAGGGCGGCGACGGCGGGGGCACCATCGTCGCCTCCGGCACACCCGAAGACGTCGCGAAGGTGAAGACCAGCTTCACCGGACAGTTCCTGCGCGACATGCTCTGAGCGATCGGTACACTCCGCGCATGCCAGCGGTGAACCCCGTCATCTTCGTCATCCTCGCCGGCATGGTCGGCGCGGTCGCCCTGCTCTCGATCGTTTCCACCTACATCGACGTCGCGTTCAGCTCGTGGGCGCAGGCGGCGCGCGAGTTCCCCGAGCAGCCCAAGAGCGAGGTCTTCAGCGACGGACGCGCCCGCCTGTGGGTCGTCCGCCGAGAACGCTTCGAGAAGTGGGCGAACGAGAAGACCGGCTGTCTCGCGATCCTGCTCTTCCCCATCACCCTCTTCCGTTGGGCGATGCGATGGGGCGGCGCGATCAACTGCCGATTCGCGCTCGACGAGCAGTTCCTGCACATCGACTACGACGGCGGAACCCTGGGCGCGACTGGCAACATGAGCGTCCCCCTCGCCGAGGTCCAGCACCTCGGCACGGGCGAAACCCATCTGGGGGTCTTCGACACGCTCGACATCGGCCCGTACATCATCCAGGCGCCGGCGCGGGTCTTCGCGGAGGAGCTCGCCGTACGCGCGCGACTCGACGAACCCGTCGATCCGACCGAGGCGCCCGCGCAGGACATCATCGGCGATGATCCGCCCCGCCTGCCCGGAGACGACCGCGCGTGAACGCGCCGTGGTACATGGTGCCGCTCTTCGTGCTGCTGTCGTCCCTGATGGTCTACGTCCCGCTCATGTTCGCGGTCGCAACGTTCGGCGGATGGGGCGATCTCGCGAAGGACCACCCACCGAGCAAACCGAAGCTCGGCGCGAAGCGCGGCGTCGCGCGTGTCATGACCTCCGCCTGGGTGCGCTACCCGAGCGTCGTGCTCTACGCGATCGACGATGAGCACCTGCACCTGCGCCTGCCGATCGCGGTCGGCATCTTCCACCGCCCCATGTCGATCCCCTGGGGGGAGATGGAAACGCTGCTCCCGAGCGGCACGCAACCCGGCATGATGATCGCGACCATCGGCGACGACGTGCTTGTCCTGCCCGCCGCCCTCGTTCGACGGGAACTCGAACTGCGAGAAGCCCTCGAGCACCGCGCTGTCAGCTGACCATCGACCCCGGCGCGATGTCGCCCATCGGCTGCAGCAGGACCACGCTGCGTTCCTCGCTGCCCTTCTGCGCGTCGGACGCGGCGAGCAGCATGCCCCGGGATTCCTCGCCCCGGATCGTCCGCGGCTCCAGATTCGCGACGATCACGATGTGCGTGCCCACGAGCGACTCGGGTTCGTAGTGCCCCTTGATGCCCGCGCAGATCTGGCGCGGCTCCCCGCTGCCGTCGTCCAGCTGCAGCCGCAGCAGACGATCCGCGTTCGGGTGCGGCTCGGCCTCGGTGATTTTCGCAACCCGCAGATCCACCTTCGCAAAATCCGCGAAGGCGATCATCGGCTTGGATTCCGTCTCGTTCGCGGCGGCGTCGCCCATCGTCTGCGTCTCCGGTACTGGCAATACTTCTCGGGGTTATCACCCCACGTCGGCCCGCGCCGAGTGTATCACCGCTCGGACCGGTGACCGAACCGAGCGGGCGTCGCGGCGGATGAAGCGGACCGCCTCAACTGTCCGATACTGACCGAGCACCCACCCGCAGCAGGGGACCTCGATGCCGATGAACCGACCGCTCCGCACGCTCACGCCGATCGTCGTCCTGTTCGCGCTCACCGCGAGCGCACTGGCCGACCTCACGCCGCGCATCGAACGCCTGCTCACCGAAGGGCGGCTCGGAAGCGCGGACGTGGGCGTCGTGATCTACGACCCGCAGACCGATCGCGTGATCGGCTCGCTCAACGCCGACGAGCAGTTCGTCCCGGCCTCCAACATGAAGCTCATCACGTCGGGCGCGGCGATCACGCTGCTCGGCGCGGACTTCGCCTTCGAAACCCGCCTGCTCTGGGAGCCCGGCGCGCGGCGTCTGATCGTCGAAGGCTCCGGCGACCCGGCCTTCGGCGACCCCGACCTGCTCGAACGGATGGAGATCGACGCGGATGACCTGCTCGGCGTCTGGGCCGAAGCCGTGAAGTCGCAGGGCATCACGAACGTGCGCGAGCTGGTGATCGACGATCGCGCGTTCGATCGGGAGTTCGTACACCCGAGCTGGCCGCGCGCGCAGCTCAACCGCTGGTACTGCGCCGAGGTCGCGGGTCTGAACTTCCACACGAACGTGGTGCACCTGTACATGCGCGCCGATGCGGACGGTCAGCCGCCGAGCGTGCGCCCGATCCCCGAAGTCCCCGGCGTGCGGGTCACCAACCGCGCCGGTTCGATCCGTCGCGGCAACCCCACGGTCTGGGCCGCGCGCCCGAATGTCGATAACCACATCACCCTGCGCGGCGACGTGCGCGGAACGCCCGAAGCGCTCCCCGTCACGCTCCACGACATGCCCGCGCGGTTCGGCGACCTCCTCGCCGGGCACCTGCGCGAGCAAGGCATCAGCGTCGGCTCGAGCAGGACGGCGACGACGAACGAGGCCTTCGACAGCTCGAGCGTGCTGCACGTCGTGCGCACACCGCTGCAGACGGTGCTCGAGCGCACAAACGTGGACTCGCACAACCTGTACGCCGAGTGCCTGCTCAAGGCGCTCGGACGCGCGGTGACGGGGCAGCCCGGATCGTGGTCAAACGGGGCGGCGGTCGTGCGCATGGAACTGGTGGACGCGCTGGGCCCGATGGCGGGTCGGGACGCGCAAGTCGCCGATGGCTCGGGCATGAGCCGCGAGAACCGGCTGACGCCCTCGCTGGTCGCGCGCTGGCTCGACCACATGCACGACCGCGAAGAACTGGGCGAGGCGTTCCGCGCGAGCCTCGCGTCGCCCGGGCGCGGCACGCTCAGCAAACGGTTCAAGAAGCACCCCATCGATGCGCACATCGAAGCGAAGACGGGATACCTCAACGGTGTGTCGGCGATCTCCGGATACCTCTCCGAGCCGCACACCGGCAAGACCGTCATCTTCTCGATCATGGTCAACGAGAAGCCCGACTCGGTCCCGCTGCGCCGGGTCTTTGAGTTCCAGGAGCGGGTGATCCAAGCGGCGGACGAGTGGCTCACCGAGCGCGCCGTCGCCGCAACGCCCAAGTTCGGCGGCTGAGCCGCGCCCGAGGTACCTTGGCGGGATGATCCGCCAGCAAACGCCGATTGATCCGGATTCGTGGGCCCAGCGGGGCATCGAGGGCGTACCGATCGAGCGCGCCGACGCGCTCGCGCTGCTCGATCCCGAGCGGACCCCCCTGCTCCCGCTCGTGCACGCCGCCGGGGTCGTGCGCCGCGCCCGCTTCGGCAACCGCGTGCGCGTCCACGTGCTTAACAACGTGCAGAACGGCGCGTGCCCCGAAGACTGCGGCTACTGCGGACAGGCCAAGACGAGCGACGCGCCGATCAAGGCGTATACGCTCAAGTCGCGCGAAGAGATCATCGACGAGGCGGCGCAGGCCAAGGCGAGCGGCGCGTTCCGCTACTGCATGGTGCTGTCGGGGCGCGGGCCGGACGATGACGACATCGAGCACATGGCGCACTGCATCCGCGAGGTGAAGGAGCGCTTCGGGATCGAGACGTGCCTTTCGAGCGGGTTGCTCGATGAACAAAAAGCGCAGCGCCTCAAGGACGCCGGGCTCGACCGCTTGAACCACAACCTCAACACCTCGCGCGAGCGCTACCCGGACATCTGCACCACGCACACCTACCAGGACCGGCTCGACACGCTGCGTGCCGCCCGGTCGGCGGGTCTCCAGCTCTGCAGCGGGCTCATCGTCGGCATGGGCGAGTCCCAGCACGACCTGGTGGACCTCGCCTTCGAACTCGAATCACTCCGAACCGAGTCGATCCCCGTGAACTTCCTGGTCCCGATCATGGGAAACCGGATCGGCGAGTCGCCGACGTCGTGCGGCAAGCCCCTCTCGCCCGAACTGTGCGTGCGTGTGCTGTGCCTCTTCCGCCTGGCGAACCCGCGTGCGGAGGTGCGCGTCGCCGCGGGCCGCGAGGGACACCTGCGATCGCTGCAGACGCTCGCGATGGAGCCGGCCAACTCGCTCTTTGTTGATGGCTACCTGCTCACGCACGGAGCGGGGCCGATCCCGACGCTGCGCATGCTCCGCGACGGTGGCTTCGAGATCGAACTCGCGGGCGCGGGGTGGGACGCGTGGAACGAGCGGCTGCGAAGCGTGCTCGATTCGGGAGAACTCGACGTGTTCCACGTGGACTCGATCCGCCCGGCGGAGACGGGCGTCCTCAAGGAGGATCGCCTGAGCGAGCGGAAGCTCGCGAAGCTGCGGATCGAGCGCGAGCCGATCTGACACGTGCGCGCAGAAACACGCCCCGCTGCCTTTCGACGGGCGGGGCGTGCAAGGATGCAGACCGAAGGAATGTTGGTCGCGCCGATCGGGGCGATCAGCGGACGCGACGACGCGGGGCAGCACAGAGTCCCGCGATGCCGACGAGCGCCACGGCACCCGGGGCGGGGATCGAGTTGCTCGTCGCGGTGAAGGCGGTGTTCGCGGCGTAGAGCGTGTTGCCGTTGTTGTCCACGTCACCCGTGTCACGGATGTTCGTGAGGGTGAACGAGGCGTCGTAGATGGGGAAGAGCTCGAGCGCCTCGCCGAGCATGTCCTGAAGGACGGGGCCCGCGGTGAAGTCGAGGCCCAGATCGCCCTGCTCATCCTGATCGATGGTGCTGTTCGAGAAGAACGAGCCGGAGGTGCCGGCGGCGTTGACGAGGCCCTCGTTGACCTGGGCGGACAGGATGCTCTCGCCGTCGCTGACGCGGGTGAACTCGAACGTGCCGGAGATCGTTCCGAGCGCGAAGAGGAAGGGCGACTCGGAAACCATCGCCGCGTCGATGACGAGGCTCATGGTGAGGTTCGCCTCGACCTCGGACACGCCCATCCCGGCGTCCGAGCCGTCGATCGCGAGGGTCAGGGGCACCGTCGCGTCGTAGGTGATCGAGCCGTTGTTGCCCTCGACGTCACCGAAGGTGAACGTCGTTTCGAGCGGGGTGGACGGATCGTCGAACGTGAAGAAAAACAGTCCGGCCTCTGCCGAAGCAGTCGCACCCAAGGCGCAGGCCGCGCACGCAAGCCAAGTCTTCATCTCTTGTCTCCCTCTGACCGTCGCGCCGCTCTCCCAAGCGTCCGTGCGATGCACGGCGAGCGCCGGCCTCCCTAAGTGTCCAATTCCAAACGCACGTTGCGTTCATACTGAGCGTACACCGCGCGGCGTGACCCGCAAGCGTCACAAACGTAAACCCTTGCCATTTCACGATATGGGACGATTCGCAACGCCCGGATAATCGCTTTCGATTATCGGACGCGTCCGAACATTGTCAGCACGTTCGAGCGATCGATGCGGACGGGGATGATCCGCCCGATCAGATCGTCCGGCGACGAGCCGGGCGGGCAGTCGAAGACCACGATCAGGTCGCCGTCCGTGCGCCCGGTCATCTGCACCGGACCGTCCTGCTCGATGACCGCCTGCGATGGGCCGCCCGCGTCGCGCCCGCCGATGGTCAATCCGATCGCGCCGTTGGCGGCCTTGCGCTTCTTCTGCTCGCGCGCGCTCACGCCCTGCACGAACACGTCGAGCGTCATCCCGACGTACCCGCGCGTGATCTCGTCGCTGATGTCGTGCTGCAGCGCGAGCAGGTCGTTGCAGCGTCGCTTCTTGTCCGCCTCGGCGACGTCATCGGGGATGCGGTTGTACGCGACGGTGCCGGGGCGCGGCGAGTACTTGAAGATGAAACAGTTCTTGTAGCGCGCCTTCTTCAGCAGTTCGCGCGTCGCGAGGTAGTCGTCTTCGGTCTCCCCGCAGAAGCCGACGATGATGTCGCCCGCGAGCATGAGCGGGCGGTCGATCTCCGGCTGGTCGAGGTAGTGGCGGGCGCGATCGATGAACTCGAGGTACTGACCCACGGTGTACCCGCGGTTCATGCGTTTGAGCACGGCGTCCGACCCGCTCTGCGCCGGGACGTGCAGGTACCGGCAGATGCGGGGCGAGTCGCGCATGACCTCGAGCGCGTCGTCGCCGAAGTCACGCGGGTAACTGGTCACGAAGCGCAGGCGCTTGATCGCCGGGACCTCGTCGTGGATGCGCTTGAGCAGGTCGGCAAAGGTCGTGACGCTTTCACCAGAGAAGGGATCACGCCGGTGCCCGCCTTGGAACGACCGCCCCTTCTGCGGCTGCAGCACGCCCCCCACCGTGACCGACGCGCCGTGCTCGTATCGGTAGTGGTTCACGGTCTGCCCGAGCAGCGTGATCTCCAGCACGCCGGTGTCGGCCAGTCGCTTGCACTCGTCCACAATGTGGTCGGGCGGGCGGTGGACCTCGGCCCCGCGCGTGTGCGGGACCACGCAGTAGGTGCAGAACTTGTTGCAGCCGCGCGTGATGCGGACGTATGCGCTGCCGTTGTGCGCCGAGTCGTCCGGCGCGACGGCACGAGCAAGGTCGAGCATCTCGAGCGAATCGCCGGCGGCGGCGAGCGTGCCCGATCGACGCGACGCATCGCCCTGCAGCGCGACCTGCTTCGCAGACTTGTCGCTCAGCGGATGGTGGAATCGCCCGCTGCGCACCTCGCGCGGGCGTTCATCGCTGTCGGCGAGCCACGCGTCGCGCGTGCGCACGGCGTTGTCGAGCAGCCCGGGCAGCTTGTCGAGCTCCGCCGGCCCGCACAGCACGTCCACGACGGGGAACTTCCCGAGCATCGCCTCGCCGTCACGCTCGGCCATGCAGCCCAGCACGCCCACGACGAGCCCCGGCTCTGCGCGCTTGCGAACCGCCATCTCGCCGAGGCGCGAGCGCACCTTCTGCTCGGCGAGGTCGCGCACGGAGCACGTGTTGTAGAGCACGACGCTCGCGTCCTCGGGCTCCGGCGTGAGGCGGTACCCCAGCGCGCGGAGCTGCCCGGAGACCAGCTCGCTGTCGAGCTCGTTCATCTGGCAGCCGAATGTCTCGATATAGACGCTCCGCTCGGGCATGGCTGGAGTCTATGCCCCGCTCGGATGGTCAGTTGATGTGCGTGAGGAGCCAGAACCCCGCCGCGGCGTGGACCAGGAAGACGCCCGCAACGATCAAGGCCGCCCATCGGATCCGCCGCGCCAGCGACCAACGCATCCAGCGTGCGCGCGAGCGGAAGATCCAGACCGAGCCCCCAAGCATCAGCGCCGCGGCGCCGGCGAACGACGCCAGCACGATCCAGACGTCAGGCAGCGGGACGTGACCGCCGGTGACCCACGCCGCGCCCACACCCACGGTCAGGATGGTCGCGACGACACCGTCAAAGCCCGCCGCGAGCGCGAATCCCACGATCGCCACGAACCAGGCGGCGAGCCGCACGTCCGGCGCGCCGACGGTCAGGCGCAGCGCGTGCGCACATTCCGGGCATGTGGTGCGCTCCAGTCCGCGAAGTCTGTAGCCGCACGCCGGACACGATTCATCGTGCGAGGCCAGCCACTCGATGAGCGCGCGATCGTCCGGCTCAATCTGTTGCATGACGCTGATACGGAATCCGATGCTCAGTCGTTCACACGAATCGGCGGACGATGGCGTCGGCCTGGGACCCGTACCCGCCGCCGAACATCGTCGCGTGTACGAGCAGCGGGTAGACGTTGTAAAGGTCGCGCCGGGCCTCGAAGAAGCCGGGCTCGATGGGTCGGCGTTCGCGGTACGCGTCGAAGAACGACTCGCCGAAGGTCCCGAAGAGCGTGCCGAACGCGAGTTCGATCTCCGGGTGCCCGAACGAGATGGCTGGATCGATGAAGGCCGCGACGCATCCGGCGTGGTAGAGCACGTTCCCGCCCCACACGTCGCCGTGCAGCAGCGAGGCCGCGTCGGGTTCGATCAGCAGATCGTCGAGTCGTTCGGCGAGGCGATCGATCCGTCCACGCTGTTCTGTCGTGATGCCGCGGGCGTTGTGCGCGCGCGCCGCCATCGCGAGCAGTCGGCGTTCGCGGAAGAACCCGATCCACGAGTCGCGCCACCCGTTCGCCTGCGGGAGTGCTCCGATCAGCGTGTCGCACGGATACCCGAACGACCGGCGCGGATCCCAACCATCGGGCACGTCGCTGGCGAGGGGCGTGACGCCGTGCAGGCCCGCGAGCAGTTCGGCGGCGTGGCGCTGACCCCCCGCGCCCCCGACACCGTCGTGCTCGACGCAGGTCATCACCAGCAACGTTGGCTCCGCGTGGAGCACCTCGGGCACCGGCAGCGAGGAGCGCTGTGCAAGATCGGCGAGCATCCGCCCCTCGATCTCCAGCGACATCGCGGGGTCGGCGGACGACTTCACCACCACACGCGACCCGCCATCGAGATCGAACCGACGCACCGACGCCACGCACCCGCCGCTGAGCGGCTGCTCGTTCGAGACGCGGCGGGCGAGCGCACGCTCAACACGCGCCGCAGGCGTTGCTGATAAACCGTGCTGCATGCGTGCAGGGTACGCACCACGCAAAGCGGGCCGCCCCCGGAGGAGCGGCCCGCGCTGGTCCATCAGATTGTCGGCAGAAGCCGAGAACTTACTGGGGCAAGACGCCGTCGATCCAGACGTAGTCGCCGGCGGCCTGCGGCACGACCATGCGATTGGCGAAGTCGGTGCCGTCGCTGCCAGAGTAGACCGGCAGCCCGCGCGCCCACTGGCGCAGGAGCGCGTTGGTGCGGAAGCGGCGGTCGGGGACGTCATCGCCGATGCGTTCGGCGGTCTCGTCCACGAAGAGGTTGTCGCGGACGGAGCCCGACTGGGTGCCCCCCCCCGTGTCGTCGTAGGAGACGGTGATGCCTTCGGGGTTGGGCTCACGCTCGAAGGAGACGTGGTTGTCGTTGTAGGCGATGTTGCCGGCCCACGTCGAGGTGTCGCCGTGGATCAGCAGGCACTCGGACGTTGCGCCGAACTCGGCGGGCATGGTCGCGAGTTCCCACTCGCCGTCGTCGGGCTCGATCTCGGTGCTGTAGAGCGGGCCACGGTTCCCGAGGATCGGGACATCGGAGCGCCCCTGATCGGAGCTCCAGAAGACCGTGGTGCGCACCGACGATGGGGAGACCATCACGTGCGCGTAGCTGTTGAAGGCGATGCCCTCGGCTTCGTAGTCATCGATCGACTCGAGCCCGTTGCCGTTGCCGCCCGCGCCGAACGTCAGGTCGGCCCGATCGATCGGCGTCCCGCGGAAGCGCGGGTCGTAGAGCGCATCGGCGGGGTTGTCCCCGTTGATGAACGTCCCGACGGATTCGGCGTCCATCTCGAAACGGAACTCGTCCTCGGTCGAGCCGATCACCGGCTTGCGGATGTTGGGGTTGACCTCGGCGGGGCTGATGAAGATTTCGGGCGAGATGATGCGGTTGTAGATGAGGATCGACCAGATGTTTCCGGTGCGGTCCTTGGAGGACTGCGAGCCGAAGTCCATGTCGTCTTCGGTGAAGTTGCGCCGGTCGAGACGCGAGGGGATGGGGTAGCGCCCGTCGTCATCGGTGGACCACCCGACGAGGCCGGTGTGGATGCCGCGGACGTTGGTCGAGCAGCGGACCTGGAGGGCGTTCTTGCGCGCCTTCCCGAGCGCCGGCAGAAGGATCCCGATGAGCAGGGCGATGATGGAGATCACCACCAGCAGCTCGACGAGCGTGAATCCCTTGCGTGCGGATCGATTCATGTCAGGAACTCCTGAAAAGGGACTGGTGGTCGAGCGGATCAGCCGCCGACGAGCGAATCGCCATCGACGTACACGGCGGGCTGGTCGTGGTCGATCCAGATGTCGGCCTGCTCGCTCGCGGTCGAGGTCGGGATGCCGAGCGCCCACGTGCGCATGATCGCGTTGCGGTTGGTCTCGCGGTTGGGCGTGCCGGCGTTGCCTTCGTTGGTCTCATCGACGAAGAGGTTGTCCGACTGCGTGATCGGGAGCGGGTCCGGGCCCGCGCCGATGGAGGTGAAGGTCGAGCGATCGGGATCGGGGGCGTCGGAGAAAGAGACCGAGGCGTCGGCGTAGGCGACGTTGCCGGCCCACGAGTTCTCGCGACCGAACCAGAGCAGCGTGGCGGACTCGGCACCGTAGAGCAGGTCCTGGTCGTTGCTGCCGCCGGCGGGGCCGCCCGCGACACGCGCGCCGAGGAGGGTCCAGCTGGAGCCGGCCGCGGGAGTGACAGCACCCGTGTAGACCGGTCCGCGGTTCGACCAGACGGGGCGCGACGAGCTCAGCGTCGAGGTCCACAGCGAGCGGCGGGCGAAGCCGAAAGCGTTGTGGGCGTAGCTGTTGTGCCCCACGGTGGAGCCCCAGCCGGCGCCGGCGTAGTTGACGTTGGCCTGTGCGCCGATCTGCGAGCCGTCGATGGGCGTGCCCTTGAAGGTCGGATTGAAGGGGATCAGCCCGCCCGAGCCGTTGACGAGGTTGTCGTCGAAGAGCTCTTCGGTGTCGTAGGAGTAGTTCTCGTAGATCTGGACCTCGCCGTTCTCGGCGGGGCTGACGCAGATCTCGGGGGAGATGGTGCGGTTCCAGATGAGGATGGAGAGGATGTTGCCGGTGGTGTTCTTGCTGCCGGTGCTGATGCCGGGCCCGTTGATCGCGACGTCTTCGCGGTCGAGGGCTTCGGGATCGGGGTACTTGTCGCGGTTGTCGGCGGCGAACTGCTGCATGGACTGCATGATGCCGCGGAGCTGGGTGGCGTCCTTGAGCTTGAGGGCGTTCTTGCGCGCCTTGCCGATGGCCGGGAGCAGGATGCCGATGAGCAGCGCGATGATCGAAATGACCACCAGAAGCTCGACGAGGGTGAATCCGCGACGACGGCGGTGCATGGAGCGAAGCATGTGATGCCTCCGAGGGTGGATCGAGGTCCGAAGGGACCGATCCGTGTGTTCCGAACGAGACAGGCGCGGCGTGGTGCCGCGACCACGATCCCCGCATGCGGAGTTTCCGCGTGGGGGTCGCACGAGCGGGTGCTCGTGCTCGATGGTTGCCTGGATGTCTGCTCGGAGTGCCCTGAACCTCGCCGGATGATGAACCTGACGAGTGCGTGTCTGTTGCCGTTGAGAGCCCAATGCGCTGCGAGCGGGTCAAGATGTCAGATTGTCGTGGTACCGTACGCTGTGCTGTTCGTCGGTCAACCCCACTTGGTTCCCAGCATCTCGCGGCTGGAGGAAGGTGTCAAGCGTGAGCGACGTTGAAGCCCGTTTGCGGTCACTGAACCTGACACTCCCTGAACCGGTCGCCCCGCTGGCGAGCTACGTGCCGGCGGTCTCGGTGCACGCCGGCGCCCTGGTCTTGATCAGCGGGCAGATCCCCACGAAAGACGGGGCGATCATGGCGACGGGTCGCGTGCCGAGCGAGGTCTCCGAGCAGCTCGCCACCGAGTGCGCGCGCCAATGCGTGGTCAACGCGCTGGCGTCGCTCAAAGCCGAGGTCGGCGACCTGCAGCGCGTCCGGCGCGTTGTGAAACTGGGCATCTTCGTCGCGTGCGATCCCGGGTTCGGGAACCAGCCCGAAGTGGGCAACGGCGCGAGCGACCTGATCGGCGAGATCTTCGGCGACAACGGCAGGCACGCGCGCGCCGCGGTGGGCGTCCCCGCACTGCCTCGCAACGTGCCCGTCGAGATCGACTTCACGTTCTGCGTGGATTGACCCGCGGCCCGATCGGCGCGCTCAGTTGCCGAAGGCCTTTTTGTAGTCGGCGACGAACTTCTCGAGCCCGATGTCCGTCAGCGGGTGCTTCATCATCTGCTCGATGACCTTCATCGGTGCGGTGGCGACGTCGGCGCCGGCGAGCGCGCACTCGACCATGTGCATCGGGTGGCGGATGCTCGCCGCGAGGACCTTCGTGTCATATCCGTAGTTGTCGTACACCGCTCGGATCTGGCGGATCAGGTCCATGCCCTCCATCGAGATGTCGTCGAGGCGCCCGATGAACGGGCTCACGAGGAAGGCGCCGGCCTTCGCGACGAGCATCGCCTGCATCGACTGGAAGCAGAGCGTCAGGTTCGTGCGCACGCCCTCGTCCGAGAAGGCCTTGCACGCCTTGAGCCCCTCCACGGTGCTCGGCAGTTTGACGACGATGTTGTCGGCGATGGTCGCGCGCTCGCGTCCTTCTTTCATCATGCCGTCGAAGTCGGTCGCGATGACCTCCGCGGAGACGGGGCCCTCGACGACCTCGCAGATTTCTGCGAGTCGCTTGGCGTAATCGACGCCTTCCTTGGCGATGAGGGAGGGGTTGGTGGTGACGCCGTCGAGCACGCCGAGGTCGGCGGCCTGCTTGATTTCATCGAGGTTCGCGGTGTCGATGTACAGTTCCATGCGGGTCGCCTCCGTGCGTTGATGCCGGTGGCGCACCCACCGGTCAGTGCACGGATCGTACCACGATGGCGTCGGCGTCCGGCGCGGCTAGCCGCCCACGACGAGCGTGGTCATCACGACCGCCCAGACGAGCAGCAGGACGATCATCCCGGCCATGAGCTTGACGACCGGGTGGCTGAAGGGCGAGGGCTCGCGCGAGCGGTCGTCGGCGATCGGCGCGCTCATGGCGGCTTCGCTGGAGGCGATCGCCTCGAGGTCGAGCGTGGTCGCCTCGCGGTGCGCGATCGGGGGGCGCTCGCCCTTGGCGACGGCGCGCAGGTCGAGCAGCAGGTCGGCGCAGTTCTTGTACCGCTCGCGCCGGCTCTTGGCCATCATCATCTCGATGACCTCGCTGATGCCCGACGAGAGCTTGGGGTTGACGTGGTCCGGGGCGACGAGCGCCGACTTGAGGTGCTTCTGCATGACCTCGGTCGGGTTCTTGCCGTTGAAGGGCACGTTGCCGGTGACCATGTGGTAGAGCGTGGCGCCGAGGGAGTAGATGTCGGCCTGGGCGTTGATGTTGAGTTCGCCGCGGATCTGCTCGGGGCTGATGTAGTACGGCGTGCCGAAGGCTTTGCCCTTCTCGGCGAGGGCGGCTTCCTTGTCGTCCATGGCGCGCGCGAGCCCGAGGTCGGCCATCTTCACGACACCCTGCGGGGTGATGATGATGTTCTTGGGCTTGACGTCGCGGTGGACGAGCCCGCGGTCGTGCGCGTGCCGGAGCGCTTCGGCGCTGGCGATGATGATCTCCAGCGCGTCCTTCTCGGAGATGCGTTTGGCGTGCGCGATGACGTCGTGGATCGTCTCGCCCTCGACGTACTCCATCACGAAGTAATGGAACTCGCCCGCCTGGCCCACGTCGAAAGCCTGCACGATGTTGGGATGGTTCAGCTGCGCGGCGGCGCGGCCCTCGGCGTAGAAGCGCTCGATGAAGTTGCGGTTGCTCGAAAACTTGCGCGGCAGCACCTTGATCGCGACGAGCCTGTCGAGGCTCAGCTGGCGCGCCTTGAAGACCGACGCCATCGCGCCCGCCCCGAGCTTCCCGAGGATCTTGAACCCGGGGATCTTCTGCTCGGTGCGCTCCGCTTCGGCCTGCCCGCGCAGGCGCTTGAGCTGGCGCTCGGTGACAATCTCGTGATCGACCAGCAACTGCGCGAGCGAGCGATGGTTCGGATCGTCGCTCTCCGGCGCCTGCTCGGTGCGCTGCTTGATGACCGCATCGACTTCTTGGCTGGTCGCGAGCCCCTGCTCGATGACCATGCGTCCGATGATGGTGTCGATGGACGTTCCGAGCTCGGCCTGCGTGCCGCCGATGCTGGCACCGCCGGTGTTGGAACCGGAGGATCCGGAGCCGCCGGTCGGCGAGTTCCCGCTGAGGATCGCGAGGGTGTCGGCGGGCATCGGGATGGATTCTTCTTCGTGCCCGTCATCGGGGAGCGGGATCGGGCCGCTGTCGTCGGATGAGGGCGTGCCGCGCTCGGGAGGGTCCGCGGGCAGCGGCACCTTGGAGTGCTCATTGACGTCGTGATCGTGCTTCGCGCTACTCGATGACAACGGACCACGCCCCAACGACGGCTGCTTCCCGGGTGACACTATGGCGACGGGCTTGTGGACTGTCAAAGCAGTTCCCCCAGCGGCCCGTGCAACCCCACGTTGCTATCGGGCGGGCTGACGCATCGGTCTCGGGCGCGTGCGTGGTGTGCGGGGTCACGAGACGGCCCGCAACACATGCGCCGGTCGTGACGTCTCTTCGCACGGCGCACGCATGAGTTCCCGGTCTGTGTGAATCACCCATGCGCACGCCGAACACAACCCCGATGCGAAAAGGCCCGACCTGTGCGGTCGGGCCTTCGAAGAACGGATCATCGCTGTTTCCGGCAGATCAGCCGCCCGGCTTGGAACGCTCGTCGCGCGTCACCATCGTGTCGAGCATCGTCCCGATGAGCGCGGTGGTGTTGGCGTCCTGCCCGTTCCCATTCCCGTTGCCGCCGTCACCAACGACCATGACGCGGGGCGTGATGTTGATCCCCTTGTCGCCGATGGTCTGGAGCAGTTCCATGAGCGCCGCGTTGCCCGAGCCGATCTGCTCGGCGATGACGCGGAACGCCTCCGCCTGCGCCTGGGCCCGGATGGCGATCGCCTCGGCCTCGGCTTCGGCCGCGAGGATCTGACGCTGCTTCTGCTGCTCGGCGATGCTCACCTCGTAGGTCGCCGTCGCGAGACGACGCTCTTCCGTCGCTTCCTGCTGGATGCGCTCGAGTTCCTTCTGCTGCTCGGCGGCACGCTGCTCGAGCTGGAGCGTCTGCTCCTGCTCTTCCGCGAGCTTGCGGCGTCGCTGCGTGTCGAGCAGTTCGCCGAGGGTTTCCTCGCTGCCGACTTCACCGATGTCCACCGACTCGATCGTGATGCCGTAGGGCTTCATCGCGGTGCGCAGCGTGGCGGCGGCGTTGCGCGCCTGCACCGAGCGCTGGTTGACGTAGTCGAGCGCCGACACGCTCTCGGCGTTGTCGCGGAAGATCGAACGCACGCGCGAGGTGAGCAGCTGCTGGAGCTTCTGGTTGTCGCCGCCGAGCAGCGCGACGACGCGGGCCGCGTCTTCCGGCTGGATGTAGTAGACGACCCGCACATCGACGGGGAAGTTGAAGCCGTCCTTGGACTTCACCGTGATCGCGCCGAGCGTCTCGGCACCGGCTCGCTCCGAAGCGGTGTAGTTTGCGACGCGGCGCTCTGTCGAGACGACGTTCACTTCGAAGGCCTTCGGGTTCAGCGGGTGCTTGCCGGGCTGGAGCGGCTCGGCACGTACGCCCTTCTCGCCCCGATCGGCGAGCAGGAAGAGCGTCGGGTTGCCCGCCTCGTCCACGCCTTCCATGCGGATGCTCGGGTCTTCACCCACGTTGGACTTGAGCACGGCGACCGTGCCCGCCGCGACCTGCGTCTGCGGCACGGTGACCACGCTGAACAGCTCGGTGTTGATGCGATACTGACCGGGCGTGAGCACGGTGGTCTGCGGGCCTTTCTGCCCGTTCCCGTCGCCCAGGAAGTAGAGCGGATCGTCGATCATCTTCTTGAACTCTTCGAACTCGAGTTCGTCGGCGAAGACCTGGCCGCGGCTGAGAGGCTCGCCGTCCACCGCTTCGATCAGACCGACCTCGTCGTTCTTCACCTCGGTCAGTTCAACAGTGCTGAGATCGAAGACGACAGGCCAATACCAGAAGTGCCAGCCCGGCTGCAGCACCTTGCCCTGTGTCCCGATCTGGCCCTCGACCGCGATGACCTGTCCGGGCTGCATGCGTTCGCCCAGCACGTTCTTCGTCACGATGCCGACGCGGTCCGCGGGCACGAAGCGCACGGAGCTGAACGCGAGCCCGACAAAGAGGACGGCGATGGCGACCATGGCCATCGCGCTGCGGAGCGAGTTATTCGAGACCTTGGGGATCGCCGCGAGGATGAACCCCGCGAAGATGAACCCGAGGAAAATGCTAGTCCAGCCCATGCGGTCCTCCTTCGTTCCCGGTTGCGACGCACACGCGCCGCGATGTGAGCAGGCTCATTATCGCCCAGAACGGGCCGCGGGACACGTCCGCCCCGGCCCCGCGTGGGACCGCTCACCATGAAAGAACACGGGCCGGTTCCCCAAGGGAGAGCCGGCCCGGTCGGTCGTGCCTGGTGTTCAGCGTCGGCGCTCAGTCCTTGCTCGCCATGTAGCGGATCATGTCGATGCAGCGGTTGGCGTAGCCCCATTCGTTGTCGTACCACGAGACGATCTTGAAGAAGTGTTCGTTGAGTTCGATGCCGGCGGCGGAGTCGAAGATCGACGACGCGGGGTGCGTCACGAAGTCGCTCGAAACCACCTGCTCGTCGGTGTACTCGAGCGCGCCCTTCATCGCGCCCTCGGCGTTCTTTTTCATCGCGGCGTTGATCGCGTCGAGCGTCGTCGCCTTCTCGGTTTTGAACGTGAGATCCACGCAGGAGACGTCCGCGGTGGGCACGCGGAAGGCCATGCCGGTGATCTTGCCCTTGAGCTCCGGCAGGCAGAGCCCGACGGCCTTCGCCGCGCCGGTGCTGGCGGGGATGATGTTCATGTAGGCGTTGCGCCCGCCGCGCCAGTCCTTTTTGGAAGGCCCGTCCTGCGTGGGCTGGGTCGCGGTCGCCGCGTGGATGGTGGACATGAGGCCCTCGGCGAGCCCGAACTCGTCGTTGATGACCTTGGCGACCGGCGCGAGGCAGTTGGTCGTGCACGAGGCGTTCGAGACGATCGTGTGCTCGCTGGGGTTGTAGTTCTCGTGATTCACCTTGTAGCAGAGCGTGGGCACCTGGTCGGGCGTTTTGGTGGGAGCGGAGATGAGCACGCGCTTGGCGCCGCCGGCGATGTGCTTGCTGGCATCTTCGTGCGTGGTGAAGAGCCCGGTGGATTCGATGACGTAGTCAACGCCCAGGTCGCCCCACGGGAGGGCCGCGGGGTCGCGTTCAGCGAAGGTCTTGGTGGTGGTGCCGTCAACGGTGAAGGAGTTCTCCGTGGCGGAGATGTCGGTGCCGAAGCGACCGTGCATGGTGTCGTACTTGAGGAGGTAGGCGAGGTTGTCTGCGGGGACGAGGTCATTGAGGGCGACGATTTCGACGTCGGTCCCGAAGGCGGCGCGGTAGACGAGGCGCCCGATGCGCCCGAACCCGTTGATGCCGATGCGGATGGCCATCTCGATCTCCTTGGGTGCTGCATCCGTCGGGCGACGGGTCCACTCCGTCGATGTCCAACCGCGCCCGGGCCCCACGCTAGAGAGGGGCCTCGCGAGGGTCAAACGTTTCACTTGCCTACATGTGCAGAGAGGATCGATTCGGTCGGAGTCCCGACCGGCTCACCCGCGCAGGAGCACGTCCAGCGCGTCGAGCCCGCGCTCCAGGTTCCGCTCGCTCGTCGCGAACGAGAGCCTGAAGTGGGTGTCCCGATCCGAGAAGACGTGCCCGGGGATCAGCAGGACGTTCTCTTCGACAGCGCGCTCGAAGAAGCGCTCGCCGGCCTGCTCACCGAAACCCAGACGCTCCGGCACCTCGACGAAGCAGTAGAAGGCCCCGCCGGGCTCGGTGACGCGCGTATGAGCCGACAGGCGCGACACGACCATGTCGCGGCGCACGCGATACGACTCGACGAGGTGGTCGATGTCGGTCTCGAACGCTGCGATGCACCCGTGCTGCGCGATCGACGGCGCGCACACGTACGTGAACTGCTGGAAACGCGTCATCGCGTTGATGATGTGGGCCGGGCCCGCGGCATACCCCATGCGCCAGCCCGTGCAGCCGTAGCTCTTGCCGAACCCGCGGATGAGCAGCACGTCTTCGTGCGAGCCGGCCTCGCGCGCAGGGCTCGGGCACTTGCGTCCGCCGGGCGTCTCTTCGCGGTGATCGTCGAAGGTGAACTCGTCGTAGATCTCGTCGCTGACGAGCAGCACGCCCTTTGCACGACAGAGCTCGAGCACCTCTCGGCATTCGTCGCCGCTCATCACCGCGCCGCCAGGGTTGCCGGGTGAGTTCAGGAGCACCGCCTTCGTGCGCTCGGAGATGAGCGGTTCGAGGCGCTCGGCGGTCATGCGGAAGTCGGGGTAGGTATCGCAGCGGACGGCGACCCCGCCGCAGAGTTCCGCCATGGTCGGGTACGCGACGAAGTAGGGGTCGGGGATGATGATCTCATCGCCGGGCGAGAGCAGGGCCTGCATCATGAGCGAGAGCGCGCCACTGGTGCCGCTGGTGACCATGACGCCGACGCCCGACTCTGGCTCCCCGCTGTTGGCGGGCCAGCCGACGTCCTCGGCGAGGTGCTCGACGATGCGTCGGCGGAGCTGCGGGATGCCCTGCGAGAGGGTGTAGCCGTTGTGATCCTGCTCGATCGCGTCGATCGCGGCGCGCTTGATCGGGTCGGGCACTGGGAAGTCCGGCTGCCCGATGGAGAGGTTGATCGGCTCTTTGAGCGTGGCGCCGAGTTCGAAGACTCGACGGATGCCGCTCACACCCAGCCCGCGGGCGCGCTCCGACAGCCAGCGCTGCGAGGACGTGGCGTCGGCGTGGGTCACTTGCCGATTCTGCGGTTGCCGGTCTTCTGCAGACCGAGCACGGGAGACTGCTCGGGGTCGAACCCCTTGGTCTCCTTCATCTTCTCGATGCGCTCGTGGCGCTTGAGCACGTTGCGGTGCTTGGTCAGGTTGCCCTGCGTCTTGAGGCTGGAATCGAGGCTCATGATCTTGGTCCTGCGTTCTGGCGGTTCGGTCCTCGGGCGGGCCCTGCCCGTAGGGCCGGAAGTGTAGCCCCGTCAGCCCCGGTGTCGAGCCGGGAGGCTCAACCGGCTCCCGGGGCGACGTGCTTGCGGAGGTAGAGGTCGGCGAAGTCGGTCGGGCCGTTGGCCTCGCGCTTGTAGTCCCGCCCGATCCGCTTGACCCGTTGCTCGAGTTCGCGGCGCTGCTCGGAGCCGAGTTCGCCGCGTGCCAACCCTTGCAGGACGACGACGTCGCACGATCCGCCGCGCTCGCGGGGGAGACGGGCGGTCGGGACGCCGCGGGCCGCGAGGTATGTCGCCGCCCGATCGGCCTCGGACCTCGGCAGGTGCGCGACGTGGAAGTAGTTCAGGTCGGGCTCACGCGGGTCGTCGTCCCACGAATCGATGATGAGCGGTCGTTCGACGGGGGGCGTGACGCCGCCGGTGCGCGGGCCGCCGGTCGAAACACCCGCGGTGCGATCGATGGAGGGCGAGACCTGATTCGTCGCTTGGCGCTCCGGCTGCTGCGTGAGCGGATCGATGATCAAGTTCTCGATCCCCTGCTGCGCCGCGCGCTCTTTGATGAGCTCGAGCTCGGCGCGGGCGCGGCTCTCGCCCAGGATGTACCCGCCGATTCCCACGATCACGACGATCGCCGCCGCGACGAAGAAGTACCCCACCGGGACGCGCACGATGCGACCCGGGCTGAGCAGCGACTCGTCCTCCTCGGGCTCCTCGATGCGATCGACGTAGCGAGAACCCGGCGCGGCGAACGGCCCCGTGCGCGGGCGATCACGCACCAGCTCGTACAACGCCGGGACTCTGCCCCGTTTGGACATAGATCAAGTATCAGGTCAGTCGCGGGGTGGATCAACCCCGAGCGCGATCGCTGAGGCCATGGCCATCGTTTCGGTGTGGCTCAGCGAGAGGAGCCACCCGCCGATGGCGAGGCGGTTGGCGTGCTCCCCCGCGCCGCCGGAAACGGAGACGCCGGGCCTCCCGCTCGCGTCGCGCGTGACGACGATGTCGCGCCAGCCGACGCCCTGACCCCACCCGGTGCCGAGGCACTTCATCACGGCCTCTTTCGCGGCGAATCGAACCGCGAGGTGCTCGACGCGTCGCGCCGGGTTGGCGTCGGCATAGGCCACCTCGCCAGGATCGAAGCATCGCTCGAGGAAGCGTTCGCCCTGCGATTCGAGGAGTTCCGCGACGCGCGCGACCTCGATGAGGTCCACGCCGTGAGCGACCACGCGCTTGCCGATCATGCGCTCTTCTTCTCGTTGCCGCCGGCCTTCTTGGGCTTGGTCTCGGCGGAGGGCTTCGATTCGGTCTTCTTCGCGTCTCTCTTGCTCGAATCGCTCTTTTTGTCGCCGCCGGTATCGCTCGCGGGCTTCTTGTCCGCCTCGGCGGCTTTCTTGTACGAGTCGCTTCGGTAGTCGGTCTCGTAGAACCCGCCGCCCTTGAAGATCACGCCCGCGCCCGTCCCGATGAGGCGCTCGAGCTTCAGCTTGCCGCACGCCGGACACTTCTTGAGCGGCTTGGCGCTCATCGACTGGAACTCTTCGAACTCGTGGTCGCACGCCCGGCAGACATAGTCGTACGTCGGCATGTCAGGCCTCTCCCGGGGATTGCTCATCGGGCTGCGCACCCTCGGGCGTGGTGGCGACGCTGACCTTGGCCGGTCGCACAACCCGGTCGTGCAGCGTGTACCCCGCCTGCAGCGTGGCGACGACCGCGCCCTCTTCGACCTCGCCCGTCGGCTGACGCATGATCGCCTCGTGCCGCGACGGATCGAAGGCCTCGCCCGGCGCCGGCTCGATCACACCCGCGCCGTGCGCCGCGAGCGACTTGAGCAGCCCGTCCTTGATGACCTTCACGCCGCTCGCGAGCTGCTCGGCGGACATGTTGGACAGGTCCTGCTGCAAAGCAAGATCGAAGTGGTCCATCGCGCCGAGGATCGACTTCACCGCGTCGCTGACCCCCTGCTTGCGCGCCTCGATCTCGTTCTGCGCCGCACGACGCTGGAAGTTCTGGAAGTCGGCGGCCGTGCGCAGCATCTGGTCGGCCTTCTCGTCGCGTTGGCGCACGGCGTACGCGAGCGCTTCGACGAGTTCATCGGCGCCGGCGGGCGCTTCGAGTTCCCCGCTCGCGGCCATCTCGATCATCGTACTGAGTCGCGCCTCGCGCTCCTCCGCCGACTCCTGCTCGTCGTCGATCATTGTCTGATCCTGGGTGGTGTCGCGCTCGTCACTCATGCCGACGCCTTCTCGTTCTTGTCATCGCGCCCCTCCTTGTGCGACGGGCCCGCGATGAGGTCGCGGAACTTCTTCCACACCGATTGCGTTTCCGGGAGCAGGCTGTGGTCGCCCTCGGTCTCGGCGAACTCGCGCAGCAGCCGCTCCTGCTTGTCGCTCAGTTTCTTGGGGATCTCGATCGTCGCGACGAGCACCAACTCACCGCGGCGCTGCGAGCGCAGGTTGGGCAGCCCGGCGTCCTTTACGCGGAAGATCGCACCGTGCTGCGTGCCCTTCGGGATCACCACCGACGCCGCCTCTTCGAGCGTCGGCACCTCGAGGTGTGCGCCGAGCGTCGCCTGCGTAAACGAGATCGGCAGTTCGAGCAGCAGGTTGTCGCCGTCGCGCTTGAAGAGCTCGTGCTGCTCCACACGGATGACCACGTGGAGGTCGCCGTTCACGCCCTGCCCGCTCGGGCTCACGTCGGGCGTTGGCGGCTCGCCCTCGCCCTGCACCCGCACCGCCTGACCGTCGCGGATGCCCGCGGGGATCTTCACGCTCAGCCTGCGCTTCTTGGGCACGCGCCCCTTGCCGCGGCACGTCTCGCAGTGCTCGGTGATGATCTTCCCGCGACCGCGGCACTGCGGGCACGCGGTCTGCATGCGGAACATCCCGCCGAAACCCGTCTGCACGACGTGGCCCGCGCCCTTGCACGTGCCGCACGTTTGCGGCGTGGTGCCGGGCTTCGCGCCGTCGCCCGTGCATGTGCCGCAGACATCGAGTCGCGTGATCTCGACGTCTTCTTCCGTGCCACGGAGCACGTCGTGGAGGTCGATGACGACTTCGGTTTCGAGGTCGTAGCCGCGCGCGACGCCGCCCCGACGACCGCGCTGCCCGCGCTGTCCTCCCGCGCCGCCGCCGAAGATGTCGTTGAACATCGAGAAGATGTCATCGACGTTCATGCGGCTGAAGTCGTGGCCCGCCGGCGCGCCGGAGCCGCGGAGCCCCTCGTGCCCGTACTGGTCGTAGACGGTGCGCTTCTGCTGATCGGAGAGCACCTCGTACGCCTCGGCGCACTCCTTGAACCGCTCCTCGGCCTCGGTGTCGCCCGGGTTGCGGTCCGGGTGGTACTTCATCGCGAGGCGCCGATACGCGCGCTTGATCTCCTCGCCGTCGGCGGTCCGCTCGACGCTCAGGATCTCGTAATAGTCACGCGTGGTGGGCATGGTTAGCTTGAGCCCTTCAGCCACTCTTGGACTTCGCTGATGAGTTGGTCAGGATCGGTCAAATGGGCTTCGTAGTCGTTGAAGTAGACACCGTCCGCGAGTCCCATGAGCGCCGCGGCGCACACCATCGAGCACTGCGCTTCGGTCGCATCGCTCCCTGTCCGAAGCCCCACCACTGCGTCGCGTTCACCCACATCGACTGAAGGCTGAACGCCGCCAGGTCCAACGGGGTCGAGATACCACTCGAACCCAGACTCCTTGCCCATGAAGCGAACCGGCAAGTAACCCGCGTGCGAAGAGAGATCTGCTGGCTCGATCGCGGACTCGAACCCGAGCATGGTCATGCGCTCAGACAGTCGTGCCGTACTCGGCAGCTTGACCTTCGAGATAGCAACGAACTGCTCGATGCTCATCGGGCGCTCCTCAGAAATCGAGCCGGCGCACTCTCGCGCACCGGCTCGGCGAATCTCAGTCTCTCTCCGTCAATCGATCAGGACACCGCGCCCGCGACGGGCTCCGCGTCGTCCTTCAGCTCGGTCACCATGACGCTCGTGGTGAGCATCAGGCCCGACACGCTCGCGGCGTTGCGCAGGGCGCTGATCGCCACCTTCGCCGGGTCGATGATGCCCGCCTTGACCATGTCCACGTACTTGCCGGTCGAAGCGTCGAAGCCCTCATTCGCCGGCAGTTCCTTGACCTTCTCGACGACGAGGTCGCCCTGCAGCCCGGCGTTGTCCACGATCTGGCGGAGCGGCGCTTCGACGGCCGCCGCGACGATGTCGAAGCCGACCTTCTCGTCGCCCTTGGCCTTCTTCTGCGCCTTGTGGATGGCCTCGATGGCGCGGACGAGCGCGACGCCGCCGCCGGGCACGTAGCCCTCCTGCGCCGCGGCGCGGGTGGCGTTGAGCGCATCCTCGACGCGGTCCTTGCGCTCCTTCATCGCAGTCTCGGTGGCGCCGCCGACGGAGATGATCGCCACGCCGCCGGTCAACTTCGCGAGGCGCTCGGCGAGCTTCTCACGGTCGTAGTCGCTGGTCGAGCGATCACGCTGCGCCGTGATCTGATCGGTGCGGGCGGTGATGTCCTTCTTCTTGCCGGCGCCCTCGATGATCGTGGTGTCGTCCTTGGTGATGACGATCTTTTTGGCCTTGCCGAGCTCGCTGAGCTCGATGGAGTCGAGCGAGCGACCGAGGTCCTCGCTGAAGAAGGTGCCGCCGGTGAGGACGGCAATGTCGCCCAGCATCTGCTTGCGACGATCACCGAAGCCCGGGGCCTTGACGGCGCAGACCTTGAGCACGCCGCGGAGACGGTTGACCACGAGCGCCGCGAGGGCCTCACTCTCGACGTCTTCCGCGATGATGAGCAGCGGCTTGCTGGCCGACGCGACCTTGTTGAGCAGCGGGAGCAGGTCGTTGAGGTTGCTGATCTTCTTCTCGTGGATCAGCACGATCGCGTCTTCCAGCAGGCTCTCGGTCGTCTTCGGGTCGGTCATGAAGTAGGGCGAGAGGTAGCCCTTATCGAACTGCATGCCCTCGACGTAATCGAGCTGCGTCTCGGCGGTGTTGCCGTCCTCGACCTCGACCACGCCTTCGGGACCGACCTTGGCGATGGCCTCGGCGATGAGCTCGCCGATCTCTTCGTCGTGGTTCGCGCTGACCGTCGCGATCTTCTTGTAGTCGGCCTTGCCCTTGCAGGGCGTGGCGAGTTCTTCGATCGCGTTGGCCGCGGCGTCGGCGGCGGCGTTGATCCCGCGCTGCAGGCTCACCGGGTTCGCGCCCGCCGCGACGTGACGCAGGCCTTCAACGAAGATCGACTCGGCGAGCACCGTCGCGGTGGTCGTGCCGTCGCCCGCTTCGTCGTTGGTCTTCTTCGCGACCTGGTGCACCATCTTGGCGCCCATGTTCTGAAGCGGCTCGGGGAGGTCGATCTCCTTGGCGACGGAGACGCCGTCCTTGGTGACCGACGGCCCGCCGTAGGACTTCTGGATCGCGACGTTGCGACCGCTCGGTCCCATGGTGACCTTCACGGCGCGGGAGAGCTGGCTGAGGCCCTCTTTCATCTCAACCAGGGCGCCGTCCCTGAACATCAGCTGCTTGCTGGACATCGGTTCTCTTCCTTTCGTGCGTTCGCTCGTTGCGTGCGTAGACGGGACGGGTTCGATCAGCCTTCGAGGATGCCGAGCAGTTCGGTCTCTCGGAGGATCAGGTGCGAGTCGCCTTTGATCTCGACCTCGGCGCCGGCGTACTTGCCGTAGACCACGGTGTCGCCCTTCTTGATGCCGAGCGTCGCGCGCTTGCCGTTCTCGAGCAGCTTGCCCGGCCCGACGGCGACGACCTTGCCCTGCACCGGGCGCTCCTTGCTCGACTCGGGCAGGTACAGGCCCGACTCGGTCTGGCTGGAGGCCTCGAGGGGCTTGACGAGCACGCGATCTTCCAGGGGCTTGACGGCCATGTTGCTCTCCTAATCCTTTCGCTCACCCGGGCGAATCCGGACCCGCTCGGGGGTCACCGTGACGATCGCGCCGGCGTGCAGTTCTTGTGCGTATCGATCCGCCGCGGCGTTCGCGGCCCAACCCTGGCGACTCGTCGCCAGACCTACCAGTCTCACAATCCCGCGGTGCGGCTTCTCGCCGACCACCGCCAGTTCTCCGAAGTCCTTGTCGAGCGTGACAAGCACCCGACCTTCTTCGTTCGCCCGCGCGAGGATCCGCTCGTCGCCCGGGTCTTCATCCGATTCGCCTGTCCACACCACATCGTGACCGGCCGATTCCAGAAAGTCTTTCGCGCTCTTCGCGACGCAAGTGTCGAGAAGAAACTTCACGCGCCATCACCCCCACCTGCCAGCGAAGGCTCGACACGCTCGTGCCCAACGACGCGCTGTGCATACGCCAGACACGCCAGCACGTCCTCGCGTTCGAGCCACGGGTACTCGGCGAGCAGCGTCTCGATCGAATCCCCCGACGCGAGCATCCCCAGCACGTGCTCGACGGCGAGGCGACGCCCGCGCACGATCGGCTTGCCGCCGAAGATGGCCGGATCAACCGTGATGCGTTCGAGCAAGTCGTTCTTCATGGGTCGTTCCGTCAACTCGTCATGCGGCGCACACGCGCCTCGATCTCGTCGAAGAGCGTCGGCGTGTCATCGACTTCCTCAATGACCGGCGCCGCGTTCTGTTCCTGCGTCCAACGCGCGAACCCGAACGCGCTCTGCTTCGGATCGGGCATCAGCACGCACTCGACGCTCGCGATCATCTCCGGCGGCACACCCAGCGTCGTCGGGCGACCGTCGCCCGCCGTGCCCACGAAGACGTATCCCGTGATGACATCGCAGATCGGCTCGCCGTTGGGGCCGACGGGCCTGCCGCTCGTCTCGGTGAGGTCCGCGGGATCGGCCCATCGATCGGGACCGATCGAGCACTTGCCCCGCGCCACCTGCGTGAAGACGTGCGACACCATGAACTGACGCTTGTCCGCGAGCGTGACGCGGAAGACCGGGTTGCCGTCGATCTGCTCCGACGACGCCGCGGCGTGCTGCATCACCTTCGCGCAGCGCATCATCCACTCGTTCCACGTGACGAGATCCTCCTCGCGCCCGAGATCGACGGCGCGAAGAGACTGCGGCTGCTGCGGCTGGATGGGTGCGGCTTCTTCGTTCACTTAGAAGCCCATACCGCCCATGCCCGGCATGCCGCCCATGCCACCCATTCCGCCCATGCCACCCATGGGGTCCATGCCACCGGGCGCGCCGCCCGCGGGGGCGTCGTCCTCGTCCTGCGGTGCCTCGGTGACGAGGCAGTCGGCGGTGAGCAGGATGCTCGCGACGCTCGACGCGTTCTGCAGCGCCGTGCGATCGACCTTGGCGGGGGTGAGCACGCCCATCTTGAGCATGTCGCCGTACTCGAGCGCGAGCGCGTTGAAGCCGAACGAGTCGCCGATGGTCTCGTCGCCCTCGCTCACCTTGCTGACGACAACGGCGCCCTTGACGCCGGCGTTATCCGCGATGGTCGAGAGTGGCACGCTCAGCGCGCGGCGAACAACTTCAAGGCCCGCGGCAAAGTCGAAGTCGTAGTGACCGACGTCCTCCGCGGTGACCTCGCCCTTCTTGCCGAAAACGGCCTTCCACTGCTTGTTCTTCTCGATCGCGCGGGTGGCGCGGACGAAGGACGTGCCGCCGCCGGGGACGATGCCCTCCTGCACGGCGGCGCGGGTCGCGTGGAGCGCGTCCTCGACGCGGGCCTTCTTCTCTTTGAGTTCGGCTTCGGAGGCCGCGCCGACACGGATCTCGGCGACGCCGCCGGCGAGCTTCGCGAGGCGCTCCTGCAGCTTCTCGCGGTCGTAGTCGCTGGTGGCCGACTCGATCTCGTGGCGGATCTGATCGACGCGGGCCTTGATGTCCTTGACGGCGCCGGCGCCCTCGAGGATGAGCGTGTTGTCGCCGTCGATCTCGATGCGCTTGGCGACGCCGAGGTCGCTCATCTTGATCTGGTCGAGCTCGACGCCCAGGTCCTTCATGATCGGGTTCGCGCCGGTGAGGACGGCGATGTCCTGCAGCATGGCCTTGCGGCGGTCGCCGTAGCCCGGGGCCTTGACGGCGGCGACCTGCAGCGTGCCGCGGAGCTTGTTGATCACGAGCGTGCTGAGCGCCTCGCCGGTGATGTCTTCCGCGATGATGAGCAGGGGCTTCTTGGCGGCCATGACCCTCTCGAGGAAGGGCACGAGTTTGGTGATGGAGTCGATCTTGTCCTCGTGGATGAGGATGGCGGCCTTCTCGAACTCGACCTTCATCTCGTCGGGGTTGGTGACGAAGTTGGGCGAGAGGTAGCCGCGATCGAACTGCATGCCCTCGACGACCTCGACCTCGGTCTCGAGGCTCTTGCCCTCTTCGACGGTGATGACGCCGTCCTTGCCGACCTTCTCGAAGGCGTCGGCCATGATCTTGCCGACCTCGGCGTCGTTGTTCGACGAGATGGTCGCGACGGCCTCGATCTCCTTCTTGCCGGCGATCGGGCGCGACTGCTTCTCGATATCTTTGGTGACGAGTTCGACGCCCGAGCGCACGCCGCGGACGAGCTGGTTCGCATCGACACCGGAGGCGACATAGCGGAGGCCTTCTCCGAAGAGGGCCTCGGCGAGCACGGTCGCGGTGGTGGTGCCGTCGCCCGCTTCATCGGAGGTCTTGCTGGCGGCTTCCTTCACGAGTTTGGCGCCCATGTTCTGGGTCTTGTCGCGGAGTTCGATTTCCTCGGCGACGGTGACGCCGTCCTTCGTGACGGTCGGGCCGCCCCAGGACTTGTCGATGACGGCGTTCCGCCCGCGCGGGCCCAGGGTGCTCTTGACGGCGGAGGCGAGCTTGCGGACGCCCTCATGCAGGGCGTGGCGTGCGTCGATATCGAAGGTCAGGTCCTTGACGGCCATAGATCGTGGCTCCTGTCACACGGGTTGAATCGATCGGTTCTCTCACGCCGGGGTCGCGCGGGCACACCGCTCCGGCACCGTGAGTGGGTACAAGCGCGATGCCAACTCGCGCCGAGATCCGCCCGCCCGCAGCGTCGAATGGGCGAGGGGCCGACGCGCGGAACCCGTTCGACCCCGATTCACGCTGCCAGAGTGGCAGTCGCCTCGCAGTGGCTCACTAGACGATGTCCCTGAGCGTGGGACTGGGCGTGCGGATGGCGCGCGCGATCCGCCAGCTGTCCACGAACGCCGAGACCATCCCCAGCGTGAGCAGGAGCGACCCGAGCCCGACGAGCATGACGCCGACCTGATCGAGCCACCACGGCGCGGCGCTCCCGAGCGAGAGCCCGCCGAGGCGGACGAGGTCGCCGATCATCGCGACGCCTACGGCCCCGACCATGGCATAGATGGTCTGGCGATCGACGCGACCCGTGCGCAGCGCCAGCGACCGCTTGACGAGCTCACGCGCGTTGGGCCGGAAGCCGAGCAGGACCACGCAGAGGCAGAGCCCGATGAGCAGGCGGTAGTGCAGTCGCGGCTCGGGCGAGCCGTCGATGCCGTAGACGAAGGGGGCGACGGGATCGATCGTGAAACGCACTCGGGCGACGGCCCACAGCAGCGGGATGTACGCGAGGCACGCGACCGCGGCACCGAGCGACTTGAGCTTCGATCCGCCCCGCACGGGGTAGATAATCCCGAGCAGGCACAGCCCGCCCGCCGCGCCGGCGACGATCGTGAGCGGCGTGCTCCACGCGAATCCGGGCGGGTGCAGCATGAACCCGCCGAGGAACTCGCTGACGCGCGGCAGCCACGACGCGAGCACCGCAACGAGGCTCGAAAGCGACCAGCCGATGAGGCAGAGCGACGCGAGCGCCGGGCTGACCATCGGGCGGAACTCGTCGGCTTCGGGATCGACGCGCCACAAGATCGTCGCGCGGACCGCCGTCCCGCACTCCGGGCAGATCCCGCTGATCGGGATGCCCTGCAGGTCGTACTTGCAGGTCACGCACGGGAGCGTGCCGCGGAGCTGCGCGTCGAGCGCGCGCGCCGATTCGGTCGGCTCGTGCCCTTCGCCGGCATCGTGCGGCAGTTCTAGAACGGGTCGCCCCTTCGATACTTCTTCTGCAGCGCCGGATCGGTTGCAACCGAGCCCGCGCGCATCTCGGATCGTGCTCTCAATGCACGATCGCCCCACGCCCACGGCTCGCGAATATACTCGCCCCCGCGTGAATGAGTCACTCGTCCAACGCCTGCGCGACAACGTCCAGCGTGTCTTCGTCGGCGGACGGGACTCGATCGATCGCGTGCTGTGCTGCCTGCTCGCGCGCGGGCACGTCGTCATCGAAGACGTCCCGGGCGTCGGCAAGACCGTGCTGGCCAACAGCGTCGCGCGCTCGATGGGCGGGGTCTTCAACCGTGTGCAGTTCACGCCCGACCTACTGCCGTCAGATGTGCTGGGCGTGTCGGTCTACGACGCGAACGCGGCGCGCTTCGACTTCAAACCGGGCCCGATCTTCGCGAACGTGCTGCTCGCCGACGAGGTGAACCGCACGACACCGCGCACGCAGGCGGCGCTGCTCGAATCCATGAACGAGCGACAGGTGACGATCGACGGGCAGACGCGCCCGCTGCCCGACCCGTTCATGGTGATCGCGACGCAGAACCCCTTCGACTTCGAGGGCACGTACCCGCTGCCCGAATCGCAGCTCGATCGGTTCCTGATGCACATCTCGATCGGGTACCCGTCGCGCGAGTCGGAAGCCGAGGTGCTCAAGCGCCGCCCGTCGGAGAGCGAACTGCCGACACTGGAAGCGGTGACGACCCCCGAAGAGATCATCGAAGCGCAGCGCGCGGTGGACGACGTGACGCTCGATCGCTCGCTCATCGACTACATCATCGCGCTGGCCGAGGCGACGCGCACGCACCCGGAGATCCGCGTGGGTCTTTCGCCGCGCGGCACGCTCGCGCTCAGCACCGCGGCCCGCGCAACCGCGCTGCTCAACGGGCGCGACTACACCACGCCGGAAGACGTCATCGACAATGTCCACGCGGTTGTCGCGCACCGCACGATGCTGCGCTCGGCGCCCGATGGCGGCGGAACCGAAGCCGCCCGCGATCTGCTCGACGAACTGCTCACGACCCTCCCGAGCCCGGTATGAATATCCGGCCAAGCGATCGCCTGGCTGGTTCACGGGGAGGCGTCGAGCACGCGGATGTCCGGCACATTGCGGTAATACCCGTCGTAGTCGAGCCCGTACCCGACCACGAAGGCATCGGGGATCTCGAACCCGACGTGCTCGGCGCGGATATCCACCTCGCGGCGTTCGGGCTTGTCGAGCAGAACGCACGAACGCACGCTCGCGGGGTTCTGCTCGCGCACGATGTCACGCACAAGCTGCAGCGTGCGCCCGGTGTCGAGGATGTCGTCGATGATGACGACGTGGCGCCCGCCGAGGTCGCGCGGGATGACCCCGCGGAAGGCGGCGCCGCGTGATTCGGTCGTCTGCCCGGCATAACTGCTCACCGTCACGAGGCGCATCGAGAGCTTGACGGGCATGCGGCGGATGAGGTCCGCCGTGAAGACCATCGCGCCGGTCATCACCGGGAGCATCACAACGCGGTCGGCGTGGTCCGCGGGCCCCTCGCCCTCCGCTTCCAGCACGTCCATCAGTTCCTGCGCGAGGACCTCGCCGAGTTCGCGCACGCGCTGCTTGATCTGCGCGCGCTCGATGAGCACCCGCCCGGTGCCCTCCGCCCACGGGTGCGCCGGCTCCTGGTCGTTCATCGCGCGAGCCCCTGCAAGCGTCCGCGCTGGCGCGCCGTCCAGTAGTCGCTCAGCGACTTGTCGATCACCGCGTGCGCTGCCTCTGCGGGCAGGATCTCGTCCACCTCGACGCCCTTCTCCTCGAGCATCTTGTAATCCTCGAGGAACCGCTTGAGCATCTTGAACAGGTGCCGCGGGAAGTCGCTCGGCTTGGTCATGTCCTCGAACTGCGGGTCGCTTGTCACCACCGCCACGATTTTGTGATCCGGCTGGCCGTCGTCGATCATCGACATCATCCCCACCGCCCGCGCGTCGCACACGCACAGCGGCGGGATGTTCTCGCTGCAGAACACCAGCACGTCGAGCGGGTCGTCGTCTTCCGCGTAGGTCTGCGGGATGAACCCGTAGTTCGCCGGGTAGTACACCGCGCTCGAAAGCACCCGGTCCAGCTTGAGCATCCCCGAGTTCTTGTCCAGCTCGTACTTGTTCGATGATCCCTTCGGGATCTCGATGATCGCGCGGAAGTACTCCGGCAGGGGCTTCTTCTCGACGCTCGGCGTGACATCGTGCCAGGGGTGGAACATCCGGGTCGGCTCCGTGCGGGGGAGCCGCGAGCATAACGACGAGGCCCGCGCGCGCCCTCCGGTACAGTGCGCCCATGCTCACACTCGACTACGCCAACTGCCTCTCCGACCGCGTCGCCGCCCACGGGCTCGAACCCGGCGCCCTCGCCCCGGGCTCACCCCTCGCGGACCAGGCGGTGCGCCTCACCGCCTCGCTCGCCAAGTCCGCCGGCACAGGCTGGGAACGCTGGACCGACCTGCCCATCAACCCCACCCGAGCCAGGCACGTGCAGGACGTCCTCGCGATCAGCGAGGAACTCCGCGAACGCTGCGACAACCTTGTCGTGCTCGGCATCGGCGGCAGCGCGCTCGGGAACATCGCCCTCCAGGCCGCACTACGGCCAGCGACGTGGAACCTGCTCCCCAACGACTCCCGCGGCGGGCCCCGCCTCTTCGTCATCGACAACGTCGATCCCGACTACCTGGGCCCCGTGCTCGAGTTCATCCGGCGATCCGACCCGGGGCTCAAGCGCACCGTCTTCAATGTCATCAGCAAGTCGGGCGAGACCGCCGAGACCGCCGCGCAGTTCATGACCATCCGCAAACTGCTCATCGACCACCTCGGCGAGCGCGAGCACGCGAAGAACCTCGTCGCCATCACCGACCCCGCCAAAGGCACGATGCGCTCTATCTGCGACGACAACGGCTACCGCACGCTCCCCGTCCCTGACGGCGTCGGCGGACGCTTCAGCGTCCTCTCACCCGTCGGGCTCTTCTCCGCGGCGATGTGCGGCATCGATATCGACGCGCTCCTCGACGGCGCCGCGCGCATGAGCCGCGCCTGCGCACAGCCCGAACTCGACAAGAACCCCGCCGCCATGCTCGCGACGCTGCTCGTCGAACTCGGGCTCGGCAACGGCGTCAAAACGCACAAACCCGTCCACGTGATGATGCCCTACTCCAACCGCCTCTACTTTATGGCCGACTGGTTCCGCCAGCTCTGGGCCGAATCGCTCGGCAAGCGACACGACACCAACGGCGACGAAGTCTTCGCAGGCTTCACACCCGTCAAGGCCCTCGGCACGACCGACCAGCACTCGCAGGTCCAGCTCTATCGAGAAGGGCCCAATGACAAGGTCTTCATGTTCATGGAGGTCGAAGACTTCGGCGACGGAGACCTCACCATCCCGAGCGGGCTCGGCGTCGAGAACCTGCAATACCTCGAAAGCAAGAAGTTCTCGACACTGCTCAACGCCGAGAAGCGCGCAACGGAGTTCGCCTTCGTCGAGTCCGAGCGACCGAACCTGACGATCAAGCTCCCCGCGATCGACGAACGGCGCGTCGGCCAGTTCATCTACCTGTGGGAAGTCGTGACGGCGTACGCCGGCCTGATGCTGGGTATCGACGCGTACGACCAGCCCGCCGTCGAGACCGGCAAGGTCGCGACCTTCGGGCTCATGGGACGACCGGGCTACGAAGAGTGGAAGTCGAAGGTGGACGAACGACTCGCGCCGACGACGCATGTGATCTGAGGAGCGCCGGATGCTGCACAGACTCGGGGCGTATCGTTCGATATGAAGCGAGCCGCAGGATGTCTCTGGGTCATCGTCCCGGCACTGTTGCTCTTTGTCATGCTTCCAGCCGGGCTGCGCGAATATCACTACGTCGATCTCGATACCGCACGAACGAAAGTCGAACATTCGTTCTTTGGGGGCGTGTATCTCAGACGCTACCACCCGGTGTGGGACATTCAGGTATTCGGCGTCGAAGACGACGAGCCAAGCGGCAACTGGGCGAGGAATCGTAAGGCCGACGATGACTATTGGTACACCGGGATCCGGTCGGATCGGACGTACTCGCGGGCACTGAATGCAATTCGACAAGCGTCGGTCGCATCAGACATGATTCAGGCGAGTGATGCTGCGAAACGCGAGCTGGCAAGCCACTTGAACGGCCTTCTTCCGCTCTGAACATATGGTGATTGGCGCACGTACGACACAATCCTTGTCAGCGAGCTGGAAGCGTTGTATGACCCAGCCGCCGATCCGGAGGAAGGTCTGCAGGCAGAAGACATGCGCCGAGCCATCGCACGCGCCATTTCAGAGTTCGAGGCACAAAAACGAGAACGGGCCGCGGACGACCATCGCCCGCGACCCGCGGAATCGGAATCAGGTTCTGACGAGCCGCGACCGTGAGGGAGCGGGCCCGTTCGCGTCACTAGCCGAGCAGCTGCAGCACGCTCTGCGGCTGCGAGTTCGCGATCGCCAGGCTCGACGTCGAGGAAGAGTTCAGGATCTGCAGCTGGCTGAGTCGCGCTGTCTGCGCCGCGAAGTCGGTGTCGCGGATGACGGACTCGGCGGCCGTCGTGTTCTCGAAGGCGATCTGCAGGCTGCGGATGGTTGACGAGACGGTGTTGGCCTGGAACGCGCCGAGCCTGCCGCGGAGCTTGGTGACGTCTTCGATCGCCTGGCTGACGACCCGCTGCGCACTCGAGAGGTTCCCGTCTTCGATGTTGACATCGCGTCCGGTGCCGAGGTCCTGCAGCGTGAAGGTGTCGTAGCCGCTGCCGTTGAAGACCTCGGCGCGCCCGAGCGTGCGCGCCGTCACCTGCGGGATGCCGAGCGAGACTTTGCCGTTGAGATTCACGCGGCTGGCGAGCTGGAAGTCGGCACCGCCGCCGAGGATGCGGAACGCGGTGACGGTGCCGGCGCGTTGCGCTTCGGCGTCGAGTCCCGCGGTTCCCGTCGAGAGGTCGATCTCCACGTCGAGGAACTCGGTATTCACACGCGCGACGGTGCCGTTGACCGTTGCGCGGACGCCGTTGACCGTGACGGTCGCGTCCTGCCCGTCGTCCTCGATGCCGTTGGTGACGGTGGAGGCGTTGAAGGCGTCCGCCCCGGCCGGGATATCGGCGCGGTTCGTGTCGTTGTCGGTCAGGCGGTAGACCCCGTCGGCGGCGTCGATCCCGCCGTCGTCGAGCACCTGCACGCGGACGAAGTCGTCGGCGCCCATGCCGATGGATTCGAGCCGGAT
Source organism: Planctomycetota bacterium (assembly GCA_039182735.1). Lineage (GTDB taxonomy): Bacteria > Planctomycetota > Phycisphaerae > Phycisphaerales > UBA1924 > JBCDCB01. The sequence goes on from JBCDCB010000006.1 coordinate 55,797, forward strand.
CCCGCTGGCGCCGGAGGCGGTCGCCGTGACGCCGGTGAGGTCGGTGACGCTGTTGATCGCGCTGATGATGTCGGCGACGGAACTGCCCGACGCGAAGCTGAGCTCGCGCGCCCCTTCAACGCCCGCGACCTCGAAGCGGAAGAGGCTGTCCGCGCCATCGCTCGCGCCGGCCCCGCCCAGGTTGATGTTCGCGTTCCCGAACGAGAGTACGAACCCGCCGACCTGTGCCGACTGCGTGACGACCACGTCTACGTCCATCGTCTGCCCGAAGGGGAGCTTGGCGGCGTTGATCTTGAACGAGTCCACGTTCCCGCTGATGTTGTCCACCTCGTAGTCGAGGTTGCCGTTGAGCAGGCGCAGCCCCTGGAAGCTGGCGCTGTCGGCGATGCGGTCGATCGTGCGCAGGATCGAATCCACCTGCTGCTGGTTCGCGGCGCGCTCTTCGTCACTAAGGGCCGCGACGTTCGCGTTCTCGGTGATCAGCGCCTGAAGTTCTTCGAGCAGCGTCGAGAGCTCCTGCAGCGCGCCTTCGGCGATGTTGACCACTTGGTCCGCGCGCTCGGCGTTCCCGATCGCCGCGCCCGTGCCCGCGAGCTCCGAGCGCAGGTTCTCCGACGCGATCAGCCCCGCCGGGTCGTCCTTGCCGCGGTTGATCCGCAGGCCGGTGGACAACCGTTCGAGCGACGTGTTGAGCGAGGCGTTGTTGGCAGACAACACCCGCTGCGCCGTCAGCGACGGCACATTCGAAACGATGCGGCTCATGATTCCGAACTCCGGTTCCTACGCCGGGGCAATCTCGCGGCGTACGCCCTTCATCGGTGGGTCGTGCGCATCCGGCGCAGGCGGGTCCGAGAACGTGCGCGCTCACCGCGCAAAAACGAAACGCCCCGAGCCTCTCGGCCCGGGGCGCGTGTTGTTATCGGTCAGCCCGTTCCGGCCGCTCGGATTAGCCGAGGAGCTGCAGGGCGTTCTGCGGCTGCAGGTTGGCCTGCTGCAGCACGTTCTGAGCCGACGCGCTGAGGATCTGGTTGCGGGTCAGCTGCGCGGTCTCGAGCGCGAAGTCGGCGTCGCGGATGACCGACTCGGCCGCCGCGGTGTTCTCGAGACCGACGTTCAGGCTCCGGATGGTGGCGCCGATCGTGTTCTGCTGGAACGCACCGATGCGACCGCGGAGCGAGCTCACCTCAGAGATGGCGTTGGAGATGACCTTCTGAGCTTCGCCGAGGTCGCCATCGACGACGTTGAGCGATGCGCCATTGGCGAGGTCGGCGAGGAAGCGGGTGCTGGTCCCGTCCTCCGTGCGACCGATCGTGCGCGAGCCGATGTCGCCGATGCCCAGCGACACCTTGCCGGCGATATCGACCCTGCCGGCGAGCTGGAACTCGCCACCGCCGCCGGTGATCCGCAGCGCGGTCAGCGAACCGAGCTCCTGCGCGGAGGCGTTGCCGCCGCCCGCGCCGGTGATCAGGTCAACCTCGACATCGAGGAAGTCGGTGTTGATCCGAGCGGTGGTGCCCTTGGTGGTGGCCTGGATGCCGTTGATAGTCGCCTGGACGTCCTGACCCTCGTCGGTGAGGCCGTTCGCCGCAGCGGTGACGTTGAACGCGGTGACCGAGCCGGTGTCGGCGACGTTGGTGTTGTCGGCGGAGAGCTCGTAGATGCCGTTTGCACCGTTGATCGCACCGTCGTCCACGATGCGGACGCTCACGAACTCGTTCGCGCCGAGTTCTTCGGACTCGAGACGCACGCCCGACGCGCCCGAAGCCGAAGCCTCGACGCCGGTCACGTCACTGAAGGAGTTGATCGCGGTGATGATGTCGCTGACCGCGGTACCGGACGCGAAGGTGAGCTCACGTGAGCCCTTGTTGCCGGTGATTTCGAGGACGAACTCGCTGTCGGCACCGTCGTCGGCACCGGCGCCGCCGAGGTTGATGTTCGCGCCGCCAAACGAGAGCAGGAAGCCGCCGACCTGCGCGGAGTCGGTGACCACGACGTTCACGTCGCGGGTACCCTCAAACTCGAGCTTGGCGCCGTTGACCTTGAAGGCGTCCACGTTGGCGCTGACGTTGGTGGTCTCGAAGTCGAGCGTGCCGTTGAGCAGGCGAGTGCCCTGGAAGGACGTGGACTGCGAGACGCGGTCGATGGTCTGGAGGATCGAGTCGATCTGGAGCTGGTTCGCTTCCTTTTCCTCTTCGCTCAGACCCGTGGTGTTCGCGGTGGTGGTGACGAGTGACTGCAGGTCCTCGAGCAGGCCCGAAACCTCCTGAAGGCCGCCCTCGGCGATGTTCACGACCTGGTCGGCGCGCTCGGCGTTGCCGATCGCGGCGCTGATCGCCGCCTTCTCCGCACGCAGGTTCTCCGACGCGATCAGGCCCGCCGGGTCGTCCTTACCGCGGTTGATCCGAAGACCTGTGGACAGACGCTCGAGCGTGTTGTTCAGACCGGCGTTGTTCTGACCGAGCACGCGCTGCGCGATGAGCGACTGAACGTTCGTGTTAATACGACTCATGGAAAGAGCTCCTCCGTGAATTCCGTCCGCCGTCCGGCCATGGACGCGGTGTCGAACCGGGCGGCGAGGCATGACGTGGCCATCACCGCTCACACAGCCCGACGCGTACCGCGCCGAGCAGCTTCGACATCGACGGAGAAGCCGCTGAACTCTCGCGCGCACAAACACCCCGACGCGCGGGGAGCCGCGCGCGGGGACGCCTGTGACGCCTGCGCCGTTTCTGAACGGTCCGATTACCCCAAGCCGCGGCGTGGCACCGCCTGTTCGGGTGTCAGCCCAGCAGCGACAGCACGCTCGACGCGTTCGCGTTCGCCGTCGCGAGGGCCGATGTCGCCGCCTGGCTCAGCACCTGAGATCGCGTGAGTTCCGCGGTTTCGGTCGCGAAGTCCGCATCGCGGATCACGCTCTCGGCGGAGGTGATGTTCTCCACCCCCGCTTGCAGGGACCGGATATTGGTATCGAGCACGTTGGCCTCGAACGCGCCGAGACGCCCTCGCAGACTCGCGATCTCTTCGATGGCGGTCTCGATGATCTCGCTGGCGTTGGCGAGGTTGCCGTCCTTGAGCGCGTTTGCACCGCCCGACTTGATGCTGCTGAGGAACTGGAGTTCCTGCGTCACGCCGTCGCCCAGCGTGACGAAGCTCCCCCCGATCCGCGTCGCGGAGATCGAGTCGAGCCCGATATTCACCTGCTGCTGGGCGTTCACGCTCGGGCCGAGCTGGAACTTGGAACCGCCGCCGGTGATCACGAAGCTCTCCGGCGTGCCGGTCACGTTCGTGGCGAACGTCTCGTCGAGCAGGAACTGCACATCGAGCGTGGGGACGCGGGAACTCACCTCGAGCCCGCGCCCCGTCGCGAGGTTGCCGTTGACGACCACCGCGACGTCCTGCCCGCGATCGGTTCGACCCTCATCGAATGTCGTCCCGTCGGTGAAGTCCACGAAGTTGGTCGTTGCGCCGGGCGGCTGGATAAAGAGGGAGACCGCGGAAGTGTTGGTCCGCTCTTCGACCGTGACGATGCTCTCCGTGCCGTACTCCACGGAGAAGAGGCGGACACCCGACGTCGCGTCGCCGCCGCCGTCGGCGTTGTTGAACTCCGCCCGAACGCCAGTCACCGACGCCAGGTTGTTGATTCCACTGATAATGTCCTGAGTGTCGGTGCCACTCAGGAAGGTGAGTTCCTGCGCACCGAGCGGGCCCGCGATCTCAATGGTCACGGTCGAGGGCAGCACGCCGTCGGTCCACGCGCCGTTGATGTTGCTGAAGTCGGTCTGGATGAAGACGTTCGCCTGCTGGGCGGACGTGACCGTTTCGACATCGACATTCACGCTGTCGCGGTCGCCGAAGTCCACGCCGAAGACCTTGGTCTTGACGAGGTTGCTGGTGTCGATGCCGCTCGTGGTGTAGCCGAGCGAACCGTTCAGCAGCTTGAGCCCGCCGAACGACGCCGAGTTGGCGATGCGCGTGATCGAGTCGATCGCCGAGTCGATCTGCAGCTGGTTCGCTTCGATTTCGTCGGGCGAGAAGGCGCCGGTGTTGGCGGCTTCGACGACGAGTGCGCGCAGGTCGTTGAGCAGGTTGCTGACCTCGGTGAGCGCGCCTTCTGCCGTCGCGATGACGTTGGAGGCGCGTTCCGAGTTGCGGATGCCCTGCTCGATGCCGCTCAGCTCCGAACGGAGACGCTCGGAGATGATGAGCCCAGCGGGATCATCGCCCCCGCGGTTGATGCGCAGGCCGGTGGCGAGGCGAGTGAGCCTGACCTCGAGGTCGGCGTTCGCCGTGGCAAGGTTCTTCGCCGCGACGAGGCTCGGGATATTTGAGTTGATGCGGGCCATTCTGAGTGTCCTCCGTGATCATCACGAGGCGGGCCTCCGCCCGCCGGTCCGCGCCTTACGCTCGTTTCCGCTGAGATTGACCCTGGCGCGCCGAGAGCGCGCCGCCCTTCGAATCCCGCAGCGATGCGCCGCGTTGGCGCAGCCCCGCCGGGACCGATCCGTTGAGTGAATCAAGATCGCCGCCGATCGAACGAGCGGCACGCTCGTTCTCCGCGCGGATCGCCTCGTACACCTCTTTGCGGTGCACGGCGATGCGTGTCGGCGCGGTGATCCCGAGGCGCACCTTGTCGCCCCGGATGTCCACGACCGTCACCTCGATCGCGTCGCCGATCATGATCGTTTCGTCGCGTTGCCTCGAGAGCACCAGCATCCCGTCGGCTCCTTGTCTGCCTTCCGCGCGCCGCTCCGAGCCCGCGCGCGTCGCCCCTCCGTGGGCCGGGTTGTGTCGCTCACGCAGACGCGGCGCGCGCCTCGTCACCAAGACGGACGAGCTCGTGCCTCGTCGTCCACTTCTTCTCCGCGAGCACGAACTGCTCGCCGATGCGTGCCATGGTGTTCACCACGAGCGGGCCCTGCAGATTGCCCGTCAGCGCGTCGCCCACCTTGTTCACGATCACGAAGACCTGCGCGTCGCTCACATCATCGAGGCGCAGGCCCTCCATCTGCTCGCCGCGGATCGGTACCGAGTACTCCTTCACGAAGAGCGTCGGGTCCGTCACCACGAACGCGAGCGATGGGTCTTCCAGGCACTGCAGCCAGAAGAAGCACGCCTCTTCGTTGGGCTGCAGCAGGCAGTACCGCTTGTGCTCGTTGAAACCCAACAGTCCCTTCGGGAACTCAATCACGCGGTCCTCCGCGATCTCGATCGTCCCGAACCTCGTCGTCTGAACCTCCATCGGAGGCCTCCACACCCTCGGCCTGGTCTCCTGTACCACCCCGGAACGTCCCGCCGGGTCGCGTCCTGCGTCGCGCGGACCGGCCGGAGGCCCGCACGAGAAATCCATCAACCCCGGCGTCAGCCGAGGAAGTTGATCAGCGACAGCTGCGACTGCTGCGCTGTTGCCGTCAGGCCCGCCTGCAGCTGCGTCTGCAGCAGGCTGAACCGCGTGCTCGCCTCCACAAAGTCGAGGTCGCGCACCTGGCTCCGGATCGATTGGTCGAGCAATCGCACGTCTTCCGTCCTCGCTTCGATCGCGTCGAGCTGCTGCGATCGTCCGCCGACCCGCGCCCGCGCGAGCGCCACCTGATCGACGGCTTCTTCCAATCTCTGCCCCGCAAACTCGATGCCACGTTCGTCGTTGCTCGAGAGCGCGTCGCGAAGTTCCACCAATGCCGTCAGGAAGTTGTCCACGCGGACCGTCGCGCGGTCTTCGCCGACCAGCGCCGAACCCGGCCCGGCAGTCGCCACGCCGTCGAGCAGACCGAGGTCGTCCGCCGCGAACCCGTTGAGACTGCTCACCGAGACCGCCCCCGGCGATGCGGTGAGGTCTTCGAGCCGGATCCCACCGGCGCTCGGTTCGACCGAGGCCTGGAACGCCGCGCCGAACCCCGCCGTGGCCGCCTCCGCGTTGATCCGCGCGACGACCGTCCCGATGTCCACCATGTCCTGCGGACGCAGATCCACCGTAAAGGTGCTCACCCCGTCGGCGAGCGTGATCTCGAAGTCGATGTCCCGCGTCGGATCGGGCAGCCCTGTCACCGGATCGACCGCCCCGTCGGCGATCGCCACGCCGCGACCATCATTCAGATCCTCGATCAGCGTGCTCTCGGCGAAGGTCTTGATGCCCAGGCGCGTCGCCGCCCCGACGCCCCCGCTGTCGCCGATCGACATGCGGAGGCCGGCCACCTCGTTCACCGCGTTGATGCCGTCACCCGCGTCGTTGATGTCGATGCGAACGCCGAGGTCGAGCCGCTCGACCGCCTCGCGAAACTCGCCGAGCGACATCGTCGCGTCGAGCGTCACGCTGCCCGTCCGACCGCCGTTCTCGAAGACGATGTCGGCGAAGCTCAAGGGCGGCGTCGGGTTCATGTCGCCAAAGAGCGTGGCATCGGTGACGCGCGGGTCGAGGTCGCCGCTCGCCGCCGGGTCCGCCGGCGCGCCGTTGGTGTAGGCGTGGTCGCTCAGCCCGAGCGCCGTCGCGGTTGACCCGGTCGGCCCATCAGAGAAGGTAATGATCGTGGGCCCCGCCGCCGCGACGTCGATCGCCAGCCGATCCCCGCCCGCCGCCACACCGATCCCGTTCGGGAACGCGCCGTTCAGCGCGCCCGGCGCGTTCGTCCGGATCGCGGACTCCAGGATTTCCGCGGCGTCTCCGACCGTGTCCGCCTGCGAAAGATCCACGCTGAACGTCGTCGGCGTGCCGCCCACATCGACCGTCACGTCAAGGCTCCCGAGGGGCAGGTTCCCCACCGCCGGGCCGCGCAGCGCATCGATCGGCGTCGTCCGCGTCACGTTCGCGTTCAGATCGACAACGCTCTCCACCCGCGCCGACACCGCGCCGAGCGCCTCGCCGGCGCCGATCGTCACGGGGAAGTTCACGCCAGCCCCGAGGTCCGTGCGCAGCCCGTCGCCCTGCCCCGCGTACCGGAACCCGCCGAAGAACGTCTCGATCGGGTCGAGCCCGACCGTCTCGCCCGCGAAGTAGTGCAGCCCGCCGATGTCCCCGTTCAGCGTGGTCTGCGCCCGATCGATGAGCGACTGGACGATCAGCGCCTGCTCGGCGCGGGTGTCCGGATCGCTCGTCACGCCGATGTTCGCCAGCGCGAGCGTGCGGGCCTCGAGCACCACGTCGCTCAGTTCGCCCAGCGCGCTGTCCACCGTATCGAGCATCAGGCGCCCGTTGTTCATCGCGCCGAGCCGTCGCTCGGTGGTCTCGAGCCGGCGATCCAGTGTCGTGATGAGCGCCGAGGCGACGGCGTCGTCGCTCGTGCGGTTCACGCGCAATCCCGTCGAGAGCTGCTCGTTGATGCGCAGCAGCGACAGGTTCGTCGCGTTGATGTTGCGCGTCGAGATCTGCGAGAAGAGCGCGTTGGGTGTTCTCGCGATGTTCGCCGGGATCTGTCCCATGACGCCCGCCTCCCCTTACACGATCGAGATCAGTGTCTGCGTGAGCTCGTCCACCACGCTGATGAACCGGGCCGCGCCCTGGTACTGCTGCTGGAACGTGATGAGATTGATCGATTCCTCGTCAAGGCTGACGCCGCTGACCGCGGCGCGCTGCGCTTCGAGGTTCAGCCGCACGGTGTCGAGCGCCTCGAAGTTGGTGATCGCGGCGGACGTCTCGACGCCGATGCGCCCCGTCGTCTCGCCCCACTGTTCCAGCTGTGTGCGTCCACCGATCGAACCGATCGGCGCGTCGCGCAGCTGCGCGAGCGCCAGCACCGTGTCGTTCCGCCCCTCGCCCGAGCCCGTGACGAGCAGCGACGGATCGGCCTCCAGCTCTTCACGCACCGCGATGTCACCGGCGCTGGTGCCCTGGAAGAACGTGTTGATCCCGAAGACCGCCAGCGCCTCGCTGCTGTCGTCCTTGAACGACACGTCGAAGCCCGCATCCGTAAACACACGCAGCCTGCCATCCGCGGTGATCTCGGCGTTCAGGTTCGCCACGCCATCGAGCGCCGCGACGATGTCGGCCATCGTCGTGTCATCGCCGAACCCCGCGGCACCCGTGTTGTCGATCCCATCGAGATCGACCTCGATCACCGATTCCGTCTGGTTCCCCGTCTGATCCGTGATGACGACCGTAAACGTCCCGTTCCGTGCGTTGATCGGCAGACCCGAGAAAGTCGCGTTCGTCGGATCGTTCAGCGCGAGCGTCTGGTCCGCCGGGTTTACCGCGAGCCACCCGGTGGTGTCCGTCAGCCCCGACGCGGCCCGCCCCTGCGAGTGCAGCACGTTCACCTCATGGATCAGCCGCGCCGACAACTCGTCGAGTTCATCGAGCACGCGCTGCACGGTGCCCTCACGCTGCGCAAGCAGCCCGCCGATGGTGCCTCCATCGGCGTCGATCACTTCGGGTGTCGTACCCGTCGTCACGACGTCTACTCGAAGTTCTCCGTTGATCTCGCGCCGGCGCACCTCGATCGATTCCGCCGTGCTCCCGCGCACCAACGGCGTCGAGCCGACGATCACGTCCACCGATCCGCTGTTGCCCGGCGACGGCACGACCGTCACGTCCATGAGCACCGAGAGTTCGCTGATCAGCTGATCGCGCGCATCGCGCAACCCGTTCGCGCTGCCCTGCCCGCCCTCGGCGTTGATGATCGCCAGGTTCAGGTCCGCGATCTCCTGGATCAGCCCGTCCGCCGCCTCGACCTGATCCGCCAGCTGCTGATCCGTCTGCCGGCGAAGGTTGACCAGGTCACTGCGCATCCGCTGCATGAACGACGACACCGCAGCGCCCTGCTCGACCGCAGCGCCGCGCAGCTCGACACTCGTCGGCGTGTCCGCGAGCGTCGAGAACGCATCGAAGAGCGCGCCGAGCTGGCTCGACAGGTCGTTCCCGCTGAGTTCGCCCAGCAGCGACTCGACCTGCGACAGCGTGCCCTGCGCGACCGACGCGAAGCCCGAGTCACTGATCGCCGCGCGCAGGCGCTGCTGCACCGCGGGGTCGAGCACGCGCTGCACCTGATCCGTCTGCACGCCGCGCCCGACGAACACGCCGTTCTGGATCTGCGTGTCGCCGAGCGCCGTCAGCCCCACGCGTTGACGCGAGTACCCCGGCGTCGCGAGGTTCGCGATGTTGTTGCCCGTCACCTGCAACGCGATCTGGCTCGCGCTGAGCGCCGAACGACCGACATAGAGCGAACTGGTGAGTCCCATCGCGCGCGCCCCTTACCCCGTTGCGTCCACGCCGCTGATCACCGCCGGCCCGACCTCGACCGTCCCGAGCCTGCCGTACGTCTTCGCGTGGTTCAGCGTCTGCGCCACCTGCTTCGCGAGCCCCTGCATGTGCGCCGCGAGCATTTCCGCGGCCGATCGCGCCGACGCGTTCCGCTTCTGCACGCGCTGCATCAGCTCACGCAGCGACAGCGCCATCGTCCGCAACGCCGCGCCTCGGTCCCCCGGCACGTGCGACGCGATCTCGCTGAACGTCGTCCGCGCACCACGCTCCGATCCGATCATCGAAGCCAGCACGCCGACAACCTTCTGCCGACGCTCATCCAGTCGCCCGATCTCGCCGATCACCTCGCTCTCGCGTGTCAGGCAGCGACCGAGCCCGAAGGCATCGGCCTCGCGCATCGCGTCGCGACGCGCGTCGATGCACGCGAGCAGCGCGTGCTGCGCCTCGGCGAGCTTCTTCAGAACCTCCTCAAGCTCGTCGAGCTCGGGCACGAGCGGATCGATCAGGTCACGCGGCATCGTTCGGCCCCCCGCTCTGCTCGCCCGCCGGGCGGATCGTGCGCATGACCGCGTCCACCAGCGGGAAGTTCTGCGACGACACGATCTCGTCCGCGATGTACTGGTCGAACATCCAGCCGAAGCTCTTCTCCGCCTCGCCCGGCGCGAAGGGCGCCGCCGCGTTGTTCGTCTCGCGCAGCTGCTTCAGAACCGGGTACACCAGCGCCCCGGCGATGAACCGCTCGGCATCCGCACGCAGCGCGTCTTCGGAGGATTCTCCCCGCCGTGCCTTGTCGAGCGCCGCCTCGAACCCGCCGGGTTCCGCCTGCGCACCGGGCGGCACGAGTCGGGCCAGCACCTCCGAGCCGCCGACGCGGACCGATGTGGTCAAATCGTTGAGTCCGAGCGCGCCGTCCATGGCTACTCCTCGATGAATTCCGCGTGCAGGTGGCCCACGCGATGAAGCTTCTTCAAAATCCCGATCTGATCTTCAACCGCGACATCGAGCTCCTTGAGCGCATCCAGCAGATCCTGCAGCCGCATACGCTCGCGATCGCTCTCGCTCGTAGACGCGCCGGTCCACGAGGTGTCCCGCACCAGCGGCTGCTGCGCCGTCGGGATCACCTCCGGCGTGATCCGCGTGATCACCAGGTCCTTGTGCGAGATCGCCACCGGGCTGATCTGCACGTCGCCCGTCATCACGATCGAACCCTCGCGCTCGTTCACGATGACGCGCGCCGGCAGTTCGAGCAGCGTCGGGCTGATCTGGCTCGCGAGGATCGTCGCGATGAACGCCGACGGATCCGCGAGTTCTTCCTGCGGGATCTCGACGCGCACCGACCGCGGGTCCAGCGCCCGCGCGATCGAACCCGCAGACGGGCCGAACCCCTCGTACTCCGAGTTGATGTGGCTCGCGATCAGCTGCGACGTCGTCCAGCCCGCGTACTCCGGCTCGATGTAGAGCGTCAGCGACCCGTCCGCCTCGATGAAACGGGGCGAGTGCTCCACGGCCAACTGCGCACCGAGCCGCACGCGGCCCGACGTCGGTGTCTCGCTCTCGATCGAAATCGGTCCGTCCGCGAACGCGAACACGCCCTGCCCGGGCATCGGGCCCTGCAGCGGCGTGATAAACAGACGCCCGCCCTCCAGGCTCCCCGCGTTGTGCCACGCCTCCACCGTCGCGTCGATCTTGTCGCCCGGTTTCGCGCCCTCCGCCGGCACCTTCGCAGTCACCATCACCATCGCGATGTTCGATGCGCCTTCAAGCTCCTCGAGCGCCGGAACCGGGTTCCCGCCGCGCTCGAGCAGCCGCGCGAGTTGCCGCGCCATCGGCAGCGCACTCCCGCTATCGCCGGTCCCGTTCAGACCGACCACGAACCCGAGCCCCCACAGCGTGGACTCGCCCGAGCCCTTCAGCCGCGTGAAGTCCTGGATCGTCGTCGCGCTCGCCGACGCGCAGAGCACGCCGATCAGCGCACATGCCGCGCTCACGATCCTGCGCATCCCAACACGTTCTCTCGGCGTCCGTGCCATGTCTTACTCATTTCGCAAACGACATGCCGCGCACCGGATGTCCGATGCGCGGCACGTGAAGTCATTCAATCAACGGACACAGCGAAGCGCTAGAAGTTGAAGATCCCCTCGATCACCCGCGGGATCAGCCCCTTCTTCGCGCCCTCACGCACACGCCCCTCGTGCTGAACGTTCAGGTTCAGGTCGAACATCTGGTTCGATTGCACCGTGTTCGTGCCCGTCACATCCTCGGTTCGGCACACGCCGCTGAGCACGATGGTCTGCGTTTCTTCATCAGTGGTCAGCGACGTCCGCGCTTCGAGCAGAAGTGTGCCGTTGGGCTTGACTTCGAGCACGCGCGCCGTGATCCGCGTCGTCAGCGTGTCCTCGCGTCCGTACTCGCCCTCGCCCTCGAACTCGTTCGTGTAATTGAGGTTGATTCGCGGCGCCCGGTTCAGGTCGTCCTCGATCACCTGCGTTTCGAGCAGCGCCAGCAGATCGATGAACTGCTCCACCGCCCCGCTCACGTTGTAATCCTTCTCCGTCTCCAGCGTCTGCTCACGCTCGAAACTGCTCCGCTCGCTCACGATGATCGTCACCAGGTCCTGCTCCGCGAACGTCCGCGGCTCCGGCGGCTCGATCGCGTGCAAACTCACCTGCTGCAGCGGCAGCCCCTGCTCGGGCACCGCCGCCACGCCCGTGCGCGCGTCCTGCTCCGGCGCCGGCATCTCGTACAACGACTGCGCGCGCGCCTGCGCGCACACCACCAACACACCCATCGTCACGATTATCGCGTGCTTCATCTCAGAGCTCCCTGTCCGATTCGCCGCCGACCAGCACCAGGCCCCGTCGCTGCACCACGCCGGTGAACGCGTTGCGCGCCCCATCGCGCTGCAGCTCGACGAGGTCACCCTCGCGCGCATCGCGCTGCGCGCGCGCACGTGTGCGGACCTCGATGCCGCCAACGATCGAGATGACGTCCACCAGCTCGCCACGCTCCACGCAGATCGGTTTCTCGATCAGGTCGAGTCGCAGCAGATCGCCCGCGTCGATCCGCGTCTTGGCGACCCAGCCATCCACATCATCGATATCCCGCACGAGCGAGGCCGACCCCGGGCGCATCCATCGGCGCTCGAGGCGCACGCTGTGCGCCCCGATCAGGTCGCTCCGCCCGATCCGCTCCGACGCGACCGCCACGTCTTCCAGGCATTCGATCATCGCGTGGATCGTGCGTTCACCGGCGAGCGACTCGCCCGAATACAACCGCACACGGAGCGACACCCGGGGCGAGCCCTGCGCCGACACCGGTTCGATCGCGACTCGGTCCGACCCGTGCGCACCATCGAGGAACTCGTCATCCCGCACGTCAAACTCGATCTTGAGATTGGACGCGTGGCGCGATTCCCACGCCGCGATCGAGCGCACGACCTGCGCCCGCAGCGGCGTCATGGACTCGTCCTGCAGCCAATCCTGCGCCGTGCGCATCCGCTCGACATCCGTCTGCGTTGCCTGCACGATCGGGCGTGTGTTCGATCGGAACCACACCCGGCACGTCGAGCCGCTGAGCGCGACACGCGACGCGCGCACGCCGCGCTCGATGATCGAGGCGCGCACGTCCCGGATCGTCACTTCGCGCCAGGCGCTCGATTCGCTCGCACCGCGCTCGAGCACGACGAGGTCCGCCAGCGCCATCGCGTCGTCGCCTTCGAGCGTCGCGACGTCGCCCAGCGTCACGTCCTCGCCCGGCGTCGCCACCGCCGACGCCCGCAGCACCACGCGATCGCCCAGCGCCACGCGCGCGCACAGCACCGCGAGCAGGCAGACGAGCACCAGTTGTGCGCACCGTGCGTTCATGGATCAGCCCTCTCGATCACCTGCGGAGCTGCGAGACCTGCTGCAGCACCTCGTCGGCCGTGCGGATCGACTGGGAGTTCATCTCGAACGCGCGCTGCGTGCGGATCAGGTCGATCAGTTCGCGCGTCGGATCGACATTGGAGCCTTCGAGGAAGCCACCGAGGATGCGGCCCGCATCTCCGGTTGCCGGTTCGATGGTTGAGGGCGGGCCCGACGCCGCCGTTTCTACATAGAGGTTCTCGCCGATCTGTTTGAGCCCCGCGGGGTTCACAAAGGTCGCGAGCTCGATCTGGCCGACCGACACCGGATCCGAGTCGCCCGGCGGCAGCGCGAACACCGTGCCGTCCTGCGCGACCTCGATACCCACGGTGTTTTGCGGCACGGTGATGTTGGGTTCGAGGCGTCGGCCGTTCGAGTTCGCGAGCACGATCTCGCCGTCGGAGTTCAGCGCAAAGTTGCCCGCGCGGGTGTACGCGATCCCGCCCTCGCCCCGGTCGGATTCGACCACGACTTGGAAGAACCCCTTGCCGTCGATCATCATGTCAAGGGGCTGCCCCGTCTCCAGCGCGGAACCCTCGGTGAAGTTGAGCTGCGTGCCGGAGACCTTCACGCCGAGCCCGACATAGAGCCCGGTCGGGCGCTCGTCGCCGTTGGCGTTCTCGACGCCCGGCAGCGCTCGCTCCTGGTAGAGCAGATCCTCGAAGTTGACGCGAGAGCCCTTGAACCCGGCGGTGTTGACGTTCGCGAGGTTGTTCGCGATGACGTCGAGCTGCGTGTTCAGGGCGCTCAGCCCGGTGGAGCCCGCGTGGAGCGCAACGATTGCCATGATCCTCTTCTCCGATCCCCGTTAGCCGCTGACGGTGCCGAGCGAGATCGCCCGTCCCATGATTTCGTCGATGAGCGAGATGGTGCGCAGGTTGCCGCGCACGGAGCCGCCCGCATTGGTCAGGCCCATGATGGTCGAGATGGGGTTGACCGAGGACCCTTCGATGGAGCCTTGGATCACGCGCGCCTCGGCGGGGACGAGCAGGTCGCGCAAACCGCCCGGCGCGTCAAAGCGGTTCCGCCCCGACTTGTGCAGCGATGCGGTGTCGGCGACGTCGCGCACGCCGAGTCGGGCGACGACCTCCTCGCCCTGCAGCACGCGCCCGTCGCTGGCGATGCGCACGTCCTGCGCCGGATCGAGCCTGATGGGTTGCAGGTCGGTCCCGAGGATCGGCGCGCCGTCGGTGGCGCTCACGAGCACGCCCTGATCGTTCATCGCCATCCGCCCGTCGCGCGTCAATCGCAGCGCGTCGGGGCCCTGACCCTCCCGCACCACGAGGAACCCGCTGCCTTCGAGCGCGATGTCCAGCGGCGAGCCGGTCTGCTCGAGCGGTCCCTGCGTGTGCGCGGTCCGCGTCGGCAGCGGCATCACGCCCGCGCCCAGCCGCTCGATCAACGCGTTCGAGTCCTCAAAGGGCAGGTTGTCTTCCACGCGCACGACCTCGCGCTGGCGGATCGCGATGGAATCCGGGCTGAACGCGGTGGTGTTGACATTGGCGAGGTTGCCCGCGAGCAGGTCCTGCCTGGCGGTCTGCGCCGAGGCCGCCGAGGCCGCGATGTAGAGCCCGTAGTTCACGAGGGTTCGAGCTCCGACCGGAGCGCGATGAGTCGAGAGGCCTGCGACTGGTGGATCGCCGCCGCTGCCCGGGCGGCACCGAGGATCCGCGACCCGATGCGCACGCTGCGCTCATCTCGATCGAGGTCGAGCACGGGGATGCCGGCGATCTCGCCGGGCGGGCACATGGTCGGGGCTGTGGACGCGGTCGTGGGCTCTCGCATGCGATGAGAACCACAATCCGCGTGCCAACCGCGCGGCGCACCCCCGAGATTGTGGCCGATCGCCCGCGCCGACCGATCGAGTGGCGGTGAGCGGGCAGTCACTCGATCAATCTGTGCAGGCGTTCCTCGCGTACGTGCGCATCGAGTGCGGGCTGAGCAAGAACACGCAACTCGCCTACGCGCGGGATCTGCGCGACATGCTCGCGACGCTGCACGAGCAAGGTGCGCAAGGTGTCGCAGACGTTTCGCCGCAGCGTCTTGTCGCGCACGTGCAGTCTTTGCGCTCGGGCCGCGAGCTCTCGGCGACGAGCGTCGCGCGCCACCTCGCGACGATCCGCATGTTCTTTCGCTGGCTCGTCACCAACGGGAAGATCGAGGAAAACCCCGCCGACTGGCTCGAACGCCCGTCCACATGGATGCGCCTGCCCGGCGTGATCAGCGAGCGCCAAATGCGGACGCTGCTCGAAGCGCCGCAGCCCCCCGACCCGCCCAACGCGCCGGGTCATGCGCTGTACTTGCGCGATCGCGCCATGCTCGAAACCATGTACGCGTGCGGGCTCCGCGCCAGCGAAGTCGCCTCGCTCGCGCTCGACGACTTCCTGCCGACGCTCGGCGTCGTCCGCGTCACCGGGAAGGGCGACAAGCAGCGACTCGTGCCCTTCAACCCGGAAGCCGAGCGCCGGATCGAGACCTGGCTGCGCGACGGGCGCCCCGCGATCGCGCGCGAGGACGGTCGCGACAAGCAGCGACTGTTCATATCGAGAACGGGGCGCCCGCTCGAACGCGTCGCGGTCTGGACCATCGTGAAGCGCCACGCCTCGAGCGTGGGTCTGCCGGCGGTCTACCCGCACCTCTTCCGCCACTCTTTCGCGACCCATCTGCTCTCGGGGGGTGCCGACCTCCGCATCGTGCAGGAGCTGCTCGGGCACGCGAACGTCACGACGACGCAGGTCTACACGCGCGTGGACCAGCCCAGGCTCAAGAAAATCCACGCGCAGTTCCACCCACGCGCGTGAGCCGGCGGTCAGATCGGGCGTGCCCCGTCGCCGCTGGGTCGGCGTTTGTTCTTCACCTGGCGATCGGCGGGCGCGGGACGCTGCGACTCCGCGCCGGCCGCCAGCTTGGGCGCCGGCTCCGGTTCCCCGATCGCGTGGTTCAACGCGCCGACGGCCCGGGGCGACGCGAGCTCGCCCAACTTCCGCGCCCGGATCTCGCGTTCGAGCTTCTCGTCGAGCTGACTCACGTTCGTCGCGATGATGCCCGCGTCCACCGCCATCCAGAAGCGCAGCGCCAGCGCCGACGTCGCGATCACCAGCGCCATCGGCAGCAGCAGGAACCATCCGAAGTACGTCAGCCCCGACATCGCGCGATCGCTGCCCGCGCGCACAAGCAGCGCCTGATCGAGCAGCTGCGGGTACGGCACGAAGACGCCGCTCGCGGGAAAGACCGGCAGCAACCCCGCGTTCGGTGCGCACAGCGCGAGAATCACGAGCGACCATGTAGACGCGGCGACCGCGCCGTGCACGCCCGGGAGCCTCGCGCCACCGGCGACCACGACGCCCTGCCACGCCAGCGCCACCAGCACAAACGCCGAGAGCAAGCCCGCCGTCTGCGCAAGTTTCGAGACACGCGGCAAGATCACCGACGCCTCGGAAGGGACCGTGTTCGCATCGATCGGCTCGACCGGATCGTTGTCTTGGCGCGGCGCGGACGGCGCCGGTTCGCCTCGGTTCGTCGAGTCCACCACCACGGGCGCGTCGCGGGAGGCGGCGGGCTCGAGCGTCGTGACGTGTGTGTCCGTGAAGTGCGTCGTCGCCCACACCAGCACCTGCGCAAGCAGGCAGACCACCAGCACCGCCGCGGCAACAGCGATGCCGCCGCGCTGGTGCTGCAGCGCCACAGAAACGTGGGGCGCGGGGACCGGCTTCACGCGAACAACCTCCGGGCACAGGACTTGCGCGGGCCATCCCCACGCGGGACTCGTATCGGTCCGATGCGATCGGACCTCAAACGATGCTCGGTCCGCAGGCGCAGCAAATTCTGAGACGCAGTCAACCGATACCCCTTGAGATGACTCACTCGCCGAGCGGCACCCGAACACGGGCCCCCTCCGCGCGGTCGCGCCGCGACGCCCGCCGAGCGGATCGGTTGCGCGAACGCGTGCTGCTCGCCCTCGCGGTCTGCCTGGCGTGCCTCGCGGGGACCACGCTCGCGACGCTGGAGGCGATCGACGCCGCGGAGCTCAAACACCGCCTCGCGTTCGACCGCGCCGCCGAGAACGTCAATCACAAGGTCGAACTGGCGCTCCAACGCAAGTCGGACCTGGTCCGCTCGATCTCCGGGTTCGTGAGCGCCAGCGAGAGCATCACCGATGACGAGTGGTCCCTGTTCACATTCCAGATCCGCCTGCGGCAGACCTTCTCGAACGTCGATGCCCTGCTGTACATCGAGCCGGGCGGCGATATCCACGCGATCTCGAACGAGCCGGACTCCGACCCCCGCTGGAGCGGGACGGTCCGGTTCCGAGTCCCCCAGTTCGACACGCTCCTCCCCACACGCACCGATCTGGCACAGCACCCGACGTACCGGGACGCGCTGGTGCGCAGCGTCGTCGAGCGCAAAGCCATCACCGTGACGCACGCGGAAGACGAACAACTCGTGGAGGGTGAGGTCGTCATCGTGACGCCCGTGGACCTGCCGCTCGCGAGCACCGGGGACGATCTCGGCGGTTCCACCGCGCACGACGGGTGGTGCGCGATCCTCGTGCGCCTCGACCGGCTGACCGCCTTCGCCGTCGATGGACAGCCAGAGGGGATCCACGCGAACGTGAGCATCAACGGGCTCGGCATCGGCGCCCCGAGCATCGGTCAGGTGATGTGCCCACCGGGGGCCTGTCCGGAGGGCGGGCACGAGCACGCCCGTGTCACCGCCGTCGAGAGCCACGAATACCGCGTGCTCAACATGCCGGTGCGCGTAGACACCTGGAGCGACGGGGCGTCGTTCCGTCCCGACTACGCGCTCGCGACGTTCATCGCCGCCGCGGGGTCGCTGGCGTCGGTGCTGATCGCGCTGCTGGGGTTCACGCTGCTGGACGTCCGCGCCGCGGCCGAGCGCATCGCGGCGCAGATGACGCAACAGCTCACGCACGCGATGAACGACGCGGAGCTCGCAAGCCGCTCGAAGAGCATGTTCCTCGCGAACATGAGCCACGAGATCCGCACGCCGATGACCGCGATCCACGGGTTCACCGAGGTGCTGCTCGACCCGGATTCGGACGAGTCGGTCAAACACAACGCCGCGCTCACCATCCAGCGCAGCGGCTCGCACCTGCTGACTCTGGTCAACGATATCCTCGATCTCTCCAAGATCGAAGCGGGCCAGATCCACCTCGAAGTGCAGAACGAACGCCTCGATCATCTCCTGCTCGATCTGCGCGACATGTTCCTGCCCAAGGCGCACGAGAAGGGGATCGACCTGCGCGTGCGCTTCCGGACGCCCGTGCCAAGCTCGATCGAGACCGACGGCGTCCGCCTCAGACAGGCCCTCGTCAACCTGCTCAACAACGCCATCAAGTTCACACCCCGCGGCGAGGTCAAGCTCGTGGTCTGGTACGACGCCACGCGCCGGCGGCTCGCGTTCGACGTTGTCGATACCGGCATCGGCATCCCCCCCGATCGACTCGATTCGCTCTTCGAGCCCTTCGTCCAGGCCGACGACTCCACCACCCGGCGCTTCGGCGGCACCGGGCTCGGGCTCTCCATCACGCACCAGATCGCCCGCCTGCTCAACGGGGACGTCATGGTCGAGAGCGAGCCCGGCAGGGGCAGCACCTTCACGCTCGCTGTCGAAGCGCCGCCCAACCCCGGCGCGCCGTTCGTCTCCGGGCTCGGATTTCTCGCGCGCGCATCCGAATCGAAGACCGTCGAGGTCGAACCCGTCATCGGCGGACGCGTCCTCCTCGTCGAAGACGGGCCCGACAACCAGCGCCTCATCACACACTTCCTCACGAAGAGCGGCACCGACGTCACCCTCGCGCACAACGGGCAGGAGGGTGTCGATCTGTTCATCGAAGCGCGCGAACGCGGCGAACCCTTCGACGTCGTCCTCATGGATATGCAGATGCCCGTCAAGGACGGCTACGCCGCCACCAGCGAGCTCCGCGCGCACGGGTTCCAGACCCCCATCATCGCGCTCACGGCGCACGCGATGTCCTCGGATCGGCAAAAGTGTCTCGACGCCGGCTGCTCCGACTACCTCACCAAGCCCATCAACCGGAAACTGTTGATCGAACGGGTCGCGCTGGGCATCGAGAAGTCGCGCGTGCTGCGTTCGGCCCACGCCGCGTGATCGGACGCACGGCCCCTCGTCAGCTTTCAGAAACTTCTGAAAATATTGCGTCCGAGCCCTCTCACGGGCGATATCATAGGCGTATGGCTGAGCTCCGCATGATCCCGAACGCCGACGCCCTCGATCGCGGCTTCCTCGCCGATGTCGCCGACGGTGCCGTCCGCGTGACGCCAGAGCAGGCGCTCGACCTGTACCGACGGGCACCGCTGACGACGCTCGGACGCTTCGCCGACCGTCGCGCACGCGCGGTCCACGGCGACACCTTCCGCACCTACGTCATCGATCGCAACATCAACTACACCAACGTCTGCACCGCCAAGTGCACCTTCTGCGCCTTCCGTCGCGATGGCGACGAGCACGACGCCTACACGCTCGAGCCGGCGCAGATCCACGAGAAGATCGCCGAGCTCAGCGTCATCGGCGGCACGCAGATCCTCATGCAGGGCGGGATGAACCCCGAGCTCCCGCTCGAGTGGTACCTCGACCTGCTCGCCGGCATCAAAGCGACATTCCCGCACATCCACGTGCATGCGTTCAGCCCGCCCGAGTTCATCGAGTTCGTCAACTTCTTCGACCCGCCGGGCGACTCGCTGCGCGAACAGATCAAGTGGGTAATGGTCCGCCTACGCGAAGCCGGGCTCGACTCGCTCCCCGGCGGCGGCGGCGAGATCTTCTCGCACCCCGTCCGCCGCAAGATCGGGCTCGGCAAGTGCACGGCGGACGCCTGGCTCGACTGCATGAGCGTCGCGCACGAACTCGGCATGTTCACCAGCGCCACGATGATGTTCGGGCACATCGAGGGCGCCGCCGACCGCATCCATCACCTGGCGCTCGTCCGCGAACGCCAGGACGACGCGCTCGCACGCTTCGGCGCGGGCGTCGATCTCAACGGCTCACGCATTGGCGGCGGGCATTACAAGGCCTTTATCTCCTGGCCATTCCAGCGCGAGAACACGCCGCTCGGTCGCCTCAAGGAATGGGGCCAAGGCAGGAGCGATCTCGAGCCCGGCAACGAGACGTTCCCGGGCGACGTCGTCGCCAACCTCACCGGCGACGGCGACCCGAAAGCACACCGCGAGTTCGGACGCAGGCTCAAGATGAGCGGCGCGACCGACTACCTGCGCACGCAGGCCATCAGCCGACTCTTCCTCGACAACATCTACTCCATCGGCGCCTCGTGGGTCACCATGGGCCCGCACATCGGGCAGGTCGCGCTGCACTACGGCGCCAACGACATGGGCTCGGTGATGATGGAAGAGAACGTGGTGTCGTCCGCCGGCACGACATACTGCCTCGACGAGCCCGTCATCTGCAGGCTCATCCGCGAGGCAGGCTTCACGCCTGCGCAGCGCGACAACGTGTACGACATCCTCAAAGTGCACGACACGGCGCAGTCGCCGGACCTGCTCGTGAACGATTGGTCACAGCACCGCGCGACGCGCCTGCGCGCGCAACTCGCGGAAGAAGCTCCGAGTGCCACCGCGCAGGTGACCGTCGGCGCCACGGACTGATCACACCGCCTTGAGCGCACAAAGAGAGCCGAGCGTCGGAAGAGGTGGGTGACGCTCGGCTCTGGAAGAAGAGGCGGGTTGTTGCGTGGCAAACCGTCTCGCCCGCCGGGTTATTCCACAGAGCGATCGATGGGCTTCAGCCGGCCGAGTCGTAGTAGAAACGCTCGTGCGCGATCTTTCCGTCGGCATTCCACTTTGTGACGCTCACCTGCTCCAGGCGGACCTTCTGACCCTCCTGGTTGGTGAACTCCATCCACGACTCGACGAGCGCGCGCCGGTTGTCTTCATCGACGCCGATCGCGTCGGCACCGAAGCCGTGGAAGTCCTTGACCTGCGCGAGGAACTCCTTCTCGCGCTCGATGTTCCGGGCGAGCCCGACAACGGGGTCCTTGCGGTTCTCCTGCATCGCGGTGTCTTCGGCGTAGAACTCTCCCATCGCGTCGAGGATCTTGCCCTGCTGGATGTGCGAGATCAGGTCGTCCACACGCTGGCGGATGCTGGTGCCGGTGGCTGCGTTCATGAGTGGTCTCCTTCCGGTGAGCCGGTGTTCGCGGTGGGTGTCTGCATGGATGAACCCGCGTGGCCCATCAACTATTCGTCACAACATTACTTGTGTCAACAATAAAATACCCGATCGGCATCGAAACGGGATGTCCAAGGCGGCTCAGGCGGACGGGCCGTGGCGGGCCTCAAACAGCAACTTGTTGAGCTGCATGAGTTTGCGATCGCCCAGGTGCCCGAGCTGTTCCCGATGCAGATCGGCGAGCGGGGTGTCGATTTCCTCGAGCAAGCCCTCGCCCTCGGGGGTGATCTCCACGCGCACCACGCGCCGATCGGTTTTGGAGCGGGTGCGCTTCGCCAGCCCGGCGCTTTCGAGCCGATCCACCAGACGCGTCACGTCGGGCACACGTGTGGTGAGTTGGGCCGCGATGGTGCTCGAGGGCACGCCGGTGTGCGCGCGGCTGCCCTCTTCGAGCGCTCGGCGTCGGTGCCCGCGCAGGATGCGGAGCACGTTGTATTGCGGCTGCGACAGGCCGTGCGACTTGAACAGGCGATCGAGACGCTCGGCGAGCGCCTCGTGGGTCATGAGCAGGTTGATGTAGGCCTCTTCCTCTTTGAGCTCGAAGGGGCGTCGGCGCCCGATCTCCTGCGCGAGGTCCCGAGGCCGATCCGGGGTCGGCGCGTCGTGCTGCATGGCGCATCATTCGTTCCAACGACCTTCAGGTCAATCCCCGTCGAGCGTGGCTATCATCCGCCCGCCCGAAACCCGGGCAACCGCACCACCACGAACGGAGAGGCACCGTGAAGGCGAACGATCTGAAGCCCGGGATGGCCGTGCAGATGGACGGCAAGCTGCTCGTCTGCGTCAAGACCGAGCACGTCAAGCCCGGCAAGGGGCCCGCGTACGTGCAGGCCCGCCTGCGCGATGTCGCCAACGGTGGGTACGTCCAGAAGCGGCTCGGCTCCTCCGACACCATCGAGGGCACCACGCTCGATCGTCGCCAGACCGAGTACCTCTACGAGGACGGCGACGGGTTCGTCTTCATGGACACCGAGTCGTTCGATCAGTTCACGCTGAACAGCGATGTCGCGGGCGACGCGATGCTGTACCTCCGCCCCAACGCGCAGACCGACATGCTCTTCCACGACGAGAACCCGATCCTGGTCGAGCTCCCGTCTTCGGTCGAGCTGACCATCACGGAGTGCGAGCCCGGGGTGAAGGGCGCGACCGTCACGAACGTGTTGAAGGAAGCCGTGTGCGAGACCGGGCTCAAGACCCGCGTGCCGGGGTTCATCGAGGCGGGCGAGACCATCAAGGTCAACACCGAGGACGGTTCCTACATGTCGCGAGCGAAAGAGTCCTGATCCGCGATTGTCGCGTTCGAGATTCTTGGGAAACCGATCGGTCTCGCGGGACGAATCCCCCAACCGGAGTCGAAGCCCGATCACGTTCGACTGGACCCGAGCCGCGGGGAATGCCACGCTTTCCCGGGCGGTTGGTACCCGTGTCGAGCGAATTGGCTCGAAACCGCGCGTCCCTTTGACAGAAACGGGGCCGCGTTGACGAAGAAAGGATGAGCCCCGGCGTGTGCGTGACGCGTCGGGACGCCTCTGAGAGTTGGGGGGCCGCCGTGACCGACGCCATCATCGACCGAATCAACCCCTCCGACGTCGAGCTGGTCACCCACCTCTACAACGCGCTCTTCCGCCCGCAGCGGGAAAAGGAATGGCTCCGCGCCCGCCTCGAAGGTCGGCAGAACGTGCTCATCCAAGTCGCACGCGTCGAGAACGACGCCGTCGGCTTCTACGTCGGGTACGAACTGCGTCCGGGCGTCCACTACTCATGGATCGTCGGCGTTGTCCCGGAGATGCGTCGCACGGGCATCGCGAGCCAGCTCATGCACGCCGCCGAGGACTGGGCACGCACCGAGGGGCAGCAGGTCATGCGCTTCGAGTGCCCGAACCAGATCCGCCCGTTCATGCACTTCGGGATCGCGAACGATTACGACATCGTCGGCATCCGCTACGACAGCGAACTGCTGACCAATCTCGTGATCTTCGAGAAGCACATCGGCGCGATCGCGACCTGAGCGCCCATTCGGCGCGCCGACGTCGGGTCCGCCGCCCGCGGTAAAGCCTTCAACACGACCGGATTGTCGCACTGGGCAACCTCTCAGCGCCGCCGGGCGTAGGCTGTGCCTCACTCCCGGGAGCCCCGCATGCTGCGCGTCAAGCCCTTTACCGCCCTCCGCCCGGTGCCCGATCTCGCGGCGAGCGTCGCGAGCGTGCCTTACGACGTGGTCAACACCGCCGAGGCCCGAGCGCTCGCCGACGGGAACGAGCACTCGTTCCTCCATGTCATCCGCCCGGATATCGACTTGCCCAACGGCACCGACCAGAGCGACGACGTCATGTTCAACAAGGCGCGCACGAACTTCGCCGCGATGCGCGCGCAAGGCGTCTTCGACCGCGACGAGCTCCCGAAGATCTACCTCTATCGCCAGTCGATGGAATTGCTCGGCACGCAGGTCTCGCAGACCGGCGTCGTCGCGTGTTGTCACATCGAGGACTACACCAACAACCTCATCAAGAAGCACGAGAAGACCCGCAAAGCCAAAGAGGACCAGCGCACGCGCCACGTGCTCGAACTGAACGCCAACGCCGAGCCCGTGTTCTTTATGCACCGGGGCGAGCGCACGCTCGAGTCGCTGATCGAGCGTGACGCGCAGGGCGAGCCGATCTACGACTTCGTCGCGCCGGACGGCGTGCGCCACACCGTGTGGATCGCGCCGGCGAGCGCGCCCTATGTCGATGCCTACGCGAAGCTCGACGCGGCATACGTCGCTGACGGGCACCACCGCACCGCCTCCGCGGCCCGAGCGGGCGCCGAGCTGCGCGCCGAGAACGCCGCCCACACCGGCGAGGAGGAGTACAACTGGTTCCTCGCGGTGCTCTTCCCGAGCGACGAGTTGAGCATCCTGCCCTACCACCGCGTGGTGAAGGACCTGCACGGGCTCGACGCCGGTGCGTTCATCACGCGTCTCGCGGATGTTGGCGAGGTGACGCCGTCGAACGCCGAGGAGGCAGCGAGCGTCGAGCTCGGCAGTGTGTGCGTCTACGCCGCGGACTCGTGGCATAAGCTGACCTTCCCCGCCGAGTCGATCCCCGCGAGCGATCCGATCGCGTCGCTCGACTACGTGGTGCTGAGCGAGCGTGTGCTCGAGCCGGTGCTCGGGATCGGCGACGTGCGCACGGATGAGCGGATCGACTTTGTCGGCGGGATTCGTGGGCCGAAGGAACTGGAGCGGCGCGTCGATTCCGGCGAGGTGGCCGTCGGGTTCGCGATGGCGCCGGTGACGGTGCAGCAGATCATGGACGTGGCGGACGCGGGCGAGATCATGCCGCCCAAGTGCACGTGGTTCGAGCCGAAGCTGCGCTCAGGGCTGCTGATCCACCTGCTGGATTGACTCGCGTACCTCGCGCGGAGGCTTCCGGTCGGGCTCGCCCGCGGTGTACCATTCTCCGGTCGGCGTTCGCCGCCCTGGGGAGCCATCATGCGCGTGCTCATCGCGGACAAGTTCGATTCATCGGGCATCGACCGCCTCAAGCGAGTCGGGTGTGACGTCACCAGCAACCCCGACCTCACGCCGGAGACGCTCCCCGCGGCGCTGGGCGAGCTCGACCCGGACGTGATGATCGTGCGCTCGACGAGAGTCCCGTCGGCAGCGATCGAAGCCGCGGGCAAGCTGTCGCTGATCGTGCGGGCCGGCGCCGGGTACGACAACATCGACACCGCCGCCGCCTCGTCGCGCGGCATCATGGTCGCCAACTGCCCGGGCAAGAACGCGATCGCGGTCGCCGAGCTCGCATGGGGGCTGATCGTCTCGGCGGACCGACGCATCCCCGACCAGACCATCGAGCTCCGCGCCGGCAAGTGGAACAAGAAAGAGTACGGCAAGTCGCGCGGGCTCTACGGACGCACGCTCGGCATCATCGGCATCGGAGCCATCGGGTCTGAGGTCATCGCGCGCGGGCGCGCCTTCGGCATGCGCATCGTCGCGTGGTCGCGGTCGCTCACCGTCGAGAAGGCCGACGATCTCGGCATCATCTATGCCGACTCGCCGATCGAGGTCGCCAGGCAGGCGGACGTGGTCAGCGTCCATGTCGCGCTCACTCCGAACACCCAGCACCTGTGCAACGCCGCGTTCTTCGACGCAATGAAGGACCACGCGATCTTCGTGAACACCAGCCGCGGCAAGGTTGTGGACGAAGCGGCACTCGCGAAGGCGGTCGAATCCAAGAACCTGCGTGTCGGGCTCGATGTCTGGGAGCACCAGCCCGCGGCGGGCGACTCGGAGAGCGACATCGCGATCGCACGCGTGCCGCACGTCTACGGCACGCACCACTGCGGGGCCTCGACCGACCAGTCGCAGGCCGCGATCGCCGCGGAAGCGGCGCGGGTGGTGGAGGTCTACAAGCGCGAGGGCCAGCCGCCGAACGTGGTGAACCTGCTGGCCAAGACCCGCGCGACGCGCATGCTGACCGTCCGCCACATGAACCGCCCGGGCGTGCTGGCGCACGTGATCGGGCTGCTCGGCGAAGCGGGCATCAACATCGAAGAGATGGACAACGTGATTTACGAGGGCGGCGACGCGGCGTGCGCGCGCCTCTCGCTCGGCGACGAACCCGCCGGCGATCTCGTCTCCAAGATCAACGACGCATCCAAGCACGTCATCAGCGTGAACCTCACGGTGATCGACGAGTCCTGAAGGAGCCCACATGACCACGATCGACACGACGTACAAGACCGCGCGCGGTCGCGCCTTCAACTTCTCCGCCGGGCCCGCGGTCCTCCCCGAGCCCGTCATCGAGCAGGCGCAGAAGGACCTCATGGACGTCTTCGGCTCCGGCATGGGCGTGTGCGAGCTCAGCCACCGCGGCGCGCAGTTCGACCGCATCCTCGAAGAGGCCGAGGCCGATCTTCGCGCCGTCGGCAAGATCCCGGGCAACTACCGCGTGCTGTTCCTGCAGGGCGGCGCCACCCTGCAAACCGCGATGATTCCGATGTCGTTTCTGCCCGAGGGCAAAACCGCCGACTACTTCGACACCGGCAAGTGGGCGAGCGAAGCGATTAAAGAAGCCAAGAAGATCGGCGGCGTAAACATCGCCGGCTCCACCAAGGACACCGACTACGACCGCCTCCCAGACTTCGCCTCCGCCAACTACACGGACGGCGCCGCGTACCGCTTCTTCGTGAGCAACAACACGATCTTCGGCACGCAGTTCGCCGACCTGCCCAAGAGCGACGCGCCGATCGTGTGCGACATGTCGAGCGACATCTTCTGCCGCCCCATCGAGTGGGCGAAGTACGACTTTGTGTACGCATCGCTGCAGAAGAACCTGGGCCCGTCCGGCCAGGCCCTCGTGGTGATCAAGGATGACTTCCTCGCAACCGCACCAGACGACACGCTGCCCAAGATGCTCGACTACAAGGTGCAGGCGGCCAAGGAGTCGCGCTACAACACGCCCAACACCTTTGCTATTTATCTGTTGGGCCAGGTCGTGAAGTGGGTGCAGACGGAGTTCGGCTCGCTCGAAGCGGTCGAGGCGTACAACAAGGAGAAGGCCGCGGTCCTCTATGACTATCTCGATGCGCAGTCGTTCTACGTCGCGCACGTCAAGGATCCGGCGCACCGCTCCCTGATGAACATCACCTTCCGCTGCCCCAAGCCCGAGCAGGACAAGGCGTTCATCGAGCAGGCCGAGAAGTGCGGGCTCACGACCATCGGCGGGCACCGATCGATCGGTGGCATGCGCGCGTCGATCTACAACGCGATGCCGATCGAGGGCCTCCGCGCACTGGTCGAGTTCATGCAGCGTTTCGCCGACGAACACGCCTGATCCATCGCGAGCGGGAACGGAGTTCACCATGATGTGCGCTGCCCCGCGTGACCGTGCGTCTGTCGCGCCGACATTGCCTGCGCCGCCGATCCGGCTGATGCTCCTCCTCACCGCTGCTGCGCTCGTCAGGATGTTCCTGCTCGATGATGTGCTGCTGAAGCGGATGATTCCATCGCTCGACCCGATCGCCGCGACGGTGATCGAGGCGATCATGCACGTGCTCTTCGTGATCGGGCTCGCGACAGCGATCTATCGCACTTCGCGTCGCGCGCAGGCGGACCAGCTCGGCGCGGTGCTCGAAGCCTCGTCGAGCTGCGTGTCGCGCACGCTCCTGCACGAGGACGGGCGCCTCGAGTACCTCTACTTCCTCGCCTCGGCGACCTTCCCCGTGCACCGCGCGCTCCCGCTGTGCTTCGGCTCGCTCGAAGCCTGCGTGGAGGTGTACCACCCGGAGGATCGTGCGCGCACCCTGCGCACGTGGCGGAAGGCCGCGCGGGATCTGGAACCCTTCTCGCTGGTCTGCCGGCTTCGGAGCGCCGACGGCGCGCACCGCTGGGTCCAGCACAGCGGCACGCCCAAGCGGCGCGCCGACGGAGCCATCGAGTTCTTCAACGTCGTCCTCGATGTGCACGATGCAGAGTGCGCCCGCAGAGACCACGAAGAACAGATCGGCCAAATCCTCGCGGCGATCCCGATCACCATCAACCGTGCGATCGAAGCCACCGACGGCAGCATCACCATCGATCTCTTCCGCACGTCCGATCGCTACCCGCTCAAACGCGCTCTGGGCGAACGGTTCGAGTCATTCGACGTGCTCTGCGAGTCGTACCACCCCGACGACGTGGCGGCCTACCGCGCCGCACGCTCAAGCGCGGCGGAACGCCTCCAACCATTCTCGCACACCCTGCGCGTCCGAACCGCGGGCAACGAGTATCGCTGGATCCGCGCGTTCTCCAGCCCGCAAAGCCAAGCGGACGGCTCGATCGCATGGATGACCGTCTCCATCGATATCCAGCGCGAGGAGTCGAACCGTCTCGAACGCGAAGCGCTCAACGAGCAGCAGGCGAGCATCCTCGAAGCCCTCCCGATCATGGTCCACCGCAGCGTCGATCACGGCGACGGCACGGTCACCCGCGTCTATCGCCGGTGCTCCCGCGACTTTCCGCTCCGCGATATCCCGTCGCAGCAAAGACACGCAAAGGACTCGATTCTTGATGTGATGCACCCCGACGACCGCGCGCACGTGAACGAGGTGTGGGGCCGCGCAACGGAATCCATGACGCCCTACGACCTGACTGCGCGCATCCTGGGCGACGACGGCAGGCATCACTGGGCGCGGTACACGTCCAGGCCGACCAGGCTCGAGAACGGCGACGTGCAGTGGGACGGCGTGGGCATCGACGTGAGCGATGAGCAGCGCCTGCGGAGCGACCTCGACGCCGAACGCGAAGTGCTCGAGCGACTCACCGACTCGACCACGGACCACGTCGTCATCTTCGACCGCGAGGGGCGCATCACCTTCGCGAGCAGACAGATGCTCGCGGACTTCGGACTGTCGCGCGAGGACGTGCTGGGCGCACGCATCGACAGCATCATCGCGGATCGAAAAGACTTGCATCGCGCGATGCGGACCATCGACGGCGCGATCGGCTCCGGCGAAACCGCCCGCTTCGAGCGAGCGAGCGACCTCGGCTTCGGGCGGCGGATCTGGAGCGGCGTGGTCACCCCGCTCCGCGACAGCGACGGGGCCGTCGAAGGCGCACTCCTGGTGGCGCGCGACATGACCGATCGCACCGATGCCATCGCGGCGAGGCTGCGCGCCGAGCAGCGCCTCCGTGCGTTCTTCGACGCTTCAAACGTCGGGATCATCGTCGCCGACGCGGACCTCAACATGACCGAGGTGAACCCGGCGATGGCCCGCATGATCGGGCGGTCCGTGGACGAAGTGAAACGCCTCGGGTGGATGGGGATCTTCGACCGATCGGACGAGCTGCGCTGCCTGGCCGAGTTCGAACGCCACCTCGTCGGCGGGGTTGATACGTATCACGAACTCAAACGCGCGCTGCACACCGACGGGCAGGTTCGCTGGCTCTCCGAGACCGTATCGATCGTGCGTGACGCCGATGGCGGGCTCGATTTCGTGATCCTCGTGCTGCAGGACCGGACGCTCGAATTCGCCGCGCAGGAGCATCTGCGCGAGAGCGAGGCGAGGTACCGCGCGCTCTTCGAGAACGCCGCCGCGTGGACTGCCGTGGTCTCGCTCGACGATGTCGTCGTGGAGGCCAACCAGGCGTGCGCCGACGCGTTCGGGCGTCCGCTCGAAGACATGCCCGGGCTCGACGTGCTCCCCGCGGTCCACCCGGACGACGCACCGCGCGCCAAGGACATGATGGCGTCGCTCCGCAGCGGCCGCGCGCAACGCGTGAGCGGCGAGGTCCGCTTCGTCACGCCCGGCGGTCGAACCCTGCACACCGTCGTCTCGCTCGGCGCCTTTACGCACGAGCAGACCGGCGAGCGGCTCATTTCTGCGGCGGTCGCCGACATCACCCAACGCACCCAGGCCCTCGAGCGCGAACGACGCACCGAAGCGCGATTCCGTGCCGCGATCGAAACAAGCCGCGACGGATTCAAGATCGCCGAGCCCGTCCGCAATGCCCGCGGCGAGGTCACCGACTTCCGCTACCTCGAAGCAAACAGTGCCGGATGCACGATGCTCGGATCCGCGCCGGACGCCGTCATCGGTCGCACGATGTGCGAACTCTGGCCCTTCGCCAAGAGTACACACATCTTCGACCGCTACGTCCGTGTGCTCGAAACCGGCGAACCCGCGTCTTTCGAACTCGAGTGCGGCGATCATCTCCCGGTCGAGTGGCTCCACGTCGAGCTGCGCCGGCTCGACGGCAACCTCATCATCAACTACCGAGACATCAGCGAACGGAAGAAGTCGATCGAACAGCTCGAATCGCTCGCGATGCGCCTCGACACCGCCACCCGAAGCGCGGGCGTCGGTATCTGGGAGTTCGAGCCCGCCTCGGGCGCGCTCTCGTGGACGCCGACCATGTTCGAGATCTTCGGCGTTCGTCCCGAGCACTTCGGAGGACGATTCGAAGACTGGGCGGGATCCGTGCATCCGGACGACCTGGAACGCACAACGGAAGAGCTCAACGCCGCGATCGTCAACGGGCACGAGTTCAGCACGCAGTTCCGCATCGTCCGCCGGAACGACGGTGAGGTCCGCGATGTAATCGTGCTGGCGAAGATCGAACGCGATACCGGCGGCAGCACACGACGCGTTGTGGGCGTGAACATCGACGTCACCGAACGCGAGCAGGGCAAGCGCGACCTCGAGCAACTCCTGGCACGCCAGCGGCTGCTGCTCGACGAGCTCGATCACCGCACGCGCAACATGCTCGCCGGGCTGTCGTCGCTGGTCGAGCTCACCGCCGAGAACGCCCGCGACGTGCCGACCTATGCCGAGACCCTGCGCACGCGGATCGAGTCGATGGCGAGGTCACACCGCGTCCTCTCCGATTCGCACTGGGAACCCGTCGAGCTGCGCCAGCTGCTCGAGCTGATCCCGGACTCGTCGTGCGCTGGCGGGATGCACGCCGAAGGTCCCGACGTGCTCATCCCCACGCGCCAGGTGACGCCGTTCGCCGTCGTGCTGCACGAGCTCGCCTCGAACTTGATGAAACACGGCGCGAGCAATGCGCAACGCGGGCGGCTTTCAATCTCGTGGGAGCTGACCGACCAAGGCGTCGGCGAACAGCCGGTGCTCATGTTCCGCTGGGTCGAGTCCCAGCTCGACGAGGATCCCCGGTTCGACCGAGACGGGCTCGGGCTCGGGCTCATCGGCGGATTCGCGCGGAGTGAGCTGCGCGGATCGCACAGCCTGCGCACAGTCCCGCGCGGGCTCGAACACCGCTTTGAGTTCAGGCTCGATCCGGTGCCGCACGCACCGCACGCACATCGCGACGCGCAGGTAGAAACGCGTCCGGGCCGCGTCGCGTCGCCGTCAGAGTGAGACGATCCGGTCCAAATCCGTCCGCGGAGCCGATGACTCCGCGGGCGGAAGGTGCGCTCGGTACGTGGTGGACTGTGCGACCGGCGCGGTGATGTCATGACCAATGCATCGAGAAAGTCGGTCGTGATGCCCGTCGGCACCGCGACCGCGCGTCCGTGCGTCCGCTCGACTTCACGATCAACGACGTTGCCCGCGTCACGCATGTGCGGGCCTGTGGGTTCGCCGCGTCCGTGCGGCTGCCCAACGTCGCTGCGACCGTCGAGCCGCGAGTCCTTTCGCTGAAGTGACGCCCGATCCGACCGGCGCGAGACGCGCGGTCAACAGAGGATCCAATCCGCCGCGTTGACCTTTCGATCAGCCGGCACCGTTGCGACGCCTGGTCGCGAGCTCACGCATGAGGTCCGGGAGGGACGCGGCGCGCTCCTCCTCCGCAGCGCGCCACGATTCCCGGTCGTGGATCTCGAGCCACTCCTGCACGCCCACCAGCATCACCTCTCGCCCAAGCCCCGTGAGCTGCATCGCGCGATCGGGCACCCGCACGCGCCCCGCCGAGTCCGCTTCCGAACGCGACGTCATCGACGCGATCGCACGCATCACCCGGACCTCGTCCGGGTCTTCCAGCAACGACCCGTCGCCGAACGTCGCGCGACGCTTGTACTCCGACTCCGTGTAGAGGCGAACGCACCGATCGGGGAGCCACGGCACCAGGTACCAGGCGCTTCCGTCCCGCTCGGGCCGCCACTGCCCGCGGATATCCGCCGGGATCGCCAGACGCCCCTTGGCGTCGATCGTGTGCTCGTACTCGCCGACCAACAGCACGCATGAGCTCCCCGCCGATCCCGCTGAACCGTCGCGCCACACGCCTCGTCGCGACCGGAGGAAAGTACCCCACACCGCCCCACATCGCAACACACTTCTTCACTGTTTTGTGCAGTTCATGGGTTATGCACAACGCATCCCCAGCACCCCCGTCACTACCATCGGCCCATGCCGACCCACGCCCATCCAACCCCCGCCAACCGCCTCGGGCTCGACTACCGCGCCGAGGCAGACCGCCTCGGCACCCCCCCCGTCCCCATCATCGACGGGCACGCCCACATCAACGGCGGTCGCGCCGCCGCCATCTACAAGGACGCGATGGACGCCTTCGGCGTGACCACGGTCTACTCCCAGTCGCGCCTCTCCGAAGCCGATGCCGTCCAACACACGCTGGGCGAGCGGATCCGCTTCGTCGCGGTGCCCGACTACATGAGCGACGACCCCAAGCACGCGCACACAAGGGGGTACCTCGACGCGATCAAGGAGTGGCACGCCCGCGGCGCACGCATGCTCAAGTTCTGGTGCGCGCCGCGCGGCCGCGACTTCGGCAAAGACATGGGCGACCCCACCATTCTCACCTTCGACAACCCCTGGCGGCGCAAGCAGCTCGACCTCGCCGCCGAGCTCGGCATGGTCTTCATGACACACATCGCCGACCCCGACACCTGGTTCGCGACCAAGTACACCGACGCGTCGTTCTACGGCACGAAGCGCGAGCAATACGAGCCGCTCAGCAGGATCACCGACGCGTACCCCGACACGCCGTGGCTGGTTGCGCACATGGGCGGCTGGCCCGAAGACCTGGGCTTTCTGACCGAACTGCTCGAGCGTCACCCGCAGTTCGTGCTCGATACCAGCGCGACGAAGTGGATGGTGCGCGAGCTGAGCAAGCATCCGCGCGATGAGATGCTCACCTTCTTCACGAAGTTCCGCGATCGCATCGTCTTCGGATCCGACATCGTCACGATGGACGCGCACCTCTCTTCTGACGAAGGCCCGCGCGGCATGGGCACGCAGGCTTCCGGTGAAGCCGAGGCCTTCGACCTCTACGCCAGCCGGTACTACGCGCTGCGCACCATGTTCGAGACCGACTACGACGATGAGTCCCCGATCGCCGATCCGGACCTCGCGATGGTTGACCCCGACGGTCACGACGCGATGAGCGCCCCCGCGCTGCGAGGCAAGTCGTTCCCGACCGATCTGCTCAAGGACCTGTACCGCGGGACCGCCGAGCGCACGCTCGAACGCTGGTACGGGCTGGCGTGATCACCCGCCCGTGAAAAGCAGCATCCGTGCGCCGATGCGCTCGGCGAGTTCTTCATCGAGCCGCGCGCCGACGCGGCCGCTGATCTTCGCGGCACCGAGCAAGTCCACGAAGGGCCCGTCGCTCGAGAGCAGGCGCAGGTTCCCTCCGCCGAGACGACCGGCAAACGACGCCTCGCCCGGGCGATCGCTCGGGAGCAGGAATGCCCCGCCCGTGTACACCCCCACCGCGTCGTTGGCGAAGACGATGTACCGCACCGAGGTGTTGCTCGCGGTGAAGTCGATCGGCGTGCGCCCGGCCTTCGGGTTCAGGAACATGCGCACGTGCAGCACACTCCCGCTCACGCCGCTGGCGCCGGCGCCCTCCGAACCGGGCGGCGAGGACAGCCGGCGCACCAGCACGTCCGGTTCGAGGTCCGACAGGTAGAGGTCCGCCGTGTTCGGATCGGTCGAGCGGTACACCGCGGTGGTCGTGCCCGGGACAATGACCGAGCCCCTGTTCGCCGAGACGATCTCGAGCCGGCCCGAGCCTTCGCACACACCGAGCGACGCGCAGCCGGAAAGCACAACGCCCAGCACGCACGCGATCACGCCGGCGAGCTTCACGCGTTCACGCCCCGTCGCACCACGGCGCGGCGAGCGCGCACATCCGCACCGCGAGGCATCGCGTCGAAGTCTTCCACGCCCAGCGCTCGGAACGTGTCCCGTTCGACGATCGCGCGCAGCGACTCACGCGGGATCGGGTCGAGATCGCCGCGGACGCCCAGCCCGTTCACCTGGTACACGCGTTCGGCCGCGTCGGCGGCGCTCATCGCGGGCGAACCCGATCCGAAGATCACCTTGTCCATCACGCCAAACTCGTGCGCTGACCGGAGCATGTCGTGCAATCGGATGGGCCTGGCGAGCACGCCGGAGGTCTCGGCGAAGGCGCTGCGGTGCTTGGCGCACAGCGCGAGCGATTCGTCCACGCCGCCCACGAGATGGTCGCCCAGCACGAGTTTCAGCGTCGGCATCGACCGGAGCACTTCGTCCCAGTGCCACACCCGTGCAAACCCGAGCACGCTGTCGCGCCGCAGCAGGCCCGGGTTCTTGCTGAGCACCACCAGCCCGCGCTCGGCGCAGGCTTCGAAGAACTCCCGCACGCCAGTGTGCGTTGGGCACCAGCCCTGGTCGGCGGGCGAGACCACCACCCCGATCGCGCCGCGCTGGTGATACGCGTCGAGCAGCCGCAGCGCACCGTCGCGCAGGGGATCGATGCCCGGCATCGCGACGCGGCGCAGCGGGTCCGCCTGACAGAACGCGATGACCAGATCGTTCGCCGACTCGACGCCCAATCGCGGCGCGTCGTACCCGAGCACCGCTCGCGCGCGCACGAACGTGTCGTCGCTGGAGCGCGAGCGTTCGTCGGTGGAGGCCTCCGCGCGGGCGAAGGGATCGCCGTGCGGCCAGAACCAGGTGGTGAAGTCGACGGTCATGGCGTTCCTTCGCGCTGCCGGGGACCTCCAACATATCGGCTCGGAGGCCCGCGCGACGGCAATTCTTGCGCCGCTCGCCCGTCCCGCCCGACCCGGGCGGAACCGCTGCCCCGCTCGATCGTCTCCTACCATCACCTGCCCGACACGTCGGCGGAGATGACCATGCACCTCGCTCGCACACTCGCCCTGGCCCTCGCGTTCGTCGGCACCGCCGCGCTCGGCCAGAGCACGATCGTCACGTCACCGAACTATGTCTTCGTGAGCTATCCCCCGATCTACTCGGTCGGGCCGCTCTCCGGATATGGGTGCTGGTCGGGTTTCGGGTATGCCGGCTCCGGCTCGTTCTTCTCGAACCAGTACTACGGCTACACGCCGGGCATCCTCTACGCCTACCCGCCCGGCGCGCAGCAGTTCAAACGGACCACCGAGGGGTTGGTCTACGACGCCGGAGAACGCGCGGACGAAGACGACGCGCCGCCCACGAGCTACGAGGTGGGTCGCGTTGCGCTGCGCGAGGGTGACTTCGACGTCGCCGCGCCGGCGTTGTACGCCGCCGCGATGGAGCAGGAATCGCTCGAGCAGCACCCCGCAGAAGGTTCGGAGCCCGCGCCGATCAGCCGAGAGCCGCACGCGCTGCTCGCCCTCGCGTACGTGGGGACCGAGCGGTACCTCGAAGCGCACGACGTGCTCACCCGCTGCTTCGCGGAGGACGCGTCGTTCTCGCTGCGCGAGCTCGACAGCGCCGAGATCTTCGGGACCGAAGCGCCCTTCAAACGCCTGATCCAGCGATCGGTCGCGCACGCGCATCGCGCGGAGTCGGGCGAGGCTTGGCGCCTCGTCGCGAACCTGATGCGCCTCGACGGCCGTCGCGATCTCGCCGCAAAGATGGACCAGCGTGCCGAAGAGGCCGACGACGCCCCCGAGCGCCCCGCGCGTCCGCCGCGACGCGAGCGCCAGGCGGGCGACGCGTCGTTCCGCGTTCGCGGGTGACCGGCCCGATCCGCTCGGTACACTCCGATCGGTCCGTCCCAGACTCGAACCGGAGAGAGCCGCCATGAGCGCCCGCAGACCCTTCGTCGCCGGCAACTGGAAGATGAACACCGACAAGGCGAGCGCCGTCGAACTCGCCACCGCCGTGGCGCGCAGCGCGGGCGACGCCGCCGACTCCGTGGACATCGGGGTCATCCCGCCCTTCGTCTACTTGGGCGCGGTGGCCAACGCGATCCGCGAGTCGGGCGTCAACATTCTGCTCGGCGCGCAGGACTGCTACCACGAATCCAACGGCGCCTTCACGGGCGAGGTCAGCGTCGAGATGCTCGCCGACATCGGCGTCCGCATCGTCCTCGCCGGACACTCCGAGCGCCGCCACGTGATCGGCGAGACCGACGACGACGTGAACCGCAAGGTCCGCGCCATCCTCGCGCACGACCTCCAGTGCATCCTCTGCATCGGCGAGACGATCGAGCAGCGCGAGGCGGGCGAGACCGACGCCGTCAACGAACGCCAGCTGCGCACCGGGCTCGAGGGCGTGCCCCTCGAACAGCTCGGCCGCCTGACCATCGCGTACGAACCGGTCTGGGCGATCGGGACGGGCAAGACGGCGACGCCCGGCGACGCGCAGGACGCGCACGCCAAGTGCCGCGCCGTCCTCGCCGACCTCTACGGGATCGACGCCGCTTCGTCGATCCGGATCCAGTACGGCGGGTCGATGAAGCCGGCCAACGCCTCCGAGCTCCTCGCCCAGCCCGACATCGACGGCGGGCTGATCGGGGGCGCGTCGCTCAAGGCGGACGCCTTCCTCGCGATCGTCGAGGCCGCCCGTTCGGCGCAGCCGGCCTGACCCGACAGACCGCCTCGGGGCGGCTACCATCGGGACCCGCGCCGGGGCGTCGGTCCGCACCCCGCCAGCACCGAACCTAAGGAACCCCTCCGCATGCTTTCGCTCGCCATCAGCCAATACGTCGTCGGGCTCGTCGTCGCGACCTTCGTCCTCGTCAGCATCATGATGATCCTCGTGGTGCTCATCCAGAAGCCGCAGGGCGGCGGACTCTCCGGCGCGTTCGGAAGCGACTCCGGTTCGGGGCAGACCGCGTTCGGTGCCAAGACCGGCGACGCGCTCACCACCGCCACCATCCTCGTCTTCCTCCTCTTCATCGGGCTCTCCATCGCGCTCAACTTCCTCGTGACGCCCCCCACCGCGCCCGTTCAGCAGGCGCAGGCCATCCCGGCGGGCGAAGCGACCGAGGACGACGCGAACACCCCCGCCGCGCCGACCACCACTACCGAGATCGAGGGCAACCTCGAAGAGGACACCTCCGAGCCCGTCACCCCCGATGAGTCCGACGCGGGCGAGACCGAGCCCAGCGAGGACGCACCCGCGCCAAACCAAGAAAGCGGCGACACCCCGTGATCCGAAGCATGACCGGGTTCGGCGATGCCGCCACCCACGAGGGCGGCATCCACTACTTCGTCGAGGTCCGCTCCCTCAACGGCAAGTACTTCAAGTGCTCCAGCCGGCTCCCCGAGCAGCTCATGGCGCTCGAGCCGATCATCGAGAGCACCCTCCGCAGGCGCCTCGTCCGCGGCACCATCACCGCCACCTGCAAGTACAGCGATTCCAGCGGGACCGCCGCCTACACCATCAACTCGCAGGCCATCGAGCGCTACATGTCGCAGCTCCGCGATGTGCCCGGCGTCATGGACGGGGGCGCCACGTTCGACGTCACCTCGCTCATGGGGCTGCCCGGGGTGCTGCTCCCCCCCTCCGACGACGAAGCCTTCTTCGACCGCGTCCGCCCGATCTTCGAGAAGCTCATCGACGAAGCCTGCGACCACCTCGTTTCCATGCGTGTGCGTGAGGGCGCGCTGCTCGTCGAGGACCTGCTCAGCCACGAGAAGGTCATCGAGGAACGCCTCGGGCGCCTGCGCGAGCACGCGCCGCGTGTTGTCGAAGACTACGAGACCCGCCTGCGCACGCGCATCGAGACGCTGCTCGAGAACGCCGGCGTGCAGAACGAACCGGTGGACCTCATCCGCGAGGTCGCCGCGTACGCCGAGCGCAGCGACATCGCCGAGGAGCTCGCGCGCCTCAGCGGGCACATGGGCCAGTTCCGCTCGCTGCTCACCTCGAACGACGACCGCCCCGTCGGGCGCACGCTCGACTTCCTCGCGCAGGAAATGCTCCGCGAGGCGAACACCATCGCCAGCAAGAGCGGCGATGCGCAGATCTCCCGAGACATCGTCGAGGTGAAAGGCGCCATCGACCGCATCAAAGAACAGGTGCAGAACGTCGAGTAGCGCACCATCCCGCGAGGGCGCCATGTCCCAGCCGGGCGATTCCAAGATCCAGCGCAGCGTGAGCGAAGCCTTCGACGCCGAGGCCCTCGCCATCGTTCTCTCACGCTACGACCTCGGGTCGATCGACCGCCTCTGCCTGCTCGAACGCGGCTCGCGCGACGCCCCCAAGCTCGTCATCGAGTGCCAGCGCGGCGTGCGCCTGCTCAAACGGCGTACCGAATCCGCCGATCGGCTCGCGCGCACGATTACCGCGCACACCCTGCGCGCCCGTCTGCACGATGCCGGCGTCCCGATCCCGCGCACGATCGCGTCGCGAGAAGGCGAGACGCTCCTGCGTCACCACGCGCAGCTCTACGAACTCTTCGAGTTCGTCTCGCTCGAGCCCTTCGCGCGTCGCCCGCGCCAGGCCCACGAAGCCGGGCGCACGCTCGCGGTCTTCCACGCGGTCGCCGAGAGCATCGACGCGTCGGGCACACGCACGCCCGCGTACCACGCCATCCCGAAGACGAGCGAACGTCTGCGTGCGCTGCCCGAGCGCCTGGGCGAGCCGGAACTGGGCTCCACGTGCGAGTCGCTCGCCGATGCCTACGACGCCGCCCGCCAAGCCGCGCGCGACGCCGGGGTCGAACGCTGGCCCGCGGTCACCATCCACGGCGACTGGCACCCCGGGAACCTCGCGTTCGATCGGGACCGTGTCGGCGCGATCTACGACCTTGACACCATCCGAACGGGCCCGCGAGCCCTGGATATCGCGAGCGGCGCGTTCCAGTTCAGCTCTGATCGAATCCCGAACAACGCCAGCGATTGGGCCGTCGGCGTGGACGAAACGCTCTTCCGGGCCTTCTGCGACGGGTACGACGCGGGTGCTCGCTCGCCGATCAGCCGCGCGGAGGTCGCCGCCCTGCCCGCGTTGATGATCGAGTCGCTCGTCGCCGAGGCGCTGGGTCCGATCGCAACGACCGGGCGTTTCGGCGTTATCAGCGCCCGTGACTTCCTGCCCGCCGTGGCGCGTAGAGTTGGGTGGATCGAACGCTCCGCGGATTCGCTGCGGGCGATCCTCGGGTAAGCGGACGGACCGTCCTGGCCGCTGGACGCATGGAGGAGATGACGTGAGCCAAGCCCCACGAGCCGGAATCCTCGGCGTGTTCCTCGGTGCCCTGCTTGGCGTCCACGCGCCCGCGTCGGGCGACGCCGACACCCGCCCGATCTCGCTCGGCGACGACCGCTACCTGACCTTCGTCGAACGGCTCAGCGTGGACGACTTCGAGATCCGTGAGCAGGCCACGCAGGTGCTCAGCGAACGCCTGCGCTGCAACGACGCGGAGCTCTTTGAGTGGATCGACTCGCAGCGTGAACTCAGCCCCGAGCAGCGCGCACGGTTGCTCCGTGTGGCGCGGTCGCGCTTCGACGCGACGCCCCGCGGGGCGTTGGGCTTCGGGTTCGGCGGGTTCAACCCCTCCGTTGAAGGTGTCATCGTGGGCCGCGTCGAAGAGGGCCGCGGCTTCCCCGCGGTCGATGCCGGGCTCATCCGACCCAACGACGTCATCGTCTCGGTCAACGGGCTGCCCATCCCGCGTCAGTCGTACAACCAGTTCGTCGGCGCGGCGATCAAGTCCCACCCCGCCGGCGCCACGATGCCCGCGATCATCGCACGCCCCGTTGACGATCCCGAGCGAGGCCCGGACGACGACCAACTCTTCACCGTCATCGAGACCAACCTCCCGCTCGGCTCGTGGGAATCGCTCGGTCAGCAGCCCATCCCGCAGCGCACGCTCGAAGAAGCGTGGGCGCACCGCATCGCCGTCCTCGGATCGGGCGACCGCGAGCAGCGCGTCATCGAGCTCGCGTCCGATCTCTCCGGGCTCGTCGGCAGGCGACCCCGCGCCAACCGCGACCCGCTCATCCACCCCGCCGGTGCCTACACCGACTTCGGCTGGTTCAAAAAGCGTCGCGGCTCGCCCGTCTCCTCCAACCGGAGCGTCCGCCCGGTCCGCCTCGATTCGCTCGCCAAGCAAGCCGACGAGGCGCCCGCCGAGCGCCCGACCATCGAGATCGACGAGCCCAACCCGGATCAGGTCCTGCGGAATCTCGAGCGCCTGCTCGAATCGAGCGAGCGTGCCGCGGAGGACCGCACGCAGACCGCGACGCAGCGCCGGCTCGCCGAGGACCGCGCCGACCGCGTGCGCGAGCGCATCCGCTCGCTCCGCGAGTCCACGCCGTAAGCGCCGGCGCGCGAGTACGCTCAGTTCGCGACGATGTTGATCAGCCGCCCGGGCACCACGATCACCTTGCGCACCGTCTTGCCGTCGATGAGCGCCTTCACCGCGTCGTCGGACATCGCCATGTCCTCGATGGCCTTCGGCGCGGCGTCCGCAGGCACCATGAGCTTCGCCCGCGTCTTGCCCATGATCTGCACCGCGATCTCGACCTCGTCGTCGGTGAGCATCGCTTCGTCGTACGCCGGCCACGGGTGCAGCGAGCACACCGGCCCGTTGCCCGCGATGCCCCACAGTTCCTCGGCGATGTGCGGGGCGAAGGGGCACAGGATGAGCGCGAAGCGCGACGCCTGATCGCGCGTCAGCCCGCTCGGCTTCGCGCTCGTCGCGCCGTTCACGAACTCGATCATCGCGCTGATGCCCGTGTTGAACGCCAGCCGCTCGATGTCGCCACCGACCTTTGCGATCGTGCGGTGCAGCGCCTTCTCGGTCTCCGGGTTGGCCTCTTCGAGGAAGACGCCTTCGCCCGTTTCTTCGTCCACCGTCAGCCGCCACGCGCGCTGCAGGAACCGCTGCATCCCCACCATGTCGCGCGTGTTCCACGGCTTGGATTGTTCGAGCGGGCCGAGGTACATCTCATATAGGCGGAACGTGTCGGCGCCGAACTCCGCGATGACATCATCCGGGTTCACGACGTTCTTCAGCGACTTGCTCATCTTGGCCGTCGTCTGCGTGCACGAGTTGCCCGTCGCGGTCTCGACGAATGTCCCGTCGGCGCGCTCTTCGACTTCGTCCACCGGAACAAGCGTCTTGTCCGGGCGCGCGTACGCGTAGCTCGTGATGAGCCCCTGATGGAACAGCTTGCGGAAGGGTTCGGGGCTGCCGACCTCACCCAGGTCGTAGAGCGCCATGTGCCAGAACCGCGCGTACAGCAGGTGCAGCACCGCGTGCTCGGCGCCACCGATGTACAGGTCCACACCGTTCTCGCCCATCCACGCGCGCTCGGCCTCTTCGCCCACCAACCGTTCGTCGTTGTGCGGGTCGCAGTAGCGCAGGTAGTACCAGCACGAGCCGGCCCAGCCGGGCATCGTGTTCGCCTCGCGCGTCACCGGCGCGTCGCTCGCCAGCCCTTCGACACCCGCGATGCCGGCGCGCGTGTTGATCCACTCCGTCGCCTTCGCCAGCAGCGGCTTCGGATCGTCGCTCACCTCGGGCGTGTAGTCCGCGAGGTCGGGCAGCGTCACCGGCAGCGCGTCGGCGCTCACCGCGCGGTGCAGGCCCTGCTCGTCGTACACGATCGGGAAGGGCTCGCCCCAGTAGCGCTGGCGGCTGAAGAGCCAGTCGCGCAGGCGGTAGTTCACCTTCGCCTCGCCGCGACCGACCACCTCCAGATGCTCGACGATCCGCGCCTTGGCCTCATCGACCGTCAAGCCGTCGAGCGACACGCCCTCGCCCGTCGAGTTGACCATCCGCCCGACGCCCGGCATCGCCTCGCCGAGCTTCGTGTACAGCCCGCCGTGCTCGAACGTTGTCACGAAGTCTTCGGCGTCCTTGAACCCCAGTCCTTCGATCGCGTCGAGCCACGTGATCTTGACGCTCCCGCGCCGCAGCCCCGTCCCGCCGACCGCATCCAGCTGCGCGCCTTCGATGAACTCGCGCCGCCACTCCGGCGCTTCGCCCTGCTCGACGCGCGGCTTGCGGACCTGCGCGAGCAGTTCCGCGAACGACTCCGGGTCTCCGTCGCGCGATGTCGTGATCCCGAGGAAATCCGCGAGCACGCCGCGCCAACGCTCGTCGTCCGCGCGTTCCTCGTCAGCGATGTGCTCCGCATAGAAGTGCATCGCCTGGTACAGACGCGGGTACGCCACGTCGCGGATCGGCAGCTCGAAGACCTGCGCGAACTCGAAGTCGCGCTGGTCGTGCGCCGGCACCGCCATGATCGCGCCCGTGCCGTAGCCCATCAGCACGTAGTCCGCGATGAACACCGGCACGCGCTCGCCGCTCGCCGGGTTGAGCGCGTACGCGCCGATGAAGACGCCCGACTTGGTCTTGCTCTCGGCCTGACGCTCCAGATCGCTCCGCCCCGCCGCGTAGGAGCGGTACGCGTCCACCAGTTCTCGAGGCGTCGCGTTGCGCGCGACGAGGTCTTCCGCGTCATCGAACCCGCCGCCGATCCACGCCTTCGGCACGGTGTCGCCGTACTTCTCGCCGAGCAGCTCATCGACCATCGGGTGCTCCGGCGCGAGCACCATGTACGTGGCACCGAAGACGGTATCGGGACGAGTCGTGAAGACGCGGATGCGCCGCTTGCCCGCCTCGAAGTCGATGTGCGCGCCGACGCTGCGACCGATCCACTCGGTCTGTTGCGTCTTCGTGGACTCCGGCCAGTCCACGCCCGCGAGCCCGTCGAGCAGGCGCTCCGCGTACGCCGTGATCCGCAGCATCCACTGCTTGAGCGGCTTGCGCACGACCGGGTGCGACCCGCGTTCGCTGCGCCCGTCGATCACCTCTTCGTTGGCGAGCGCCGTGCCCAGCGCCGGGCACCAGTTCACCGTCTGCTCGCCGATGTACGCGAGGCGGTACGACGCGAGCACGGCGTGGCGCGTCGCCTCATCGAGCTCGCCCCACGCCTTGAGGTCGCGCCCGCGCGTGTTGCTGTCGAGCTCCGCCGCCTCTTGGTTGAAACGCACCGGGCGGTCGCCGCGCTCGAACATCGCGATCAGCTCATCGATGTGCCGGGCCTTGTTCTGCTCGGGATCGAACCACGCGTTGTACAAACGCAGGAAGATCCACTGCGTCCACTTGTAGTAGCCCTCGTCGATGGTCCCGAACTCGCGCGACCAGTCGTACGAGAAGCCGAATCGCTGCAACTGGCGGCGGAAGTTGTCGATCGACTCGCGCGTCGTCTTCGCCGGATGCACGCCCGTCTTGATGGCGTACTGCTCGGCGGGGAGCCCGAACGCGTCCCACCCCATCGGGTGCAGCACGTTGTGCCCGCGCATGCGCTTATACCGGCTGATGATGTCCGTCGCGGTGTACCCCTCGGGGTGCCCGACGTGCAGCCCGGCGCTGGACGGGTAGGGGAACATGTCGAGGCAGTAGAACTTCGGCTTGTCGCCGTCCCATCCGGGCATGCCCGGGTTGGGTGTCAGGAACGTCTGGTGCGACGCCCAGTACTGCTGCCAGCGGGCCTCGATGTCGCCCGCGAGCCTCGCGGTATAGCGGTGCGCGGTCCCGCCGGTCTCTTCGCCGGCATGCTGATCGGTGTTGCTCGGTGCGCTCGACATAGCCGCGAGTGTATCGCCGCCACCGCGCGGAACTCAGTCCGTGAAGCGGATCGCGACCCCGCGGAGCAGGACCTTGTAGGTGATCGAGGTCGAGGCCGACCCCGTCGTGATCCCGCTGCCTCCTCGGTAGCGGTAGCGCCCGTGGCGATCGCGGTACCACTCGTGGTCGTTCCCGAACTCGGTGTACGACGTGCGCGTGCCGGAATCGAGCACCACGCGTTCGACCTCGACGACGGCCTGCGCGCCGATCTCGCCCGCGCGACGGCGCAGCTCGCCCGCCGCAGCCTGCTCCGCCTCGCTGATGCTCCCGAACTCTGAGGAATCCGCCTCGCCCGTCAACCCCGCGATCGCCAGGTGCTCACGGTCCGTCGGTCCGAAGACCAGCAGCACCCGCTCCGGCTCCACCGGCGGGTAGATGCGGTCGCTGTACATGATCGTGCTCCCGCTCGGACCGCACGACGCGATCACGAACGCCAGCACGCACACGAACGCGATGGCAACGCGTTCAGCCATGGGCGGCGCGGGCGGCGGCGGACTTCGCCGCCAGCTTCTTCGCTTCGCCCGCAAGATAGAAGCTG
Organism: Planctomycetota bacterium; assembly: GCA_039182735.1. Classification (GTDB taxonomy): domain Bacteria; phylum Planctomycetota; class Phycisphaerae; order Phycisphaerales; family UBA1924; genus JBCDCB01. The sequence continues at coordinate 99,890 of JBCDCB010000006.1, forward strand.
CCGGTGATGCAGATCACGTCGTCGCGTGACGCGCCGCGGAGCGCGATCGAGACCGCGTCTTCCAGCGTCTCGGCGACCTGGCACATCTTCCCGCTCACCTCCGCGAAACGCCTGGCGAGGTCGTTCGGGTCCGCCGCGCGCGGGTTGCCCTTGGCGCGCGTGAAGATGAGCTTGTCCGCGCCGACGCTGATCTGGCGGAGGCACTCCTCCACGTCCTTGTCCGCGCTGCAGCCGTAAATCGTGATCATCGAGTCGTACGTCACGTACGCGCCGATCGAGCGCACCAGCGCCGCCAGCGCTTGCGGGTTGTGCGCGCCGTCCACGTACACCCGCGGCTCCTTGCGGATCAGTTCCATCCGCCCGGGGAGCTCGGTGCTCGCCAGACCTTCCATGATCTTCTGATCGTCCAGCTCGAACCCGCTCCCGCGCAGACGGTCCACGATCGCCAGCGCCAGCCCGCAGTTCCACGCCTGGTGCTCGCCGTGCAGCGGGACCGGCACGTGCTCGAACTCGCTGTGCTCTGCGAACACACCCACGCGCGTCTGCGGGCCGAACCGCGGCGTCGATTCGAATCGGCACGAGAACTCGATGTCCTTGCCCACGATCGAGAGCGACGTGCCCGCCTCTTCCGCGCACTTTTTGAGCGATTCGATCACCTCGCCGGGCTGCTTGAACGTGATCGCCGGCACGCCCGACTTGAAGATCCCGCCCTTCTCTCGCGCGATGTCCCCCAGCGTCTCACCCAGGAAACTCTCGTGATCGCGACCGATCTGCGTGACCGCGGTGACGGCTGGCTTCACGATGTTCGTCGCTTCCAGACGACCGCCCAGCCCGACCTCGACGATCGCGACGTCCACCGCCTGCTCGGCAAAGTCGAGCAGCGCGAGCGCCGTCATCAGTTCGAAGAACGTCGGCGTGCCCCACTTGGCCGGGATCTTGTCCGCCGCCTCCGCGAGGCGGCGCATCCCGTCCACGAACCGCGGGTGCGAGATGACCTGCCCGTTGATCTGGATCCGCTCGCGCAGGTCCGTCAAGTGCGGGCTCGAGTAGACGCCCACCGCGCAGCCGCAACCGCGGAGACACGCGCTGACCATCGCGCTGACCGAGCCCTTGCCGTTGGTCCCGGCGATGTGGGCGATCTGCAGCGTGTCCTGCGGGTCGCCCAAGGCGTGCATCAGTTTCCGGATGCGGTCGAGCTTGAAGGCGTCGGGCGTGACCCGCGACGGGCGCGTCATCTCGACGTCCACCCGATCGAAGAGCCACTCCTGCGCCTCTCGGTAGTTGGTGATCTTGGGCGCTTTGCTGGCGCGCGACTTCGCCCCACCGCGAGAACCGGTCTTTTTCTTGGGTGACCCGCTCCGGGAGGCGCTCGACTTGCGTGATCGTGCGTTGGTCGGCATAGAGGAGCGATCGTAGCACGCCCCCGACGACTCTCCAAGAAATTCGCGGGTTCCACGCCCGCCCGATCCGCCGGAGCCGCCGAATGAACCCCGCGCCCTTCACCGGTCCCAACCACGGCAGCGCCGAGTCCTGGCGCGTCCTCAAGATCATGTCCGAGTTCGTGGACGGGTTCGAGACCCTCGCCACCCTCCCACCCGCCGTCTCCATCTTCGGATCCGCACGCACGCCCCCGACCGACCCCGTCTACGAGCAGGCCCGTGCGCTCGCCGCCGAGTTCGCCACGCGAGGCCTCGCCGTCATCACCGGCGGCGGACCCGGGATCATGGAAGCAGCCAACCGCGGCGCCTGCGACGCCGGCGGCGTCTCCGTTGGGCTCAACATCGCGCTCCCGCACGAGCAAGAGCCCAACCCCTACCAGACCATCAAGCTCGACTTCAACTACTTCTTTTGCCGCAAGGTGATGTTCGTCAAGTACGCCCGCGCCTTCGTCATTTTCCCCGGCGGCTTCGGGACGATGGACGAGTTCTTCGAAGCCCTCACCCTCATCCAGACCGACAAGATCGCGCCCTTCCCCGTCGTCTGCGTCGGCACCGAGTTCTGGTCCGGGCTCCACGACTGGATCCGCGCCACGCTCCGCGATCACTACAAGACCATCGGCGCCGACGACCTCGACCTCGTCGTGCTCACCGACGACATTCAGCACGCCGCCGACGTCTGCGAGCAGTACATCCGCGCGCACGAAGAGGAACTCGAACCGGAACCGGGCGAGGGCACGCGCGAGGGCATCAAGGTGCGCCGCACGTCGAGCATCCCGCCCAACGAACCCGCGATCTAGACGCGCGGGTCCCGCACACAAGCAGGCTCGATCCTTCCCATCACGACTGGCTCGTCCCGCGCGAGACGTTCGCGCGCACCATCGCGTCTTTCATTTCGCGCGTCGCCGCACGAAGACCGATGAAGACCGATCGGCTCACGATCGCGTGACCGATGTGCAGCTCGCTCACGCCCGGCAGCGCCGCGATCGGGCCCACGTTCGTCACGTGCAACGCATGCCCCGCGTTGAAGCGCATCCCGCACTCGCGCGTGTGCTTGCCGGCCTCGCTCACCGCATCAAGCGCGTCGCACAGGGCCTTGCGACGGAAGTCGCCCCCCGCCTCGGCGAACGCGTGCGCGTACGGGCCCGTATGCACCTCGCACACGTCGAACCCGCACGCTTTGGCCGCGTCTACCTGCGCGCAGTCCGGATCGATGAACGCGCTCACCTGGCAGCCCGCCTCGCGGATCTTGTCCACCACCCGCGCGAGCGCATCGTGCTGACCGGCCACGTCGAGCCCCCCCTCGGTGGTTAGCTCGTGCCGGCCCTCGGGCACCAGCATCACGGTGTGCGGCTTGACCCGTCGAGCGATCGCGACCATCTCGTCCGTCGCCGCCATCTCGAGGTTGAACCGGACCTGCACGAAGTCGCGGAGGCGCTCGACGTCGAGGTCCTGGATATGCCGCCGATCCTCGCGCAGGTGCACCGTGATGCCATCGCACCCGCCGAGTTCGCACTCGTGCGCCGCGCGGAGCGGATCGGGCTCCGCCCCCCGGCGGGCCTGTCGGATCGTCGCGACGTGATCGATGTTCACGCTCAGTTGAATCATGAGCGCATGGTATCCGAGCACCCCAAGTTGAATAATCGACGAAAGGTGCTTGACATTGTTCAACAATGATACACAATGCGAAAGATGACTTCAACAATGTCAACATCTTCGCCACCGGCGTCTCGTGCCGCCGAGCCGGCGCACCCCCTCTCAAGCCTCACCGCGGAGGACCTCGACCTCATCACCGAACTCGTGCTCCAGTCCGGGTCGCTCAAGGGACTCGCCAAGACCTACGGCGTCTCCTACCCCACCATCCGCTCCCGCCTCGACCGCGTGATCGAACGCCTCCGCGGCGTGGGGGCCCGGCGCCAGCCCCCACCCCCACCCCCCCCCCGCGCCCACACGGGGGGACCCGGGGGCCCGGGGGGGGGGGGGGCGCCCGCCCGGCGGCGCCCCCCCCC